>CAYYOT010000040.1:0-40076 GCA_964473255.1 uncultured Myxococcales bacterium | reverse complement strand
GGCTGTCCCTTCTTTGGGCCGACGAAGCGAAAGGCGCTTGGCGCCTTCTGCGGCGGCCGGCCTCCGGCGGGCATCCGACGGTGCTGGTCGCGCCGACCGCGGGCCTCCAGTCGGTAGTGCACGTGGATGAGCAACGGGGATTCGTCTGGTTCGTCGGCGGCCCCAATCCCACCGAGCAGCACATCTTCCGGGTCCAGCTCGATGGGACGGGCGCACCGGAGCGGATCACGGATGGGGCGGGCTACCACGTCGCTTCTTTGGCGCGGGACGGCGGAATCATTGCCATCGAGCGTTCGAGCCTCACCCACCTGCCCGAGACGACGGTCCACTCCGTCTCGGGCAAAGGAACGCTCGGCCCGGCGGTGGCGATCTCCGCCCACGCCAAAGCACCACCCTTCATGCCTCACGTGGAGCTCGTTCCCGCGGCCGACAAGAGCGGTTTCAACTCGCTGGTCGTCTGGCCCCACGACCGCGAACCCGGCCAGGCGTATCCGGTGATCGTGTACGTCTACGGCGGACCCCACGTGAATCTGGTCCAGACCATCGCCCAGCGCTTCTTCATTCCCCAGTACATCGCCGACCACGGTTTTGCCGTCGTCAGCATCGACGGCCGCGGAACACCCCGACGCGGCCGCGACTTCGAACGAGCGATCGACCTCGATCTGGCCGGTGTCACCCTCGACGATCAGGTCGCTGGCCTCGAAGCCCTCGCCGAGCGGTTCCCCGAGCTCGACGCCAGCCGGGTCGGTATCTACGGCTGGTCCTTCGGGGGCTACATGAGCGCCCTCGCCCTGATGAAACGTCCGGACGTTTTCCTGGCCGGCGTTTCCGGCGCGCCGGTGAGCGAATGGCGGTACTACGACACGCACTACACCGAGCGGTACTTGGGCGTCCCCACCGAGGACGACGCTCCCTATGATCGAGCCTCGCTGCTGACGTATGCGTCACAGCTCGATCGCCCGCTGATGCTCGTGCACGGCGTTGCCGACGACAACGTCTACTTCGCGCACTCGCTCCAGCTCGCCGAAGCTCTGTTTCGCGCGGGGAAGAGCTTCGAGTTCATTCCGCTGGTGGGCCTTACGCATCAGCTCTCGGATCCGGCTGTTCGGAAGAACCTCTTCGATAGGGTCACCAGCTTCTTCATGGCCCGGCTGGGCGCCCCGTGTCGGATCGCATCGCGCTAGCCACCGAGGCCCTGGCCGAATGGGACGTGGCCGCCGACGAGGTCCAACCCATCGACCAGGGTCTCATCAACTGGACGTTTCGCGTTCGCGGCCCAACCGAGTCCTGGGCCCTACAGCGAGTCTCCGACATTTTCGAACCCGCGGTGTGCGACGACGTCGACCGGGTCACGCGCCACCTGGCGTCCAAGGGTCTCGAGACACCCCGCGTGGTGCGCACGCGCAGCGACGACTGCTACGCCGCCGTGAAGGGCGGGATCTGGCGCCTCTTGACGTGGGTAACGGGCACCACCCACGCTCGGGTATTGGACCCCTCCATGGCGCGGGAGGCCGGGCGCGCGCTCGGAGCCTTCCACCTGGCGATGTCCGACTATCGAGAGGCGTTTTCCGCCCGCCGGCTGGGCGTCCACGACACCGCAGGACACATCGCTCGATTGGCTTCGGCCCTCGACGCCCAGCGGGACCACCGGCGATACCGCGACATCGAACCGATCGCCCGCGACATCCTGAATCACCGCCTTCCGATCTTGCGGCCGACGCCCGAGCGGGTGGTCCACGGGGACCCCAAGTTCTCCAACCTCGTCTTTCATTCCGAATCGGGCCGGGCAAAGGCTTGGGTCGACCTCGACACCGTCGCACCGATGCCCTTCCCTCTCGAGATCGGCGATGCGCTGCGCTCGTGGTGCAATCCCGGCGGTGAATCGGAAGGCACCGCCGACTTCGACCTCGACCGTCTCGACGCTGCGGCCGAGGGGTACGCCGACGTCGGCGGGGACCTGCTGCTCGAAGCCGAGCGAGCAGCCTTCGTGGTCGGGGCGGAGACGATCGCCTTGGAGCTCGCCACGCGATTCTGTCGCGATGCCCTCGAGGAGTCCTACTTCGCCTGGTCGCCCGAGCGCTTCGCGTCGCGCAGCCACCACAATCTCCACCGCGCACGGATCCAACTCACGCTCGCGCGGACGATCGCCGCTCTCCGGTCCGAGGCCGAGGCGCGAGTCCGACGTCATCTCTGACCTTTGACGGTCGGGTCCGGCCCGTGTCATGGCCCCGGTCATGGCGGACAAGACGCTCTTCCAGAAGATCATCGACGGCGAAATCCCGTCCGACATCGTGTACGAGGACGACACCGTCGTCGCGTTTCGAGACGTCAACCCGCAAGCGCCCACCCACGTCCTCGTAGTTCCGAGAAAGCCTCTCGATCGCATCGAGAACATGACGACGGCCGACGAGCCGCTGGTGGGCCACATGGTGCGCGTTGCCACCGAGATCGCTCGCCGAGAGGGCCTGACCGGCGGCTACCGGCTGGTCTTGAACAACGGCGCCGACGGCGGGCAGTCGGTCTTCCACATCCACCTGCACGTACTTGGCGGACGCCCGCTGGCGTGGCCTCCGGGCTGAGGATGCGCGCGTTGTTCCGCATCGTCGTCCTCGTCGCCCTCCTGCTCGCGGTCCTGGTAGGCGTCGTCGTCTGGATGGCGGGCGGCGTCCAGCGCCCGCGGACATTCGAAGCGCCAGCGGTGGGCGCCGCAGCTGATCCCTCGACCAGGACCAGCACGAGCACCATCCGCGTCCTCGTTTGGAACATCGCCTGGGGCTACGGTCAGGGAAGCGAAGGAAGCGGGAGAGCGAAGCCGGCGTCCCACTTCGAAGAAACGCTCGAGCGCATGGCCAGCGTCATCCGTCGAACCGAAGCCGACGTCGTTCTGCTTCAGGAAGTCGACTTCAACTGCACTCGCAGCCACGGGATCGACCAGGGGCGCAGGCTGGGTGAGCTCGCCGGGCTGCCGTACATGGCCCCCGCCGTGAGCTGGACCGCAAACTGGGTGCCCTTCCCGTATTGGCCGCCGAGCGACCACTTCGGACGGATGAGCTCGGGAGGTGCCGTCCTCAGTCGCTTTCCCGTTCGCCAGAACCGCGTGACCTTGTTGCCCAAACCAGACACGAACCCGGGCTACTACAACCTGTTCTACCTGTTCCGCTACGTCCAGCGCGCCGTCTTGGAGACGCCGAGCGGGCCCATCAACATCTTCAATGCCCATCTCGAGGCCTTCGACCCGGACAATCGACAGGCACAGGCCGCGCGCTATGCCGAGCTTCTCGAGGAGTCGACCGGGGAACCCGTGATCGCCGGGGGCGACCTGAACTCGATCCCCGCGGACGCTGCACAAAGAGATGGATTCGCCGACGAACCGGAGACGAGTTTCGAAGGCGACTCCACCTACGCGACCATCGCCTCGGTTCCGGGACTGAGCGACGTCTTCGCCGCCGGCGCAACGGACGCAAAGAACGCGTACACGTTCCCCGCGCATGCGCCGACCCGCCGACTCGACCACCTCTTCGCTTCCGAAGCGTTCGAGGTCGTGAGCGCTCGGGTCGTGAGCGAAGCCCACGATGCCAGCGATCACCGGCCGCTCCTCGTGGAGCTCGGGGTGCCCGACGAACCCTGAAATCGCCGCCTCCGTCGGGCCTCGTCGACCGGTTGGCATCCTGATGCCACCACGCTAACACGCCGCCGGTGAGTCGAAACGAAGTATACATCGTGGCCGCCAAACGCACCGCCTTCGGCACGTTCGGTGGCGCATTGAAAGACCAGACCGCAACGGACCTCGCCGTGCACGCCGCGACCGCCGCTCTCGATCAAGCGGGCGTCGACAAAGGAGCGGTCGACCACGTGGTCTTCGGTAACGTTCAGCAGACATCGCCCGACGCAACCTATCTTGCACGTCACGTCGGGCTGCGCTCGGGCCTTCCCGAGTCGGTCCCCGCTCTGACCGTCAATCGTCTATGTGGGTCGGGGTTCGAGGCGGTGATCGCCGGGGCCCAGCGGATTCTGTTGGGCGAAGCAGCGGTGTGCCTGGTCGGGGGGACGGAGAGCATGTCCCGAGCACCGCACGTGCTGTACGGGGCACGCTGGGGCATGAAGCTCGGCCACAAGGGCGAGCTCGCCGACTCACTGTGGGACGGGCTCACCGACCGCCTGTGCGGCTGCCCGATGGGGATCACGGCCGAGAATCTGGCCGACCGCTACGCGGTCAGTCGGGAGGACTCGGATGCCTTTGCGCTGCGTTCTCAAGAGGCCTGGGCCGCCGCTCGAGAAGCCGGGCACTTCCGCGATGAGATCGCTTCCATCACCCTTGAAACGCGCAGGGGACCCCAATCGTTCGAAGTCGACGAGCATCCGCGGGCGACGAGCCTCGAGAAGCTCGCTCAGCTCAAACCGGTCTTTCGCGAGGACGGCTGCGTGACGGCGGGCAATGCGTCGGGGATCTGCGACGGCGCGGCCGCGCTGGTTCTGGCCTCGAGCGCCGCCACCGAACGGCTCGGCCTTTCACCGATAGCGCGAGTGGTGGCGTGGGCGACCTGTGGCGTGGACCCCACCATTATGGGGATCGGTCCCGCGCCAGCCATCCGTCTGGCTCTCGATCGCGCAGGTCTCGATTTGGGCGACATGAACCGGATCGAAGTGAACGAAGCGTTCAGCCCGCAGTACCTGGCGGTGGAAAAGGAGCTGGGTCTCGATCGCGAGAAGACGAACGTGAACGGTGGGGCGATCGCGCTCGGGCACCCACTCGGAGCGTCGGGCGCCCGAATCGTGGGTCACCTGGTATACGAACTACCGCGCGCCGGAGGCCGCTACGCGATCGGGTCGGCCTGCATCGGAGGCGGTCAGGGCATTGCGCTCATCTTGGAATCAGGTTGAAAGGACTCTCGATGAAACAACTCTTTGTCATGTGTGCCCTCGGGCTGGGCCTGGCGGTCGCCGCGTGCGGTGATGACGGCGACGGCGGCAACGGAAACGGCGGGGGCGATCCGCGGATCGATGCGATCCTGGCGCTGACCGGAGACGCCGACAACGGCGAGGTGATCTACATGCAGCCGACGACCGGACAGTGCTCGCTGATCACGTGCCATGGTTCCGACGGCGAAGGCGAATTCTCCACCTCGCCGGCGCTCTCGGTCGTGGTGCCGGTACGTACGGATCGATCTTTGGTCGACACGATCATCAATGGATTCGGGACCATGGCTGCGATCCAAACCGTCGACGACCAACAGGTCGCCGACGTCCTCGCCTACTCTCGCCGCGAATGGGGTGGCCCTCCCTGAGGTCGCTTTGACTTGAAACGCCCGAACCGCTGAGGCGACAACATTCTCATGGAGCGGGCCCGTTCCGACAACGCCGACGTCGATGCGGCTCGTGACCTAGCCCACGAGTCGTGGGAGCAGGCTCTGCTCTTTCCCGAACGGGCGGACGAGCTCAGCCGAACCGCGGAGGCGCTCGCTCCCGATGATCCGTTGGTTCAGGCGCGGGTCCTTCGCAACCGCGCCTACCGAGGTCTGTTCGTCGGCGAGATCACCGACGCCATGCGAATGGCCGAGGAAGCCGAAGCCCGATTCTCCGCGCTCGGTCACGATGCCGACCTCGCCACCGCCCTCGACATTCAGTCGCACGTCTACGAGTTCACCGGGGACTTCGGCCGAGCCATCGACCGAAGCTCCACCAGCCTCCGCGTCGCCGAGCGAGCGGGCGACAAACGGCAGACCGGCTGGGCTTACGCCAACCTGGGCTCGATCGAGCTGTCGACCGGCGACCAAGGCAAAGCCGAAGATTACTTTCAGAAGGCGCTTCGCGTCTTTCGGGAGCTGGGGTACCGCCCGGGCGAGAGTCGAATCCTCGGCCGACTCGGCGAGATCGCCCTGGCGCGCGGCGACGACGAGGCGGCCTTTCGCTACGAACAAGAAAGCATGGCGCTCGGACGGCAGCTCGGTCTGACCTTTCTCGTCGCCCGCAGTCACCAGCATCTGGGCCGCTTGTGGAGGAGTCGGGGCGACCTATCGGAGGCGCGCGCCTCCTACGAAGCGGCGCTCGGCGAGTGGCAGTCGGTCGGCATGCGGCCCGGGATCGGCGAAGCACTTTTCCTGCTGGCAGAGCTCGAGCTGGAGGAAGGCCGCCCCGCCGTCGCCACCGGCCTTCTCGAGCGGGCCAAGGCCGAGTTCGAGGGTCGAGGAGAGTACGTCCTGCTCTACGAGATCGAGGAGCTGTACTCCCGAGCTCTCGAAGAGACGGGGAAGCTCACCGAAGCGCTGCAGGCGGCCCGAGCCGCGCATCGGCTCGAGCGGCGAGTCTTCGACAGCGACAGCCGGCTGAAGCTGCGCAAAGTCCAGACGCGCCTCGAGGTCGAGCGGGCGGAGCGCGACGCCGAGATCCATCGACTGAAGTACGTCGAGCTCAAAGCCATGCAAGGTCAGCTCGTCGAGTCGGAGAAGATGGCCACCCTCGGTCGACTGGCCGCCGGGGTCGCTCACGAAGTAAAGACGCCGGCCGGGATCCTGAAGAGTCATGGGCAACTCACCCGACGCCTGCTGGAGCGCCTACGGTCACACCTCGGCTCGACGCCGGACGTGGAGCGCTGGATGGCGAGCCTGGCCGATAGCCTCGCCAGCGCGGACGCGGCCACGGATCGAATCGTCGGTATCGTGAACGACCTGCAGGAGTTTGCTTCGGTCGACCGCTCGGAGTTCCGCGAGGCGGACCTCGTCCACGCCTTCCGCAACGTCTTGCGACTGGTCCGTCCGCGCCTTCCCCCGGACGTCGAGGTCGAGGAGTCGTTCGCTCCGCTGCCCCGCTTCCAAGGACATGTCGGCGCGCTGCAGCAGGCTCTGAGCAGCATGCTCCTGTACGCCTCCGAACACGCGTGCTGCCCGGGCAAGCTTCACGTCTTCAGTGACCGAGAGGACAACGCACTCGTCCTCGGAATTGGATTCGTTGGAAGCCCCGACCTCCCGGGAGACGAAGTCTTCGAGCTCGGATTCGAAGACGGACCGAGCACGGTTCAGTTTCGACTGGGACTTCCGACCGCCCGCAGCACGGCGCGCAAACACGGCGGGGAGCTGTCCTGGCAGGATCGCGGGGGCTGCAAAGCTCTCGTGCTCACGCTTCCCGAGGTCGGACCCGGCCAGCCGCTGGCCAGTGGGGAGTTCACCATCCCCGCAGTCGCCCCGAGAACGACGACGCGCTAACGTCCTTCCGGTGACGAAAGCCCCGATCGATCCCCTGGCTCGTCTCGCCTTCGGGCTACTGCTCCTGGGTATCCTCGTCGACCAAGGCTCCATCTACGTCATCGACCTGGTCGGCGTACCGGAGCTCGATGGTGCGCGAATGGTGGTCGTCATCTTCTTCATGGTGGCGGCCATCCTCGTCGGGGTCTACGCCGGGATGCGAATCCTGGGCGGCGGGCGACAGTTTCGTGGTCTCCGCTGGGTGACGGCGGCATACGTAGGGACGATCGCCTACGCGCTCTTGGTATTCGTTCCTCACATGCTGCGGACGGTGCAGGGCGAGTCGGGAGCCGACTCCGGTCGGGTGGACGGGGCGGCCTGTGCCGAGCTGGCGCCGGTGGTCGTCGCATTCCAGCGGGCGGAGTCCCGGCTCGACCGGGCTTCGGAGTCCTCGACGAAAGCCGCCCTCACCGAGCGCCGTCGGGAGCTCTCGACCTTCGTCGTGGAACTCGAAGAACTGCATCTGCCCGACCGGCTCCGGGCGGACGTTCAGCGAGTGATCGAAGCCTCGAGGAAGCTGGCGCTGGCGATCGACCGCGCCCAAGACGCAGCCGCAGCGACCGGGACCGATGCCCAGGCGATCGGACTGACCGAGGCACGGCAGGCGGCGACGCGCTCCGTGCGGCGCCTGGCATCGGCCTGCGTTCCCTAGTCGGTTGGCGAAAGCCGTCGTCAGGAGACGATGACATACGCGCTCGCCACGGCGAGCTGGAGGAGCGCGAACGGCAGCAGCTTCAGCACGAGGTCGAAGAAGCCGACTCGCCCCTCATGCCGATGAATGATGCTCACGGCCACCAGCGTCGAGGCCGAGCCGATGGGCGTCAAGCTTCCCCCGAGGTTACAGCCGAAGATCGCGGCCCACCACTGGCGCGGCTCGGCAAGAGCCGAGGTGCTGCCCAAGATTTTGGCGAGCGCCGCGGACAGCGGGACGTTGTCCGTCAGGCTGGAGACGACGGCGCTGCTCCAGAGGAGCGACACCGGTCCCGCCGCCGGTCCGAGCGCGACGAGCCTCTCGAGGCCTCGCCCGATGAGGTTCAAGACCGCAGCCTGCTCCATGACCCCGACGACCACGAACAGGTAGATGAGGAAGAAGACCAGGTCCCAGTCGATCGCTGCGTACGCCTTCTCCGGCTGCCTCTCGAGCCAGACGAGAGCCACGACGGCGAAGGTCATGGCCACGAACCCAACGCCCAAGTCCGAACCACCGGAAACGAGGGACGCAGTCGCGATGCCGAGGATGAAGAGCAGCAGGAGGAGCCAGGCAGAGCCGAAGAGGCTCGCGCCGGAAACGCTGGCCTTCTCGTCGAAGGCCTCGAGAAGCTCGGCGGCGCGCTCTCGCTCGACCGAGTTCGCGAACGTACCGATCCCGAAGGCAGCCCGGGCCAGGAAGATGGAAGCGATGGTGGCAACGACGACGAAAGGCGCTGCCTTCAAGAAGAAGCTCAGGAAATCGATCCCGCCCGCCGTCCCGAAGATGACGTTGGGGATCGAGCTTATCAGGGTGAGAAGACCCCCGACGTTGCTGAGTACGGCCTCGGTCAGAAGAAATCCCAGGAGCAGGTCCTTCCGCTCCAGCTTCTTCAGAGACACGGTCGTCGCCGAAGCCACGATGAGCATCGCGGTGACGTTGTTGAGAACCGCCGAGAAGATCACGGTGATCGCGCCGTAGAACCACAAGAGCCGCACCGGGTCGCCGCCCGAAAGCTTCGTCAAGCGGATCGCGGACCAAGTGAATATGCCGGAACGAGCGATGACGTCGACGAACAGCCCACTTCCGAGGATGATGACGATGACCGACCAGTCGACCATCGAGATGTAGGTGGGCAGAAGTGCGTCCTCGGGGGCCTGGAAGATGTCGAACGCGTGCCCCAAGACGACCGAGCCGACGGCGAATGCGCCGGTGATGACCGACTTCGTGGCCCCGAGCCTCTCCCGAAGCGCGAGCGCCAGGATCATGGCGCAGACGAGGCCCACGAACAGGAACGTCGTGGTCTCCGAAATCGGTTCCGCTACCATGACCTCAGAGCAGCAGCAGGGGCGTGCGCATCAGCTCGATGGCGAGAGAATAAGCCGTGCCGTGCATGGCCTGCTGGCCGTCGTCCTTGGAGTTGGCGATCACCACGTCGACCTCGGCGCCATTGATGATTTCGAGATGCTCCTGAATCCGGTGTCCCCTTCGGATCACGGGTACACACGCGATACCGGGGAACGTCTTTTCCACGAGCGCTCGCACATCGACGACATAGGCCTCGGCTTCCGCCAAGAGCCGGCGCTCGATCCCCTCGGTCGCGAGCTCGGTGTCGAGACCCGGGATCTTCGAGATGGCATTGATGTAGCGGCGGTACACGGCATCATCCTCGACGTGGCACAGGTTCAGCACGCCACCTCGCTGCACCAAGCGCAGGCCCCAGGAAACGAGACTCGTATCTCCGACGATATGGTCGGTCACGACCATCGCCCGCGCGGTCGACATGGCTCCCAAGGCAAGATTCGGAACGTTGGGATGGGGCAACAGGAGAACCGGCACCGGTGCATCCTGAATGAGTACATCGGCGTAGGTGCCGAGGCTGTGTGGCAAGTCCCAGTTCGCCTCGAACAAGTGCCGGTAGGTGACGATGAGATCCGGCGGGGAAGCAGCGAGATGATCCACGAGCGGCACGATCCCGCGAGTGAGATCTTCGCTCCAGACCTCGAAACGCGCGGGACTCAGCACCGACAGGAATCGAGCGACCGGCGTCAGCATCCTGCGCGACTCGGAGGCCGGTCGGTCGGTGAGCAGTACCACCCGATCCACGACCGGCAGCTCCAGTTTGGGTCGCACCCGAAGGGCGGCTCGAAACTGCGATTCGACTTCGTCGAGCGCGAGCACCGGCTCCCGCTACCTGCGTCTCGGCCGCAAGTCATCCCTGGCGTCGCCCATCATGACGCGGCCGCGCTCGATGAAGACGCGGTCGGCGAGCGGCACCGGGTCGTCCGCCTCCACGGGCAGCGCGTGCAGCGCGCGAAGGAACCGAGACGCCTCCCGAAACGCACGGGGTATTTGGTCGATTCGGGGCGAATGCCCCGGCCGGTCCCCGAAAGCAGGAGCCCCGCAGCCTGGGCGATCAGCTCCGGAATCCACCGTAGCGATTCACGAGATAGGCGTACACCGCGCGGAGGCCCATGGCCTCGCCGCCGATGGGCCGACCAGGCTGAGCGTCGAGATTGTAGGCCATCGCGTCGAAGTGAACCCACGGTTGACCCTCGTCGATGAACTTCTCGAGGAACAAACCGGCGATGATCGCCCCGCCGAAGGGACTCGACGCGATGTTCGACGTGTCGGCCACCTTGCTCTCCAGGTGGCGGCGGTACGCCGGCACGAGCGGAAGGCGCCAGACCGGGTCGTGCACCGCTTCCGCCGACGCCAAGATTCCTTCGGCCACGGCATCGTCATTGCTGAAGAGGGCGGGAACCTCGGTCCCCAGCGCGACCCGAGCGGAACCCGTGAGCGTGGCAAAATCGACGAGGAGCTCGGGGGATTCCGTCGAGGCCTCGGCGAGTGCGTCGGACAGGATCAGCCGGCCCTCGGCGTCGGTGTTCCCCACCTCCACCGTGATTCCCTTGCGCGTCGTGATGACGTCGAGCGGATGAAGCGCGTTGCCGGACACCGCGTTCTCGACGGCGGGAATCAGGAGGCGCAGTCGGACCGGAAGCTCGGCGTCCATGATCGCTCGAGCCAGGCCCAGCGCGATGGCCGCGCCGCCCATGTCCTTCTTCATCAAGAGCATGCCGTTCGCGGACTTTATGTCGAGGCCGCCGCTGTCGAAGATGACGCCCTTCCCCACCAGGGTGACCTTCGGGTCGGACGGGCGTCCCCACCGCAGGTCGATGAGGCAGGGAGGGCTCACGCTTGCGCGGCCCACGGCGTGGATCGTGGGATAGTTCTGCTTGAGAAGTTCCTTTCCGACGATGACACGGATCTTTGCCTTGTATCGCCGAGCCACGGTCCGCACGGCATCCGCGAGTTCCGCCGGCCCCATGTCTTGAGCCGGCGTATTGATCAGATCGCGAGACAGGCTGATCGCGTCGACCAAACGCTCCACCTCGGCCGAGTCCGCGGCCTCCGGCCAGACCAGCTCGACGTCCGATTCGGCGACCTTCCGATAGCGATCGAAGGCGTACCCCCCGAGGCCGTACGCGACGGCGGCTCGGGTCGCGGCATCCGCGTCGAGCGCCGCCTCGATGCGGTAGCGTCCAGCAGGAAGCTGGCCGATGGCCGCGTACGCCCAGGGTGAGGGCGTCGGTCCGAGGCCGAGCAGCACCTTCGGGGGCCCATCGTCCGTGGGGATGACGACCGTCTCGGCGAATGCCGCCGAAAAGCGGGCGTTCCTCACCCAGCGACGTTCGGCGGCGGCGGCTCCCTTCAGCCAGTCGTCGAGGTCCCCCGGGGTAACCGGCTGCACGGCCGCGGTGGCCTTGGTCGCGCGCGTAGCAAATTTGGCCCGCATGAGCGCTCGGTAGGCCTGCCGGAATCGAGGGTCAAGCGAGCGTCGGATCGGGTTGTGCCGCTCGGAAGGGTCGGCTAGCGATGGGAACTCCATGGCTGCCTTCCCCAAACGCTTCGACTTTCGGGAGGCCGAGGGTCGCCTGTACGAGCAGTGGCTCGAAGCGGGCTGCTTCGAAAGTGCGTACGCGTCGGACGGCACGCTCAAAAAGCCGCGACGCAAGGACGGGCGCCCCTTCGTGATCGTCATCCCGCCGCCCAACATCACGGGTCGCCTGCACATGGGCCACGCGCTCAACAATACGGTGCAGGACGTCTTGATCCGATACCACCGCATGGACGGTGACGACGCCTTGTGGGTCCCCGGAACCGACCATGCCGGCATCTCCACCCAGACCGTGGTCAAAAAGCAGCTCGACGCCGAAGGGATCGACTATCGCGAGCTCGGGCGCGAGGAGATGATCAAGCGCATCTGGTCTTGGCGCGATGCGTTCGGCGACACGATCCTCGAGCAGCTGCGGCGGATGGGCTGCAGCTGTGATTGGTCGCGCACGCGCTTCACCATGGATGAAGGTCTGAATCGGGCCGTGCGTCGGGCCTTCGTCTCCCTCTACCAGGAAGGACTCATCTACCGCGGCAAGCGAATCGTGAACTGGTGCCCGGTCGACCGCACCGCACTGTCCGACGACGAGGTGGAAAAACAAGAAGAGAAGGGCAAGATGTGGCACCTGCGCTACCCCCTCGAACACGACCGTTCGAAGTTCGTCGTGGTAGCCACCACTCGGCCGGAGACGATGTTCGGCGACGTTGCCGTCGCCGTTCATCCCACCGATGAGCGATACGCGGAGCTCCGGGGGAAGAACGTCATACTCCCTCTCGTCGAAAAGCCGATACCCATCATCGCCGACGAGCACGCCGACCCCGAAAAGGGAACGGGCTGCGTGAAGATCACGCCTGCCCACGACCCGAACGACTTCGAAGTGGGGCTGCGGCACGACCTTCCGCAGGTCGACGTGATGAACGAAGACGCTACGCTCAACGATCGCGTGCCCGAAAAGTATCGAGGGCTCGAGCGCTACCGGGCGCGGAAGCTCGTGGTAGAGGACCTCGAGCAGCAGGGGCTCCTGGAGAAGATCGAGGACCACGTGCTCGCCATTGGCCGGAGCTATCGGTCGAAGGTTCCCATCGAGTTCCGCCTCTCCGACCAGTGGTTCGTCAAGATGGGGCCCATGGCCGAAAAGGCACTGCAGGCGAGCGGCTACGTGCAGGGCCCCGACGGGTGGACGCGCCAGGAGGAGAGCCAGCTGAGCTTTCATCCCGACCGATTCGAGAAGGTCTACGTCCACTGGCTGACCAACATTCGCGACTGGTGCATCAGCCGTCAGATCTGGTGGGGCCATCGGATTCCGGCCTGGCACAACGTGGAGACTCAAGAGATCGTGGTCGCCGAAGAGGCGCCCGACGTCGTGAAGCAGGCGCCCGAGACGTGGCGACAGGACGATGACGTTCTCGACACCTGGTTCTCGTCTTGGCTCTGGCCAATGAGTACGCTCGGCTGGCCGGAGGCAACACCGGACTTCGAGCGATACTTTCCCACGTCGGTACTTTCCACGGCGAAGGACATCATTTTCTTTTGGGTCGCCCGCATGAACTTCGCCGGCCTCCAGTTCGCCGAAGGGCTGCCCTACCAAGACGTCTATCTCCACTCGACCATCGCCGACGACCGCGGCGTAACGATGTCCAAGTCGAAAGGCAACGGCATCGATCCTTTGACGCTGATCCAGGGCGCGTCGCTCGAGGAGCTCAAGCGCCCGGTCATGGAGTCGCGTCCAGCGAACATGAAAGAGATCCTGCGGCGCATCGAGAAGAACTTTCCGGATGGATTCGAGCCGGTCGGCGCCGATGCGATGCGCTGGACGCTTATCTACAGCATCACCGAAGGGGAGCACGTACGCCTGGCTCTGCCCCGCTTTCTCGAAGGACGGAGCTTCATCACCAAGCTCTGGAACGGCGCGGGGCGAGTCCTCACGGCCTTGGAGCAGGAGGCCGACCGGGAAGATCGGTCGCCGGCCGCCGAGCCGACGGACGAAGACCAGTGGATCCTGGCTCGCCTCGACCGCACGATCCATGAGGTGCGAAGCGGGCTCGACGAGTTCGAGTTCGCGCGGGTTGCTCAGGCGCTATACCGCTTCGTTTGGGACGAGTACTGCTCATGGGCCCTGGAGCTGTCCAAGACCCGGCTCGACCATGCGGATCCGGCCATTCGCCGCGGTGCGCTCCGGGTGATGGGAAGCGTCCTCGCCGACATGCTCCGCCTTCTCCATCCCATCGTGCCCTTCGTGACCGAAGAGCTGTGGGCGCGCGTGCGACCGGCGATGGACCGATGCGCGCTCTGGCTCGATGAGGGGGCGGAGTCTCCCCTTCTCGTCGAGGACCGGTTTCCTCGGCCGCGCCAGGCCCCCCAGCCGGACATCGAGCACCGGTTCGAGATCGTGCAGCGCTTCGTCAGCGCGATCCGTCAGCTTCGGTCGGGGTACCAGATCAAAGACTCGGAGCGGATCGTCGTGCAGACGAAGGCCTTGGATCCCGCGACCCGCCCCATGCTGGAGCAAGCCCGCGAGGCGGTGTCCTTCCTCGCTCGACTGGAGGACATCGAGTTCGTGGATGGGCGCACGCCGGGAATGGCGGCGCAGTACGATCCGGCCTTCGAGCTCTATCTCGACCTGTCGCGGTACATCGACCTGGACAAGGAGGTCGCCCGGCTCGACCGGGACATCGACAAGGCTACCAAAGAGACCTCCGGCCTCGAAACCAAGCTGGCCAACGATAGCTTCGTCGCGCGAGCGCCGGCGGAAAAGGTCGAGGAAGCCCGCGCCAAGCTCACCGAAGCACGCGCCCGTCTGGAAAAGCTCCGGGCCACACGCGACGAGCTCGCCGCAGTCAGCTGACCGCAGGGCTCCCTCGAAAAAACTGAGCCGTCAGGGCCGTCGGCCGACACCTTCGTACGTCATGACCAGATACGCGATGGTGGGCTCGTCTCCGGGATTCTCGTACGCATGATCGGTGTCGGCCCCGAAAAGGATGGCGTCGCCCTCCTCCAGCTCGTGAACGTCGTCACCGACGGTGACTCGCAGGCGCCCCCGGTTCACGACGAGATTCTCGCGGGTCCCGGGAGCATGCGGCTGCGCGCGCTCGACCGCACCCGGCTGGATCCGAAGCTCGTAGAACTCGGTTTCCCGGGGCCCCTCCAGCGGGAAGAGCGCACGGGAAGTAAACGACCCATCGCGCGACCCGAGCGACCAGGAGCGGTCGGCCCGCAAAACCCGCGGTTCGTCGCCCGGTGCCTTTTCGAGGAAGGCCGAAAACGGCAGATCGAGCGCGGCCGCGATCTTCCACAGAACGTTGATGGTGGGTGCGCTCTGATTGCGCTCGATCTGATTGAGCATGGCTCGCGATACGCCCGACTGAGCCGAGAGTTGGGCCAGCGAAAGACCGGCGTTCGCCCGATGGCGCCGCAGATTCTCGGCAACCGCATCAGATATATCCGCGTTGACGGACGAGTCGGGCTCGTCGCGCGGCACGGGAGACTTGGCCATAGAGGTGGATTAGAGATTACCCCATTTTGTACCGGCGAACCACAGGATCGCGGCGGCAACGATTCAACTTGATCTTGTCTGCTAAAGCAGACAACACGACTCCGGAAGGCGCGAAGCGTCTTCCGCTGGAGGTACCATGACGCTTCTCCTCGGACAGAAAGCCCCTGACTTCACCCAACTCAGCACGGAAGGTGAGATCAATTTCTACGATTACCTCGGCGACTCGTGGGGGGTGCTCTTCTCGCACCCCGCCGACTTCACGCCCGTCTGCACGACGGAGCTCGGCACGGTGGCCAAGCTGAAGCCGGAGTTCGACAAGCGCAACGTCAAGATCCTGGCGCTGTCGGTCGACCCCGTCGACAGCCACAAGTCGTGGATCGCCGACATCAACGAGACCCAGAACACCACCGTGAACTATCCGATCATCGCCGATGCCGACAGCAAGGTGGCCAAGCTCTACGACATGCTGCCATCGGACCCGGCGAACAACCTCACGGTCCGGTCGGTATTCATCGTCGACCCCAACAAGAACCTTCGCCTGTCGCTGACGTACCCCGCATCGACGGGACGCAACTTCTCCGAGATCCTGCGGGTGATCGACTCGCTTCAGCTCACCGACAACCACAAGGTGGCGACGCCCGCCGACTGGAAGTCGGGGGATGAGGTCGTGATCGTGCCCTCGCTGACCGACGAAGCCGAGATCAAGGAGCGGTTTCCCACCGGCTACCGCGCTGAGCGGCCGTACCTGCGATTCACCAAAGACCCGACGTCCTGATTCCTCTTCCTCCTCCCCCCCTGGGCGCTCCGTGGGCCGTTCGAGAGTTTCGACGACCCACGGAGCGCGGGCATCGGTGAACTTCAGCGGCTGGCCTCTCGCCGTTGTTTTGCCGACAGGACACCCTCGACCGACTCGCCTCGAGCCAGCCGACTGTTCACCCAGAGGGCTTGCGTCGAATTGAGCTTCAGGTCGCGATAGCGACTTCGACGAAGATGATACTTGTCGTCCTTGGGACTCGGACGCAGGTCACTCTTCGCCTGAACCACGGGCATGGCGCCCAGAACCGTGCGGGCCTCGGGGCCGGACTTCGCGTGAAAGCGCTCGGCGCAGCCTTTGGCTTTCGCCGCCCGAGCGAGCTCGGCCAGCGAGATGCGGTCGGGATCGTAGGTGACCTCCACCCCTTCCCGACCATCGATGAAACCGGTCCGGGCGCCGACCACGCCCGGGATGCTGCCCAAACACGCCTCGCCACTCCAAAAGCAGTACATGGAGAAGGTGGCGCGAGCCGGTGCGGCCGGCTCGACCAGGCTCTGTAAGTACGGAGGCACGGGCCGGCCTGCCGCTTCGAGGGCCGTGACCATGTTCTTGGCCAGTCCTTCACGGCTGTAATCACCGGCGTGGCGCGGGGCGAGCCCTTTCCCCTCGGCGCTAACGATGCGAACCACGGGGTTGTTCCACGCGGGCTCGCCAAACCGCTCGAGTGCCCGACGGTCGTTGCCCCCCCGGTTGTTGTAGATGGCCACCGGCTCGAACAGTGTCTCGGCCGCCTCGACCAGGAGCGGGTCGGTCAGGACGACCTCGCCATAGCGAACGCAGGTCTGACAGCCGGGAACCTCGTCGAAGAGGATGAGCACCGGCTTTCCGCTGGCCCGGGCGGCGGCGAGCGACCGGTCGAGGCTTCGGCTCCATGTGACGTCGCCCAGCTCCCGCGGAGTCCGCGCTTCGGCCCGCGCGGTCGGCGGACCGGGGCGCAGGAAAGCGAAGAGGCCCCCGAGGGCGAAAACGGTACCGAAGACGAGCCAGCGCATCATGAGAGGCCTACGGGCTGACGGGCCGGTCGGTTACGAGGTCTGATCGGCACAAATCGTGCCCTCGACTTGCTGCCGGCGTGCATTCGGGCTGCGATCGAGGCGTGGAGCAGGAGTTCTGGCTCGAACGTTACCAGAGCAACCGGATCGGATTTCATCAGCCTGAAGGAAATCCGTGGCTTCGGGCCTTCGTGGACCGGCTGCCCCCGCAGGGCCGCGTTCTCGTGCCGCTGGCGGGCAAGACCCCCGACATGCGTTTTTTGGCCGAGCAGGGCCACTTCGTGGTGGGCGTCGAGTTCGTCGAGGAAGCGGTCCGGGCCTTTTTCGACGAGCAGGGCCTGACCCCCATGGAAGAGGGCTCAGACAAAGACCCGCGGGTGTTTCGCGCCGGTCCGATCCGCATCTTCGCCCGGGACTTCTTCACCTTGTCCCCGGCCGAGGTGGGGCCCGTCGACTCCGTCTACGATCGAGCTTCGATGGTCGCCCTCTCCCCCGACGAGCGAAAGCGCTACGCGGCTCATCTCACGAGCCTGATTCCGGAGAAAGCGCCCATCCTCCTCGTGTCGTTCGAGTACGACCAGACGCAAATGAGCGGCCCTCCCTTCTCGGTTCCCGTGGAGGAACTCGACCGGCACTTTCCCGACGCCAACTTCGAGCTTCTCCACGAACACGACGCAATCGACAAAGCCCAGCACATCGCCGCCCAGGGCGTCACTTCGTTCATCGAGCGCGTTCATCTGATCCGGGGCGCCGGCCGAGCTCCCGAGTGACGTCAGGGGCGACGCGCATAGCCCAAGCGCACCTCGATGTAGTCCACGGCGACTGTGCTGTCGAGCCCGGCTGTCCCGGGGACGGGACGGCACTGAACCGCCAGCTCGCGAGAGGTCTCGGAAACGACCCGACCAGCGTTCGCTTGAATGGAGGCCTCCAGCCGGGCCGCGTCGGGCGACGCTTCCGGTCCAGAGGTGTGCTCGTCGAGGAGCGCCCACCCGACCGACCGGTCTTCGGAGCCGTTCTGCCAGATCAAGAGCTGGGCCCCGGCGGTCCCTTCGTCGGCACCCGCCCCGGCGCAGTACGCTTCGACCTCCACCGCGGTCAGAGCGTCCAAGGGCACGTCGGCGGGGAGCTGGGCGCGAAACTGGAAAGCGGGGCGCTCGGGAACGTCGAGTTCCCAGACGCCGTCGACGGGCGAGGCGCTGAATCGGCCCCCGAGGTTGACGACACGTCCGCGCCGCTCGTCGACCACGAGTCGATTGTCGGTCTGCGATGGGGGTCGACGACCGGTGACCGGTCCCAAGGTCGACCAGGCCGCACCGTCCCACGCCCACACCTGATCGTCGACGGCACCTTCGCCGAGACCTCCATAGAGAAGCGTGCGCTCGAGGGCGTCGAAGTAGACGAGCGCCACCTGGTCGCGACTCTGCGGACCGGGGCCGGCCGGGACCCGCGAGCTCCACGCTCCCGAGGACCACTGCCATATGCGGTCGAATAAGGGCGTACCGTCCGTCGCGGTTCCACCGAACAAGAGCACCGCCGCCCGAGAAGCGTCGTACGTCATCCCGTGACCGGACCGGGCCTCCGGCCCGTCGAACACCCTCGACCAGGTCGTCCCGTCAAAGGTCCACCCGTCCAAGAGCGGTGCGGCCGCGTTCGTCCCGCCGAAGAGCAGCGTGTCTTCGTCGACGTCGGAGAACGCCACGCCGAAGGCGGTGCGCGCGTCCGGGCCGACCGCGACATCGAGCTGCCGCCATCCCGATTCGGTTCGCTCCCAGGTGGGTAGCTCGTCCGCTTGCCCTCCCCCGAACCCGTACAGGCGGCTGCGCACCGGGTCGTACACCTGACGATCCCCGCGAAGCATTCCCGTCGACGACGTGGACACCAGACTCCAGGACAGACCGTCCCACGACCATGTATCGAACAGGGGCGTGTCGTCGACGGCTTGCCCGCCCGAGATGAGCGTCCGCTCGACCGTTGGGTCGTAGACCACCGAGGCCCCGCGACGCGGCTCGGGCGTCGAGTCTCGGGTCCGGCCGACCTCGAAGAAGGCCGAGCCGTCGAAGCCGAAGTATCGGCCGCTCGCGTCTTCACCCACCGGTACTCCGCGAAGCGGATCGAAGAACTGAAGCCCTTGGCGGGGCGCGCCGGGTAGCCCATCGATGCGCTCGACTTCAGCTCCGTCGAATCGGTAGATCTCGGGGGCTTCGCCGGATGAGACGAAGGATAGGTAGACGGCCAGCGTCTGCGGGTCGAACACCACGCGCGTATCCTGACCACCTCGAGGACTGCCGTCGGGCCTACGGTCCAGGTCGGATAGCGCCGCGGGCGTGGTGAGCCGCCAAGCTGTGCCGTCCCACTCCCAACGCTCGAGCTGGTCGGTCGCCGTGCCTTGAGGCACGCGACCGGTCATGCGGGCGATGAGCTGGACGCTGCGCGCCCCCGGGTGAAAGAAGAAGGCGCCGTCCTCGAAGAAGAAATCGCCGTATTCCGGACCCGTTCCCGAGGGCGTGACCTCATCCCAGTCCGCACCATCGTGTTCCCAGACGTCGGAGCGCGTGATCCTCTGACCGTCGTCATCGAAGGACTCGCCGCCGAACAGCACCATCGCGTCGCGCACGGGGTCGTACGCCATGAAGGTCGACGCCCGCTCTCGGGGCACCGGCTTCGAGCCGTTGATCAGAAACCAGTCGGTGCCGTCCCAGGCCCAGGTGTTTCGCGTGAGCACGGAGAAGTCGTCCCGCTCACCGCCAAAGATGACGAGGCGCTCCCGCCGAGCGTCGTAGGCGACGCCGTACCGGTTCGTCGCCGATGGAATCTGCAGGCTATCCGGAAACTGCTCGACCCAGGCCTCGCCGCTCCATTCTTCGACCCGCATGCGCGCGATACCGGCGGCTTCCACGGTCCGAAACAGCCGGTCCCGCCGCGGGTCGTAGGCGAACCACGGCGCAGGATATCCGGCATCGGCCCGAGTCCAGCGGACTTTCGAGGCAAAGTCGTCCGCGACGCCGTCCATGCCGCCCAGCGCGGGGCCCGCCGGGGCGCCGCCCTCGGGAACGCCGCGCGGCGTGGCGTCGAAGAAGTCGAAGAACTCGGCGGGCACCGATTCCGGACCGCCGGCGGTCGTCGCTATGTACCAGCCGTTCTCGAGAGGAACGGGGGCGGACTCGTTTCCGGCCGCATCGAGGCCGGTCACGAACACCTGCCCCGTATCCAGCGCGAGGAGCGCAGTCCGGGGCCAGCCCTCCGCCGTGGGCTCCAGAGCTCCGAGGAGCGTCGTCTTCTGGGGGTCGCTCCACACGCGGAGCTGTCGAATGGCCCGCGGCATCGAGCCGCTCCGAAGCTGAAAGGCCGCGAGGGGAAGCGTCGCGGTCGGCTCGTAGGGGTCGGGCGGCGCCAGCGCGAAATACGGACCGGGAGGCAGTGTGAACTCGCCGAACGCCCGCGCTGACGTCGAGCCCGCATCGGAGCGCACGTAGCTGACGGACGCCTGGTCCACGACCAGCGCGAGCGGTCCCGGCAGCACCTCGACGGCGCGTTCCGCCAACGTCTCGACCGCGACGTTGCCCGCGAGATCGCGGATGGTGATCGTCGGGACGTAGCGCCCCTCCGGCGTATCGGGTCCGACGACGGCCTCGAATCGAGCCGAGGCAAAGCCGCTCGCTCCGGGAACGAACTCGAAATCCAGAGTGTCCCCGGCCTCGGAACGGACGGAGAGCGCCGGCGGCTCCGACCACGCTTCGGACGCCGAGAGCAGGTAGAGCACCCGACTTCCCGTCGCTGCTGCCGTGGGCTGAACGAGCCCGGCGCCCGGGGGCGGTTCGATGGTCAAGTCGAGGGAGCGGATGCGCGGAGACCCCGTGTCCAGGACGAGGGGGAGCGCATCCGGCAAGAGGCCCGAAGCCAGGACTTCGTCCCCGGCCAACGCTTCGGCTCGCAGGAAGATGCGCTTGGGGCCGTCGCAGGAATCGACGCCGCACGCCGGCGAGAGATCGTACGGCACCGAGAACCGCCGAAAGCCGTCGGGGAGTTCGCGGTCGGGAGGCTCCGCGTCCAACGACACCGCCTCGCTCCCCACGCTGAACGCGGCGTCTTGGGCGATGGCGAGGCGGTCGGCGCCCCGGACGTCGATGGTCAGGGTGATGGCGGCCTCGCGCACATAGTCGGTCGACCCGAAGCGGATCCCGTCGGCAACCACCGCCGTCGCGAACTCGGGAGCATAGTCCATGCGGACCGTAGCCTGGCTCGAGACCCCCGACTCCATGACGAACGGCTCCGACAATCCAATGAAGCGAAGGTCCGATGTCTCTTGATCGGTCGTCCGCAGCTCCAGCCGAAGACGGCGATCCCGGCCGTTCGGCACGCCGTCGAGTGAAACCAGAGTCGGAGGGCGATATGGCTCTGGCCGCAGTCCTACTTGCTCGTCGGGCGGGAACACCACGAAGGTGAACAGAAAGAGACCGTCCGTACCCGTCGGGCGCGACTCCTCCGGCACCTCCCAAATGATCTCGAAATCCACCGATCCCGGATCGGACGAGCTACAGGCGACCAGCGCCAGGCCGAACCCGAACAGGCCACGCCTCATGGCGCGACGGTCCCCCAACGAGCACCCACGCGAACTTCGGCGTAATCGAGGGCGACCGTGGCGGGGTCCGGCTTCCCCCGCCCCCGCACCCGACACTGAACGATCACTTCACGTTCCCCCCGAAGGCCCACGACCTTCCGCCGGGCGCTCGGCGGGTCGGGCGACCTCCAGCGAAGGGCGGACGCGGTCGGGTCCATGATCCCGAGGGTCTGCTCCGCGTCGGCCACGGTGTACGCGGTGGTGTTGTCGTCGACGACAGTGAAGCGGTCGGGCGATCGGCCCTCCCCTCCGGTATCCCAGACCAGGAGCTCGGCGCCCGCGTTCGCCCCACCTTCTCCGTGGATTCCGCCGCAGTACGCGACGACGTCCACGTCTTCGACCGTGCCCAGGCGGGCCCCGACCCGGGCTACGAACTGATACGCCGACCGATCGGCGCGCAAGAGTTCCCAGGTGTCGGCGCGAAGGTCGCGGGTATCGTTCTCTTCGATGCCACCGAAGAGAATGACGCGGTCCGCGAGCGGATCGTAGGCCATCGCATGACGGGTTCGCGGCGACGGACGGACGCTCTCGGTCGGGGTGAGGTTGCGCCACGCGGTGCCCGTCCACTCCCAAAGGTCGTTGCGGGCTCGTTCGGGACAGTCGAGGCACTGCCCCCCCCCAAAGAACATGGTCGTGCCGCGCCCTTCGTGGAACAGCATCGGCGCCAAGCCGCGACCCCCGGGGGTGTCTCCACTGGGGCTCACCTCCTGCCAGCGAACGCCGTCCCACTCCCAGACCTCATCGAGGAACTCACCGAACGCGCGGCCGCCATAGAGGACCAGCTGCCGTCGTTCGGCGTCGAAGGCCGCCATGTGAAGGGCCCGCGCCTCGGCTTCCAGGGCCGAAGTGGAGGCGTCGGTCACATCGGTCCATCCCTCGTCATTCCACGACCACGTCGACGAGGTCTGAACGCCCAGACTCACGGCACCAAACAGGATCACGTCGCCGTCTCGGTCGAGCGCATACGGAAGCGCAGCTTTGGCGAAACGAAACGCCGTGCCCGTATCGAGGGGAAGGCTCCAGTCTCGACCGCTCCATTCACGGACTTCCGTACCTGACGGTAGACCATCGAAGTGGAGGATCCGGCCGTCCGGAAGCACGACGATCTCGCCGGTGAAGATCTCGGGAGCGCTGGTCGCCGTCTCGATTCGGCGCCAGGTTCGGCCGTCGAGGGCCCAGGTATCGAACAGATCGTCGCTGCCGCGCGTCGATCGACCGCCGGCCATGACGACCTGTCCTCGGTCGGCGTCGAAGAACAGGGTGTGGTCGCGGCGCGCGGGCGGTGTCGATTCGAGCCCGGCCAGAAGCTGCGTCCACCGGGCGCCATCCCAGGACCACACGTCCGAAGAGCCGCTCCCAGCGCCGAAGAGCAGCGCCCCCAGGTTGGCATCGAACGTCGCGCTCGAGCCCGCGCGGCAGGACGGCGCGAGGTCGGGTTCGGCCTCGGTCCATCCGCTGTCGTCCCACTCCCACGTTCGAACCGTTCCCTGGAGATCCTCACACACGACCGCGACCGTCACCTCGCGGTTCGGGTCGTAGACCACGCCCGCGTCGGCCACGGCGCGACGCATCGGCTGTGGTCCCGCGCTGCGGTCCCGCCACGCTTCGCCGTCCCAGTCCCAGGTTCGTGCGGCGCCGCCTTCATCGACGCCGACCAGCACGAGCCGGCCCCGCACCTCGTCGTAGGCGGCGCGGGGGAAGTCGAGAGGCGGAGGTCGAGGCGATGCGGAGACGGCCTGCCACCCCTCCTCTTCGCTCCACTCCCACAGATCGGCGAGGCGTTCGCCGGACTCCGACCGTCCGCCCCAAACCATCAGGCGCGAGCGACGTCCGTCGTAGGCGATAGCCGCATCGAATCGCGCCGGCGGGCTGACGCCGTCGACCGCGACCACTGACCAGGCCGCGCCGTCCCAACGCCACAGATCGGAGAAGGTGGCCAGCCCATCGCGACCGCCGAACAGGAGCGGCGCTCCGAGTCGGCCGTGGTAGGCGCAGGCGTGGTCCCGTCTCGCCGGCGGGGATACGCGGTCCTGCGGCGTTCGCTCGATCCAGTCGACGCCGTCGAACTCCCACGTGTCCGCCGGTCGGTCTGCGCCGGAAAAGGCGAGGGTCTCGCTCCGACGCTCATCGAAGACGAAGCACGACCCGGACCGTTCGGGCAGCGGCGTGGCCGGGCCCAACCGTCGCCATTCGAGCTCCGCCCGATGAAAGTCGACGGTGCCGTCGGGCGCAGAGATACGGAAGCCATCCACGGGGATGCCACCTTCGAGGACCAGGCCGCGGGGCGACTGGTAGGCCTTGCGTTCGTGCGGCGTGACGCCGGCCGGCGGATCGGCGGTGGTGGCGACGAACCAGACCTTGTCGATCCGGACGGGTGACGATTCGTTCCCCGCGGCGTCCACGCCCGTCACGTAGACCTCGGCCGCGGGCGGCTGCGCGAAGCGGGTCCGCGGCCACGACCCGTCGGCGTCGGGCTCGATCACCGACAAGGTCGATGTCCGGGCGGCATCGGCCCAAACGCGAAGTCGAGTCAGCTCGGCTCCGTCCTCCAGTCGGAAGACCTCGGCCGGCAGCGAACCGGACTGTGCCCAAGGGTCGCCCCGCGCGAGCTCGAAGGTCGGGCCGACCAGGCGGCGACCGATGGGAGAAATAACCAAGCTGACGTCTTCCTGGTCGACCTGTAGCACCGGCGTCGCCGTGCGCACGGTTGCGCCCACACCGTCGAGCGTGGTCGACGAGGCGTTCCCTGCGACGTCGACCGCATCGAGGCGGAGCGCATAGCCGCCGGGCACCGACTCTGCTCTAACGATGGCTTCGAAGTCGAGCTGAGCCGCGGACGCCTCGCTCCGAGAGCGCAGTTCGAACGACCAGACCACCCCGCCGAAGTCGCCCTGGAGCTGGGGCGGAGGGTCGATGACGACCGGTTCCGTCATGGTGACCCGAACCCGCACCGCACTGTCGACGCGCGCCTCCCTGGGCTCCGGGAGGGGATCCAGAGCGGGCGGCACGATGGCGACCGACGCGGCGACGATCGTCGGCGGCACCGTATCCAGGGTGACCAGAACCGGCCGTGCGGGAGCGAAGACGTATCCATCTCCACTTTCGAGACGAAAGAACAGGCTCCGCTGCCCCTGACAGCGACCGCCCCCGCAGTCGAAGCCCGCGTTCAGGTCGTAGTCGAACTCGAAGACCTGAAACCCATCGGCGTCGGTCCGCAGCTCGACCGAGCCCGTCGTCGCGGTCACGGTGGCGAGACCGCTCGTGAGGGCGACGTTCTGGGCTACCCGAATCCGACCGATGCCGCGGCCCGAGAGGCGAAGGCGGACGACCGGATCCGTCACGAACCCACCATGGCTCGCCGAGAGCACCTCGACGCCGTCGGCGGTCGAGTCCCCGCGCAGCTGCGGCGCCGCCACTAGCCGCACGCGGACGGGCACCTGGACCGTACGGTTCCGCCGGAGCGCGAACGGCTCCGACTCTCCCAAGTAGCGAAGGATCGAGGATGCGCCGTCACGAAACTCGATGAAGAGGGTGCGTTCCGGTCCGTGCGGGACCGCGGGAACCGACAAGCGCATCCCCGGCGCGTACGGCTCGGCCTCGGGCGCAGTCCGCTCGTCGTTCGGCGGAAACCGCACGGTCGCGCTGACCACGAGCCCGTCCTCCGCCGTGGGTCGCTCCGCGACCGGTACGTCCCACTCGAAGCGAACCTCGACGCGGCCCGGCTCTTCGGAACACGCGAAGACTCCTCCCGCGATCATCCCCACGACCGCCGCCCGGCATGCCCGCATAGGCCTCTCCACTAGTCGACACGACATGGGGTCTCAACCATTGCCCGAGCGCGACGACCTACGGATTAACCGTACGGCTAACGTGGGCGCCCAGCTCGTGACTTCTTCGTGCGTTCACGAGGTGGAAACGATCAGCGGCCCGGTCGCTTCGGGCCCGGCGTCCCCCCGTGGTAGGCGTCGGCCCATGAAGCGTGCGGTGGGCTTGTGCGTGATGGGGGCCATGGGCGGCCTCGGATGTAGCCCGGACGCGGGTCGAGCGGCGACGCCCACGGCCGTCGGACCGGCATCGCGCCCCTTCGGCGAACCGCGCCACATGGCGCAGCGATACGACGTGGTCGAGTATTTCGAGTCGGGCGAACCGACCCTCGGGCGGCGTGAGCATCAGCTCATGCTCGGTCGCGAGCTGTACTACTTTGCGTCGGCCGACAATCGCGACCGTTTCGTCGCGGACCCTGCCCGCTACACGCCCGCGTATCGAGGCTGGTGCGCCTGCGGCATGGCCAAAGGCATGCGCGTCGAGGTGACCGGACGAGACTTCCAGGTCCGCGAAGGGCGTCTGTTCCTCTTTGGCGGCGCCGAGCTGAAAGACGAGTGGCTCTCCGACCCCGGGGACTTCATCGACCGCGCAGGAACCAACTGGGAGAACCTGCGCTGAACCGAACGTGTCACCGGTCGGACGGCGCCGGTAGCGACTCGTAGCGGAGACGAATGACCTCGAGCTCGATCTCCCCGGCCGGGCGATCGACGAGGACGGCGTCGCCCGGGCGCTTGCCCACGAGCGCCCGGCCCACCGGCGACTTCATCGAGATTCGCCCCCGCTTGGCGTCGACCTCGTCTTCCCCCACGATGCTGTAGGTCTTCTTCACGCCGTTCTCGTCTTCGACGTCGACCGTTGCCCCGAAGTCGACCGTCGACTTCTTCTGCTGCGTGGGATCGATGACGGTCAGCTTGTCGAGCAGGTCCGACAGGTATTTCATCCGCCGGTCGATCTCCCGGAGCTTCTTCTTCCCGAAGATGTACTCCGCGTTCTCGCTGCGATCGCCCATCGCCGCCGCATCGGCGACCTCTTCGACGATCTTCGGGCGGTCGACGTGCCAGAGCTGCTGCAGCTCTTTCTCGAACTTCGCGTAGCCCTGAGGGGTGATGGGGCGGCTGCTCATGACGACCCGCGAGCCTGCAGACAATCTTCGAGCAAGACCAGTGCGGAATACGCATCCCGCTGGGATTTTCGGCGCTGCATCGGGATACCCGCCTGCTCCATACGTTCGTCGGCTGCCCAGCTGGTGAGGGCCTCGTCCCACAGGTGGACGGGAACCGGCACGAGGGGACGCAGCCGGTCGGCGAAGGCGACCGCCCGCTCGGTGGAGGCGGTGGTCTTGCCGTCCAGGAGCGTGGGGCGACCGACGATTACTTCGCGCGCTTCGGTCGCTTCGATGTGGTGGAGGATGCGGGCCACATCTTGGCGCCAGTCGCGCCGCGTCCACGTCTCCAGCGGCCGGCAGTGATCGAATCCTTCGAGCGAAGCGGCAAAGCCCAGACGCTTCGTCCCGAAATCGATGGCCAGGAGGGCGGGCACACGGCCTCAGCGATAGGTGGTCGCGATGTAGGTGGCCACGGTGCGGGCCAGCTCCTCGTCGTACAAAACCGGAGGATCGAGCTGAAAGCGCGCGAAGGCATCGGCCGCCGCCGCCGAATCCTCGTTCTTCATGTAGTACGCGCTCAGCGCCAAGAGCCATCCCTCCACCTGGTCGCGAGACTCGGCGATGCGCTCCGACACCGTCCGCGACGCGCGATCGGCGGCCGCCCGACGCGCTCCCTTTCCGGAGGCATCCTGCTCTTCCTTGGGAATGGAGGCGGTCCCGACCTCGATCGCTTCCGCGCCGCTGGCGACGGCGACCCCGTCGGCCCCCTGAGGAACGCGCACGGCCCACTGCACCTGGGCGGTGCCCGTCGCCGGGGCAAAGCTGCACGCGGAAGCCTCCAGGACCAGGCTACCCTCTACGACCGGCGCCCGGTCATCGCCCTTCTGCCACGCTTTCGTCCAACCCTCGCTCAGCACATAGGAGGCGAGATCGTCGCGCCGGGATGCGACCTCCATCGCCCTCGCCTGGAGGGTCGGACCGAAGGACTTGCACGCACTGCCGTCGGTCTTCACGCCTTCCACGACCATCACCAAGTCCTTGCGCTCCTTCAGTTCGGTTTCGATCTCGGCCTTCGCCTTCTTGAGTCCCGCATGGGTGGGATCGGCCTCGAGCCCGAGGACGGCGTACCAGTGCGCGACGCCGAGCTCACCCCGGCCGCGAGCGGCCTCGACCGACGCCATCCGTGCGGCGACGACGCGACGCTTCAAGTCCTTGGCTCGGCGGTTCGCCTCCTTGTGCTTCGGGTCGAGGTCGAGCAGCGCCAGCACCACCGCGCTCTCCCGCAGGACGTCCTTCGCCTTTTCGGCGGCGTGCATCTGATTCTCGAGGTCCTGAATGCGGCGGGCGCGGGTCCAGGTCACCGCCTTGGCCGCGACCTGGCTCTTCTCCGAGGCGGAGAGTCGAATGTCGCGAAAGCGCGCCTCGGCCTCGGCGAAACGACCGGCCTCCAGCTCGGCCGCCGCCTCCTGCAGCCGCGCCACCGTATCGCCGGCGGCGTTCTCGAGTGTGGCGAGGGCGGAGATCGCGTGCGCCGCCTCCGCGTTGCTCATCTCGAGGTTCCGCTTGTCGAGCTTGGTCGACAGCTTGGACTGCGCGCTCTCGATGCGCGGGCTGTCAGGGTCGACCGCGGCCCCCGCGACCAGGACCTGTGCTGGCGGACGGGGGTCGGCGGCCGTCGCGATCGCCGCGAGGGCCGCCTTTTCCTCGGCATCGCGATTCTTCTTCGTGGCCCGAAGCGCCAGGCCGATGAACGCCTCGTCGGAGGCGCCGGCCGCCTCCGCCAAGAGCTTCTCCGCTTTCGCGAGCTCCCCGGCCTCGACGTGCACGAGCGACGCGCGCACCTGGTCGGCGGCCTGGTCGGGAAGCTTCGCAAACGGGAGGAGCACCTTCACCGCTTCGCCCGCCGCAGCCGCATCGCCCGCGTCGGCGGCCCCCTCGAGCTTGGTCATCGCGTCCTCACGAGACTTAGCCCGGCTGGGCGCATCTGCGGTCGAGGCTTGCTCCGGGGCGCTCTGCTCCGGCGGCTCCTGGCCGGGGGCGACTGGTCGTTTGCCCTTGACCACCGGACGAGCCTGGCCCCAGGCCCCCATCGGAGCCGTGAGCATGGCGATCGACGTACAGGAAAGCATGACCCTGATCGCTGCTGCGCGCATCGAGGGGGTCATACCTAGAAGACCCCGACGAGGCCAGGACGACTTGAGGGCGCCGCCTTGCCCCGGGGCTCAAAATTCCGTTTGGTCGCGCTCATGAGCAGTCTCCGCGTCGCCATGCTCGCCGCCATCGCCGTCGCGTGCCGTTCCGAGGCCACGGGTCCCGCCGCGACCGAGACCCCGACGATCGAGAAGGCTGCCCCCTCCACCCCCATCGCCGCGGCGGAACCGGCGGACGCCCCCGACTGGAAGGCGGCTTTTCGCCACGAGGTCGCGTTCGACGCCGTCGCGCGCTCCGTCGTGGTCGACGTCGACGTGGCTCCGGGCTTTCACGTCTATACCCAGGGCGAGACCATCGGAAAGCCGCTGCTTCTCCGGCTGACCGAAGGGAGCGACTTCGACGTCGACGGCGACGTACGCTACCCCGAGGGCATCACGAAAGACCTGCCGATCGGTCGCTCGGTGATCGTCGAAGGCAAGGCCCGGGTCGTAGCCCCGATCAAAGCGAAGAACCCAGACGCAACGGCCGGGACCGCGGCAGGGAAGTTTCGCTATCAGGTGTGCACCGATGAGGCCTGCGATCGTCCGCGAACCGAGGCCTTCACCATCGACGTGCCCGCCGCGCCGTCGTCTTGACGAAACAGGTTTGTGATCATCGCCGCCGAGGCGATGATGGTGGTGTGGAGCAGCCGGAGCTCATCGTTCTCGGTACGTCGAGCCAGGTGCCGACCCGCTTTCGAAACCACAACGGCTACTTGCTCCGCTGGGGGGGCGAAGGCTTTCTCTTCGATCCCGGCGAGAACACGAATCGGCAGATGGTGAAGGCCGACGTCGACCCGCGCTGGGTCACCAAGATCTGCCTCACCCACTTTCATGGCGACCACTGCCTCGGCCTGGCCGGTCTCTTTCATCGTTTCGCTCGTGAGGCCGTGGAGCATCCGATCGACGTCTTCTTTCCCGCCTATGGCGCGGTGTTCTTCGAGCGAGCCAAGAAGGCATGCGAGTACCGCGGACGGGCCGAACTTCGACCCCATCCGTTCCGCGAGGAACGGGTGCTGATGGACGGGCCCCCGTTTCGGCTGTCGACACGCCGCCTGTCCCACTCGATCGAGACCTTCGGCTATCGCCTCGAAGAGACCACCTCCGACGGGCGCGTGGTGGCGTTCGTGATGGACACCCGCAAGTGCCGGGGGGCCCACGAGCTCGCGCTGAAGGCCGACCTTCTGATCAGTGAAGCCACCTACGTGAACGCCGAGGAAAAAGAGGCCTGGGACCGCGGCCACATGACGGCGGCGCACGCAGCGGAGATCGCGCAGCGCAGCGGCGTACGGACTCTTCTGCTGACCCATTTCTCCCAGCGCTACCCGAACACGCGGCAGCACCTGGCCGAAGCCAAGAAGATCCATCCTCGCGTCAAGACCGCCGCCGACCTGAGGCGATATGCCCTGCCCGAGCCGCGGTCGGAGTCGGTGTCGTCGGCGGCGGCGAGCCCCGCGGCGAGCTGACGTCCACCCGTAGACGGCGCTCAGCTCGTGCCGTCGAGCGTCGCTTCGACCGCGTCTTCGGGAACGAACCGGTCGGTGACGCCGGGCTCGGCGCGCGCCCAGACGTTGACGGCGTCGCCGCGGTCGCCGCGCAGGAGCAACGCGTGGGCGAAACCGCGATCGTCGGCGCTTTTGCGGATCCGTCCGGGCTTGTCGACCTTAGGCCACATCTCCACGCGGCGGCCCTGCCCTCGTAGACGCTCGGCCAGCGCGAGAGCCCGCGGCCAAAGGCCGGAGTCGAGGCAGCCCACGAGGACGGGCGCATCGGCGGCGCGGTCGGTGAACATGCCGCGCTCCTCCATCACGACGAGGATCCGCTCCAGTCCCAGCGAGAACCCGCAGGCGGGAACGTCCCGACCGGAGAACATCCCGACCAGCCCATCGTAGCGTCCGCCGCCGCCGAGGGAACCCGCGAGCTCGGGGACGACGATCTCGAAGATCGCGCCCGTGTAGTAGCCGAGCCCCCGGGCGAGCGTGGGACTGAACTGAAGGTGGGCCCCCGCCGCCGTGGATTCCGCGAGCTCGAACAGTTCCCGAAGGTCAGCAAGGGCGGCACGACCACTGTCATGGTCCGCGACCACTTCCTGCAGCGACGACAGTGTGGCTTGCGCCGACACGGTTTGCAGGAGCCGACGCCCGGCGTCGGGCTCGACGCCGCCGCGCGCCATCTCCTCGACGACACCGTCGGGGCCGATCTTGTCGAGCTTGTCCAGCGCGACGACCGCGGAAACCTCGAGAGGCGCAGGAATACCGCTCGTGGCGACGACGGCCGACAGGAGGCGCCGGTCGTTCACGCGAACGGCGAAATCCGAAAACCCGAGCTCTTCGAGCGCGCGGGTGACCGCGGTGCAGACCTCGACCTCGGCCAGCCGCGACGTCGTGCCCACGACATCCACGTCGCACTGGTAGAACTCGCGGAAGCGACCCCGCCCCGGGGTGTCCGCCCGCCATACCGGCTGAACTTGGTAGCGCCGGTAGACCGGCGGCAGCCGCCCCGCATACTCGGCGACGACCCGGGCGAGCGGAACCGTGAGGTCGTACCGAAGACCGAGGTCCGACAGGAGGAGCTCGACCGTCGGCGCCGTCTCCCCCGAGCGGCCCGACTGAACGACGCCCGGACGCTCCAGCTCCGCCGCGGCCGAGCGCACGCCGTCGACCAGCTGCTGCCCGCGATGCAGGACTTTGAAGACCAGCTGGTCGCCCTCGTCGCCGTACTTGCCGAGGAGCGCATCGAGGCGCTCGAAGGTCGGCGTCTCCAGGGGCTCGAACCCGTACGCGCGGTACACTTCGCGGATGACGCCTACGACGTGTTCGCGACGCTCGACGTCGGGCCCGAGGAAGTCACGGGTGCCCTTGGCAGGCTTGGTGACGCTCTTCGCCCCCATCTATTGAATGATCTTCAGGCCCAACCCCGGCTTCACCGACTTGTCGGCCGCTTCCTGGGCGAGATTGGTCGCCACTCGCATCGCCACCGAAGCGAGGGCCACGGAGACCTCGCTCTCGGGGTGGCGCAGGACTTCGGGCTCGCCCGCATCGCCGCTTTCCCGAGCACCGACCTCCAGCGGGACCTCGCCGAGGAGCGGTACTCCCAGCTCCTTGGCGACCCGCCCCGCACCACCGGCGGAGAAGATGTAGTGCTTGGTCGAGCAGCTTCCGCAGACGAAGTAGGCCATGTTCTCGACGACGCCGAGCGTGGGGACGTCGACCTTGTCGAACATCGCTTTTCCGCGAACGACGTCGGCGAGTGCGACATCTTGCGGCGTCGATACCAAGACCGCTCCCGAGACCTTGAGGTTTTGGGCGATCGTCAGCTGCACGTCGCCCGTGCCCGGTGGAAGGTCCAAGATCAGGTAGTCGAGGTCGCCCCACTCGACGTCGCGCATGAACTGGGTCAAAGCCCCGTTCAGCATCGGTCCTCGCCAGCTCATCGCTTGCTTCGGATCCACGATGAAGCCGATCGACATCACGCGCATGCCGTAGCGCTCGATGGGAATGAGCTTTTGGCCGACGACCCGCGGACGCTCGTGGGTCCCCAGCATGGTGGGGATCGACGGGCCGTAGATATCCGAGTCGAGCAACCCGACCTTCGCGCCCATCCGCGACAGCGCCGCCGCACAGTTGATGGCCACCGTCGACTTTCCGACGCCGCCCTTTCCCGAAGCGAAGAGGATGACGTTCTTGGCTCCCGGCACCAGGCTTTGCCCGCTGCCCTCGGGCCGGGCGCGCTGCACGTCGGCGTCGACCACGAAGCCAACCGGACGCTGTTCACCCTCGGACGCGAGAGCCTTCTCGATCTCGGCTTCGATGGTCGGGCGGCCCGCCCACGCCGGAGTGGGCAGCCGGAGTCGGATCCGCACTGCCTTGGTGTCGGTTTCCACCGCCGAAACGAATCCAGCCTCGCCGAGCGGGATGCCCTTGACCGGATCGATCACCGCATCGACGAGCTGGCGGATCCGCTCCGGGCTCGGGTTGTCGCTGCCCTTATTGCCAAACATGACCTGCCCTTGTACGAGCGGCCGCCATGGCGTCACCGCTCGCGCCTTACCGCGAAGCTCTCGCATCGGCGGTCGCTCGGAGCCAAGGTCTTTCGGACGATACTTCTGGTCTGACCGCGCTGGTCCGAGAGCCCGAGCCCGAGCATGGCGACCTCTCGTTGGCGTGCTTCACCTTGGCCAAGGCCAAGGGGACGCGTCCCGACCAGCTCGCTCGCGACGTGGCCGCCGTGCTGTCCGAAGACCCGATGTGGAGCGAGGCCACCGCGGTAGGCCCCTACGTGAACGTCCGCTTGAGCTCGCGGGCCCTGGCCGACGCCGTCGTCCCCGCCGCTCGCGCCGCGGCGTACGGGCAGGGCCGAGAGGGCGCCGGTCGGACGGTCGTCATCGACTTCTCGTCTCCCAACATCGCAAAACCGCTCGGTTTTCACCACATTCGCAGCACGGCGATCGGGGCAGCGATCGCCCGGCTGCACGACGCGCGGGGCTGGCGGGTCGAGCGCATCAACTACCTCGGCGACTGGGGCAAGCAGTTCGGCCTGCTGGCGACGGGCTTCGAGCGCTACGGAGAGGCGGAGCGCCGCAGCGACGCCAAGCACCTCGTCGAGGTCTACGTGAGGGCCAACGAAGAAGCCGACGTGGGCCGACTCAAGGCAGCGATCAGGCGCCCGGAAGAGGCCCGCCAAGCGCTCGCCCAGCTGGCCGAGCTCCGCGCCGCCGAAGCCCCCACCGACGCGAAGGGCAAAAAGAAGCATGAGCGGCAGGTCCGTTCGCTGGAGCGACGCTTGCGGACGGAGCGCCACCTCGATGCCGACGCCGACCCGGCCGACGAAGCCGCGTCGTGGCTGGCCGGTCTGGACGCGGCGGCGGCGAAGGCCGCCGAGCGACTTCCGGAGGTCGAGGCGCGAGACAAGGAGGCCCGACTCTTTCTCCGTCGCATGGAGGACGGGGATGCCGCGGCGCTCGACGTGTGGCGCGCGTTCCGGGAAACCTCCGTCACCGAGTTCCAGCGCGTCTACGCTCGGATGGGGATCCGCTTTTCTCACATCGAAGGGGAAGCCACGTACCAAGACGTCCTCGAGCCCACCTTGGACCGGGTGCGTGCTCGGCCGGGTACGCGGATCAGCGAAGGGGCCGAAGTCTTGGACCTGGAGACCGGCGCCCAAGACCCGCCGGTGCTCCTCAAGACCGGCGACGGCACGACTCTGTACGTCACTCGCGACATCGCGGCCGCCATCGATCGCTACGAGCGCTTTCGCTTCGATCGGTCTCTCTACGTGGTCGGCGCCGACCAGTCCCTGCACTTCAAGCAGCTCTTCGCGACGCTGAAAGCCATGGGCTTCGCGTGGGCGGACGCGTGCGAGCACGTCGGGTTCGGCCGCGTGCACGGGATGAGCACGCGCCGGGGGAACATCGTCTTTCTCGACGAGGTCCTCGACGAGTCCGAGCACAAGGCTCGCATGATCTGCGAAGCCTCGGACAAGATCGATCGCGCGCATCTCGAGGAAACGGTGGAGGCGGTCGGCGTCGGCGCCATCGTCTTCGAGGACCTCAAGAATCTGCGCATGACCGACTACACCTTCGACTGGGATCAGGTGCTTTCTTTCAGCGGGCACACCGGCCCGTACGTGCAGTTTTCCCACGCTCGCGCCTGCAGCATCCTCCGTAAAGGCGGAGGCACTCCGGACGGCGCGGACCTCTCCCGGCTGGAGCTTCCCGAAGAGCGCGTTCTCATGCTGGCCCTCGCCCGCTATCCGGACGTCATTGCCCACGCGTGCGATGCGTACGAGCCGTCGTTCGTGACGCGCTCGCTGCTCGAGGTCGCTCAGCTCACCGCGGCGTACCTCACCGCCGGCAATCGGGAACGAAACAAGCGCGTCCTCCTGGACGACCAGCCGGACCTTCGAGCCGCCCGCCTGCAGCTCGTTGACGCGGTCCGCAACGTCCTCCAGCACGGGCTGAGTCTGTTGGGGCTCGACGCCCCCACCGCCATGTAGACGATGGAGCTACCGCGAGGCGTGACAGGATTCGGCGCCGGCGTACGGGCCGGCATCCAGGGATTCTCCATCCTGCTCTCGGATGCACAGCAGGGGCGGAGGGCGCTCATCCCGGTCGGGCTCACGCTGGTGCTGTACGTGTTCGCGTTCGCCGGAACGCTGTGGACTGCCGGACCTCTCTTGGAGGTCGTCTGGTCGGCTCCGGAGGAGGGCCGAGGCTGGGCGCTACTCGGTTGGCAGGCGGTGCGGCTGCTCGTCGGCCTCGGAATCTTCGTGGCCCTGTGCCTCCTGTTCACCGCGCTTCTCGAGATTGTCGCCGGTCCCTTCTTCGACGCGATCGCTCACCAGGAGTTGAAAGCCGCGGGACTCGAAGTGCAGAACACGGGCCTGTGGGACGGCACGGTCTTGGAGGCCCTCCGAGCGATCCTGATGGTGCTGCCCCTCCTCCTCTTCGCCGGGTTGGCGCTCTTTCCCGCCCTCACCCCGGTCGCCACCCTGGCGGGTGGGATCTGGGCGGCGCTCGGCTTCGGCGCGGGGGCCCTCAATCCCTCGCTGGTCGCCTGCGGCCTGACCATGCACCAGCGGCTCGGCCTGCTCGCTTGCCGGGCCTCCGTCTTCCTCGGACTCGGGGCCGTCGTCTTGAGCTCGCTGCTCGTCCCGGTGGTCGGCTGGCTGGCGCTCCCCGGCGCGGTGGCCGGGGGAGCCCGGTTGGTCGCGCGGGCCGCGTCGCATCCCTCGGCAAACGACTCGAGCGAGAAGCCATCCGTGCGCTCCTGACGTATGGAGAGCAGAACGCCATGAGAGTTTCGACCGATGAAGCCGCCGACCTGTTGGCGCGGGGTGAACTCGTGGCGCTGCCCACCGAGACCGTCTACGGGCTCGCGGCGCGGGCCTTCGATGACGCCGCCGTCGTCAAGATCTTCGAGCGTAAGGGTCGTCCGCGGTTCGACCCGCTGATCGTGCACGCCAGCTCGACGGAAGCGGCCAAGACCGTCTCCGCCGCTCTGCTTCCCCCTGACCTCACCGCTTTTTGGCCCGGTCCGCTGACCCTCGTGGTGCCCAAGCGTCCAGCCGTGTCCGACCTCGTGACCGCCGGCGAGCCGACGGTCGCGGTCCGCGTGCCGAACCACCCCCTCGCTCTGCAGGTCATGGCTCGGCTCGGCGAGCCGGTCGCCGCCCCCTCCGCGAACCGCTTCGGACGGTTGAGCCCCACGACGCCGGCTGCGGTCGAAGCCCAGCTCGGGAAAGATCTGCCCGTGGTCGACGGTGGCCCGTGCTCGGTCGGCGTCGAATCGACGATCGTATCGCTGGCCCAGGAGCCCCCCCTCGTCCTTCGACCGGGTGGCGTCCCCGTCGAAGAGCTTCGACGCACACTCCCGGCCCTGGTCGTCGCCGGTCCCGACACGCCCGCTCGGCTGAGCCCGGGTCGACTTCCCCAGCACTACGCGCCGCGAACGCGGCTGCGCTTCGACGACGGGACCGCGCCCCCCGAGCCCTACGGCGTGCTCGCGCTGTCGGCCGTACCGGCACATCTGTCGCCGGCCCACGCCGAAGTGCTGTCGCCGTCGGGCGATCTCGCCGAGGCCGCCCGGCACTTGTTCGAAGCCCTACGGCGATTGGACGCCTCCGGTGTCGGCTCGATCGTCGTCGAACGGGTTCCGGAGATCGGCCTCGGTCGAGCGATCATGGATCGACTCCGTCGCGCCGCGGTGAGGCCCGAGTCATGACAGGCCCCCAATGGACTGCCGCCGTGGTGCTGGTGACGCTGGCTCCGACGTTGACCGCCTTCTTCTATCGCGGCGTCCGCCGCTACGGAGCGAAGCGCAAGAACGCTTTCCTCGCCGCAACCATGGCCGCACTCATGGGTGCATCCGGTGCAGCAATGGTCGCCGGGTCCCTGCATGCCGGTACCCTCGCGCTGAGCGGGCAGGCGCCCGACGTCGACTGACCTTCGGCGCTCCCCTCGGTCGGCTCCGGACTACGCGGCAATGGACCACGACACTCGAGACCGTGCCGCGGGAGGGGCCGCAAAAGCCCTAAGACCAGGGTTTTGACGCGACGCGTTTGACCCCGCGGCGGTGGTTCCTACGGTTCGTCGGTGAAGATGAACTTCGACATTCCCGCCGACCTGCCGAACCGGCTTCCCGTACTGCCGCTCCGTCAGGGCTTTCTGCTTCCGGGGGTCGCCGCACCATTCGGCGTCGCCCGTCCGCAGTCGCTGGCCGCGCTCGAGGCCTCCGAGGGGTGGGTTCTGATCGCGATGCAGACCGAGCCGACCGAGAACATCGATCCGGATGCGCTCCTGCCCATCGGGGTTCTCGCGCGGATCCTCCACCCCATCCAGCGCCCCGACGGCGCGCGAGCCGTGGTGCTCCAGGGTGTCGCCCGAGTGCGCCTCGGCGCCGTGGTCCAGGCCGACCCCTACCTGATTGCCGAATACGAACGCGTCGCTTCATCGTGGCCCGAGACCGTCGAGTCGGAGGCCATGCGCCGCGCGCTGGTATCCGCCGTCGACCGGCTGGTCGAAAAGCTCAAGATCGAGTCCCCGGTCGGCGTGATGGCCCGCAACGTCGACGACCCGTCCATTCTCGTCGACCTGGTCGCGTCCTTCGTCGAGAGCGACCTGAGCTTCAAACACGAGGTGGTCTGCGAACTCGACCCGATGGAGCGGGCGAAGCGGGTGCTGGCCAAGGCGCAGGAGGTTTCCGACCTCTTGGACACACAGCAGTCCATCGAGGAGCGCGTTCGCTCCGGCTTCGAGGGGCAGCAGCGGGAGGCGTACCTCCGCAAGCAGCTGGAAGCGATTCAGGCCGAGCTCGGCGAGGGGGAAGGCGGCGACGAGCTGACCGAGCTCAAGAAGAAGCTGGATGAGGCCGAGCTTCCGGACGAGGTCCGCGCCAGCGTCGACAAAGAGCTGAAGCGTCTACAGCGCATCCCGAGCGGCTCCCCCGAGCGGGCGACGGCTACGGACTGGCTGGAGCTCGTTTCCGAGCTACCGTGGACCAAGGAAACGTCGACCGCCCTCGAGGTCGCGGCCGTGGAGAAGGCGCTGGCCGACTCGCATCACGGCCTCGACGAGGTGAAGAAGCAGGTGATCGAGAACCTCGCCGTCCGCAAGCTCGCCGGAACCGGCCGAGCCGACGTGCTGCTCCTGGTGGGCCCCCCCGGCGTGGGCAAGACCAGCATCGCGGAAGCGATCGCCAAGGCTACGAACCGAAACTTGGTCCGGATCGCCTTGGGCGGCATGCGCGACGAAGCGGAGCTGCGCGGTCATCGTCGTACCTACGTGGGGGCGCGACCGGGACGACTGGTAGAGAATATCCGCCGCGGCGGCTCCCGTGACCCGGTGGTCCTGCTCGACGAGGTGGACAAGCTCGGCCGCGGCTATCAGGGCGACCCTTCGGCCGCGCTCCTCGAGGTCTTGGATCCGGAGCAGAACCACGCGTTCACCGACCACTACCTGGAGGTGCCGTTCGATCTCTCGAAGGCGCTCTTCATTGCCACGGCCAACGACCTGTCCACCGTGCCCGGGCCCCTGATGGACCGCATGGAGGTGGTCGAGATCGAGGGCTACACCAAGAACGAGAAGCTCGCGATCGCTCGCGACCACGTGCTCCCCAAGCTGGCGAAGAACGCGGGTCTTTCGGAGACCGACGTGGAGCTGTCCGACGAGGCGATCGCCTCCGCCATCGACGGATGGACGCGGGAGGCCGGCGTGCGTCAGCTCCAGCGGGCGCTGGGGAAGGTCTTCCGCGCTGCGGCGGTGAAGAAAGCCAAGGGCGAAGACCTGAGCACGGTGTTCGTGAACCCGGACGACCTGGACACGTACCTGGGCCCGAGGAAGTTCCGCGAGTCGCCGCACGAAGCACCGTCGCGCGCCGGGATCGCCACCGGGCTCGCCTGGACGCCGATGGGCGGCGACGTGCTGTACATCGAAGCTTCGGAGCTGCCCGGGGCCGGTCAGCTGGTGCTCACCGGGCAACTCGGGGACGTGATGAAAGAGTCGGCTCGCGCAGCGCTCACGTACGCTCTTTCGCACGCCGACGAACTGGATGTGCCTGAGGATATCCTGAAGAGAAAAGACGTCCACGTGCACGTTCCCGCTGGCGCGACGCCCAAGGACGGGCCGTCAGCCGGCGTCACGATGTTCACCGCGCTGGCATCGCTCTTGTCGGGGCGAAGCGTTCGCCCCGACCTGGCCATGACCGGCGAGGTCTCGCTTCGCGGACGCGTGCTGCCCGTCGGCGGCATCAAGTCGAAGGTGCTCGCCGCACACGACCGCGGTATTCGACAGGTCATCCTGCCGAAGGACAACGCCCCCGACGTGGAGCAGCTCCCCGATGACGTCCGCGCCGAGATGGACATCCACCTGGTGAGCCACATGAGTGAGGTATTGGACCTGGCTCTCGAGGCGCCCGTCTTGGTGCCGCACCCGCATCCCGCGCCGCGGGAGCCGGGTTCGGGCTGGGCCCCCATGCCCGTGACCTAGGGGCAGGCCGCACGCCTCGGCGCCCGGGTCGACCTCGAACGACGGCCCGCGGCGCCAGCCTTCAGCGCTGGGCGCGGGGGCTCCTGCAGGCTAACGTCCCCGCATGCCCGCGCCCGAGTTCAAGAACTTCGCGGAGTTCTTTCCCTACTACCTTTCGGAGCACGCAAATCGGACGAGTCGAGTCCTCCACTACATCGGAACGTCGCTGGGGACAGCGGTGGCGCTGACCGCCATCGCCACCCAGAACTGGCCCCTCCTCCTCGCGTACCCGGTGATCGGCTACGGATTCGCGTGGGTGGGCCACTTCGCCTTCGAGAAGAACCGGCCAGCCACGTTCACCTATCCGCTGTGGTCGCTCCGCGGGGACTACACGATGCTGTCGCTCGCTCTGAGCCGGCGGCTGGACCGGCCCCTCGCCAAAGGGATCGCGCGATACGGCAAGTCGAGCTGAAGTCGAGTGCTCAGGCGGTCATGTTCTCGATGATCAGGCTGCCGAACTCGGAGGTGCTGACCTTGGTGGCCCCCTCCATCTGCCGATGGAAGTCGTAGGTGACCGTCTTGTTGCCGATGGTCCGGTCGAGGCCATGGAGGATGAGGTCCGCCGCTTCCGTCCAGCCGAGATGACGGAACATGAGCTCACCGGATAGGATGACCGAACCAGGATTCAACATGTCCTTGACGGCATACTTGGGTGCGGTGCCGTGGGTGGCATCGAAGATCGCGTGTCCCGTCT
>CAYYOT010000039.1:0-40453 GCA_964473255.1 uncultured Myxococcales bacterium | reverse complement strand
GAAACCACCGGCGTCATCATGATCGGGGAGATCGGCGGGTCCGACGAAGAAGCGGCGGCGGAGTACATCAAGCGAGAGTTCAATAAGCCCATCGCAGGCTTCATCGCGGGCACGACCGCGCCGCCGGGCAAGCGCATGGGCCATGCGGGAGCGATCATCTCGGGCGGCAAAGGCACGGCCTCGGAAAAGATCGCCGCCCTGGAGGCGGCGGGGGTGCGCATGGCCCCCACCCCGGCCGAACTAGGGCTGACTTTGAAGGCCGCGCTCGGCTGACGCCCGACCCCCGGGGTCGCGAACTAGAATTGTCGGCCCGACGCGACTACCCTCGCCCCCGAGGTCGGTCGTGAACATCTACGCGCCCAAAAAGCCGAGCAAGATCAACAGCGTTTCCATCACGGTCACGCTGATGCTCCTGATCATCGGGTACCTGGCCTGGGCCTTCGTGCCCATCTACTGGCCCATCTTCCAGCTGAAGGGCATCGTCCGCGGCGCCTGTAACGACGCGTACCGCGTCCTCGAGAACGAACAGGTGATCGCGAATCTGGTGGAGGATTCTCGTCGGACCGGACTTCATCTGACGAAGGACAACTTTCGCATGACGCGGGAGCCGTACACGCGAGAGGAGCTCGCGGCTTTGACGCAAGAAATCGAGAGCCTGGACTATCGCCGAAAGCAGGGCGACTACCTGGCCAAGCGCGGTAAGTCCTGTCGGATCGAATACATCTACAAGAATACGTATTCGCTCCCCATGATCCAGGTCCCCCTCGAACTGACGTTCCAGGATTCCGTGACCGGAAGCCTGGAGACGATCACCTGGTAGCCCGGCTCAGAATTCTCTCGACGTTGTTGCCAGCGGGGGTGTCCTCGGGCGAGTGAAGCTCCCCGGATTGAGCGGAGACCGCCCACGCCACCTCCTCGGGATCGAGGACCTGACCGCCGACGAGATCCGGACGATCCTGGATCGGGCGCGCGAGCTTCGCGGTCGGTCGCCAGCTCTGTCGCTTGCCCATCGTTCGGTCGTCACTCTTTTCTACGAGAGCTCCACGCGAACCCGCGCGTCCTTCGAGCTGGCCGCGCAGAAGCTCGGAGCCTCGATCGTGAGTCTGGCGTCGGCTTCGAGTTCGGTTTCGAAAGGCGAGTCCCTCTGGGACACCGGACGGACGCTGGCCGCGATGGAGCCGGGTGTGATCGTTTGTCGCCACGCCAGTCCGGGGGCGCTGCGTCTGTTGGCTCGCGCCGTCGAGAGCGTCGGCCTCAGCGCGGTCGTCAACGCGGGCGACGGCGCCCATGAGCATCCGACCCAGGCGCTCCTGGATGCCTTGACCCTCCTGGATCGCCTGCAAACCCTCGACGGCCGAACCATCGCCATCGTCGGCGACATCTCGCATTCCCGCGTCGCCCGTTCGAACATCCTGCTCCTGAATCGCTTGGGAGCCCGCGTGCTCCTGTGCGGGCCGCGGTCGCTGGTGCCGCCCACGCTAAAAACCATGGGCGCATCGATCGTCCGCGACATCGACCAGGTCGTGGCGGAGGCCGACGCGGTGATGATGCTCCGCGTCCAGTTCGAGCGCCTCTCGGGACCGCCTCCCTTTCCCAGCCTCGGGGACTATACCCGGACCTACGGACTCACCGTCGAGCGGGCTTCGCGCATGAAGTCCGACGCGTTCGTGATGCACCCGGGTCCGATGAATCGCGGGATCGAGATCGCCCCCGAAGTCGCGGACGGTCCGACTTCCGTCGTCGCCCATCAGGTGCGGAACGGCATCGCCGCCCGGATGGCCGTGCTCGAGCGCGCCGTATCCCGCGGACCCTGGGGGTCGGCGTCGTGACCCGAACGATCTTTCGCGACGTCCGTGTCTTCGACCCCGGATCCGGGGTCGACCGCGTGGGGGTCGACGTCTTCGTCGATGGCGAGACGATCGTCGGTGTCGAGCCCACCGGATCCGCCCGCACCCCGGGCGACCGCGAGATCGCGGGCCGAGGGCGTCTCTTGTGTCCTGGTCTGATCGACCTCCGCGTGCACCTCTGCCAGCCCGGATCCACGGATCGAGAGACCGTCGCTACCGGCTCGGCCGCGGCGGCCGCCGGTGGATTCACGACGATCGTCGCCATGCCCGATACAACGCCGGCGATCGACAGCGTGGAAGTCGTGGATACCGTGTTGGCTCGGGCCCGCGAGGCCGGGTCCGTCCGTGTCCTGTGCGCCGGAGCGATGTCGGTGGGCCGCGACGGTGAGCGATTGGCGGAGCTGGCAAAACTCGCTTCGGCGGGATGCTGCATGTTCACTGACGTCGACCGACCCGTCCGGGACAGCCAGCTTCTTCGCTATGCCCTCGAGACCGGGATCGACGTTGGGACGGTGATCGCCACGCACCCCGAGGATCCCTACCTGTCTCGGGGCGGTGTGATGCACGAGGGCGTGGTGAGTGCACGCCTCGGACTGGAGGGCATCCCGGAGACGGCCGAAGTCGTAGGAGTCGCGCGCGACCTGGCCCTGGCCGAGCTGACCGGGGCCCGGCTTCATCTGCATCACATCTCGACGGCCGGAGCGGTCGAACTGATCCGGCAGGCCAAACGGCGCAACGCTCGGGTCACGGCCGAAGTCTCGCCATGCCACCTCCGGCTCACCGACGCGGCGCTCGCCGCCTACGACCCTCTGGCCAAGCTGTCCCCACCGCTTCGAACCACGGCCGACGTCCAGGCCGTGGTCGAGGGACTGGCCGACGGGACGGTCGACGTCGTCGCGTCGGACCACACGCCCCGAACGTTCTTGGAGAAAAACGTCGAGCTCGACCGCGCCGCTAGTGGGGCGATCGGGCTCGAATCGAGCCTCGGCCTCATGCTCACGTTGGTGAGCGAGGGCAGGCTCACCCTGGAACGAGCGGTGAGAGCCATGACGTCGCAGCCGGCGGCCGTCTTGAATCGGCCGGACTTGGGGAAGATCGAGGTGGGTGGCCCCGCCGACCTGGTCCTCGTCGACCCGGACCATGTTTGGACCTTCATGGAGAGCGACGTCCGGAGTCGGTCGCGCAACAGCCCTCTGTTCGGACAGACGTTCCGAGGTCGAGGCGTGTTGACCATGAGCCGAGGCCGAGTGACCTACGAATGGAGCGATGACGATGACCGACCGTAAACCCGCCGTGGTTGCCCTGGCCGACGGGCGTACCTTCGAAGGGGTCTCCATCGGCGCCGAGGGCACCCGAGAGGGTGAGGTCGTGTTCACGACTTCGATGTCCGGCTATCAAGAGGTCGTCAGCGATCCATCCTACCGTGGTCAGATCGTGACCATGACCTCGGCCGAGATCGGCAACGTCGGCGCCAACGCCGTCGACATGGAGAGCGATGAGATCCAGGCCGCGGGCTTGATCGTGCGTTCTTCCCGGCCGATCACATCGAGCTGGCGGGCGACCGAGTCCCTGCGAGAGCTGCTGAAGGCGAGCGGAACCGTGGCCGTCGAAGGGGTCGACACGCGAGCTCTGGTGCTCCACATCCGCTCGGCGGGCGCACAGATGGGCGTGATCTCGACCGAGGTCCATCGCCTCGATGACGTGATCGAGCGCGCGCGTCGCGCATCGGGTATGGCCGGCCGCGACCTGGCTCGCGAGGTCATGTCTCCCCGGCCGTCCCGGTGGTCGGAGACGGCGTGCGACCTTCAATTTTTGGGCGAGCGGCCTCAGGGACTGGAGCTCGGCGTCGGCGCACCGGGGTCGCGAGTCAAGGTCGTCGCGCTGGACTTCGGCATCAAGCGAAGCATTCTGCGGCGGTTGGTCGAGGCGGGAGCCGATGTCGAGGTCGTGCCGGGGACGACGAGCGCGGACGACATCCTGGCCCGAAAACCGGATGGCGTCTTTCTCTCCAACGGTCCCGGGGACCCGGAGCCGGTCTCCTACGGGATCGAGACGGCTAAGCGGCTGCGGGGGCGGGTACCGATGTTCGGCATCTGCTTGGGGCACCAGATCCTGGGGCTCGCGTACGAAGCCCGTTCCTTCAAGCTGAAGTTCGGTCATCGAGGGAGCAATCACCCGGTGCGTGACGCCTCCGGGCGCGTGCGGATCACCGCGCAAAACCACGGGTTCGCGATCGACGCCGACTCGCTTTCGCGCCGAGCCGACGTTCGGGTCACCGAGATCAACCTGAACGACGACACGCTGGAGGGCTTCGAGGTTCCCGAGCATCGCGTCTGGGCCATCCAGTACCACCCCGAGGCCTCCCCGGGGCCGCATGACTCGACCGATCACTTCCGTCGATTCGTCGCGGCGGCCGCGGGCATTCCCGGCTCCGATCCGTGAGCCCGGTTCTTTACCCGCCCGATTCCCCGGTGGTTTGATGTCGGCGTGCGGCGCGCGAAAGCCCTGGCAGCGCTGAGTCTCGCGACGGCAGCGTGCGGCGAGACGGGACCGGAGGACTGGCCCGAGGGACGCCCCCGCATCGATTGGCTGCGGTTTTTGCAGCAGGAACCGACCGAGCCGTCAAAGCTCCAGTTTGCGCTGGCCTTCGTCGACGATGACGGGGACCTCGGCCTTGCCCCGGGACAGGTCGAGCTGCATCTGCAGGAAAGATTGACCGCGACCCTGGCTACGGACGAGCTCTTTTCGCGCCAGGTCCCACCTTTGTCTTCGGACGCCCGAGAAGGCATTCTCGAGCTATCGGTGCGGATTCAGCAGACAATCGACCCGGGGACCGTGATACGCGTCGCCCTGCAAGTGATCGACGCCGCGGGGCGGCGTTCCAATCGGCCGTACATCGATCTGCGGGCGGTGGGTGAAGAGGAAGGTCCATGACGAACCCAGAGTCCGAAGGCAGCACCGAAGATCTCTTCGAAGAATTCTTTCGCCGGGAGCGAGATGGAGGCGAGCGCGATCGACAGCGGACGCGAGTCGTTTCGGAGTTCGTCCGACGCACCATCGAAAACGCCGTGGGGCAGGTGCAGCAGTCGAGCACCGTGCCTCGAGAGGCCCTGTCCTTCCTCCTGCATCAGGGCGACAAAGGAAAACGGGAGCTGGTGCGCATCGTGGCCACCGAAGTCGGAGACTTCTTGCGCCACGTCGATATTTCGACCGAAGTCGTCAAGGTTTTGTCCAACATACAGATGGACTTCCAGGCGTCCGTTCGATTCAAGCGAACCGGCGATGGTCTGGAGCCCGACATCCAAACGGAGTCGAGCGTGACCCCGGTCGAGCCTCCACCCGACGAAGCGGCCGACGACGACGAAGACGACCTTTGAGGGGCCACTTCGGCCTCTTGGGAGTGGTCTGCGCGTGTGCGGCCACGTCCAATGAGCCCCCGACGGTCGGCCGCGGCTCGTTCGATGAGCCGACGGTCCAGAGTCGCGGGTGGCGTCGACCCACCGAAATCCAGACCATCCTCGAGGCGAGCCCCCGAGCGTACGTCGTACGGCACACGTCGGTCGGCCGTCGTCCGTTTCGCGAAGTCCTCGGCCGGGACGCACCGCCGGCACCGCGACCGGTCGACCCTTTCGTCTTCGTGGCGTTCGATGCCGACGGTGACCCTACCCTCGAGCGCCGCCTTCCGCCCCCCGATATCCGTCCGATCTTCGAGGAAGCGGCGCAGGCCTTCGCGGACGGACGCTACGAAATCGCTCAGGAGCTGTACGTCACCTGCATCGAGCGGGACCCCGACTACTTCAAGAGCTACACGTACCTGGGAAAGGTGTGGCTGTTCCTGGAAGAACCGGGCGCCGCCGAGGTCGCCCTGGCGCGGGCTCTGGAGCTCAATCCTTTGGATTATCAGGCGAGGCTCTTCATGGGCGACCTTCGGCTCGAGCAGGGCCGGATCCGCGAGGCCAAGGACGAGCTCACCTTCGCGTACGCTCTCAATCCTCTCAGCTCCGCCGTTCGCGAACGGCTGGAAGAGGTGCTCAAGCGGATGGACTTGCGCTTTCGTTCGGTGCCGTTCGAACCGCGGCTAAACGTCTATCGGATGCCCGGCTCTCCGGAAACCGTGACCATCGAGGTTGGGGAAGGGCGCGAGTCGCATTGGGAGGTCTATGGCCTGTGTATCGCCTGCTGGACGTTCGAACCGGCGTGCAGCGACCGCTCTCCGGTCGCCGCCGACCCGCTGCGCCTGGCGATGCAGCGCGAGTGCCTGGTGCAGCAGTCGGCCTCGGCGCTCTTGCGTTGGGATTCCGGCGAGGCCATGGCGGCGGAAGAGCTTCGTCTGGTCGAAGCTGTTCAGGCGGGATACCTCGACGCCGTCGTCATGTGGGAGGTCATTGCGCGGAACACCCCCGAGATCATGTTCCTGGTTCCGGAAGAATTGCGCGCCGACGTACGCCGCTACATCGATCGATTCGTGTTCGTCTCGCGCGGTCGGCTCTAGCCAGCTGACGGCTTGACAAGCCCCGAGGCCGACCGGAAGGTCCGCCCCATGCATGCCCGCGATGTCGTCATTGTCGCCGCCAAACGAACGCCGATCGGTTCTTTTCAGGGGTCGCTGGCCACGGTGCCCGCGCCGAGCTTGGGGAGCGTTGCCGCCCGAGCTGCGCTCGAAGCGGCTGGCGTCGATCCGGCCGAAGTCCAAGAGGTGTTCGTCGGCTGTGTGCTCCCCGCCAACCTGGGCCAAGCGCCTGCGCGGCAGGTCGCTCTCGGGGCCGGTCTTCCCGATGTCGTGCCCTGCAACACGGTCAACAAGGTGTGTGGCTCGGGACTGCGCACGGTGATGATGGCCGCTCAGGCGATCAAGGCCGGCGATGTCGACGTGGCCCTCGCCGGCGGCATCGAGTCGATGTCGAACGCCCCCTACTACGTCGATGGCGCTCGAGCCGGCCTCAAGTTTGGCGACAAAAAGCTCGTGGACGGCATGATCAAGGACGGCTTGTGGGACGTCTACAACGACTACCACATGGGCAATGCCGCCGAGTTGTGCGCACGGGAGTGCAACGTCTCTCGCGACGCTCAAGACGAGTTCTCGGTCGAGAGCTATCGCCGCGCGCAGAAGGCTCAGGAAAACGGCTGGTTCGTCCAAGAGATCGCGCCGGTGCCCGTGCCTCAGCGAAAGGGCGACCCCCTCATCGTGGACACCGACGAAGAGCCGTCTCGGGTTCGCTTCGACAAGATCCCGGCTCTCAAGCCATCGTTCATCAAGGACGGTACCGTCACCGCGGCCAACGCGTCGTCGCTGAACGACGGAGCAGCCATGCTCATCGTGGCGGCGCGGGAGTGGGCCGACGCGAAGGGCCTTACGCCGCTGGCCACCATCACCGGATACGGTAGTGCGGCTCAAGCGCCGGAGTGGTTTACGACGGCGCCCGCCAAAGCGATCGGTCAGACGCTGGAGCGCCTAGGGCTCACCGTCGGCGACATCGACCTATTCGAGATCAACGAGGCGTTCGCCGTCGTGTCCGTCGCCAACGAACGGAAGCTCGGCCTCGATCGCGAGAGGGTCAACATCTGGGGTGGGGCGGTGGCTCTTGGCCACCCGATCGGCGCTTCGGGAGCGCGTATCCTGACCACTCTGCTCCACGCGATGAAGCACGAGGACAAAAAGCGCGGCTTGGCTTCGCTCTGCATCGGTGGCGGCGAGGGTGTCGCCCTGGTCGTGGAGCGCTGACATGGCCGAGGAATTCGCCAATCTCGGGGTCATCGGTGCGGGGCAGATGGGAGCGGGAATCGCTCAGGTGGCGGCCCAAGTCGGGATCGACGTCGTCCTCCTGGACGTCGACGACGCTGCGCTGGGGCGGGGTCGGTCGGCGATCGACAAGAGTCTCGAGCGACTCGTCAAAAAAGAGAAGCTGACCGCCGAAGCCAAGGCTGCCTCCATCGAGCGCATCCGCACGTCTACGGACGTCAAGGAGCTCGGACTGTGTGACTTCGTGGTCGAGGCGGTGTCCGAGAAGCTGGAGCTCAAAAAGAACGTTTGGAGCGAAGTGGAGAGCGTCGTTTCCAAGTCCGCGGTCCTCGCATCGAATACGTCGTCCATCTCCATCACCCGGCTCGCCGCCACACTGTCGACGCCGGAGCGGTTCATCGGCATGCACTTCATGAACCCCGTCCCCATCATGGCGCTGGTGGAAGTCATCGGCGGGCTCCAGACTTCGGAAGAGACGTGGACCCGGACGCTGGCGCTCGCAGAACGGATGAAGAAGACCACGGTCAAGAGCGACGATCAGCCGGGCTTCATCGTGAATCGGATCCTCATGCCGATGATCAACGAGGCGGTGTTTGCGCTTCAGGAAGGACTGGGGACGGCCGAAGACATCGACACCGGGATGAAGCTCGGAACGAACCAGCCCATGGGCCCGCTGACGCTGGCGGACTTCATCGGTTTGGACACCTGTCTCGCCATCATGGAGGTTCTTCATGAAGGCCTCGGAGACTCGAAGTACCGGCCGGCGCCCCTGCTGCGCCGGTACGTCGACGCCGGCTGGCTGGGCAAGAAGGCCGGACGAGGCTTTTACGCCTATACCTGAGAGGGGTCGCGGACGAGGGCCAGGTCGCCCCCCGAGGGTCCCAGGGCGGACAGCGAACCGGCTTCGACATCCGGTTCGCGAGCGATGATGGCGGCGATGGCCGCTTGCGCCGGCTCCCACAGCGGCGCGTACAGTCCAGCCGATTGGCCGAACCGGCGCAGCGTGGCCAGCGCCCGCGCCGTGCCCACCCGCCCCAGGGTCCGGATCGCCTGGTCCCGCAAGACGACCGCGTCCGGACTGGCCCGCGATACGCCTGCTCGGGGGGCAGAGAGTACGGCGAGGAGCGTCGTTTCCGTCTCGCTTCCCGGGAACTCGGCCAACGCGCTCAGCGCGGCCGCTCGAAGCTCGGTGGGCTCGGCGCCGTCCTGAGCGATGCGATCGGTCAGCGTGCGCATCGCGGCGCCGCCGGCCTCGGCGAAAGAGAGCGCCACCTTCCGCAGCGACAGCGGACGCGCTCGGTCGGCCGCAATCCGCACTCGGGCGGCCGGGGATGCACGACGCAGGGCCCGCGTGGCGACCGAGGTCGAGGCGCTGGGGTCGGTGGCCACGGCGTCGATCGCCGCCTGGTCGTTGCCGGCTTCAGCCGCCGCCAGGCGGACGGCGGCCATCGTGTCTCGGCGCCCGCGGGCCAGTGCTTCGGCGCGCAGCGAGTCGTCGACCCTTTCGTCCGTGAGCGCTCGCAGGGCGTCCATCCGCACATCGACGTCCGGTTCGTCGAGTCGACCCAAGAGGCTCGACGACCGCTGCTCGGCGGGCCGATCGAGCAGAGCGGCGGCGTCGATCGTCCACAGAGCCAGGCGCTCGACGTCGCGTCCGGACACCGCGTGCCGAGCGTGCACCGTTAGGTGGTCATCGGCCCGGATCAGTCGGTCGCCCGTGCGCAGCAGGCTCCGCAGGTGAGTGTCGATCACCGCGCACGCCTCCACCCGGTTCCCCAGGTAGATCCAGGCTTGCTCTTCGGCGAGAACGCGGAAGTTGGCGTCGTTGCGGAGCGCGAGGCCCGACACCCGCACCGACACGTGAGGAGTCCTTCGGCCTTCATAGCCGGCGGGGGCGTGACGAAGTTCGAGCACCCGTCCTCGCAGTCGACCTCGATAGGTCAGAGGTCGACGGCACACCTCTTCGAGCTTCCAGGCCCGGGCCTGCCTCAGGACCAGTCGCGCCCGTTGGCGGTTGACCCACCAGGGGACCAGTCGGACGCCCATGCTTCCGCCGAGCAGCGACAACCCGAGCAGCTCCAAAGTACCCACGCCTTCAAAACCCTACTCGGCCCTCGGGTTCGATGGCCTCGGTTTTCGACCTCTCATGACCGACCCTTGCGGGAGGTTGGGGTAAGCTTGCGTCGTGCAATGGGCCGCCCTCGACCGAACGCTCGCGCGCTTGGACTGGCGGACGCCCCGGGCGGTCGTCGCGTGCTCGGGCGGTCTCGACTCGGTGGTCCTGCTCGACCTCCTCTTGGACCGGCTGGGCTCCGCTCGCCTCGCCGTCGCTCACGTGGACCACGGAGTTCGGGCGGGTAGCACCGCAGACGCGCACTTCGTCGCGGATCTGTGCGAGCGCGAAGGGCTCGAGCACCGGGTCGTCCGGTTGGAGGGTGTCCGGGACGACGAAGCCAGCCTTCGGCGCGCGCGATATGCGGCGCTGGCCTCGGTGCGCGAAGACCTCGACGCGAGCTGGGTCTTCCTGGGGCACCATCGGGATGACCAGGCGGAGACGGTGCTCCTCCGGCTCGTCGGGCGTGGGCGGCTGGAAGGAATGGCGCCGGTCCGGGGGTGCTACGTTCGCCCCCTCCTCGACGTTCCCCGCGCCTGGCTCGAACGACACGCCCGCCGACGTCGGCTCGAGTGGCGCGAAGATCCTTCGAATCTCGAGCCCCGGTATCTGCGGAACCGGGTCCGTCGCGAACTGCTTCCGCTGATGGAAACCCGATATCGACCCGGGATTGCCCGCCGTCTCGCGGCCCTGGCCAAGCTCCCCGAATCGCCGGCGCTCAACCCGGTCCACGAGGCTGATTTCTGTGAGGCGTCCGACAAGACCTTTGCCGCACTGCGGGCGGCCTTCGTGTCGCCCCCGCGGGTGTCGATCGGATGGACCCGAGTCGCCCATCGTGGGGAGGCGGTCCCCGCCGATCCGGCCATCGCTTGGTTCGACGCCGACGTTTTGGACACTCTGGGTACGCGATACCCCCAACCGGGCGACCGAATCCGACCTCTCGGCATGACGGGGCGAAAGCGGCTCTCCGAGGCTTTGAGGGAGCGGGGGGTTCCGCTCCACGAGCGAGACCATACGGTTCTCGTCGTACATCGGGACGAAATCGTGTGGGTCCCGGGTTTGATCAGGTCGTCGGCAGCGCCCATCACCGAGACGACGAAATCGCGGTGGGAGTTGACGGCCAAGTTCGAGTGACTTGTTGCAGGTAAGGCCCGGGCAGGTCACTCTGATGAAGCCGTCCGCCGGCCGGACAAGGACAAATGAAGCAGACCCATAAAACGCTGGCCCTCTGGGTCCTCATCATTCTGATGATCGCCGCCGTCTACCACATCGTCGCCGACGACCCGGTGGCCAAGCGGCAGAAGATTCCTTTCTCGCGCTTCCTCACGATGGTGGAAGGCGGCGAAGTCAAAGAGGTCAAGGTGACCCTGACCGGCCAAAGCAGCGCCGGTCAGTTCGAGCTGAAATCGTTCGAGGACAAGTCCTACCGGACCACCGGTGTCCTCTCGGAGCAGCTCCTCGCCGACCTCCAGGCCAAGAAGGTCGACTTCGAAGTCGTACCGAAGGCGGAGGGAGGGTTGTGGCAATCCCTTCTGATCACGTGGCTCCCCATGCTCCTCCTGGTGGGCATCTTCTTCGTGTTCATGCGGCAGCTACAATCGGGAGGAGGCAAGGCCATGAGCTTTGGCAAATCGAAGGCCAAGCTCATGAACGAGAACCAGAACAAGATAACGTTCGCCGATGTCGCCGGCGTCGAAGAGGCCAAGGACGACGTCCAGGAGATCATCGAGTTTCTCCGCGACCCCAAGAAGTTCACGCGTCTCGGGGGCCGCATTCCGAAGGGTGTGCTCCTCATGGGCCCGCCCGGCACGGGCAAAACGCTGATTGCACGGGCGATCGCCGGCGAGGCCTCGGTCCCGTTCTTCTCCATCTCCGGCTCCGATTTCGTCGAGATGTTCGTCGGTGTCGGTGCTTCTCGCGTCCGTGACCTCTTCGAGCAGGGCAAGAAGAACGCGCCCTGCATCATCTTCATCGATGAGATCGATGCCGTCGGTCGACACCGCGGCGCTGGACTCGGGGGCGGCCACGACGAGCGGGAGCAGACGCTGAATCAGCTGCTTGTCGAGATGGATGGCTTCGAGTCGAACGAAGGCGTCATTTTGGTCGCGGCGACCAACCGCCCCGACGTTCTCGACCCGGCACTCCTCCGTCCCGGTCGCTTCGACCGCCGGATCGTCGTCGACAAGCCGGACGTTCGCGGGCGCGAGGGCATCCTCACGGTGCACTCGAAGCGGACGCCGCTCAGCCCCGACGTCGACCTCGAAGTCATCGCTCGCGGTACGCCGGGATTCGCCGGCGCCGACCTGGAGAATCTCGTCAACGAGGCCGCCCTCCTGGCTGCCCACTCCAATCGCGATCGAGTGACGATGGACGATTTCGAGCGAGCCAAAGACAAGGTCATGATGGGCGGCGAGCGCAAGAACACGGTGATGTCGGCCGCCGAGCAGCGCAACACCGCCGTGCACGAGTCCGGTCACGCTCTGGTGGCTCGGCTGATCCCCGGCACCGACCCCGTCCACAAGGTCACGATCATTCCTCGCGGGCGAGCGTTGGGGCTGACCCAGCAGCTCCCGACCGAAGACAAGTACTCGATGAACATCGACGCGGTCCTGTCGACGATCGCGGTGCTCATGGGAGGGCGCGCGGCCGAAGAGACGGTCTTTGGGACGTACACGACCGGTGCCGGGAACGACATCGAGCGCGCCACCGAGCTGGCCCGCAAGATGATTTGCGAATGGGGCATGAGCAAGAAGCTCGGTCCGGTCAGCTTCGGAAAGCAAAACGACCAGGTCTTTCTGGGGCGGGACATGAACACCCGGGGCGACTATTCCGAGCAGACCGCCATCGAGATCGACCGTGAGATCCGCGACATCATCGCTCAGCAGTACGAGCGGTGCATGACGCTGCTCGCCGACAACCGGGACGCGCTCGACCGCATGTCCGAGGCACTGCTCGAGTACGAAACGCTCGATGGGGCCGAGGTCGACAAGCTGATCCGGGGCGAGATCATCGACCGGGAGCGGCCGGAGACCCGTCACCTCTCCACGCCCGAGGAGCACCGCGAGCGGCGCAAGCGGGAGCGGGAGGCCAAGGAGCGCAAGGAGCGAAAGGCGATCCTCGACGCGTTCCCCAGCCCCGAGCCCGGCGAGGCGTAGGCCGGCGGTCTAACAGGCTACGCGAGCCTGCGCTCGCTGCGCGCCTTCGGCTCTTGCTGTTTTGTAGGTCCTCTGCGGGGACCTTGGCGGGGGGCGCCTCTGCGGGTTTGGCGTTCGCGGCGCCGTGTGACCCTGAAGCCTCTGCTGGACCCTGAAGCTTTCGGTCCCTCTCACCCTGAAGTCTCCGCTCCACGTCGGCGGTGGCCTTCGGCTTGCGTGTGAGGGTGCGCCGGCCCGCCGACTCCGCCAAGGCAGCCCCGGTCTCATAGGCTACGCGAGCCTGCGCTCGCTGCGCGCCTTCGGCGCCTAGGGCCTGGCAATGATCTTCTTGGTTTCGAGCACGGCGAGCAGGCCACCGTCGGTTCGGCGAGAGACGGCGGCTCGGTGACTCCGTTCGTCCCCCGTCCATTTCACGCGCGAGAAATGAACTTCGACGTCGTCATCGAAGTTCACGTTGCCGTAGAACAAGAGCCGCCGGGTCGTCGTGGCGGCGAACTGCATGTCGGTCGTGTCCAAGGCGTTCCACTCTGCACGGTCAACGATCGTCTGGAAGTTAGCGAAGTAGAGCAGACGGGCGGCGTTGAATTCGGTGGTGGGACAGATGCGATGCCGAAAAGCGATCGCGTCTTGGTCTGTGGCCTGACTGCGCACGGCATTCCAGACTCCGAGCAGCCGGTCGGCGTCGGACGGCGCTGGCTGCTGCTCGATGGAGCGCAGGGGGTCCGGATGCCCGGCCTCGATCTTGACGTTGTCGTCGAAGATGGGCTTCCGCACGAATATCGACACCATCCGAGCTTCGAACTTGGCGCCCGTCGAAGCAGATATCTGGATGCGCGAGAAAAAGCGCTTGCTGGAGAAGCGCACCAGCTGTGGTTCGAACCGGAGGAGGTCGTTCTCACCGGCTTCGGACAGCGGCGACCCGTCGAGCTCCAGAGCGACGACCGCGGCGTAGAGACGTCGTCCGTTGGAGTCGACGATCCGATGCGACGCTACGCCGGCCTCCTGACAGATCGCGGCCCAGTGGCGGTGGGCGCACTCCTTGAGCAGCCAGTTCTCGCTCACCCCGCAAAAACCCAGCTCCGGCATTCCGAGCTGCACCTCGGTCGGAGGGGCCTTCTGAACGACGGCGTCGATGGGTCCTTGGCCTTTCCCAGACATGCGCTCCCCGAATTCTGCCGCAAATGGAGACCTCGGCAAACAGTTCAATGAGCCACATCCCGTTTCAGTGCGACAGCCAAGAGACGACCCTCGAAGAGCCGTACGAAGACCCGCAGCTTCTTGCTCGATTGGCCCGAGGCCTCCCGCTCCCATTCGATGACGACGTAATCGGGCGGCTTGTGCCCGTTTCGAGCGAGGAACGGCCCAAGATCGATCTTCGGCCGAGGCACCGTGCCCGAACAAAGCTCCGGTTCCTTCGTTCCGGGCACGGTGACCGCGTAGCGATAGCGGACGTCCGAGGCCTCCACGAGGCCCGCAGCGACGGAGAGGTCGGTCATCGAGACCGTCGTACCGCGAATGCGAAGATCCTCCAGGGGCAAGGCCTTCGAGAATCCGTAGTCCATGACCTTGTCCTGCCGGGCCAACAGGGTCTCCAGGACGAACTCCCGCGCTCGGGGATTCGAGTAGCTGGCACCGTCGACGGCGGCGGCGAGCAGCTCGGGAGTAAAGCGGCTCACCAAGGCGGCGGCCCAGTACTCGTCCGCGTGGTCGGCCTCTCGGAACGCGGGGTTCGGCACGGCCTCCCGCCATCGACCGGGATCGAACACTCGAGCTTCCAGTGTCCCGACCGAACGCCACGGCGACCGCTCGACCGGCAGCCAGTACCGATAGCTGATCCCCAAAGAGAAGAACCCGATGGCCATGGCCTCGAGATCGACCAGGTACTCGTAGCCTTCTGCCAAATACTTGGGCTCGGTCCCGGAAGCGCCCAGAGAGTCGCCGAAGTCGAGGAGATAGTGCTTCACGAAGCCTTTTCCGGGATGAGCGGCCGACTCGATGAAGACGTCCAAGGTGTTCGTGGCGCGGGGATCGGTGTTGTTGACCCAGGCGAAGATCAATCCCAGTCCTCGCAGGGATCGTCGCCGGTCGTGCGGGATCCGGTCGTTCGGATCCGTGGAGCGGGTGAGCTCGTAGGAAAAGGGTCCCACGGGACGGCCGTCGATCAGTCGACTGAACAGTCCCCGGATCGACCCGTCGGCGTACGGGTTGGCGTTGGAGAGAATCGCCCGCAGCGCGTCTTTGGTCAGGGGGATGGAAGAACCGTACTTGCCGGACGTCTCGGCTTCCGGAGACAACCGGAGGTCGGCGATGTTGAAGCGGACGAGGTAGTTCTCGGGCACGTTGTACCCGGCTGCGTGCAGGATCTTGGTCGTGATCATCTCCGCACCCGAGCTCAGCTCGGGGTACGCCGGGTGGTCGAGCTTCACGAGAAAACGGCGGCCCTCGGAGTCACGGACCACGAAGCCAGGCGTCACGCCCTCGAACTTGCCGCTCACGACGTCCAGCGGTCCGGGAGCCGGACCCGCGATGGTGTCGGGCCCGCGCGCGACCTGAGCCGCCGTGTATCCGCCTCGTCCGATGCGATTCGTGAACCACGTGGAGTCGACAACGTGTCCGAATCGATTGATGTCGAGAGCCTTCTCTGGCGCCACGTAGTTGCTAGGACTGATCACGTCTCCGATCGGCCGAGTGACGGAACCTTCGAGGAAGTCGGTGGCATCGGAAGTGAAACGCGTCACGATCGGATCGTGGAGCTTCGGCGGAGGCTCGACCGAAAAATAGGTGTCGTACGGCATCCGCTGCCAATCCGGAGCGCTCCGACATCCGGCGGCTACCAGGATTGCCGTCAACATCGAGGCGAGCTGCCTCATAGGAGATCTCCGATGTTGAACGAGACCTGAAAGCCTTCGTTGGAAAAGCCGAATTGCAGTCTTCCGAGCATGATCAGGCTCTGCTCGGCTCGCAGCGTGAATCCCACCGACCACGGGAGCCGACCCCGGAAGAGACTGGTGAATCGATCCCCGACGTTGCCGAAGTCGGCAAAGAGGGTCGCCACGAGACCGCCTCCGGTGCCCGACCATTCGTAGAAGAACCATCGATACTCGACTGTCGCCCACCAAGCGAGCTCGTCGACAAAACGGTCCGGCGGAAAGCCGCGCAGGGTGTTCGGCGCACCGAGGCTGGGCAGGACGTGCAGCGGGACGTCATCGCTCTCTTGGAAGGGAAGAGCGGCCCCGACCCCGGTGCGCAGATACAGCGTTCGGTTGCGGAGCAGGAGCGGAATGAACCACGCGAAATCGGTCTGCACCCGGTAGCCTCCCGTGTTCGACCCATTCACGTCGTGGGTCACCAGACCATCGAGGCGAAGAATGATCCCGCGCGACGTCAGGCCGAAGCTGTTTCGCGTATCGACACCGAACTGCACGGCAGCCTCTGGATAGTCGAGCGTCTGCCCGAACCCCGGGGGCGGTCGCAAGACCTCTCCGTTCACGGGCTCGCCGGGCACGAAGATCGGTGCCTGGTCCCCCTCTCCCGAGGCGATACGTCGCCGGCGGTAGGCGACTCGACCGTCGGCGGTGAGAACGGGCACCGATGGACTGAGCAAGGACAGTCCGAGCTCGACGTCGACGTTATCGCGACGGATCAACGTCTGCGTCGCGCTTCGCTGCTGGTCACCGAGTCCGAAGAAGTTCGCATCCTTGTTGATGGACCCGGCGACGCGGGCCGAGAGGGCGCGCCCGCGAACGAAGGGCAGGCGCCGACCGAAATCGAAGGTCAGATTGAGGTCGCCGTTCACCCGAGCGAGCACCAGAGCGACCAGACGGTCCGGACTGCCCAGGGGGTCGTTCCAGGCGGCGAGGGCCCCGAATCCGACGCCGGAGGCGCTGAAAGGCTCGACGATCGGCAGCACGGCGAAGGTTCGAGCATCGTTGGCAAAGAAATCGAGCAGCCGGTCGACGACCGAATACCGCTCGAAGAGGTAGGCGGTCGCGCTGACCGGTGTCAGCCCGAGCTCCACGAGGTGCCGGGGGAGCTCCAGCAGCAGCCGTCCGAGCCCCAATCCCGGGTCCGGGTCGGGACGCTCGGACGTGTTTAGACCTTCGATCAGCGGCGTCGGGTCATCGCTGGTCGTCGCCGTTCGTGTGATGGTCCCGGTCGACGTCCGACTGAGAACGGCCGTCGAGGTCGACGTCTGAGCGAACGCTGGAGCGCCAGCCGAGAGCACCGCCGCTGTCGCCAGGGCAATGCCCCCCGGGCTCAACGAGACGCCCCCACCGATTGTGCGTTCGTCTCCATGTGCGGTTCGTGCGGCTCGATGATGAAGCTGTCGAATACCGCGCCATCGAGATTCACCGCTCGGCCGATCAGGTTTCGGCGCTCCACGTCGAAGACAACGTAGTGGGGCTCCGTTCGGACCTGAGCACTCCACCAGCTCGGCTGTAGCCGGCGGATGGGGGCCCCCCCCGAAGCGGCGACGATGTAGGTTACGCCCTTGATGGGTTTGGTTCGCTCGTAGTTGTGGTCGTGACCGCCCAGGATGAGCTCGATACCGTACTTTGGCCCGAGGTCGTTGAAGATTCGCTGCAGCTTCGGGTTGGGTCCGTGAGCTCCGGACGAATATGGGGGATAGTGGAACGAGACGACGATCAACAGGTCTCGCTCGACTGCATCGGCCAAGGCAGCCACCAGGAAGCGATACTGGGCCGTCCCGGGATCGAACTCGATCTCGGTATCCAAGCAAATGACGCGAAGGTCGCCCCAGTCGTGGAAGTAATACCGATTCCCGTCAGCCCATTCGTCGAGCAGGAACCACCTTCGGAAGTGCTTACGCGGGGAATCGTCGTGATTGCCGATCGCCACGAACAGCGGGGCAGAGCCGACGACCGGCTGCTCGATGTTGAAGAACAGCTCCCATTCTTCTTTGTAGCCTCCCGTCTCCACCAGGTCTCCGCTGTTGACCACGAAGTCGGGTTCTTCGCGAGCGATGGCCTCGATCAGGGAGCGGTGAACGCGATGGCCGTTGCGCGTGTCGCCGAGCGCGACGAAGCGAAACGGCTCATTGCGCGACCGACCCACGTAAAAGCGATATTCGGCCGAAGCTCCGATCTCCGAATCGACGTAGTACTCGTAGAGAGCATCGACCGCGAGCCCGTCCAGTGCAGCCACCCAAAGGCCGCGCCATTCGACGGCTTCGACCGTCTCCATGCCCTCGCTCGCGCTCGGCTCGTCGATGCGCCAATGGACGGTCGGCGCTCGGTCGAGGTCGTGCTCGATCACGATCGCCATCGACTCCGGGCCGGTACGAACCAGGTACGGCCCGACCGTGAAGGGTGACTCATCGGGGTCATCGTAGCTCTGGTCGCTTCCCCGCCATCCGGAGGGGTAGCAGCACACGAGCGCGAAAGCTCCCGCGCACACGATCGGAGTCCTCACGGCGGCGGATGATGGTCAGCGGCGACGCCATCCGCAAGTCCGGTTCGCTCACCCGTTCTGAATGCGGAGCTCGTAGGATTCGCAGGTGGGAGATGACCCACGAGTCCGCCGAATCTCGATCAAGTAGTCGGCGGCGTCCTTTCGACCATACCGGCCGACATAGCGATACGATCGGAGCGGCGGGCACACGGGGTCGACGTACAGACACTCGGTTCGCGGGGCATCGGTTGGGCGTCGGTGAATGCAGAGCTCGATGTTCGGGTCGGCAGCCGAGAGCTCCACCCGTACGTCGTGGTCTTCGCGAAAGACGTGAAACCCATCGTCGGCGAAGAAACGAACCAGGTCGACGTCATCCGAGTGGGGAATGACGCCGGATAATCGCACGGCCGGCTCGTTCTCGAACAGGGTGCCCAGGTTGGCCGCCGTCGCACATGCCTCGCCGATCGTGTCGTCTTCGCATTCGCATCCGGTCTCCGGGCGACCATCGACGTCGTGCCTGCGCTCGCGGCACGCTCCGATGCGACACGTGCCGCCGGGGCAGGCTGGTTCCGCCCCGGCCAAGGAGCAGCCGGTGGGACAATCCACCGCCTCCCCGAGCAGGGGCACGATGAGCACTTCCGCGCCCGCCCGGATCGCGAGTTCCCGGCTGAAGGGACCCACGGACATCGGCGCGAAGACGACGAAGAGCGTCAGCGCGGATTCGGACACGAGCCACGGACCGACCGAGTCGGTCTCGATGGCGAAGGTGGGCGCCGCGCCGGGCGAAAGCTCGAGGTCGTCGACACGGACGAACCCCCCTCCGGGGTTGTCGATGCTCAGCTCCATCGTGACCTTGCCGCCGACGATCGTCTGGTCGAACTGCAGACGAGAAGGACGCGCTCGCAGCTCGGGCCGCACGGCGACGCCGGACACGGTCGTTTGGGCCTCCCATCCGGACCACCGCGCGGTCAGCTCCAACGCGAATGTTCCCGGGATCGGCGGCGAAAGATCGACGGTCACGGCTCGGGTGCTCAGGCCGACCATTTCGATCCGGTCCGGCCGCACCGTCACGGGACCCCAGGGTCCCGCGGCGTCCACTTCGACGATCGCGGTCGCCCCTCCGCGATTGGTGAGGGTGGTGGTCGTCGATGTCGGGCTGCCCACCGCGACGGCGCCGACGTCTTCGGGACCCACCCACGCAAGGCGCGCGGCGGTGGACGTCGTCGCGCGCAAGGGTACCTCGAACTCCGCGGGACCGGCGGCATCGACGTGCAGCCCGATGCGACCTTCGACGTACGCGGGGCCCGACGGTTCGAAGCGTGCCCGCAACTCGCCCTGCTCGCCGGGCTCGATGGTCCAGGGCGACGGGCTGGACAGGTTCAGACCCTCCCCATCGACCGTGATGGCTTCGAAGCGGGCTCCGTAGCCCGAAGGAGGCTCGAAGGTGGCGACCAGGTCCCCCGGGCCGACCCGCCGGACCCGGTGAGGCCGAACCTGCGGCCTCAGACGTGCATCGGACCGGACCTGGACCGCGACCTCGATTTCGGTCGGCCGGTCATCGCGGCGACCCTGAAGGCGAAGCTCGACGGTTCGGTTCCTCGCCGAACGGACCCACCGCCGCAGGGCAAGCCGCCCGGAAGCCCCTTCGGTCAGCGTGACCGGTTCGCGGATGGTCCAGCGGTCGGGCTCATGGAGCGGAGTGATCACGCCGTGGACGGTGAGCGTGCCCGACCCGTGGTTGTGAATCGGGACGAGCAGGTCGAAAAGGCAGCCCGCGAATGCGCATTTCGCTTCCAGCTCTGGACCGAGCTCCGGCCCGCTGGCGCCACACCCCGCCAGCAGCGCGAGGAAGGCCGCTCTCATTTGCCGCCTCCCGTGTCGGCGCCCGGAGACCATCGAGCCGTTGATCCATCCACGAGGATCGGCGGGGGTTGCCACACATCGCCCGCCCTATCGAGATGGACCCGTTTCGCCCGAACACCCTCCGGCGTCCGAACCTGAAGGACGACCGAGAGTCCGTCGCGAGCCAGGCAGGCGTCGGCGAGACCGTCCACGTCCGAGCGGACGTGGGGCCAACCTCGCAACCAAGCCGACACGGCGTCGACGGCGATCCCCAGCATCGAGGCCAACAGCGCGGTGGACGCGGCTCGACAGTCCGCCGCGTACCCCACTTCGAGACGGTATCGGCCCTCGGGGACGGCTCCGTTTGTTTCCACGGTCTGCCGATCGGGTGGCTCCCCGAGGCTGGTGAAGCGAAGGCTGCCGCTTCCCAGCCCGACGTCTCGCGAACCGGCGTCGACGCGTGAACCATCGGGCGCGTAGATGCGCAGCACTGGGGCTCGAAGGTCGGTCCAGAGCGCCGTCGACGCCGACTCGTGGACGAGGTCGACCCGGAATGCGGGCGCGGGGGCGGCGGGCATCCGCTCGGCGAACAGCGGCAAGCGGAGCTCGGGCCGCTCGGGGTCGGTCGTCCTGGCGGTGAGGACCGAGCTCCATCGTCCTTCGGCGCCGGGCGGAAGCTCCACTTCGAGCCGCTCGAAGGCTCCGGGGGGAATCAGCGCGTCCGGCGGCAGCACGAGGAGCGGCGCAGTCCCGCTCGTCCGCCAGTCCGTCACCCGGAGGTCGGCGTCTCCGCGATTTCGGATTTCGATACGGGCGGTGGGCTGGTCGGGAAAGTGGAGCACGACGTCCTTCGGCGATATCCAGAGACGCGGGGGCCCCACGCCGGTTCCGGTGAGCGGCACGGAGACTTCGTACTCGCCGCCGGCCAACTGAAGGCGGAGCTCTCCGCGAGAGAGCTCGGGACGCTGCGGTGAGAAGGACAGCTCCACGGTCACCGGGGGACGGCTCCGCCCGTCCGCCCCGCCGACGGTCGCCGGCAGCCCAGCGACGACGGCAAAGACGGATGCTTCGGACGTCGTGAAGCCGGCGACGTCGAGCGATCCCCTGGGCTGGTCGAGCATCAACGCCAGCGTCTCCCGGCCGACCTCACCGGGACGAACCCACCCGAAGTCGACCGCTGCGGGTGCCGTCATGACGGCCGGCGGAGGTTCGCCGACGTCCCCCGTCTGACAGGCCGGGGTCCGGCAGTCGACGGCGTGGAGTTCGCCCGCCGGTTCGCACGCGATGGCCGCCACGAGGACGGAGAGAATAAGGGTCAGCCAGAGCACACGTAGACTCTCGCCGACGCCGGCTTTCAGTGAATCGGCTCTTCGCCCGATGTCGAGCCCTCGGTCGAAAAGCCGAAGGCGTCGCCGACGACCGGGCGGAGGATGCGGTTTGGTGGGCGTCGCCGGGTCAGTCGGGGAACTGGGGATCGAGCAGAAGCTCGGAGCGGAGCCGGCGAGCCATCTCCATCGGTGAATGGAGGATCGCTTTCACTTCGGGGTCCTCGCATCCGATCCGGGCCAGGTCGCTCAGCGTGGGACGGACGCTCCTTCGCCGGTTGATTTCCCAAGCCACCGCGTCGAGGGCCCCCCTGAAGACCACCTTCAGCTCGACGTCGGCGCGCTCTTCCACCACCGTGACCAGGCGCGCAGCGATGTCGGCGTAGGTCCGGGCGAGGGTTTCGTCGTCGAGACGTTCGCTCATGGCGGCCAGCCGTCGTACCGGCTGTTCGGCGCCGTTCGCCCAGTCGCCCGGTCGGAGCCGTGGGCCCTCCGACGATTGGAGGGCTCGCCGCGGATGGAGCCGTCGCTCGACCTCGTCGGTGGTCAGCAGGCGATTCCAGCCCACGGGGCCGCGAACGCTTCGATACCTCTGACGAGCGGCGCGCAGGTCGGCGGGGCTGACGCGTCCGTCGCGATCACCGAACGAGAAATCGATCTCGATGGCGGCCGACCGAAGATCCGACGGAAGCGCGGACTCTGCGGGGTCGAGGTAGAGTGCGCCCGGAGCGTTCGCGGCCCGAAGGGCAGCCTCGAGTGCGTCGAGCGCGCGCATCATCCGGGCCACGGTGGCATCGCCCGAACTTCGCAGCCGGTCTCGCGAAGCTTCGATGTCGTCCAGGTCGACCCGGCCGGGCTCCGGGCGGTCCGTCCCGCCGGGCACCATCTGCTCCACCGCATGCGCCGTCCGCCGCAGGGGCGCGTGCGTCAGCCGGATCCACGACGCCGACATGCCCGGAATCTACCACCCGAAAGGCGGGCATGAACTCCGTCCTTGAGTCGGTCGATCCGACGGGAGACGCTCCGTGATGGTGCGCGGCCTAACGTTTTCCCCCGACCGAACCCTGGTCATGGGAATCCTCAACGTGACTCCAGACTCTTTTTCGGACGGCGGACGCTACGGCCAGCTCGAGACCGCCGTCGCCCAGGCGCGGGCCCTCTTCGCTGGCGGGGCGGACATCGTCGACGTGGGCGGAGAGTCGACGCGGCCGGGGGCGGATCCGGTCGATGCCGCCACGGAGAGGGAGCGGGTGCTTCCGATCGTCGAGGCCCTCTCCGAGCGCGAGATCGGGCCGATATCCGTCGATACGTACAAGGCTGAGGTCGCTCGCGCGGCGGTCGCGGCCGGGGCCGTGCTCGTCAACGACATCTCCGGAGGAACCTTCGACCCCGACATGCTCCCGTCGGTCGGCGAAATCGGCGCCGGCCTCGTGCTGTCCCACGCGCGCGGTCGTCCTTCGGTGATGCAGCAGGGTTCGTGGTCCTACCCCGGCGGCGTCGTGGAGGCCGTCTCCCACTTTCTCGCCGATCGCGTGGCCGTGGCTCGGTCCGCTGGCGTGACCGACCTCATTCTCGATCCGGGCATCGGCTTCGGAAAGACGCTGGGCGAGAACTTGGACCTGCTGCGAAACCTGGATCAGCTTCGAGCCGAAGACCTCCCGATTCTGGTAGGAACCAGTCGCAAGGGCTTCATCGGGACGATCACGGGTCGTCCGGTCGAAGACCGAGAGTTCGGCACCGCGGCCACGATGGCGCTGGCCATCGCGAGCGGGGCCGACATGGTGAGGGTGCACGATGTCGCCCACATGATCGATGTGGTGCGGGTTGCGGACGCTTGGGTCCGCGGTGAAGGCAATCAATGACGGTCGTTCGTAAACTGTTTGGCACGGATGGGGTTCGGGGGGTGGCCAATGAGCACCCCATGACTTCGGAGATCGCGCTCAAGCTCGGTCGCGCGCTCGCCCACATTTGCAATCGCGGCAACCACCGCCATCGGATCGTCGTGGGCAAGGATACGCGCCTCTCCGGATACATGCTGGAGTACGCGATCGCTTCCGGCGTCTGCTCGTTCGGGGCCGACGTTCTCCTGATCGGACCGATGCCGACCCCGGCCGTCGCGTTTCTCACGCGGTCTCTGCGCGCGGATGCCGGCATCATGATCAGCGCAAGCCACAACCCGTTTCAGGACAACGGCATCAAGTTCTTTGGGGCCGATGGCTTCAAGCTGGCCGACAGCATCGAAGCCGAGATCGAGGAGCTCTTGGAGACGGGCGGCATCGACAGCATTCGGCCGACCGCCCTCGACATCGGAAAGACCCACAAGATGGAAGACGCTCGGGGTCGGTATGTCCAGTATGTGAAGAGTGTCTTCGGATCGGATGTCTCGCTCGACGGACTGAAGCTGGTGGTCGACTGCGCCAACGGCGCCGCCTACCGGGTTGCTCCTCAGATGCTGGAAGAGCTGGGGGCCACGGTCATCGCAACCGGCGTTTCCCCCGACGGAAAGAACATCAACGCCAATTGTGGTGCAACGCATCCGTCGTCGCTTCAGCAGGCTGTCCTTCAGCACGAGGCGCACGCCGGGCTGGCGCTGGACGGCGACGCCGACCGACTGATCGTCGTCGACGAGAAGGGTGAGATCGTCGACGGTGATGCGGTCATGGCCATCTGCGCCGAGGAGATGGCTCGCAAAGACGAACTCGCCCATCGGACGGTCGTGTGCACCGTCATGTCGAATCTCGGACTCGAGCGCGCGCTCTCCGACAAAGCGATAAAGCTCGTACGCACCCAGGTCGGCGACCGCTATGTCGTGGAGTGCATGCGCGAGCACGGCTACGTCTTCGGGGGTGAGCAGTCGGGCCACTTGATATTCCTGCACCACGCATCCACCGGCGATGGCTGCGTGGCGGCTCTGCGGCTCCTCGAGATCATGGTTCGGCGAAGCCGCCCGCTCAGCGAGTTGACGCGAACCTTCGAGCGGGTGCCGCAATACCTGGTCAACGTCGCCGTCCGGAGCAAGCCGCCGCTCTCCGAGCTCACGCGGTCGCAAGCCTTGATCGCCGAGGTACGAGAGCGTTTCGGCGGAGATGGCCGGGTGCTCGTTCGCTACTCGGGGACCGAGAACAAGGCACGGGTCATGGTGGAGGCGGTCCACGATGACGAGGCCCAGCGATGGGCCAACGCGATCGCCGAATCGGTCGAGAGCGAGATCGCGGCTCGGGTCTGAATGCAGTCCGTTCTGGGCCTACGGGGCGGGCTCGGCTATCAGGAGTCCGTGCGCTGCCGACTCGGGGTCAATGTCGACCACGTCGCGACCGTTCGCCAAGCCCGGGGGGCTGCTTACCCGGACCCGGTCGAGGCCGCCCTGGTGGCCGAACGGGCGGGGGCCGACCAGGTCACCGTCCACTTGCGGGAAGACCGGCGACACATACAAGACCGCGACGTCGAGATCCTGCGTCGCGTGGTGAAGACCGAGCTGAACCTGGAAATGGCGACGACCCCGGAGATGGTGACCGTCGCTCTGCAGGTCCGGCCGGACACCGCGACGCTGGTTCCGGAGCGGCGCGAAGAAATCACCACCGAGGGCGGACTCGACGTGATCCAGAATCGCGACGCCGTGGAGCGAGCGGTCCGAATGCTGCGCGACGCCCAAATTCGCGTCGCCCTCTTCGTCGATCCCGACCTCGACCAGGTACGTGCTTCGCACAAGCTGGACGTCGACGCCGTCGAGCTCCACACCGGCCGTTACGCCGAGGGGCGGGCGGTTCGGGAGCGCGCCGACGAATTGGGGCGGCTGCGCGACGGGGCCAAGGCGGCGCGTAAGCTCGGCATGGAGGTGGCCGCCGGCCACGGGCTGAACTATCACAACACGGCGCCCGTCGCGCGGATCCCGGAAATCGCCGAGCTCAACATCGGTCACGCCATCGTGGCCCGTGCGGTCATGTCCGGGATGGAGGCCGCCGTCTCGGACATGGTCGACATCCTCCAGCACGCGCGCATCGACCTCTTGCGAAACCGCTGACTCCGCCCCGATCAACGTATTGCCTCAGTCAAATCCCCATGGTAGCCCCGCCAACGCGCCTCGCTCGGGGGCGCATGAGCGTTCCATGAAGATACTCCTTCCCCCGACCCAGGCCCACCGGCGGCGGACGACGGAGGCCGTTCGCGGCCGAACCCTTGGGTTCCTCGCCGCCGTGGCCACCGTTTTCGGCACTTTGGTAGGACTTGAACGACCTACGCTGGCCCTGCAGGGCGGCGAGGACGCTTCGACCCTCCCGGTGCTGATCGACAAGCGATACGGCGTCCAGAATCACATCGACGTCCATGTCCAGTTCTCCACCCCGCTCGTCGCCAAGTTCGTGGAGTCCACGGGTGTCATGCTCGGCGCGGACTACGGCATCCGGGACTGGGGCTCGCTCGGCCTGGTGGGCGGTTTTTGGGGCGGTGGTGAGACCGACGTCGTGGATCAGGTTCGCCAAACCCGCGGTGCTGCGCCGCTGAGCGACCTCCACCGCATGGTCTGGGCCGCCGGCGTAGATGCGACTTTCATTCCGTTCTACGGGCGGGTGTCCTTCGCCTCCGAATACAACCCGGGTTTCGACCTGTATCTCTTCGCTGGCGGCGGGGTGCTAGGGACGGAGCGCGAGCTGGGCAGTCCGGCCGACGGTGGCGCCCGGCCCGACCCCGAGACCAACGTGGGGCCGTACGGCAACTTCGGCGTGGGCCTGCACTTCCACGTCTTCGACTTCATGGCGCTGCGCCTGGAGTATCGGCAGTTCCTCTTCGAGGACCCCGAGATTCCCCCAGAAGAACTCCAGGCCACGACCGGCGATCCCGACGACGCCGGCGGAGGCGTTGGCACCGCTCAGCAGTTCCAGATCGGGCTGCAGTTCGAGGTGTTCTGATGAAGCGCTCCGGAGATAACATCTTGCATTCGTTGATGAGACTCGTGGCCGCTTTGGCCCTGCTGCTCGCGTTCGCGCTACCCGCGGTCGCCCAGGACGCGGCGTCGCCCGAGGCGACCAAAGATGCCAGCGCGACGGCGGACGATGGAGCCGAGGACGTCACCGCAGACGACTTCCCGCGCGTCGCCGACGACGAGGAGACGATCTACACGGTTCAGCGGAAGGCCTTCCTGAACAAGAACAAGTGGGAGTTCGCGCTCATGTTCTCGGCGCTGTTCAACGACCGCTTCGTCGACAGCTACTCCCCGGTGGGGAGCATCACGTACTTCTTCAGTGAGAACTTCGGACTCGAGCTGTTCGGCGGCTACTTCTTCCCGAACCCCTCGGGGGCCCGCGACGAGCTGCTCGAACGGGCCAGCCTGCGCCCCGAGTTCGCCCGCCTGACCCAGCTCATGTGGGCGGTCGGCATCGGGCCCCAGTGGATTCCGATTTACGGTAAGCTCGAGGTGGGCGAGAAATCGCTGGGCAGCTTCGACTTCTACCTCTCGGCGGGCTTCGCCGTCGGTCAGACTCGAACGGAATGCATCGCGGGCACCGCACTCGACCCCAACGGCGGTTTCGACACCGACCCCGGTCAGGACGTCGCCTTCTGCCCCGCCCCGACCGGAGACGTGAACGAGGTCATCTACGCGGGCGAGACCTTCCGTCCCATGGGCTCTTTCGCCGGGGGCGTGCGCTTCAACTTCAACAACATGTGGGGACTGAAGTTCGAAGTCCGCGACTACATGTTCTCCAATCGCGTCTTTCGGCCCAACGCTCGCACGGGAGGCGACGAGCTCAACCAGCCGGGCTCGCAGCGCTTCTCGGATACGATCCGCAACAACGTGTACGCCAACATTGGCATCACGATTAAGCTGGGCGGAGAGGATAACTGATCCATGCGTAAGCTGACGCTGATCGCCGGACTGCTCCTGGTCGCCTCGACGGCGCGGGCGCAGAACATCCGGCAGGCCATTCAGGCCTACAACGAAGACCAGTACGCCGAAGCGGCGCTGCTTTTTTATGACGTTGCCCAGAATTCGGACGATCCCGACAACCGGGTTCGCGCCGAGTACTACCTGGGACACTCGCTGTATCGCGCCGACTACCTGCTGCCCGCCTTCCAGTACTACGGTGAGGTTTTCAATCAGGGTGAAGAGCACCCATACTTCCTCAAGGCGACCGAGGGCCTGCTGAACGTCGCTTCCGACCTGAAGGACGACATTCTCGTTCCCGAGCTCATCAACCAGGGGTACACGACGGCCTTCGCCTCGCTGCAGGCCGAGGACCTCAATGCCATCAACTACATGGTGGGCCTGCTGGCGAATCGACGCCGCGACTTTGCCGAAGCGCAACAGTTCCTGGAGGCGGTCACCGACAAGAAGTCCTCGTACTTCGTCAAGGCGCAGTACCTCCTGGCGATCATCGCCGTGAGTACCGCCGCCGAACGGGGAGCCGACGACTACAGCGAAGCGATCGGCCACTTCGACAACATTCAGCGCGCCCTGACCGACACCACGGACGATGACGCCAAAAAGCTTCTGCGGCTGGCGACCCTGGGGAAGGCGCGGGCATACTACTCGCAGGGCGATTTTCAGAAGAGCATCGCCTCTTACGAGAACGTGACCCGCTTCTCCGACGACTGGTACGACGCCATGTACGAGTCCGGCTGGGCCTACTTCCAGAACGCCGAGTTCGGTCGTTCGCTCGGCATGGTGCATTCCGTCCACTCGCCGTACTTCGACGATCGATTCCGGCCCGAATCGTTCGTGCTGAAAGCCACGACCTATTTCCAGATGTGCCACTTCGACCGCGTGCGGAAGACGCTGGACGTGTTCTTCGCGCTTCACGAGCCGATGTCGGATCAGCTCAAACCCTGGATGGAAGGCGACACCAGCGACGCGGAGTTCGTCGAGCTCATCACCAGCGGCGACGCATCGTTCCCCGAGCAGATCCGGCTCCGGGTCGAGAGCAACCGGAAGTTCCAGCGGTATCTCCTTCAGCTGCGCAAGGCGGACAGCGAGCTCGAGCGCGCCGAGAGCGAGTTCCCCGACGGCAACTTCAAGGGACAGCTCGTCGGCCTCCTCGAAGATCTCCGCAGCCAGTGGACGGTTCTGACGGGCCGTCTCGGTCGGGAGCTGGTGCTCCGCGAGCAGGTCGCGCTCGACGCGTTCCTCAACCAGGCGCGGATCATTCAGTTCGAGACCGCGGACGCGGAGCGCAAGATGCTGGAAGCCGGAAAGGACATCACCAAGGGGCCCCGCGCCAAGGGACCTCGCCCCTTCGTTCCGAACGCGCGCTACCAGTACTGGGCCTTCAACGGCGAGTACTGGATCGACGAGCTGGGATTCTACGAGCACTCCATCAAGGATGAGTGTATTCCCGAGGTCTTCCAGTAGCCGTCCCCTCCGTCCGCCGCTCGCGTGAGCTGGCCCACGAACCGACCAATTGCCCTGAATGACTCCGGGTTCTCGCCCCAGACAAACCTAGTTCGTCCTTGCGTGGTGCCAGTCACTTTTGCCAAGGAGTCGAGAACCGTTTGGGGGGCCTCGTTGTCTGAAGACAGGCCGGCATCCCCTTTACGAACGAGGTACCTTTCATGATGGAGCTTCCCGACCCGTCTTTCGCGTCCGCCCTCCGCCGACTCGGCCTCACCGGAGCCCTGTTCGTCGCCTTCACTGCGACCGCACAGGCCCAGCCGGAGACCTCCGAGACGCCTGAACTCGCTCCCGGCGAGGACGAAAGCCTCGACCGGAAGGAGGCTGCGAGTTTCAAGGTTGAAAACACCCTGGACCAGCGCGAGTTCGACCGCTCGGCCGAGGCCGACAAAAAGCGCGACGAATCGATCGAGCTTCTCAAGAAGCTCATTCCCCAAGCGCCCGCCGACCGGAAGGCGGAGATGATCTTCCGTCTGGCCGAGCTCTACTGGGAGAAGTCGCGAAGCGCCTATCGCAACGAGATGGATTCCTTCGAAAAGGACTACCAGGCGTGGGCGGAGAGCGGTCAGACCGGCAAGCCCCCCCAGCAGGACCAGTACGTCCGCCAGTCGGAGCTCATCAAGCAGAACGCTTTGAAGCTCTACGAGCGCGTCCTCGCCGAGTACCCCCGCTACGAGCGGAACGCCGAGGTTCTCTTCTACCTCGGCTACAACGAGTACGAAGACGACAACAAGAAGAAGGCCATCCAGCACTACCTGCAGCTCATCAAGCAGTTCCCGCAGGACCCGCTCGTCTATGACGCCCACCTCCAGCTCGGCGAGCACTACTTCGGTGTCAACGACCTTCCCAAGGCTCAGCGGCACTACGCGGAAGCGGTGAAGGCGGTCGATGTGCCGCGCATTCACAACTACTCGCTCTACAAGCTCGCCTGGTGTGACTACAACTACCAGGAGTTTTCGGCCGGCATCAAAAAGATGAAGTCGGTCATCGACAAGTCCGACGCCGAGGGCGGCAAGAAATCCGTCCAGCTCCGCAGCGAGGCGCTCAAGGACCTTGCCCTGTTCTTCTCCCAGGTCGACGAAGTCGACGGCGCTTTCGCCTACTTCAAGGCCAAGGGCGGAGAGCAAATCGCGCTGCGCTACACCGAATCCCTCGGAAACCTTCTTGGCGAGCAGGGCAAGTGGCCGCTTCAGATCGATGCTTTCCGCCTGCTCATCGACAAGTACCCGATGAGTGACCGCGCTCCGCACCTGCAGTCCAAGATCGTAGAGGCGTACTCTCAGCTGAACGAGAAGGAAGAAGTGCGCCGGGAGGTCGAGCGCCTCGTGGATCTGTATCGTCCGGGCACGCCCTGGTACCGTCATCACGAGGCGCAGGGCACCAAGGGCAAAGCGGCCCTGGAGTACGCCTACGACCTCACGGAGACGAGCCTTCGCAATCTGGTCACCGAGTACCATCGCGATGCCCAAAAGCGGAAAGACGTCGAGACGTACGAGCTAGCCCGGGACATCTACGCGAAGTACCTGGATGCGTTCTCGGAGACCGAAACCTCCTACGAGATGCGTTGGTTCTATGCCGACGTGCTCTGGGCGCTCGACGAGTGGAAGAACGCGGCCCTCCAGTACGACCAGCTGGCCCAGAGCGAGCCCACGAAGGACAAGGCGAAGGAGACCATCCGCAAAGAGTCTGCGTACAACCAGATTCTCGCGTACGAGCAGATCATCAAGACCGGCAAGGAGGCCGGTGACCCTCGCACGAAGAAGAAGATCATCGAGAAGAAGGATAAAGGTAAGGCCGACACCACGATTACGCGCGTGCGACCGAAGCTGGAGGAGGGCAAGGAATACAAGGAAGAGCCAATCCCCGAGGTCGAACAGGAGCTCTCCCGGGCTTGCGATCTCTACTTCTCGATCGCCGACGACACGGACAAGACGCTGCCCTCCATCAAGTTCAAGGCCGCGTACATCTACTTCCAGCACAATCACTTCGTGGAAGCTGCGAAGCGGTACTTCGAGATCATCGAGCGCTGGCCGCGGGACACGCTGTCCAAGAAGTCGGCCAACCTGGTGATGGATTCGTTGTTCCTTCAGGCGAAGTGGGACGAGCTGGCGTACTACGCGGGTGCTTTCAAGGGGAACAGCAAGCTCGTAGGCTCCGACACGAAGTTCGCGGCCGAGGCCCAGAAGCTCCTCGAACAGGCGACCTACAAGGGCATCCAGCGCGACGAAAAGCTCGCCGCGGCGGTCAGCGACGACGTGGAGAAAGAAGCGGCATACGGCGCCATTGCGGCTCGTTTCGCGAAGTTCCAGTCGGACTTTCCGAAGTCCACCTTCGCCGACGAAGCGACGTTCTCGGCGGTGCTCATCTACAACAACGCGGACCAGCTAGATCACGCCATCGAGATGGCGGAGATCTACCGGAAAGAGTACGAGCCGAAATTCACGAAGAAGTCTTCGTCCAAGAGCAAGTACCGGCGAAAGTCGTCGTCTTCGGCGGCAGCGAAGCCAGACAAGAATCTCGAGATCGTGCAGCGGAACCACCTGCTGCTGGCCGAGTTCTACGAGCGCATCGCCGACTTCGATACCTCTGCCGGGCTCTACGAGGAGTTCTACGATTCGTATCCCAAGCACGAGAAGGCTCCGGACACCCTCTACAACGCCGCCATTTACCGCCAGGGTTTGGGCAAGACCGACGAGGCCATTGCCCAGTTCACGACGTATTACACCAAGCACGCCGAGAACTCGGAAGAAGCCGCGACCGTCTACTGGCGGGTCTGCGGCCTCCACGAATTCAAGCAGGACTGGAAAGAGGCCTCCAAGTGCTACGACCTCTTCCGGAAGAAGTACAAGGACGCGTCGAAGGGCCGGATCTTCGAGTCTCGCTACAAGGTGGCGCTCATGCAGGAGAAGCTCGGTAAGAAGTCCGAGGCGATGAAGGAGTATCGCTGGATCGTCACCGAGTATCCGAAGCTCACCGAGGAAGAGCGCAAGGACGAAGGCGCACAGCTGGCGGGAGCCCACGCCAAGTTCGAGCTGCTCGACGTCGAGTACAAGGCTTTTCAGAAGATCAAGATCACCAAGCTCAGCAAGAAGCAGCTCAACACGCTCTTGAACACGGCGCAGGAGCTCGCGTGTGTCTCGACCGACGACGCCAAGTGCAAGTCGGAGGGCAAATTCCTCGAGGTCTTGACCTATGGCAACGGCGACTACGGCATCTGCGCGCTGACGCGAATGGGCCAGGTGTTCCGGCACGTGGCCACCTCGCTGCGCGAGGCACCGATTCCGCGTCGGCTGACGATCGACCAGCAGGAGATCTATCGAGCCGAGCTCGAGTCGCTGGCCATCGGTCCGGAGCTCAAGGGTGTGGAAGCGCTCGAGCGGGCGCTGGACAAGGCCTACGAGCTCAACATCTACAACGAGTGCACGCTCACGGCTCAGGACAACCTGAGAGAGCTCAACCCGAACGACTTCCCCGACCTGCAGAAGCCCGGCTTCCGTGGGGCCGAGGTCTTCATGATGTCGCAGAAGAAGTCCGACGAGCTCGTTCCCGACGACGTCATCGAGGAAGTCATCGAGCCCGCGACCGGCACGGGTAGCCCGGAGCAGGCCCAGCGGGCCCCGTGAGTCCGGCGGGCGAGGAAACACGCATCATGTGGAACAAAGCTCTCACGTTGACTTCGGTCTTGGCCTTCGGCGCAGCCGCCTGTGCCGGCGGGCAGAAGACGGTCGAGGCCCCGGTCGACACCGGGCCGAAGACGATCACCATCAAGCCGCGCGAAGTCGTAGCTACGGCCAACGGGCAGATCGAGGCCGGCAAATACGACGAGGCGATCAAGACCCTCGATGGGCTACTCGATAAGCAGCCGGACAACGCGGTGGCGCTCTACAACCGTGGATATGCCCACCAGAAGCTCGGCAACTGGAAGGAAGCGGAATCCGACTACTTGACCGCCCTCGAAAACGACCCCGAGGACGTCAAGACCGCGCTCAACCTCGGCGCGGTGATGCGCGAGCAGGGCAACGACAAGGAAGCGATCGCCCTGTACGAGCAGATGCTGGAGTACGACGAGTTCAACCCCGACCTGCTCAACAACCTGGCGGTTCTCTACCGGGAGGAAAAGCAGTTCGACAAAGCGGAGGCGGCCATCCGGAAGCTGCTCAGCCGCGACAAGAACAATGTCGATGCCTACAAGAACCTCGCGCTCGTCTACTACGACCAGGAGAAGTTCAAGCTCTCGCAGACCATCCTCGAAAATGCTCGACGGATGTCGGAGGAGCAGAAGCGGACCGACCCGGACATCTACGTCAACTTGGGGATGATCTACCTGGGTCGCAAAGAGAACGGTCGCGCGATGGCGGCATTCAAGAAGGCTCTGGAGCTCGACCCCAAGCACATGGAAGCCAACTACAACATCGGGTCGCTCGCGCTGTCGCACCGCGACTACGATCTCGCGGCCAAGAGCTACGAGACCGTGTTCGAAGCGACCCCGACCAACGCCGACGTTGCCGCGTATCTGGGCTACGCGTACCAGGGACAGCAAAAGAACGACGAGGCCGTGGCGCAGCTGGAGAAGGCTTGGGAACTGCAGAAGAAGCGCGGCAAGCGGGCCGACGACCAGGTGCTCTACCAGCTCATGGTGATCGCGCAGACGGCGCAAAAGCTGGACAAGGCTCAGACCTACGCCGAGGAGTACATGGCCCTGAGGAGCCTGACCTGCTCCGACGAAGACTTCGACGGATTTTGCGGCCGCTACAACGGCATCAAGATGATGAAGCAGATGGAGCTAGAGGCGCAGCAGCCTCCTCCCGAGCAGGAATCCCCAAAGGCCACCGGGCAGGATATCTTCACGGAGACCGAAGACGCAGCGGCCGTCGAAGGCGAGGCGCCGGCCGAAGAATCGGACACGTCCGGGGCGGTGGGCGAGGGCGCGCCCCAGGCGGGCACCTGAGTCGGTCTTACCCGGATGGCGCAAGACCTTGACGGGGCCGGTGTCCCGTGGCGAATGAAGACGACATGAAGCGCATCATCGGAGCCGCCGTCGTGGCGGCCGGACTCGCGTGGGGCGGGGCGGCACTGGCCCAGGACGACACGATCATCCGTCAGGCAGACCGCACGCTGTACAAGAAGAAGACGGTCATCGACTTCGACGACCTCAGCATCACGGGTGAGCTGACCAAGCCCCAGGGGTCCTACCTCCTGAACCGCAAGAAGAGCCGCTTTACGAGCCTCCTCAAGTACCGTGGCGACTTCATCCCCGAGCTCTTCAACTCGACCGACAACCTCTAGGTCCGCTCGGAGCGGCGTAAATAGGGATTCCGATCACCCGGCGGTGCCCGGTTTTTCGGAACCGCCCGTCCCCTGGGTTGTCTGAGCTCACGGAAGAGTTGTCGGAGCCGGAACCCGGGTGCGATGCCCGTGGGAGCCGCTCGACGAGGTGCCTATGACGACCCACGACATCAGCCGAGAACAGCCGACCGATATCGGGACCGCGATCGTTACCGACGATTCGGATTTCGACCCGGGCCTTCTGACGTACGAGCTCGAGGAAGAGGACCGTCCGACGGACAAGCAATACGCCCTTGAGCTGACCGTCCTCTGGGGCGACACCGTCGTCGACAGCGCCACCGTCAGCAAGGACGGCGCGGTCACCTTGGGTCCGCGCACTGACAAGCGCGCGGATCTCACGGTCGACTCGAGCATCAGCGATTCCACCTTCACGCTGGCGACGCGGCAAGGCACCACGTCCACGATCATCGTGCCCGCGGACGCGAGGGTCGGCCTGCGCAAGGCCGATGGCAGCACCACCCGCGACGTTTCGATGGCCGGCACCGACGCGGGCTTTCCGGCCAAGGCGTACACGCTGCAGATGGGCGAACGCCTGGTCTACAAGGTCGGCACTCTGACCTTCGTTGCGGAGTATGTCCGCGGCAACGCCGTCATGGGCGCGGCCGGGGTGATGGACTGGTACTTTCCCCGCGTATTCGCCATTTCCTTGCTGCTTCATGTCTTCTTCGTCGTCGCGGCTTTCATCACGCCGCAGGTGAACCGCAGCCTCGTGGACGAGCTCTTCAAGAACCAGAATCGCTTCGCGGAGATGATCCTGAAGGCTCCCGAGGAAGAGAAGAAGCTGAAGAAGCTCGACCTGTCCGGCAAGGATGGAGCCAAGCACAAGGACGACGAGGGCAAGTTCGGCAAGATCCAGGAGAACAAGGACAAGCTGCCGTCAAAGGCGGGCGCGCCCAAGGTCGACCAGAAGAAGCGCGAGCGCGACCGGAAGATCGCCATGAACTCGGGGCTTCTCGGCATGCTCAAGGGCGGTGACTCGGCCGTCTCCAACGTGTTTGGCCCCGGCGGTCTCGGCACCGGCATCAACAACGCCATGGGCGGTCTTCAGGGGAGCAGCATGGGTGACGCCGGCGGTGCCGGCGGTCTCGGTACGCGCGGTACCGGCGCCGGCGGTGGCGGCAACTCTTTGGGCATCGGCGGTCTAGGTCGCGGCCACGGCCGGGGCAGCGGCGGCTATGGCAACATCGATCTCGGCGGTCGCGGAAACGGCCGAACCCGGATCATCCCCGGCAAGACCATCGTCAAGGGCTCGCTGGACCGTGAGGCGATCGCCCGGGTGATCCGGCAGAACCTCGCGCGGTTCAAGTACTGCTACGAAAAGCAGCTGAACGCGAATCCCAACCTGGCGGGCAAGATCTCGATCTACTTCACGATCGCCCCCACAGGCTCGGTGGCAAGCGCCTCGATCCGCGAGTCGTCGATGGGCGACGCGACGGTCGAAGGCTGTGCGACAAACGTCATGAAGTCGCTCAAGTTCCCGCAGCCGAAGGGGGGCGGCATCGTGGTCGTCACCTATCCGTTCGTCTTCTCCTCGACCTGACGAGGGGGCATCATCTCTGGTCCGCGGAAGGCCCTCGTTGCGAGTTTCGCAGCGGGGGCTTTTGCGCGTTTGGGGCGCGTCTCGGACCGCCGGCGGAGCCCGAGAGGCTCCAGATTTTCCTTGAGTCTTTGCGTCCGGTACGTGCTAGCGTCCCGGCGCCTCCGGAGCACCGACCGCATGCGAATTCGAACCGAGATCCTGGCTCTTACCGCCGTTTTGGCTGCGACCATCCCCTCTACCGTCCACGCTCAGGACGAGGAGGGGGCAGCGGCCGAGGAACCGGCCGACGAGGAGCTCGTTCCGAAAGATGAGCTCATCCCGAAGGACGAAGACCCGAACGCCCAGGCGGAGGCCGAAGAGGCGGCCGCCGAAGAGCCGGTACAGGCGGTCGAAGAGGAGCAGGCCACACAGTTCGAGGTACGTCGCGGTCTCTTCGCTCGCGGCGACTTCGGGCTTCTGTTCAACTTCGGGGGAACGGTCGTCGACCGCAATACGCAGCAGGTTTCGGACAAGACGGTGTCGAACCTCCAGCCGCTCATCGGATTCACCTTCGGCTACGACGTCTTCACCAACACGAACAACAACCTGGCCATCGGAGCGCGCCTGGCCGCGGCCTTCAACTCGGGGTCCGGCCAGGCCGACGTCGACGCGGCCAACGCCGGGCAGTCCGACCTGATCTCGTATCCGGAAGACTACGCCATGTATCAGGCCGGCATCGCCGTGGACTACACGTACATGTTCACGGAGCAGCTCGGCCTGCAGATCCACGCCGACGGTGGCCTGGGCGTGACGACGCCCGATCCCGATCAGAGCGCCAAGAACGGGCCCGCGACCAACCCGGAGACGGGCAACTTCAACGACGACGCGGGCGGCGCGTCGCTCGGCGTGATGTTCAGCGCCGGCGCGGGCGTCGAGTACGCCACCCGGCTCCCGGGACTGATCGTGGGTTTCAATGCGGCCTTCTACGGCGTCACGACCACGGATTCCTTCATTCCGGGCTTGGGTCTCTACGTTCCCCTCAAGTACAACTTCTAGGCGATGACGTGGCTCGATAGCCTGTCGGAGATTCGCGATCGGGACTGGTCCGACGCGCGGCCGGCAGAGCGCGAGCTCAAGAGCCAGGAGGTCGTTCAGATCTCGGCCTACGCGGCCGCCGCGGCTTCGGTGGTTCCGCTTCCGTTCGCGGAGCTTGCCCTGCTCCTCCCGATTCACTCGGCGATGGTGATGACGGTGGGACACATCTACGGCCGGCCGGTCTCGCGGACCGAAGCCAGCCGGGTCGCGGTGGAGCTCGGGGCGGTTGCCGGCCTCACCATGGCCGGGACTGCGGCCCTCAGCGCCCTCCGCAAGATCCTCCTGCCGGGGATCGGGGGTCTCCTGGCCGCTCCGGCCTCGTTCGCGCTGACCTGGGGATTGGGCAAGATCGCCATCGAATACTTCCAGAATCCGGGGATCAGCCAGGAGCGGATGAAGACCGTCTTCAAGGAGGCGATGGAGGAGGCCAAGGGGGTCTTCTCCCGCGAGCACCTGGACCGGTTCCGCAAGGATCACGGTGAAGGTGAGGCCGTCGTCCGCGCGGCCGACGACGACGCAGCCATCGCCGAGGCCGAAGATCCGGCCCGTACGCCACCCCCACCCCAGGCGCCGGTCGAGGAGCCGGAGACGCCGCCAGCCCCCAGCTCGCAGCGTCCCAAACGTAATCTGTAAACGGGACCCCGTAAGCGGTAGTCTCCCGAGGGCGAGATGGTCCACGTCAACCTTTCCGAGGCAGGTCCGACCCCCGACCCCGACGAGCTGGATCGGGATGTGGAGCGGTTGACCCGCGTGGTTACGGCCTGCGGTCTCCTCGACGAGAAGGAGTCGGTGCTCGAAGAGCTGGACGGTCGCGTCCGCTCGGTACGCCAGCAGCTGTGGCCGGAGGAGGATCCTCTTCGCGGCTACGGCCAACAGTGCAGCGTGGGGGCGTTCGTGGTCGCCCGATACGCGGTGGCCTGGGTTCCTTCGGGGCTGGCGACCAGCCGTCATAGCGCTCAGACTCCGGAGGGCCTTGTCCGTGCCTTCATGGCGGCTGGCTTGTCCGAGGCCCAGGCCGGGGTTCTCCTGGCCGGTTTCGAGGGGACCGAAGATTCGCAGCCGACCGAATCCGAGCTCGACTTTGGGGTGTTGGCGGGTCTCGCCGAGCGGTCGCTGACCCAGACGGAAACGAAACAGGCCATGGCTCGGGTCGCTTGGAGTCCTCGCGATACCGCGCGCCTGGCGGCGGCGGCGCGCCTGGTCGACCGCGTGCGAGCCGGGCTCCCGTGGATGCCGATCGACCGCGCGGCGGCGGGCCTGGCGGTGGCGGCAGCCGACGTTCCCGAACGTCAACCCGAGCGGCGTTTTCGGCTGCTGCGGCGGTCCACGGACCCGTGGCTTCGGCTCCTCAGTCAGCTCGCGGAAGCCGAGGCGACGCTCCGCCGCACCGACGGGACCGATCTGGCGCGATTGGTCATGGAGACGGAGCAGGAGCCGGACACCGCCGACCTGCCCGAGCGCGACACCCACGACATCATGCCGCCGGTTCGCCCGGAGGATCTGGACACGTCGCCCCAATCGGCGTGTCTGGGGCTTCGTCCGCGGCACGTCGACTTGTCGCCGCACGTGCTTCCGGCGGCCGACCTCAGCGAAGGGGCGCTCATGGCATCGGTCCGCGCGCTGCGGCTGGCGGTGATGCGGGCGGCCGACGGCAAGATGCCGCCCGACCTGAAGTCCGAGTTTTGGACGCGGCGGGTGAAAGCGATCGCCATCGTCGCGACGGGCAAGCCCGAGCAGGCGCTCGCCGAGCTTCACCCCGACGATCCGGAGGCTCGATGGGCGGACAGCTGCCGCCTCCGCGGAGGCTGGGCGGTCACGCCGTCCGACGTCTATCTCCAGGCGGCCGAGCTGCTGCGGGACATCACGGCTTCGGTCTTGGCCGCGCTCGGGGGCTCGAACCTGGAGCCGGATTCGTGAGTGAGGCGCTCCGTCAGTTGAAGGACAAGGCTTCGTCCGCTTACGCGGATGGCCGCCTCAAGGAAGCCCTGCACGCCTACGAGTCGCTCGTCGATCGCGATCCGAGTGATCTCAACAGCCGGCTGAAGATCGGTGACCTCCACCGTCGCCTCGGCGATCGTCGCTCGGCGATCGTCGCTTATGAGAGCGTGGCTCGAGCGTATGCCGAAGACGGTCAGCTCTTGAAAGCGATCGCTGTCTGTAAAGTCATCTTGACGGTCGACTCGCGGCATACGTCGACCCAGGAGCGACTGGCGGACCTGTATTCCAAGCGTCGGCAGCCGGCGGGACCGACCTCGGGGGGCCTCGGCACCGCCCCCAGCTCGACCAGCACGTTCGTCCGCATGACCGCCGAACGCTCCGAGCCGGGGGAAGCGCCTCGGATGTCGCCGCCCACGTCCGGTGGTCATCCTTCGATTCCCACCGCCCCCACGACGTCTTCGGATCGGATCCTCCGCACCGCCGGTGTCGAGCCCGCGGCTCGGCCTCCGGGTCGCCGGGCTCCTCCACCGAGCGCCCAAACCTGGGCCGGGCAGATCTCTTTGGAGGAGCTCAAGAAGATCCGGATGGACGCGCAGGGCCGGCCCGTCTCCGACGAGCCCGCTCCGCCGCCTCCACCGCCACCCGGGCCTTCGCCCCACGATGGCGAGGGCCGCGGTCTTCCGCACATCCCGCTGTTTTCGGACCTCCCGCGGCCGGCCTTCGTCGAGCTCTTGGTGAAAATGAAGATGCGTGAGGTTCCGCCCGGTCAGATCATTCTCAAGGAGGGCCAGCCCGGGGAGTCGTTCTTCGTCGTCGCCGGGGGGCAGGTGCGGGTCTCGCGGCGAAACGATGCCGGGCAGGAGGTTCTCTTGGCTCGGCTTCGCGAAGGTGCGTTTTTTGGAGAGATGGCGATTTTGCAGCCCGGGCCCCGCACGGCGACGGTTACCGCCGAGCTCGAGAGCCAGGTGCTCGAGATCAGCCGGACGGTGCTCGATGAAGTGATCCGCCGGTATCCCACCGTGGCGACGGCGCTCCGCAACTTTCAGCGTCAGCGCCTACTCGCCACCTGCATGGCGACGCACGAGCTCTTTCAGCCGTTCACGCTCGAGGACCGTCGGCGCTTGATGCAGAACTTCAAGAGCAAGTTCTTCGACCGAGGATCGGTGCTTCTTCACCAGGGCCACCCCGCTTCCGGGCTCTACATCCTGCTGACGGGGCGCATGGTCGTCACGAAGGATACGGACGGCGAAGCAGTGCAGCTCGCCGAGCTCCAGCCCGGCGCCATGTTCGGCGAGATGTCGCTCCTTTCAAACGAACCAGTCTCCGCCACCGTGACCGCGGTGACCGACTGCTTCATCTTGCGCCTGTCGAAACGGAACTTTTCCGAGGTCATGATGACGCACCCTCAGATCCTGGAGCTGGTGTCCCAGATCTCGGAGAGCCGCCGCGAAGCCAATCAGATGATCCTCGGCATGCAGATCAGCCCGCACGCCGCGATGCTCGTGTAGGGGGCGGCCTTTGGGGCGCAGCCTTAGGCGCTTCGGCCGGAGGTGTGCCTGCGGCTGACCAGGGCCCCCGCGGACCGGCGCGAAGGCGGGGCCGCCGGCCCCACCAGTCCTTGACTCGCCCGATCGTTTACGGTTCTTTCCGCCCCCTCACCGGGGCGTAGCGCTGCCTGGTTAGCGCGCAAGACTGGGGGTCAAGAGGCAGGAGGTACGAAAGCTCTCGCCCCGGTAATCA
>CAYYOT010000038.1:0-41970 GCA_964473255.1 uncultured Myxococcales bacterium | reverse complement strand
CGACCTCTTCTTTGCGGCGACTTTCTTCTTCGTCGCCGACCTCTTCTTTGCGGCGGCCTTCTTCTTGACTGCCTTCTTCCGGGTCGCCGCCTTCTTCTTCGGGCTCCGCTTCGTGCTGGCTTTCTTCGAGCCCGCTTTCGTCCGCGTGGTCTTCTTCTTCGTCGCCATCGGCCGTTTTCCTAGACACTCGCCCGATTGAGGGCAAGAGCACCCCGGCGCCGGATCGACCGCCGTTCTGCCCGTCCGCGCTTGTGCCCGACCGTCGTGCGTGCGTAGCGTCCCGCCGCAATGCGTCTACCGCTCCTGGCTCTCGGCGCCGCGCTGGTCGGCGCCTGTCAAAGCGCCCGACACGAGGCGCCGGACTTGCCCGACGACAACCAGCCCCAGCTGGCATTTTCGAAGTTCCAGCTCGACAACGGCCTGACGGTCCTCGTCCACGAGGACCACCGTCTGCCGCTCGTCTCGGTGAGCGTCTGGTACGACGTTGGGGCCATCAACGAGCGACCCGGTCGGTCCGGTTTTGCCCACTTGTTCGAACACATGATGTTCCAAGGGAGCCCTCACGTAGGGGAGGACCAGCACTTCCGCATCCTCCAGGAGATCGGTGGGACCCAGATCAATGGCACCACGAGCTTCGACCGAACCAACTATTTCGAGACGGTGCCCGCGGGAGGCTTAGAGACGGCCCTGTGGCTCGAGTCGGACCGAATGGGCTTTCTCCTCGATTCGCTGACCCAGGCCAGCTTGGACAACCAGATCGCGGTGGTCCAGAACGAGCGCCGCCAGTCGATCGACAATCGCCCGTACGGCCTCATGGACGAGCGCCTCGGACAGGCGCTCTTTCCGGCGCCGCACCCCTACTTCGGGAACATCATCGGTTCGATGAGCGACATCCGCGCAGCCACGCTCGACGACGTTCGGGACTTTTTCCGGACGTACTACACGCCGGCCAACGCCACCGTGGCCCTGGCGGGCGACGTCGACCTGGCGACGGCGAAGGAGCTCGCGATGAAGTACTTCGGCTCGCTGAGCGGGCGGCCGCGGCCCGACCGAACCGTTCCGAAGACCGAGGCTCTCCAGGGGGAGACGGTGATCGACTTCGAGGAGCCGATAGGAAAGCTCCCGAAGATCTCGGTGGCCTGGCTGGGGCCCCCGGCCTTCGCCCCGGACACCGCGGCCCTCGACATGCTGGCCCACGTGATCAGCGGGACCCGCTCCTCGCGGCTCGACCGGCGGGTGTCTCACGAAGACCTGCTCGCCCAGAGTGTCACCGCGGGATTTCAGGAGCACCTCGCCGCCTCGGTGTTTCAGATCGACCTGGTCGTGAGTCCGGGTCGCACGGTCGAAGAGGCCCAGGCCGCGATCTTCGAGGTTCTGGACGGACTGCAGTCCGACCCGCCCACCGAGGAGGAACTCGCCCGCGCGCGGAATACCTGGGAGACGGACATGTTTCGCCAGCTCGAAAACCTGGGGGGCTTCGGGGGTCGGACCGAGCGACTGCAGCAGTATCGCTTCTATGTGGACGACCCGGGACGCTTAGCCTGGGACGTCGAGCGCCATCGGGCGGTCACCGTGAAACGATTGGCCGACGTTGCCGCCCGCTACCTGACGAAGAACCGCGTCGTGATTCGGGCCCGCCCCGAGGAGGCCAAGCCGTGAGTCCAGCCCTGTTCGCCCTCGCCTGTGCCGTCGCCGCCAGCGACGGCTCCGCGGAAGACTGGCGGTCGGAGCGGCCTCCCGTTCCCGCAGCCGAGGCCCCCGTCCTCCCCTCCTTCTCTCGGGCTGAGCTCGGCAACGGTCTCGCGCTCTACGTGACCGAGGTCGACACCGTACCTCTCGTATCCTTCCGTCTCGTGACCCTCGGCGGTTCCTCCGCCGATCCCGATGGAAGAGACGGGCTCACATCCCTGATGTATGCCCTCATGGAAGAGGGCGCGGGCGACCTTGATGCCCTGGCCTTCTCGGACCGTGTGGCCGACCTTGGCGCTCGATTCGGAGCCGCGAGCGCCCGCGACCACGGGGTCCTCTCGATCGGAGGTTTGGCCCGTCAGGCCCCCGAACTCATGCGGTTGCTGGCCAGCACGGCGCGGGAGCCCCGGTTCGACCCCGGCGCCTTCACCCGCGTGAAAGCCGAGACCCTGGCCTCGATCGAGCGTTCGCTCGCATCGCCCCAGGGTGCCGCGTTCATGCTCTTCCCGGGACTCGTCTACGGTGAGGGGCATCCGCTCGCCCACCCGCCGAGCGGGACCACGAACAGCATGGGCGCGCTCCAGCTCAGCGATGTCCAAGCCCAGTACGAAGCGACGTTCGCGCCGAACCGCTCGGCCCTGATCGTCACGGGAGCGCTGAGCCTGGAGGACGCGCGTCGGTTGGCCGAGGCTCATTTCGGTAGCTGGGCGAAAGGCTCGGAGGCTCCCGCGGCCCTCCCGCCGGCCGAGCCCCGCCCTCGCCAAGCGATCCACATCGTCGACCGACCGGGCTCGGCTCAGACCCTCGTGCTCTTCGGACGGCCGCTGTTCGGACGCGGAGGACCCGACGAGATTCCGCTATCGCTGGCCAACGAGGCCTTCGGCGGAGCCTTCACCTCGCGCCTGAACTCGAACCTTCGAGAAGACAAGGGCTACACCTATGGCGCGAGCTCCAACGTGACCTTCCGTCGAGGGGTGGGCGTCTTCCTGGCCTACAGCGCGGTGCAGAGCCAGGTCACCGGTCCCGCCGTCCAGGAGATCCTGCGGGAGCTCGCCGGTCTCACGAACGCCCCCCTCCGTACCGCCGAGCTCGAATTGGCTCGAGACGGAATCGTGCGCTCTTTGCCCGGACAGTTTCAGACCGCGGGCGCGATCGGAAGTGCGGCGGTATCGCTGTACGTCTACGACCTACCGCTCGACTACTTCCGAGACCTCGGCGAACGCTACGCGACCGCTTCGCTGTCTCGCGTTCAAAGGACTTCGCAATCGTATCTGAGCCCGGACTCCATGCAGATTCTTCTCGTCGGGGACATGAGCGAGGTTCTCCCTCAGCTGAAGGCCCTAGATCTCGGCCCGACCGTCGACCTGACTTCGAAGTTGAAGGCCCAGAACCCGTGACTTCGTTGCGTCCGGCGTAGGTTCCGTCGCAAGCTCGGACGCATGTTGACGCGCGCGCTCGGCTGGCTGGCCGCCCTCACCCTCGGACCCTCGACTGCGGCCTCCGAGCTCGACTGGCCGGCCGACATCCAGCGAGCCCTCGGTGAACTGCGACGGCCCGACGTGCACCGGGGCGCACACCGACGACCCGACCGGCCCGCGGCCTGGCACGACCTGCGACTGCTGCGCCACGCCAGCCAGGGGCTGCTCGTCGACCTCGATGACCGCCTGACGGACCGCGAAGTGGAGGCGTTCCAGCGCGAGTACCGTCTCCGCCTGCGGCTGAACTCGATCCACGCCGACGACGAGAACCTGTACCTTCAGCTTCAGCCCCTCCCGGACACGGCGGACCTCATTCCCCTGCTCGAGCGGTTGACCCACGACGAACGGGTCGAGGCGGTCGAACCCAACTGGACCTATCGGCTCGTGGAGCCGCTCGGTCCGTCGAAGAGCGTTCCTGCGCCAGCACCGCAGCGACGCCTGCCGACCAAGGTCAACGATCCGCTCTACCCCCAGCAGTGGTCGTTCCCGCTGATCGGCGTACCCGACGCCTGGGCGCACGCGGACGGCACCGGGATCGTCGTGGCGGTGATCGACACCGGGGTCGCTTTCGAGGACTACAAGCGATTTCGCCGGGTCGAAGACCTCGATGCAGCGCGTTTCGTCGAAGGCTACGACTTCATCCGAGACACCTCGCACCCTAACGATGATCACGGCCACGGGACGCACGTGGCCGGCACGATCGCTCAGGCCACGAACAACCGCCGGGGCGTGGCGGGCATAGCCCCGAAGGCCGCCATCATGCCCCTCAAGGTTCTTTCGCGCCGAGGCTCGGGCACCGCGGGCGACATCGCGGACGCGATCCGTTTCGCGGCCGATGAAGGCGCCCACATCATCAACATGAGCCTCGGTGGGGGGCCCCGTTCGCTCATCATGGAATCTGCGGTCCGGTACGCTCGCTCCAAGGGTGTTCTCGTGGTTTGTGCCGCGGGGAACGGCTCGCGCGGGCGGGTGGAGTATCCTGCCGCCTACCCCGGAGCGTTCGCGGTGAGCTCGGTCGGTCCCGACCGCAAGCTGGCCTACTACTCCAGCTACGGCCCTCAGGTGGCGGTGGCCGCCCCCGGAGGCAACAAGAAGCTCGGCGAATCCGCCGGGATCCTCCAGAACACGGTGCTGCCCCAGGAGCTCGACAAGACCGACCGTTACCTCGCGTTCCAGGGCACCTCGATGGCCGCCCCTCACGTCGCCGGCGTTGCCGCCTTGGTGATGAGCACCGGAGTGCGTGACGTGGCCCGGGTCGAAGCGATCCTCCGCGAGACCGCTCAAGACCTCGGTCCGGCGGGACGCGACGACCGGTACGGAGCGGGTCTGGTCTCGGCGTCGGCCGCGGTTGAGAGCGCCCTTCGGGCCCGACGTGGTCCCGAAGCCTTGGTCGCCGGATGGGGCTGGGCAGTCCTCGCCCTGGCGGCTGGCGGAATGCTGCGCCGGCGGCGCGGGCTGGGGCCGGTGGTCGCGACCGTAGCGACGACCGGTCTGGGGGTCGCCGCGGGCGTTGGGCTCATCGTGGGGGCGGGACCTGTCGGCGTCGGCGACGTCGAACTCCTGCGGACGGCGGGCTGGCAGTCGGTCCTCCCCGTCTTCGCGTTCACGATCGGTCTGGTTCATCTCAAGGCGCTGCGACCGCTCCTGTTTGGACTCGCCGTGGGTTTCAGCACGGCTCTCGCGATCCAGGTGGTCACTCCCTTCGCCGACGTGCTCGGAATCTGGGGGGTAGCCTCGGTCGCTGACCGTGCGTGGCTGCTCGTCCAGGCGTGCCTCGCCGGCTGGCTGGCGTGGCGCGTGTCGCGTCTGTTCGCCCGGTCTTAGGCGTACGCGACCGGCCTGCTTGGGCTTTCGCGCCCGCCACATTTCGAACGGGTGTCTGTCATCTCGCTAACGCCCCCAGATCATTGGAATTTCAAGCTTGCCCGAACCACGAACTGGTCCGTATAGCCTAGCCATGTCCCGCGGAACGCCTTGGGTGGCGAGCCTCCTGCTGGCCGCAGCCGCCTGCTCCGACGAGGGCGGGCTTTCGACACCGACGGATGCGGCGCCCCCCGATGCTGCCCCCGCCCCGGACGCCTCGACCTTCGCCGACGCGGGTGCGCCGGATGTCGTCATCGACCAGCCCGACGCCGGTGGCCAAGGCAACCCGGACTGGGTGCTCCGCGACATCGTGGATATCGGCCAGTTTCGGATCTTCATGGAGATCCGCGGCAGCGTTACTTCGACCAGCAACCCCGTCCTGATGCTGGGCTTCGATCTCGGCTTCGGGTCGGAGCACCTGATCGAGCCCACCGCTTTTCTTCTGGGGTCGGGGACGGGTGAAGATGCCGCCCGAGCTCTGATCTACACCGACCTCATGGCTCAGGGTCGCTCGCCGATCAGCGGCGAGGAAGAAAGCCAGGTCTCGGTACAGAATCAGCTTCGTTCGCTGCAGAACGTCGTCACCTACCTGCGCAACGAGTACTTCGATGCCACGACGCAGTTCGACGTTCTCGGACAGGGCTGGGGAGCGGTCATCGCCACCCTTTTCGACGGTCAGAACCCTGGAGTGTTCGACAAGGTCGTAATGGTCGCTCCGTATCCGATCGACGTCGAGCTTCGCGCCGACTGGATCCGAGCTTACTCGACCCACCCAGCCCACGACACGCGGGCCCTCACCGACCTACGGATCAGCCCGCGATGCTTTCGCGATGTCGACCAATGCGCCATCGACAGCTTCTACATCTACGCGCGCCCGTGGGTCTGCCGCGAGAACGTCGAGGCCTTTCTCGAACTCGGAATCCGGGGCGCCAACGGGCGGGGACAGTTTCTGCTGGACCTCGAGCTTCGCAACAGCTCCTACGACTACGGCGCGGCCTTGGGCCAAGTGACCGCCGACACGACCATAATCACCGGTGCCTGTGACCTGATCCCGGAGGCCAACTTCGAAGCCTACGAGGCCGGGATCCCCGGCGCTCGGCGAGTGCGGATCGACGATTCTGGGTTCTTTCCCATGGTCGAGTCGCCCGCAGCCTTTCAGGCCGCGGTTCTCGAGGCTCTCGGAAACGTTTCCGTCCCCTGAACCCTAAACCGGTCCGCCGCGCCCCGAACGGCCTGCCGCGGTCGAGCCCGCTTGTCTTTCGCGAGCAAGGGGGCTGAACTCCCACGCCATGCCCGAGGAGCGCACGGTGCTCGTCGTAGATGACGAAGCGAACATGCGCAAAGTGCTCTCGGCCCATCTGCGGAGAGACGGATTCCGGGTGCTGACCGCCAACGATGGCCAGGAGGCCCTGGAGCTGATGAGCCACGGGCCAGTGGACGTCGTGCTGAGCGATCTGCGCATGCCGAGGCTGGACGGCTTGGGTCTCTTGCGCGCCCTCAACGAGCACCATCCGGCGCTCCCGGTCGTTCTCCTCACCGCCCACGGGACCGTCGATACCGCAGTCGATGCCATGAAGCTCGGCGCCTTCGACTACCTGACCAAGCCATTCGACCGCGACGAGCTTCGCGTGGTGATACGCAAAGCGTCCGCGGCATCGGAGCTCCGTTCGACGGAGCCCGAGCCCGAACCTCACGGACGCTACGGCATGATCGGCCGGAGCGGCGCTCTGGAAGACGTCTTCAAAACGATCGACAAGGTAGCCTTCAGTCCCTCGACCGTGCTGATCGTTGGCGAGTCGGGGACGGGGAAGGAGCTGATCGCCTCCGCCATTCACAAAAACTCCGAACGCCACGACAAGCCGTACATCCGGATCAACTGCGCCGCGATTCCCCGCGACCTCATCGAATCGGAGCTTTTCGGCTATGAGCGGGGTGCCTTCACCGGAGCAGTCACGAGCAAGCCTGGCCGTTTCGAGCTGGCCGATGGCGGCACGCTCTTCCTGGACGAGATCGGCACCATTCCCCTGGAGATGCAGGTGAAGCTCTTGCGCGTGCTACAAGAGCACGAGTTCGAGCGGGTCGGCGGCGTCAGCACCACCCGTGTCGACGTCCGGCTGGTCGCCGCGACCAACGTCGACCTGAGCGCCGAAGTGGGCGCCGGTCGATTTCGCGAAGACCTCTACTACCGGTTGAACGTGGTTCCCATCCATCTTCCGCCGCTGCGGGAGCGCCGGGAGGATGTCGAGCTGTTGGTGTCCCACTTCGTCGACAAGTACCGCGAGCGTCTGAACAAACCGGTCTCGGAGGTGAGCCCCGAAGCGTTGGAGTCGCTGGTTCGGTACGACTGGCCCGGCAATGTACGCGAGCTCGAAAACGTCATGGAGCGGGCGGTGCTGTTTGCCGAAGGAAGTCGCATCACCGTGGACGCCCTCCCGAACGCCTTCCGTCCGAATGCCTTCCGTCCGGAATCCGAACCGGAGAGCGCGGCGGCGTTCGCGCCCAAATTGGAGCCGGTACCCGAAGGACATCCCGTCGGACCGCTCAAGGACATCGTGCGCCAGCATACGGAGACCCTGGAGAAAGAGCTGATCTCCCGGGCGCTGGAGGAGACGGGAGGCAACGTGACGCAGGCCGCCCGCCGGCTCGAGATCTCGCGCAAGAGCCTCCAAAATAAGATGAAGGAGCACCGCCTTCGCGAGTCGGTCGGTTCCGACGACGCGGGCCCATAATCCCGCAATCTAGATTGCGCAGTCTCGAACGCCGGTGGGGTCGCATCCTTGACGGCGCCTCTGGCCTGGTTTACCTCCAATACCAGGCGCGGTTCATGACGCGGTCTCTGTCCAAGAGTTGTGTGGTCGTGGCCGCGTTTCTCGGCACGGTCGAGGCTCACGCCGCGTTCCCGACCCGAACTCTGGAAGGGGTCAGCTCGAAGCGCGAGCTTCCCGAGGTCCACCTTGGCGTTCGCTTCGACCAGGATTTCCAAAAGGCGACGATCGTCCGTGAGTTCGTGACAGGCGCGGGAACCGCCGACGCCTCATTCGGGGAACGCAAAGAGCTCGAGTACGAAGAGGTACGCCGGCGACTCGTCGTCGAAGGGCGTATCGGGATCTACGAGCACTTCGACGTTCGGGCGAACCTGCCCATCGTCCTGCAGTGGGACTCGAACATCGGCTTCGCTCCCGGGGCCGAAAGCACGTCTTCGGTGTACGGCGCCAGCGCCGACGACCCTTCGTTCGCGCTTCGCTATCCCATCACGACCGTCCCACAGGCGCGGAATCGGTCCGGCATCGGCGACGTCCAGCTCGGCCTCGACTTCAGTCCGGTCGTGGACGGCCCGGAGACCGCCTGGCCCACCATCACCCTCGGCGTGCTGGTCACCCTCCCCACCGGCGAGTACTGGATACCCAACGACCCCAAGGCCCGGTCCGATGTCGACGGCACGGGCGGGGTCGGACGAGGTCAGTACGTCTTCGACCTGTCGCTGGGGCTCAGTCGCCGGTCACGATGGACCGTCCCCGCCTTCGACCCTTACGTCGTATTTGGAGCGTCTTTGCCCATCGCGGTTGGCCGTCTGGAGCGGCTGGGCCTCGAGCCTCCGTGGTCGGCCCGCATCGACGCGGGCTCCGAGATGGCGCTCTTCGAGAACGTCGACAAGAAGATCTACTACGGCCTCGATTTCGGACTAGGCTTCGAGTTCACCGACGCCGGCCGGACTTGGAGCCCGCTGACCGACTACCTGCCCGACTTCCGTCAGACCAACGTCGACGGCGACTTCGTGACGTACGGCGATTTCGACAACCCGGAGAACTACCGGCAAGACGCGGGGAGCCCGCCGTGCATCGTGGATCCCGACACCGGCGAGGCCACGCTCCCTGGTGTACCCTGCGGCGAGTTCACCCAGGTCGATGATCATTTCTCTTTCGAGGCGCGCTTCGGCTTCACGCTCCAGCCGGTGTGGTGGTTCATGTTTCGCGCCGGGGTCGGGGTGGGGTTCGTGAGCAACCACCTGATCACCGGTGAAGCGGCGGGCGAAGATACGGACCCGGCGTCCGCTGCCGGTCAGCTCTGCGGTACGGTCCCTTGCGTGGGGCGGATCAATCGGGTCAACAGCCGGGGTCAGGACGAACGGTCCCCTTATTACGACCCGCGTTACGACGCTCCTGGAGGGCGCTTCTCCGCGACGGACATTCTGAACGTTCGCTTCTTCGCCACGGCTACCGCGACATTCTGAGGCCAAGCCGTCTCAGGGATGACCCGATCTATCGCACGACAACGATGGATCTCGAGGTTGACCTCTACGCACGGGCCACACAACGTGCCGAGCCGTGCCCGGAGGCGCCCTCACCCAGCGTTTGGTCGCCCTCGCCCTCGAGGAGGATCTCGCGGGCCCCGGTGACCTGACGTCCCGCATTCTGCCTGCAGATCGGAACGGGAAGGCGAGCGTGTTGGCCAAGCAAGAGCTGGTGCTCTCCGGGACGGACGCCTTTCGGGAAGTGTTCCGACAGGTCGATCCGCGCGTTGAGGTCTCTTTCGAAGGTGAGGACGGCTCTTTCTTTTCTGGAGGCACCACGGTGGGTTGGGTGAGCGGCAGCGCACGCTCGATCCTCTCTGCAGAGCGAACGGCCCTGAATTTCTTGCAGCGGCTCTCCGCGATCGCCACCCGCGCGCGAGCAGCGGCCCGACTGTGCGAAGGCACGAACGCTCGCGTGGTCGACACCCGCAAGACGACCCCGGGCCTCCGCGCCCTGGAGAAAGCCGCCGTACGCGCGGGCGGGGCAAGCAACCACCGCTTCGGCCTCTTCGACGGTGTCCTCATCAAGGACAACCACATCGCCGCCGTAGGTTCGCTCACTGAAGCCGTCCATCTCGCGCGGCGTGAGAATCACCACCTCGTGCGGGTGGAATGCGAGTGCGACACGCTCGACCAAGTAGCGGAGGCGCTCGAAGCCGGAACCGACGTGCTCCTCTTGGACAACATGACGCTGGACGACTTGCGAGCTGCGGTGCGGCTCGTTGATCGTCGCGCACTGATCGAGGCGAGCGGGGGCATCACTTGGGACACCTTGGCCGACGTTGCCGCAACCGGCGTTGACTTCATTTCAATGGGGGCACTGACGCATACCGTGGCGGCCGCCGACCTCTCGCTGGAGTGGCATGACTGACTGGGGAAACATAATCGAGCGCCACGATTCGCTCACGTCGACCAACGATCGAGCCCTGGCTCTCGCCCGTGAAGGTGTCGAAGGCGCCGTGCTCGCCGCCGAGCAGACCTCCGGTCGGGGGCAGCGAGGCCGCACATGGTCATCCCCGCCGGGTTCCGGCCTCTACGTGAGCTTCATCGCCCGGCCCGAGGTACCCGCGGCCAAGGCGCCGCTCTTGACCCTGCTCTGCGGGGTCGCGGTGCACGATGCTCTCTGTCCGTGGCTCTCTACGCCGATCGGTCTCAAGTGGCCAAACGACGTGCTCGCGGCCGAGGGACCGCAGCAGGGTCGAAAGCTCGCTGGCATCTTGGTGGAATCGGCCAGCCGCGGCGACCAGCTCGAGTACGTCGTCTTCGGCGTGGGCGTGAATCTGAAGCCGGCAACCCACGATGGCGACGCGGCGAGCCGCGCCGTCTCCATGGTCGAGCTCGGCGCCGACAATCCCGACCCGGACCTCATGTTCGAATCGGTCCGCCGGGCGCTGGCTCGCGGTCTGCGATCGGTCCAAAAGCGCGGCGTCGGCTTCATCAGCCCCGAATGGTCGGAGCGCGCGATCGGGCTCGGCCGTTACCTCACCGTCTCCAGCGGCTCCAAAGTGTTCCAAGGGCGCCTCCTCGGCGCGGCTTCCGACGGAGCCCTGCGCCTTCTCACCGATATGGGCGAGCAGCCCGTCGTCTCCGGCGAGGTCGACCCCGCCGGGCTCTTCCCCACCTGACGGTCGCCACGTCGTTCGGCGCCTGGCTCTGGGAGCCGGAGCGACGGCCTGCGCACGCACGCGTCCTCGCGTTGACACCTCTGATGGCCTTTGCTACCACCCTGCCTCCCGGACGGGCCCCCTACCCGTCCATCCTGGGGCCGTAGCTCAGTTGGGAGAGCGCTTGAATGGCATTCAAGAGGTCGTCGGTTCGACCCCGATCGGCTCCAAACGACCTCCGCGACGATCGTCACGTCGATGCGCTCCTTGGAGCGCGGGCAGCTTCGCGCTAGCCTCCTTGGACCACCTTGCCGCACCGGGCCGTGACGAAGACGTTCTCGCGGTGTCATCGTCCGGACATGCGACGCTCGCTCGAATGGCGCGGAGCGCTGCTGCTCATCGGGTTGGCCTCCTGTGAACAGGCCGGTTCGGCGATGTCCGGCCCGCAAGGTCCCGATGGCGGGTCCGCAGCGCCCACGGTCAGCGCCGTGGTCAAGTACCTGCCGGGCCCGGGAAATCCGCTCCCCCAAGTCCAGGCTGCAGCGTACGGAACCACCATCGTGGTCGAGCTGAGCTTCGGCCGAGCGGTCGACCTGTCTGACGCGCCGCCTACGCTCGTCGCTCGAAAGGGCGATGCAACGCTGCGATTCGACTTCGAAGAGTCGTCCGACCCTGCGAGCTTCGCCGCAACCATCGAGCCTGGCGAGCTCAACGACGGGACCTACGTTCCTTCGATCGACGTTCGCGACCTCGATGGGAACCGGTTCAACGGGCTCACGTTCTCGGAGCCACCCATCCTGCTCGACCTGACGGCCGATGAACTCCGGGTCCGTCAAGATCAGGTGAGCTTCATCCGGAGCCCGGCGGGAAACGCAGATGCTGAGGTGCTCACGAACGAGTCGGGACAGCCGGTCTTCACCATCCCCGCGGGGGTTGAGTTCTACGAGCTCGGACCACCCGACGGACTCGACACCGTCGATCGCTTGCCAGCAGACACGTTCAGCCTCATGGACTCCGACCCACCCGTGATGCTCCGAGTCTGGGGGGATTCGAGTCAAAGCCGCCTCCTCGCCAGCGCCGCCCCCGCAAGTGGCACTGGGCAGTGGCTTCGCTCCGGGCTACGGCTCGCCAACGCCGACACTGCGTACGTTTACGTCACCGGGCTCGACGGAGCCGGCAACGAATCCTCTCCCGTTCGAATTCAGAACAGCTGGCTCGTTAGTTCGACCTCGGCGTCCCGCGATTCCCTCAGCGTCGTCACAACGCACGAGAACACGTCCCAGATAGATCCTCGCGCCAGTGGTCGAGATATCGCCGAACGCCTCGAGCTGCGAAGCCCGGATGGACAAGGCCTGGTCGAACAGGCGTCACTCGCCTGGCGCAGGTCCACTCTGTTCATCCCACCGTTCGGCGCGTTGACCTACGACGGCGCGCGCGAACGTGTCGTCTTCTTCGGAGGCTCCGCTCAGGCCAGCGAAACGTGGGAGTGGGACGGCGACAAATGGCTCAACTCAACCCCAGCCTCCGGCAGCCCCCCGGCCAACGAGGGAGCCGCCATGGCTTTCGACACGGCACGCAGACGCACCGTCCTGCACACGCCCTTTGGGACCACGTGGGAGTGGGACGGTCGTGTCTGGCGCGACGTTACCGGAGTCGCATCTGGACCTTCCCGCCGGTCTCGCGGAGCCATGGCTTATGACTCGGCACGTGAGCGTCTCGTGTTGTTTGGCGGATGTTGTGGGCGCGACGCCGACGGCAACTCGAACGGACTCGGCCTTGCCGACGTTTGGGAGTACGACGGGCGCGCATGGCGCGAAGTCACCGCCGCAGACTCTCCTCCCGGACGCTATGCTCACGCGATGGCCTACGACTCGGTTCGTGCTCGCGTTGTGATGTATGGCGGTCGCTCTAGCCAAAGCGCCCAGCTAGACGACCTCTGGGAGTGGGATGGGACGACGTGGAGTGAGATCGACACGACGGCGCCATGGCCAGGCCCACTCAGTCATCATTCGATGGCCTTCGACACCGTCAGGAACGACGTCATCCTGCACGGCGTCGACACTTGGAGATGGGACGGTCAAGGGTGGTCGAGGGCCGCGTCCGACGGAAGCCCCCCTCTCAATGGCCGAATGGTCTTCGATGGCGCTCGAGGACGGGCGCTGCTTCTCCGAGCCGGCTCGGACACCGGAGAAGCCCAGACGTGGGCTTGGGACGGGTCGCTCTGGCAAAAGATCGCAGCCACCGTCGTCCTGCCATCGAGCGACCATGCCATGGCTTACGATCGTGCTCGGAACCGACTCGTCTTGTTTGGCGGTCAGATCGCCGAACCCGGAAGCCCCTTCAGCTGGCTGGAAGCATTGGACTCCACGTGGGAGTTCGACGGCTACCGGTGGTCCGACGTCTCGCCTCGTAGATCCAATCCGCGAAGGGAATCCTACGGTGCCCTGGTGTTCGATACTGCCGTGGGGCGACCGCTCCTCATCGCAGAGGAGGGTCCAGGTCCGGTGTCGGTGTGGTCGTGGGACGGCAACCGCTGGGACTTGGGCGACGAGGTCGAAGACCCACCACGCGAAGTCGTCGCGACCTACGACGAAGCATCCGAACAGCTGGTCGTATTCGGTGGTCGCTTGGTTGGTGACGAACTCTCGAGCAGATTTGTCGGGGAGACCTGGCTCAGGTCCGACGGCTCGTGGACGCGGATCACGACGGGCCCCGTCGACCTCTTCGACTACTCGATGGCCTACGACGCGAGCCGGGACCGAGTCGTTCTGTTCGGAACACACAGCTTCTTCGTGGACGGGCGAGACGGTGAACCCGAGGAGCAGCGCAGCCGCCTTCCCCAGACTTGGGAATGGGACGGCGTCGCGTGGCGACGGATCGACGCGGTAGCCAGCCCCCCAGCCAACGGGTCACCCTCCATGGCGTACGACGAAGGCAACCGTCGAATCGTGGCCGTCATTGCCGACGGGTCTGAGAGGCTTCGGGCCTGGGAGTGGGATGGACAGACCTGGACGGTCGTCTCCTCATCCACGGCGACGGGTCCGACCCGCAGAGTCGACCATCGCGTTGCCTACGATGTTGCCCGAAGGTCCATCATCCTCACGGGAGGACGGGTCCCCCCTAACGGACCGCCCCTATCCGACGTTTGGGAGTGGGACGGGCGGGACTGGACGGACATCACCGTCGACAGCGGAGGCATCACCAGACGGGCCCGGCACGCCATGACGTACGATCGGATTCAAGATCGGGTCATGGTCTACGGCGGCTATGGTGTCGCCGAAGCGCTGGACGATACGTGGACCTGGGACGGGACGGAATGGCGCGACGTGACGCCGCCGAAAGCGCGGCCGACCGGACGCACGCACCACGCCATGGCGTTCGATGAAGCTCGCAACGAGACCGTGCTCTACGGCGGGGGCGGGGATCTAACCGACACGTGGACCTGGGATGGCTCTGCGTGGCGCCGTCATGGAAGCTCGGATGCGGCTCCAACGCCACCGCCGCGATGGAACCACCGCATGGCCTACGACCCGGTCCGTGAGCGGGTCGTGCTCTTTGGCGGCCAAGGACGCGAGGGTGAGCTCGATGACACCTGGCTTTGGGATGGCCGGGTGTGGTCTGAAGCCACGCCTGCTGGCGTCTCCCCGTCAAAGCGGCGGAGCCATGGTATGGCGTTCGACCGAAGCAGAAGCCAGATCTTCATGTACGGAGGCACGACCGGGTTGTTAGGTCTCGGCGATGCGTGGACGTGGGACGGCTCGTCCTGGGTCGAGGAGAGCTTCGACGACGGAGCCATCCAGGCTCGCTTCGGGCACGGACTGGTATTCGACGAGCTGCGAAGGCGTTCGACGGTCTTCTACGGCCGGGACGGAGACATCATCGTCTCCGATGCCCATGACTGGGATGGCATGAGCTGGCGCTCGCTTCCGGACGGCGGTCCGAGCCCCTCGGGGCCCGGTTTTTCGATGGCCTATGACGCTGGCCTCGGTCGCGCCGTCCTCCACGGCGCCGACTTTTCGCCCGAGACATGGCACCTCGCGACGCCAACCCCCGGAATCCAGTTCTCGACTCGACTCCCCGAGCACTTGGATCGCATCCAGCTCGATGACGTCCGGGTGCGGGCCTTCTGCGGGGGCCGTAGCACCACGAACACCAGTCAAGAAACGGGCGCCGAACTGCTGGGATGGGCGCCCCAAGGCAAGTCGACGTTGGGCTGGCGAGCTTTGGGAGCCAACGAGACAGCTCCCGACGCCGCGAACCCGCGGGAGACGCTCATCGACTTCCGCCCTCCTCGCCCAGCAGCAGCGGCCCTCGCCCAGTCCCTATTCTCAGAGGATGACGGGAGCATGCACTTCCAGTGCAGACCCCGAGACCTTGCGGGCCACACGACCGCGGTTTCTATGGACTACCTAGAGGTCCGAGTCCGCTATCGGTAGTCCTGGCTCGCCACGTATCCATCGTGGGCCTGCTCGAATCGGACGGCGAGCTGATCAACGAGGGATCGGTGTGGCCGTTCGACCTCGACCCCGATCGCCCCGACGAAGGCACCCAGGTTCGCGTCCCGACCGCGTACTTCAGCTATCAGTCTGACTGCACGATCGACGGCTTCGTTCATGAGATCCACGAATACACGTGGATCTGGCGAGACTCGATCCGGTTGACGAATGACACGTGCCACCTACGACAGGGCATGTCGGGCTCGCCTCTTGTCGACGTCTCGACCGACCGTGTGGTCGGCGTGGCCAATACTGTGTACGAGGGTGGCGAGGCCTGCACGTTGATGAACCCCTGCGAGGTGGACGAGAACGGCAATCGGACGGTCCGTGCAGACGGTCGATACGGTCAGCAAACCCACGAACTGTACGGTTGCATCGATGCATCCTTCGATTTTGACCCGACTCGACCGGCATGCCGACTCGTCGCCAACGCCGAAGGCAACTGATGAGTCGGACCGTCACAGGTCTGACCATCCCAAGCCCGCGTGTCGCCAGAAAGGCCGCCTTTGGGCAGCCAAACAGCGGGAGGCCCACGCTTTCGATTCGCTACCGCTCGACGAAACCCCTGCCCTTTGGTTGGGCAAGCTCCCTGATGTTCATACAGACCCATTCGATCGAGTCTTCGTTGCTCAGTCGCTCGCTCACGGTCTCACGTTAGTGACACCTGACGAGATCATTCAGCAGTATCCAGCGCCAACCTTGTGGTGAGCGCACGCAAGCATTCGGGCGTCGTAGCAACGGCTGCTCGTCGCCGGCGCCCCGGGGCCACGGGGTCGATTCCCGTCGCACCTCAGGGGAGCGGGTGACGGGCGGCGCGGTCGTGGCCAAAGACCCAGACCGCGTCGTTGGTGACCCATAGATCCGCGAACGAGACCTCCGGGGTCGAAATCCAGGTGTCGCCGTCCAGCTCGCGGACGAGGTCCCGGGAGTGCATCCACACCTCGCCCCGATGGGTGGTCAGTCGCGCAAAGGCGTCGAGCCCGTCGACCGGGAGCTCTTGCCACGTCGAGCCATCGAAGTGGTGAAGCGCGATCTCGTTCGACCGGCCGCCCTGCTCCTCGACGACGTAGACATCTCTCGCGCTCGTTCCGGCTACGCTACTTGGCGCCCAGCCCTCGCGGACCACCATCCCCGGCGTCCAACGACCGTCGTCGAAAATGAAGACCTGCGTCTGCGTCGTGGCGACCACGCTCCCGTCGTCCAGCGCGAACACCGCGCCGACTGCGCCGGCACCAGGGACCGGGATCGGTTCCGCCGCGCGTCCGTCGTAGCGAAGGAGTCGCCCGTCGACGTCCACGAACCACGCGTCGCTCCGACCCGTTCCCGCTAGGGAGCGCACCGCGCTCTCGCCCTCGTAAACGACCTGCCACGCCGCGCCATCGGACCGCTCGACGAAACCCGCCCGCAGGCGAAGGACGTCGTCGGGCGCCGAGCCCACGGCCGCCGACGCCTCCCGTCCGGCCCACACGCTCGGTGGAAGCTCACCCCACCGCGCGGGAGGCTGCGAGCGAGCGAATCGATCCACCAGGGTCGGGGTCCATGTCGTCCCGTCACCGAAGTACACCTGACCTCGGCTAGCGCACCAGTATTGCTCGGCGTCCGTCACGATCTGCAGCCAGGGGCTGCAACGGAGCTCTTGGGCCGCCTCTCGAAACTCTGGCGTGCCGGCCGGCTCGGGCACAGGATCCGGCTCGAACTCGCGCCAACGCTCACCGTCCCACTCGCCCATCTCCGGGTGGCGAATGCGGCCCTCGACCTCCTTCAGCTCCGAGGGCCAGGCATAGCCTTCGACCGACGGGCCGACCTGCTCCCAGCTTTCACCGCGGAAGCGGTGCACCGCGTGACGAACCGAGCCTTCGACGGTGACCAGCCCCGTGGCCCAGACCTCATCGGCGCTCACGGCGAGGAGGCCACCCGGGTAGTCGTACGGGCTGTCGGGCAGCACCCGGCGCCAGCGATCGGCGTCCCAGCGGAGCAGCGTCGTTTCGGTCGCAAGCCCGTGCGCACCACCGCGGCCGCGGCTCAGCCCCCATACCGAACCGTCGCGGGCCCGGCGCACCTCGGTGATGGGGTCTTCGCCGAGAACCAGCGCCCAACCCGAACCGTCGTCGTGGAACGTTCGGCCGTCGGCGTCAGCCGCCCAGCGGTCCCCGGGTCGGTCGAGAAGGACAGAACGCAGAACGGTCTCGGTGGGGAGCGTGTCGACGCTCCAGCCAGTGTCGCTCCAGATCAGCAAGGTGGCGCGAAAGCCGAGCGAGAACACCCGGTCGCCGCTGGCCCCCACGGTCAGCGGAGGTCCCTGCACCCAGCACCAGCCCTGTTCGGGGCAGCTGCGGGGTGCATCAATGGGTTCCATGCCTGAATCAATCGGGTCGTCGACGGGGTCATCGACCGGGTCCTCTGTCGGGCCGGGGTCCGAAGCCCCATTCGACGGCCGGTCGAGTCCTTCGGCCCCATTGGAGCAGGCGGCGGCGATGCCGCTCAGGAGGACCAGCATGTAGCGTCGGGGAGCGCAACCCATGCTCGGACCCTAGAGCCCCGGGCCTCGAGCCTGCAAGTCGTGGCCCGGCCCGATCCCGAATCCTGCGGTTAATTGCCGAACGCCATGAAGTCACGCCACTTGCGGCGATAGGAACGGTAGGTGGCTCCGCTGCGACCGATGCGGAGGATCATTTGCACCTTGGCCGGAGCGCTTGTTCCGCACAGAGCTTCGAACTCGCGACGGGTGTCGTCCATCTCGGCGTACTCCTGCAGGACCTGATTGCAGGGATGGCAGACGAACCCGTGCTTCGTCAGAGCCAACATCAGGCGATAGACGTCGCGCCCGGCTTCCACGTGGTCGGCATACTCGTTGGCGGTCGTCTCCAACAGGACGAGCCCCCGCGCAGAGTAGAGGCCTCTGCGGAAGACCTTCAGGCCCTTGTTCACGGTGCGTTCCGCGTTCCACGACTCCTCGGTGTCGCGCAAAAACCAGCGGGCGAACGTGCTGGACATGCCCGTGATGCCGTTGGCCTCGAAGGTCAACCCGTCGCGAAGCTCTTCGGCCTCCTTGGAAGAAAAGCGGATCCAGCGTCGCGTCTCCTCGTTGGTCGCGCGCGTCGTCGACTCGACCGTCATCGCCCGGTCGAGCAGCTCGAGATACGGCGGCAAGTCGTCCTGACCGATGAGCCGGACCTTCGAATGGCGGAGGGCGGCGGCAGCCAGCACGACCGCGAACTCCGACGGGGTGACCTCAGGACCTTCGTAGACCAGCCGACTGGTTTGACGCTGGAAGATGTACGGAGCAAGCGGCGGAGCCGGCGGGGCGCCGTCTTCGAGCACGAGGCGAGCGACCGGAGCCCGCCCCACGTCGCCCAGCACGTACGACCCGTCCGGAAACGGCTCGACCGTGCCGCCGTGATGGACGAGCGGGGCACCTTGAACGAACGCCTCGAGCAAGCACCCGCAGCTGATGTGAATCTGGCGCGCGGGCGGGTCCGTCGCCGGCAATAGACGGGTCTCATCGACCCGCAGCCGGGCCCGCCGAGGGCCCTCCAGCTCGAAGAGCCACGGCTGCACGTTATGGGAGCTGGGCGCGTTCAGCGCGATGGCCAAGGCCTGCACGATCGGGGTGGCCGAGGCCTCGGGCGAGGGCCGACGGGGATCGGACGGTACGCCGGGCACGGACGACGGCAACGCATGCCTGCCCGAGGCGCAGGCCTGGACCATGGCGGCCGACAGCACCATCCCGGCATCCCCAAGGAACTCACGGCGTCTCGATGCGCGTTCGATCATGGCTGAACGATGCTCTCGCCATATTGATTACTCTAGTGCATAGATAACATCTAGACATGCGTCCTACGCAATTAATGAGTGTCGACCTGAACCTCCTGACCGTGGCGGACGCCTTGCTGGAGACGGCCAGCGTCACGGAAACGGCGGACCTGGTGAACCTCTCCCAGCCCGCCGTGAGCCGGGCCCTGAGCCGTCTGCGAAGTCAGCTCGGCGACCCACTCCTGGTCCGCGAAGGACGCCACATGGTGCCGACGCCGTACGCCGAAAGCCTCAGGCCACGGCTCCGCCACGCTCTGCTGGAGCTACAGCGAACCTTGGGTGAAACGGACCGCTTCGATCCAAAGGAGGCGTCAACGACGCTGACGGTCGCCGCATCGGACTTTGCGTCGATCGCGTTCTTGCCTCGTGCGCTCGGGCGACTCGTAGAAGAGGCCCCGCGTGTCCGGCTCGTCATGCTCCCCGAAGCCGAACCGTTCGAGCCACTCCTCGAGTCCGGTGAGTGCGACCTGGCCGCAGGCCCCTACCCCTCCAACAAGAGCTGGATCGAATCGGCACAGCTCTTCCGCTCGGGATGGTCTTGCGTGAGCCGACCGGGACATCCGTGGCTGGATGAACCGGGCTTGGACGCGTACTGCGCAGCTCGCCACGTGATGGTGAGTCCCTCGGGCCAAGGGCTGGGTCCGGCCGACTTCGCGCTTCGTGAGCTGAAGCGTAGCCGTCACATCGTCGTCCGTATCCATGACTTCGTGGGCGCCCTCGCGGTGGCGGCTCAGTCCGATCTGCTGCTCACGCTACCGACGCGCTTGGCCGAGGCGGCTCGGCCCCTCATGCACATCGATTGGGCGCCGGTCCCCTTCCCGATGCCGGATGCCGAGGTGACGATGAGTTGGCACGCGGCCCGAACCGACGACCCGCGCCTCCGCTGGCTGCGAGAGCTTGTTCGCTACGCCGTCGACGGGGCCCGAGCCCCCGAGCCCGGGGCCGAAGCCCCGGAGCCATGGCGCCCACGCCCACCATGATTCGGTTCGAGCCCGTCAGCGACAGACGGTGAAGCTCCAGTTGTCGATCCCGATGAATCGGAAAGCCGGGGTTCCTACACCGGCCGTCGCGCTGCCGGCGACGACGAAGCCGAACTGCATCTCGGAGCCGGCGGTCGTGAAGTCCGGCTGCATCGGTCCGACGTCGGAAAGGCGTTCGAACTCGGCAAGGGTCGACGCCGTGTGGGTCTTCCATCCTTCCCCAGAGAAGACGAACAGCGAACTGTTCCAGTACACGGTATCGTCTTGAACGATCGCCAAAGAGCCGATGGCGGCTCGATTCGGAGTCTCCGGGCTGGTCTCGGCCCAGTCGATATCGACCGATGCACTCAGCGATGTGATCGCACCTTCGACGGAGGGATCATACGTCGCGGAAGTCCGCAGGTAGGTCATCCACAGGCCGGAAGCGATCTGGCTGGGGTGACGAATCTGAGTGTAGTGGTAGGCTCCCGGATTTCCTCGGCTCGGGCGTCGCTCCACGGTGGTTTGGTTGGGGCCGCCGTATTCCCGCGCCACCCTCGAGTCCCAGTCGGTCAGCGTGAAGTTCCCGTCGGAGAACGTGACGCATGATCCTCCGGCGTCCGGCTGGGCATCGGGAACGCTGGCATCGGGACCGGCGTCCGGCTGGGCATCGGGGCCCGCCTCCGGTCTCGCATCAGGTCGAGGTAGGGCGTCGGCCATCGCATCCGGCCCGGCATCGGGACGCTCGACGCCGGCGTCGGGGAGAGGTGGAACGATCGGCTCGACCGTCGGCAGTTCGCCGGTCGTATCGAGGACGACCTCCGACGAGCCTTCCTTGGCTTCGTTGAAGGCGATGACGACGGCCTGTCGCTGTCGCAGGCGAATCGACACTCGGCCGGCGCCCACGATGTCGTAGTAGACAAACTGCGATACACGGTCGCGGGTCGTAAGCTCTCTGGGCGGTGCCGCCACCGCCGACGTCACGCCCGAGGGTCGCTGGCAGCACACCAGGCGTTGGTCGTCCAGCGAACCTTCTCGAAAAGACTCCGAAATACCATCGCACTCGGTGCGATTATCGAGGCGAAGCGGACCGCTCCCCGTGCAGAAGCCAACGGGATCCTCGTACTCTTCCCAAAGCGCTGCCTCCGGCCAACACGAAGCAAACGGCAGGTCTTGACCCGGGCAGAGGGGGGCCCCGCCATAAAGCGTGTCGAAGGTGGCGCCGTACTCGTAGCCGGCGCTGCGGTACCGACAGCAGCCGCATCTGCTTCGATACCATGCTTCGCCGCCCGCCAAGCCGCACTGTACGGCTGTGGCTTGGATGTAGGCTCCGGCCGGATTGTGGAGTGTTCCCGGCGGGGGACGGCGCTTTTCGTCGCGCAGCACGCAGCAGCCAAACGGCTGGAGACGGCAGGCGTTGAGCTTGCGCTGGCGAGCTTCTGCGGGGCAGGTTGCACCGTCTTCAAACGCTGGCGGCCGCCCCTCCATCTGGCAGCAGACACGGCTGCATTCCCAGCGCGGGACAAAGACCGAACCCGCCTCCAGCTGGTCGCAGACGGAATTGTCCACTGTCACTCCCGAAACGTTCGTTTGGTCGAAACTCAGGTTCGTATCGCCGACCGCTCGAATGAAGCTGGCGCCCTGGGTGATCTCGAGCGACGCGTCGAGCGGAACACCGCGAACGTTATCGACATAGGCGCGGCAGCGAATTCGGTCGCCGGCTTTCACGGCCTGCAGCTGACCCCCGTCGTACACGGGGCCCCTTGAAAACCTGATCTCCTCGCACGTCAGCGCGAGTAGAGGGGGGTTGACCCCTTCCGAAATGCAGGCAACCGCCGCGAAGGCGACAATGGCAGCTGCCGCAGCCACCTGAAGGAGCCCGGTGAGTTCGTGTTTGTCTTCGCTCGGGTCGCACATGGCCATCAGTGCCTCTCGGGCTCCACCACGGGCCCGTCCATCAATTGCCGCGCGGGCCGCTCGAGTTCCCAAAAAAGATGGCCGCCCGTGAACTTCGGCACTTCGGAACCCTCGTCCCGTCTCCACGAAGACGATGTTCCCGAGGAACGCCCCCAATCATTGCGGACAACCCGCACGCCGGACAGAGGTGACCGCCCGCCTCGTCCCTCGTCGGGTGTCTCTGGCGGTCGTCGTGGACCGTGTGGCACGGTGGCGAAATGGAGCGCGAGGGTTCTTGGATACCGATGACGGAGCCGTCCACCCCGAGCGCCGGCTCCGTGGCCCAGAGCAAGTGCTTGCAAGTCACGTATGTCACGCCCGTGACCTACGGCGAGGACATCTATCGGCGCCTCAGCCTCGATTCCATCTGGCTGAAGGAGGGTTCGGATTTCCTGAGCTCCGGCGACATTCGAATCAGCTTTGGCACGAGCAGCGGGGTGTTCGCTTCCCAGACGGCGTACAAGGTGCCGGACGAAACGGAGACGGTGCTCAATCACACCGTATGGCTCAAGCACCGGCTTCTGGATGGCGACGAGTCGAACCCGTTCGAAATCCGCGTCGTCGTCGAGGACGAGGGTGTGTTCGTCGACGTCGAACAGCGCTTCGAGTTCACCTGCCGTCTGGACGAGTCGACCGACTACTCCGCTGAGGGCATCGAGCTCGAGCAGCCCGGCTGCAAGGTCAAGGTTTCCTGCACGCCGATCACGGCTGACGAGTTTCACGACAAGGCAAAGGTCCGGGTCGAGGTAGCCAAGCCCGATGGGGGCGATGACTTCGACGGCGTCCTCACCTTCTTTGCCAACGCCGACGGCGCCAAGAAGCACGTGGAGAAGTCGGTGAGGCCCGGGACCAAGGAGGTAGGCGGGCTCGATCCAGGTGAGAGATATTTCGTCCGGCTGACGGCCTCGGGCTTCAAGACGAAGACCTGGGAGAACGTGAGCGTCGATCAGGATCTGTTCGTGAAGCCCGAGCCCTTGGCCTACTCGGGCCGGGCCGTGGCTGTCGGCCTGCCGATGGTCTATTCGTCGGAGGTCATCGACCAGATGAAGAGGGTCTCCGACGCTCGCGTTGACGCATACGGCTTGAAGCTGCACGTGCCCAAAGACAGCAAGCCAGCCGTATATCAGTATCGGCCAGTATGGGCGCGCCAAGAAGCCTTCGGATTCGAGCCCGTCACGCTCGAGCCGCTAGCGATCACAAAAGGCAGCGTCTACCCGGTGCTCGACGCCAAGTCGGTAGGCACGGATCACTTCGTCCTCATCGCCCTGGGCCCGACGGCTCCCGTTCCTCGCGCGTGGGTCGTGGCCAAGGACGCGGCCAGCACGTACGCTCACGTCCGAAGCGGCGGACCGACGTCCGACAAGGGGCAGCTCGAATGCAAGAGGAGACGACTGCCCCTGTTCGAAGCGCCCAAGCGAGGAGCGCTCCTCTATCCCCCCGGCATCGCGCCTTCCGATGCCGAACTGAAAGCCGACGAGAAGTACGACGTCGCTCGCACCAAGACATTCGAGGGGACGGAGTACGCGCTCGTTCTCGATGACGACAAACCGTTCGGCGGGGTCTGGGTTCCCGTTCCCGGAGGCGAGGGAACGGAGGCGTACCTCTACGCCGATCTGGTGAAACGAAACGCTGCAACGACGTCGAGCGATGGCAAGTTCGCTTTGCCGTCCGACCAGATCGAAGACCGTGTCATGGCTTGCCGGGTGGTGAAGTCAGGCTACCACGACGGAGTTTCGGCGTTTCAGCTCCCCCCGACCGGAGCAAGCGGCCTCCTGATCTCTCATTCGATGAGACGTTTCGAGCATACCGAGCTCCAGCTGCCCACCGAACGGCAAGTCCTGGAAGTCCTCGAGAGTTACGACGACTATACATACCAGAAGACGGGTGTGAACGACGAGCACTACCCCGTCGACATCTTCGGAACCGGCGAGGCCCGGAGCCCGACCAAGATCACGAACTGTAACACTTTCGTCGAGGGACTTCTCGTAGCCACTCTGCAAGAGCTCAACGACGAATTCTCTTGGCCCATCGGCGAGAACCACAATCGCTTCATGATCGAGCAAACCGTCGGCAACGACGCCGCCCGAGCCTTCGGGCCGGTCGATGTCATGGTCGAGCACGGTTTCGCCGAGCATCCCACGGTCGTGGTTCGACCGGTCGTCGACGGTGTGCCCCAGGGGAAGGTCCTCGATGACGACGGACAGGTCATCATGCCCGAGCCATGGTCGATCCTCCAGGGGTGGAGCGGCCTGAACGCGGGCCACTGTCTACTGATCGTCGGGGTGTGCCGGTCGACTCGCCGGGTCGTCACGCTCGAAGCGAACTACGCCTCCTGCTTTGGAACCGGGACCAGCGGCGTCGGCCATCGCGCACTGGGGCGGATCGCCGATTTCTCGAGCTCGCCGATCCCCGCGGACTGGAACGCGACGAAGAAGTCCAAGCTTAGCTGGGATGCGATGACGGACGGGTATGCCTACGGACTGAAGATGGCGCGGCTCAAGATCAACGATCTTCGCCTTCAGTTCGGTGGGGCCGATTAACGGAGTGATCGAGAGGCGTTCGAGCGTCTCGGCCGTCCGCTTGCTGCTGCGGTTGTAAGGACGACGAACCTCACCGCTCAGTACGACGTCGGCTGAGCATGCGCATAGACGCAGGCGCGGAGAGCGGCGACCTGGGCGTCGCTCATCGGAGCCCCGGGAGCGGGGCGCTCGAACCAGGCCAGGACACGATGCACCCCTGATCGTTTTGTCGCACTCCGCGGATGACCATCTTTTGTTGAGCCGTTCGCGAACCCCGGAAGCACATCCGTCCGAGAACCCATATGGACCAGCGAAATGTGATGAACCGCTCATGGATATTGGCCTGCCCCCTGTTCATGTTCGCTTGCTCCGAAGCAGAGCCGCGGATGCTCGCGTCCGATGACGCGAGCACCGGGCGGGTCGATGCCGCGCCGGACGCCGGGACACCCCCCCAGGCCGACGCGGGAGGTCTGCCCGATGCCGGGGGCTCGGTCGACGGCAGCAGCGGCGCCGACGCCGGGCCGATTCCGCTGACGCCGTGGGTTTCCTGCGATCTGCGGCAGGTCCGATGCGCCAACCCCGAACCCACCTGCGGCCCCGACGCCGTCGCGTCCGTGGTGAACGGCTGCTGGGGTCCGTGTGTGGAGGCAAGCCGCTGCGTCCCGCTGCCCAACTGCCCGGTACCGCTGCAGACCGTGGTCATCGAAGGCACCGGCTACAGCTACTCGAACGGGGACTTCGCCGCTGGCGCCGACGACGACGGCAATCTCTATTTCGCCGCCGAGGTGTCGGCGGGTCAGCAGCTAAGGATCAACGGACAAATCGTCCCGGGCACGACCCCCAGCGAGATCTTCGCCTTCTCCCTCGACCGCGCGACCAACGTCCGCTGGCTGCAGCCGATTCCGGGGCTCCTCCGCACCGCGAACCCGACGCAGATGCTCGTGGACCACGACATCGTATGGTTCGTCGGCCCCGACGCGAGCCCCGACCTCGAGATTCCAACGCTCGGGGGCGGCACCCTGCGCCCAGATCCGAGCCAGAGCGGTACCGCGTACCTCATCGGCCTGGACGCGAACACGGGCCTGGGTCGCGGCATCCGGATGCTGCCAGCGTTTCGGCCGTACGCCATCGCGAGCGACCCAGCCATCGGAGGCGCGGTCGTGATCGCCGCGAACAATGCCGGTCCCCATCCCGTCGAGTCTCAGTGTGCGGACATCCGCGGCGCGCCGTCATCCTCGGCGCTGAGCCGTTTCGAACTTGCGAGCACGAACGTGGACTGCACGCTTGGCCGGTACCTGCCCGACGACTGGCGCATCGGCGGCACGAGTGGCATCCGGGGACCGACTCTGACCATGACCGAATCCGGTCGAACGATCGTCGTGGGCCGTTCGGAGCGACCTCGCCTGGACGGCGTGGAGCCCATCGTCTACCCGGGCTATGTCGAGCCCTCGCCGACGCAAGCGGTGATCGCGCTCGACGATCAGCTGCAGGCCGAGTGGATTCGCGTGCTGCCGGGTAACGTCCGCATCGTGGAGCCCGGCCATGGACTCATCGCCGTGGTCGCGAGGTTCGATGAGCCCATAAATCTCGGCTTCGGGCCCATCGTGCCCCACGACGTGGACCTGTACGTCGTGATCCTCGAAGAGGCGACGGGCGACCTCGTTCAGATCCGACTGGTTACCGGCTCCGGCGGAGAAGGCGCGTTCGTCTCGGCATACGACCCCTGGGGCCAGCTCGCGATCGCGGGCGCGTACGACGACGTGCTGTTCCCCCCCGGTCTCCCGGGCCTCCCCCCGACCGGCCCCTCGAGCAACGCCTACGTCCTGGCGGAGCAGGGCGGCGACTATTGCATCGCCAGCGCCTTCGACGACCCTGGCGACCTTCAGCCGTTCCTGGTCGAGTTCGACGAGCTTCATGGTGACCTGATCATGGCCGGCCGTACCCGAAACTCCCCGTTCGTGGACTTCGGTGGGGACCGAATCGACATAACTCGCTCCGAAGCAGTATTCTTCCAGCGCTACTCGGTGCGCAACCTCGCCGCGTTTCGCCCCTGAATCCGAGGCTCGGCACGGTCGGAGCTCGCGGAGCCGATCCCGATTAGGCGGATGGCTCAGCGGTGGTTCTGGGGGAGTCCATCGCCGATTTCGTAATAGTCGCCCTTCTCCCCGACGAAGATGTGAATACCGAGACGGGTTCCGGTCGGAACGTCGAAGGCGCCCATGGCCACGCCGATCCAGTCCGTTTTGATGACCGGATCGAAAAACAGCGATGAGCCGCAGTTCGAGCAGAATCCTCGGCGCACCTTGGCGGAGGAGCGGTACCACGTGAGACGATCTTCGCCCTCGATCGTCAAGGCGGTCCGAGGAACATCGGTTGATGCCCAATAGTGACCGGAGAACTTGCGGCATGACGCGCAATGACACGCGTCGGGCGGAGCGAGTGGGGCGGCGACTCGAAAGCGAATGGCACCGCAAAGACAAGATCCACCAGGCATGAGCGACGGCGTACCCATCGCGTCGCGGTGAGGCAATCGACGAACGAGCACGCCCGTCGATGCTCGTCAGCTCACCTGGAGCCGGAGCCGGACCACGCGGCTTATCGGTCGAAGGTCCCGCGACCGAACTCGACCGAGTACTTCTTGCAGGAGACGACGATCGTTTGAAACGATCCGGAGTCGGCGTCGGAGGGTATTCTCGCTCACACTGGTCTCCCTAGATTCAGACCAGCCGGTCGGTGTTCAGCGGATCGACGGCAGGTCTTCGGCGTCGGTCACGTCGGCGTCGACCCGGCGGCGGCGGAATGCGCCGGCCCCGACCAGCACGGCGCCGAAGGTGAGGAGCGTCAGACCGAGCGCGCCGGTAGGCTGGACACACGTTTCACACGCCATCAGCACGTTCTTGAGGCCGAACAGCGCGACGGTTCCCAGCATGCCCACGCCCAGCGAGACGAACATCCGCACGCCCCGATACTGCACCAACGGGGACCTCTTCGCACGGACTATTCGTCGCAGAGGCGGACCTCACTGCGAATGATGGGGACGGCGAGGGACGAACAGCAGAAAAGCGAGCGCCATGGCGGCCAGCGCCCAGGCGGGCAGCGGGACGGCGGGCGCGGGGGGCGGCTCGAGATCGACCGTGTACACATCGAGCGTCCCCGCAGTATCCTGGCCCGTCAGCGCGACCGTGTTGCCCGACAAGGACACCCCGAGGAAGTCGCTGAAGCTCCGACTCGTTCCCGGGACCGTATCGGTGGAGTCCACCAGCACGCTGACCTCCCCTCCGGAAACAAGGAAGACGGCGCGCCGCGACGCATCGTCGGTTCCGACGAACACGAGCTTTCCGTTTTCGTAGTCGAAGAGTGCGCCATCGATGGCGTCGACCGTCGCGGAAGAGCCGGAGATCGCGTCCTGGGCCTGCACGAGCGTCTGCAGGGCGCCGCCGCTGGAGAAGTAGATGGCGTCGTTGCCGTTGGCGTCGGCCGCGTTGAACACGATGCTGGTGCCGGAGACCGAAACCTCGGTACTCGGGCCGAATCCAGCGAGAGTGCCGGGGCGCTCGGGGTCATTGGACGTGTCGTTGGCCACCAACGAAACCGTGCCGCCTGACCGGCGATACACGCCGGGGTTGCCGCCGCTGTCTTCGGCGATGAAGGCGTAGACCACGCCGGCGAGATTGGCGCGACCAAAGTCGGCCCCCAACGTGCCGCCGCCGTCCGGGTCGGCCGTCGTGGCATCGGCAACGGCGCTGATCGTCGTGCCGTCGGCCACGAAGATGCCCGCCGCCTGATCGGCGACCACGGCGAGCGCTCCATCGCTCCGCAGGCCGGGATCGGCCGTAGCGCCGAGCGTCTGGTTGCCCGGAAGAGCAGCGGTCGGAGCCAGAAGCGTGGAGAGGGTCGACGCCGTCGCCCCCTGGTGGACCGAGAACAGGCCGTCGGTATCCTCAGCCACGAAGGTGACCTCCCCCCCGGCAACGTCGTAGTCCGGGAAGCGATCGAATTCGGGGAAGGCGGGCAAGGGAACGGAGGTGTCGACCAGCCGCTGAAGCGTCCCCCCCAAATTCAGCGTGTACAGCGCGGTGAAAGCGGTGGTTCTAGCCGAGAACACCACCAGGCTCCCGGCGAGGACCGGGCGACCCAAGGAGATGAAAACGGTGCCCCCGGGAACCGCGCCCAGCGCCTTCTGCGTGGCCGCCGACCCGATCCCTACTTCGAAGGTTCCCAGGTACGAACTCAAGGCGTCGAAGGCGACGAAGATGACGGTGTCGCCGTTGGTCGCGGTCTCTCCGATGCTGTCGAGCGGTCCAGTTCCGTTCGGCAGCAGGCCCGAGGCGTCGAACATCGTCGTGGGCGCCAGGGTCGTACTCGCCCGGAAAATGCCCTCGGTGTTGGCCGAGCCGTCGAGGCCCACGAAAGCGACCTGGCCGTTGGCGAGGTGCCCGGCGAGAACGAAGTCACCAAAGGTCTCGGTAGGGCTGGTCGGAATCGTGTCGCCGGAGTCGACGATCTCCTCGAGAGTGCCGGACGTGTCCTGGTAGATGCCGACTAGCGACGGCGACCGACCGACGAAGGCAACATCACCGGCCAAGATGGAGACGCCATCGAAGTCGTCAAACGTGTTGGTCAGGCCCGGGGGAACGCTCGTCGTGTCGTCCGCGATGAGCGTGAACACCGAGGCGCTCTCTCGGTACACGGCGGGGCCGGTGGCGCTTTCGACGCTGAACGCGATATCGCCGGCATTCGAAGCGAGCTCCGCGAAGGCCGTCGGGGTGCGGGCTCCGGGTAGCACCGTGGTGGTATCGGCGATCCGGGTCAGCACGCGGTTTCGGTCGCGGTAGATGCCGGTGACGACGCCGCCGGTTCCGCCTTGGAAGACGATGTCTCCGTTCGTGACCTCGACCTTGCCAAAGGTATCGAACGTGGCGCCGCCCCCCGATGGAATCGCGGTCGTCTGGTTGGCGACCACGAAGAGCGGGCCGCCGTCCGTGCCGTAGGCGCCGAGATTAGAGGTGAAGGCTACCGTGACCCCCTCGACGTCGACGTCGATGAACTCGGTATCGAACGTATCCGTGCTCCCCGGGACGGAGGTGCCTGCATCTGCGATCACCGTGACCGTCCCGCCCGTGTCGCGGTAGACACCCTCCCGCTGGGGGTCCGCGCCACCGATGAATGCAACGCTGGTCCCCGAGCCCGATACCGCCGCGCCCTGACCAAAGTCGGGCGCTGGTTCCGGCGAAGCGCCGCCGGTCGCCCCGGTTTCCACGACGACCTGATCTGGCGGAGCCGGCAGCGCGAAGGCGTACGCCGCGCCGATGCTGCCGCTGATGGTGGTCGCGAATGGCGCGCCTACCAGCAGCGTGCTCCCATCGAGGGCGACGGCGCGGCCGGCCGAAGCGCGGGCAGTCGGCGTGCTCGGCTCGAGCTTCTGCTGCTGCGTCCAGGTCGAACCAGTCCTCGAGAAGACATAGGCCGCGCCCGTGTTCACGGCGTCGGGAAGATTCACGAACCGGGCCCCAATGACGGCCGTGTCACCGTCGAGGGCAACACTGAAACCGAATTCATCGAACTCCGCCGCATCGCCGGCCTCCAGCTTCTGCTGTTCGGTCCAGGTGCCGGCGCTCCGCGTGAATACGTAGGCCGCTCCGGCGTCGGCGCCGGCGCTGGTATCGGCCCGAGACCCGACGATCACTGTCTCTCCCGACAGCGCGGCATCCCGACCAAACTGACCGCCAGCGGCGGCGTCGCTGGCTTGAAGCCGCTGCTCTTCGGTCCAGGTTGTTCCGCTGCGCGTAAAGACATAGGCATCGCCGGCGAACGCGCCGCCGCTGTTCGTCGCCGCCAGGGCCGTCACCACCGCGGTATCGCCTTCGATATCTACGGCGGTTCCGAACTGCACGCCGAACGCGCCCGTGGTGCTGCTTGGCTCCAGGATCTGCTCCTCGGTCCACGTCGACCCACTCCGAACGAAGACATAGGCCGACCCGATGTCCATGCCGCCGGCGTTCGTGTCGTCAAAGTTTGCCCCCACGACGGCGCTGTCGCCGTCGACCGCCACGCTAACGCCAAAGAGATCAGCAAAATCGGCGTCGCTAGCGATGAGCTGCTGCTCCTCTGTCCAGGTCGTGCCGCTCCGGACGAAGACGTAGGCCGACCCCGTGAACTGGCCGGCAGCGGTCGAGTCGATGTACGCGCCCACGATCACGGTGTCGCCATCGACATCAACCGACTGGCCGAAGCGATCGTTCGTCGCGGCGTCGCTGGCGACGAGCTTCTGCTGTAGTGCCCACTGCGCTCCCGATCGTACGAAGACATAGGCCGCGCCCGCGTTGGCGACAGAGGACGCGTCCGCCGTAGGGGCGCCGACCACGGCGGTGTCGCCGTCGACCGCCACGCTTTCGCCGAACTGGTCGGCCCCTTCAGACGGGGAGATGCGCTGCTGCGAGCTCCAAGTCCCCAGCGAACGGGTGAAGACCTCGATCAAGCCTGCGCGAAAGCCGCCCTCGGGAAAGGTGTCAGTCAAAGGAGCACCGGCGATGATCGTATCCGTCGATACTGCGATGGTGCCCCCGAGAGACTCGCCGGATACGACGACGGAGGCTTCGATCTTTTGCTGCTGGGTCCAGGTCGAACCGCTGCGCGTGAAGACATAGGCGGAGCCCTGATCCACGGCACTCACGGTGTCGTCGAATGGGGACCCCACCGCGACGGTATCGACGTCGATCGCGACCGAGGTTCCGAACTGATCGTCGGCGGCGCCGTCGGCGGCCTCGAGCTTCTGCTGCTGCGACCACGAGGCACCGGTGCGAAAGAACACGTAGGCCGATCCGGCATCGACACCGGCCGTCACGTCGTCGAGTGGCGCGCCTACCACCACGCTATCGAGATCGATGCCGACATCCATCCCGAAGTCATCGTTGGCGGCGGCGTCGCCGGCCTCGAGCTTCTGCTGCTGCGACCAAACCGGTCCAACCCGGAAGAAGACGTAGGCCGAGCCCGCGCCGGCTCCGGCGCTCGTTTCGTCTCGCGGAGCGCCCGCGACGACCGTGGCGTTATCGATGTCCACGGATGCCCCGAGTCCATCCCCGGCTCCGGCGTCGACGGCGTCGGCCTCGAGCTTCTGCTGCTGGGACCAGACGCCGAGGGTCCGCGTGAATGCGTAGGCCGAGCCCGCGTCCTCCCCCGCAACGGTATCGTCGGTGGGCGCCCCCGCGACCACGGTGTCACCATCGATCGCCACGTCGAAGCCGAACTGGTCCCCGGCCTCAGCATCGGAAGCTTCGAGCTTCTGCTGCTGGGTCCAGACGCCCAGGGTCCGTGTGAATACATACGCCGATCCGGCCTCGGCGCCCGACGCCGTATCGTCGGAGGGCGCGCCCACGACGATCGAGTCGCCAGAGATGTCGACCGCGTGGCCGAAGAAGTCGAAGTCGGCCGCGTCGCCCGCCTCGAGCTGCTGCTCTTCTGTCCAGACGCCCGCGCTACGGACGAAGACGTAAGCCAGCCCGGCATTGGTGTTCCCCGAACCGTCGCTGTTCGGGGCTCCGACGACCGCCGTATCGCCGTCGACGGCCACGGAAGTGCCGAATTCGTCGCCGTCGTCGCCGTCGCCGGCGAGGAGTCGCTGCTCCTCCGAATAAAGCGGGTCGACCACGACGGGCCATGCGGCGCCCCGCACATCGGTCGTGATCGTCAGGCGGTCCCCGTCCACGCGGAGCCGACTCGGCAGCGTGCGGCCCGCGGCATCGTAGGCATGCAGATCCGTGACGCGAATCCGGCGCCCCGACGCCAGCTCCAGATGAAGGCCGTCCGCGACCTCACGAACCTCGGCCCCGCTCGCCGCCGACCACGCGAGCTGGAGTCGAAGCCGCTCCTCGGCGGCGTGCCGCTTCCGAACCGTAAAGCCTTGCTCCAGGCCCAGCGGGCCGTGCACATACCACTCGTCGACGCCCGGGCGATGGTAGACGACCTCATTACCTTCAGCCGTGACCTTGGGCGCGGCGACCGCCCGACCGTTGACCGCCACGAGCTCGAACGTGGCGGCCGGAGCTCCAGTCGAATCGGACAAAAGAACGCGGCGCCCATCGAAGTCCGCACGCCAGGACTGCTTGGGATGAATCGCGGCGAGGGAACCATCGGCCTCGACCAAGTCGTAGCTGGCGCCCGCCCGCCGCTGAACGGTCTGCACGTAGGCGGCCCGCAGCTCCGCTGGCAGCTCCGTCGCCGCTGCGTAGCGCCCGCCGCCCATGATCATCGCGACGCCGATGAGCGCCGCCGTTGCCTTCCCCCGCATAACTCGCGTTCTTGCAGCCATTGCGGCCATATTGACGAGACCCAGCGCCCGGTTTCCCCGAGCCGCCACACAGCTGTAACCCAAACGGCAATGCCGGACTGCGGCACACATCCCGGATCCGAATAACCGTGGCGTGACAGCTGGCCTCCCAGATACGCGCGGGCTCCCGCGACCGACCGTGATTCTTGGGTGATCGATTGCAAAACGAAGCGGCACGGTTCATCCGTAGACCCGGGGAGCCGGTTCATGGAGCCCGTATCGCAGACCCACCGCGCGTGTGCGACGACGGCTAGTGGACGCCCGTTAGGCTGGCCTTGCGCTCCGGGCGTAGGCAGGTCCGTGCGTACGGGCGCCTTGCTGGCGACACTCATCCTTCTGCCTCTCGGTGGGTGCGGGGCCGAGCCGGCGACCGTAGCGTTCAGAGTACTCTGGCCTGACGACCCGAACGCGCCCGAGCAGGTTGTCGTTCAGGGGCGAGTCCGGCTGGCGGGCGGGGATGCCGTCGTCGAAGGACAGCCGACCGGACCGATCAGTTTCGGAGAGCCCATTCGCCTGGGGATCGGCGAGGTACCGAACGGCGTCGGCCACGTCTTCGAGGTGGAGGTCGCCCTGCCCGAGACGCCGAGCATCCCCCTCTATTTCGGTCGGTCTTCGCCGTTCGACCTCGAGCCCGGGCAGAGGGAGACCGAGGTGACGGTCTCGCTGCGCCGCCGCCCTGCGGCCCCGGAGGATGGCCTGACCCTCGAGGGTCGGCCTGAGGTCGTGAGCAACCCCGAGGTCACGCTAGTCCTCAGATCGGACACCGCGGCGACGGTCGAGCTGTCGAACCGCGCAGGCCTGGTCGAAGACGTGACGGAGATCGACCTGCGCGGGCTGAGCACCGCCCGTGAGTGTCCGCCTACGGCCGAACCACCCCCGGCTTCGCTATGCGAGTACCGGTTGGTCTGGAATCTCGAGCAGGGATTAGCCCCGTGCCTGGAGCAGAACGCCTGCAGTCGGGCCGTGTTCGGGCGCTTCATCGACGCCGGCGGTCTCGCTTCGACGCCCCTCTCCACGACGGTTCGTCTGGATACACGTCCCCCAGGCGTCGAACTCGCGACGATCGACTCCTTCGACGTCAATGGCCAGCGTGTCCCGACCTCGGGTTCTGTCGCTGACCGCGGTCGCGTCATCGTGACCTTGGTCTTCGACGAGATCATCGACACGCGCTCCCGTCGTCCTCGTCTGACCGCTTCCAACGGGCAGAGCGTCATGAACTTTGCCCCCATCGAAGATGCTCCGGGGTTAGTCGCAACGACGTCGTTCGAGGTCTACGTCGACCGGGCGCTCCACTCCGATGGCACCTACATGCTCGAAGTGACGGCGGAAGATGCGACCGGCAATCTGGCAGAGGGCCTTTCGTTTTTGCATCCGCCCCTCGTGGTCGACGCCACCGCCGACGAGCTCATCGTGGTCCAAGAGCTGGTCAGCTACATCCGAAGCCCGGTAGGCAACGCTTCGCAGGAAGTCTTGCGGGCGCCCGACGGTTCGGTCGCGTTCGTCCTGCCGACCGGACCGTATTCCGAGCTAGGTCCGAGCGATGGTCTAGACCCCGTCGACCACTTGCCGCCCGATGCCTTTCGTTTTGCTGACGATGCCCCACCGTCACGGGTGAACGTCTGGGCCTCGCGGGAGCTGGAGCCGTCCGACCTGCTGGCATCCGCTCAGCCCAACGTGGACGGCGCGTGGCCGCGGCAGGACCTGACCTGGAGCCGCACGGACCTCTTGGAGGTCTTCGTCACCGGTGAGGACGCGTCGGGCAACCAGTCGACGCCGGTTCGGATCGACTCCGCCTGGTGGGTGGGCTCATCAGCCAGACCTGGCGTCGAAACCAGGCCGCACGCCGTCTCCGTGGCGACCGAGCTCGGGCCGCCCCTCGTCTCCCGCGTCCTCCAGGACGACGTCGAGACGTTGGATGGCCGAGACGGTATCGCCGAACGAGTAAAAGCCGAGCCACGCTGGCGGCCGCACACGGGGCCCGCGCCGGCCGCGCGGTCCGGCACGGCGCTCGCATACGACGCCGCTCGGGGCGAAGCAGTTCTCTTCGGAGGACGCGGTGAATCCGGACGACTCGCGGATACCTGGACGTGGGACGGCGTCCGTTGGACCGAAGTCACGCCCGTGGGCCGCTCCCCGCCATCCCGGGAGGACCACAAAATGGCCTACGACGCCGCGCGAGGTCGGGTGGTTCTCTTCGGAGGCGACAACGATTCCGTCGGAGGGCTGAGCGACACCTGGGAGTGGGATGGTGCATCTTGGGAGCGAAGAAGCGAGAGCATCGACCGCGAGCTCCTCGAGCACCAGTTGGCCTACGACGCGGCGAAAAGAGAGGTCTTGCTGGTGGCTAGGGTAGAGGCCGGGCTGACCGCCGTCATGGCGTGGGACGGAAGCAATTGGCGAGAGCTTCCGACCACTGGCGAGCGACCACCTGCGCGCTCAAGGCCGATTGTCGGCTACGACCGAGACCGCAGCCGGCTCATCGTAGCCGGCGGCGGTCGATGGCAGGAGGTTGGTCCTTCCCAGTTTCAATGGGTTCCATTCGTGGATACCTGGGAATGGGACGGACAACGCTGGACCGACGTGACGGCATCCGTTGGGCCCGTGCCGCGTGTTGCCCAGAAGAGACGCTTGGCTGCTTGGAATGGTGCCTGTCGCTGTCTCGTGGCGGTGGGCTCGTTCGCGGACGGCGACCAGACTCAGCTCGACGTGTTGGCGTTCGACGGTACGGCGTGGACGCTGGGAGTCCCCATGGACGAGTCTGCCTTCGATCTCGTCTCCGCCTCTTGGACGCCCACCGGCGAGGTGGTGCTGGTTGGCACCGACACGACGACGTCCGCCGACGGCATGAGGGTCTGGCTCGGGGGCCCCGAGGAGTGGCGAAACCTGGACCTGTCGCGGCGCGACGACGAGCCTCCCTTACGAAGCGACGAGGGTGGCTTCCTGCCCGGGTTTCTGACCATGGCCTACGATGAAGCCGAGCAACAGCTGGTTCTCATCAACGAGCCTGCCGGCTCGTCGACACCGAACCCCAGAACCTGGTCGTGGGACGGACGACGTTGGCGTCTGCAACCGCTGGTGCCGCCGACGCCGTCGCTGACGAGCATCGTCTACGACTCGATTGGCCAGCGGCTATTGGGACTCGACCCAGATCGGGGCACGTGGGCGCGACGGGCTGGCGTATGGATGGACCTCGGCGCGACCGGCCCTTCCAGTGCCTTCTTCTCTTCCCTGATGGTGTTCGACGAGGGCCAGGGACGGGCCGTGGTCGTCGCATCCGGCTTTCGACCCCTCGACCCGTCGATCACATGGACGTTCACGAGTTCGGTGTGGCGCGAGCTCGGTCCGGGGGGGCCTCTCCGCCGCGCGATGGCCTATGACCCCGCTCGTGACCAGGTGGTCGTGTTTGGCGGTTTTCTATCGGGAAGGGGGAAGCAGGTCGCCGGCACGTGGGTGCTCGAAGGCGAGACGTGGCGCGAAGTGACGCCAGCGGCCCCTGCGGACTCCCCCCCTCCGCGACAAGGGGCGACGATGGTCTACGATCCCGACCGGCGTGAGATCGTCCTGTTCGGCGGTACAAGTGACGGAACACCCCTTGCCGACACCTGGGCGTGGGGTGGGTTGCAATGGACGCAGCTTGCGCCCAACGAGCCGGCGCCCGAACCTCGTCATGGACGACACGTCATGGCCTACGATGAAGGGCGGCGACAGCTGCTGCTCTTCGGAGGCGGAGACGACTCGTCGAATCGGAACACCTGGGAGCTCGCACCAGCCGGCCGTCCATCGATCCAGCTGGAGGCGACGCTCGACGCCAACATCGATCCCTCGAGGGTGGCGGACATCCGCGTTCGCGCCGGGTGTGGGGGAGACTCGCCCGAGGGCTCCGGCGTCGAGCTCGTAGGCTGGACCTCGGGGGGCGTGGTCGACGGCGTCGCCAGCGCTCCGGGCGACTGGCGAAGCCTCGCGCAAAGCACAGCCAACGTCGACGCGACAGCCTGGCTCGAGTTCGCGCCATCTGAGTCAAACGCAATCGGACTTGCTCGAAGCCTCGTCGGCAAAGACGGACGAGTTTTCGTGCAGTGCCGCCCCATCGGCACGAGCGACGGCCCCCAGGCAGCGATCGTCGCAGCGGACTACTTCGAGGTTCGCGTGAAGTACACACTCGCTCTGTAAGCCGACCCCAGGCCGACTTCGTTTTCCTGAACGGCTGCGAAACCGGGACTCGGGAAGGGCTGAGTCGAACCTTCGGGCTGGGTCTGGCGGATGCATTCCTAGCCGTGGGTACGCAAACCGTCATCGCAACCGATCGCCCAGTCAGAGACGAGGACGCCGCCGAGCTGGCGCTCATCTTCTATCGGCACGGAGGCCGCGACCAGCCGGCTGAGGCGCTTCGCCGAACCGCAATCGAAGCCGCGTCTCGAGGCCTGTCGAGCTGGCAGAACTACCGCGTCATCGGTCTGCGCTGACGACCTCGACGCGACCGGAGCCCTACCGCATTTTTGGCGCGTGTAAAGCAAACTTGACACGGACGCTAGGCCGTGGGCGCAGCAGTCAGGGGGCGTCGAGGTCTTCGAGAAACCCGCGGACGATGGCCAGAGTCTCTTCGGGCCTCTCGACCTCGAGAGAGTGTCCAGCCTGGGGCACGATTTGGGTCTCGACGTAGTCGGGGTGGAAGGCCGCAGCGTGGCTTTCGATGGTGCCAGCGAAGAAGTCGGCTTCAGCCGTGACGAGCAGGACGGGGATTCGAAGCTGCGCAAGCTCGTCGGTGAAGTCGAAGGTGCCAAGGCAGGCATCGACCGTGCGTTCGACGACGGCCAGGTCGCAGTCCGCTCCGGGGGGCGCCGGCGGAGCTGGAGTCGCCACGTCGTAGACGTAGGCCGGCCAGGCCAAGAAGGGATAGCAGCCCAAGAGGTCGCCCTCGGTCGGGATGTGGCCTTCCGCTTGGAGCTGGGCGATGCGGGCCGCGCGGGCCCCATACCCCCGGTACAGATCAGCGGAGGTGGCGGGTATGCTGACCACGAGGATCAGCGCTTCGACCCGCTCCGGGTGCCGGATGGCGTATGCCTGGGCCAGGTATCCGCCCCAAGACACCCCCAAGAGTACGACCTTGTCGGTTGCGAGGTCCTTCCGAACTGCATCGATGTCGGCCACATGGAACGCCCGATAGTACCGGTGCGACTCCGGCGTTGCCGAAGCTCCCATGCCCCGCTGGTCGTAGGCCACGACTTCGACGCCCGAAGTATCGAGGGCACTCCAGAAGTGCATCGCGTGATGTGAGAAGCCGGGGCCCCCGTTGATGGCGACGAGCTTGCGGTCGGTCCGATCGCCACTGAGAATGAAGTAGGCGATCTCGAGATCGTCGAGCTCCGAGATCGCAACCCCGTCGCGACGGGCCTGCACCTCACCATTTTCGTCCCCACAGCCGAGCGCTCCGCCGAGGAACGTGAGTACTGCAACGAGGCGGACGAACCGCCATATGTGCGAAGCCAACATGGCGACCTCCTACGGGAGCAACGCCGATGCCATGGTCGCTTTCACGTCTTGCCGGTCGCTGCAGTACGATGTGGTAACGTTCCGTCAGCGTGGCGGAAGCGGAGTCCGCGCGACGGGGGCTCGTAATCGCAAGTGGTGCACGTCGGTGAAGGTGGCGTTTCTGCCGCCAGGGACGGCCAGCAGCCTGCGTTCCGCTCGACGACCTGGCGACGCGTGGCCGGCGGAACGGTCTGGGTCGCCCTCCCCCAAAGGCCGACTGACTACGAGACGGTGGTCCTGCTGTACTCGGTATCGTCGCTCGCGTCGGTGCATCCGAGGTCGCCGCCGCCGTAGTCAGTAAAACCGTCCGCGTCGTTGTCGATGCAGTCGCAGCAAGCTTCTTCGCCGGCACACGGCGTGCATACCTGAGTGTCGCCGTCGGGGGCGCTCGAACCGAGGCCTGAGCCAACTTCGACCGCGTCGTATCGCAGGGCGGAGTCTTCGGAATCGACGGGAACCACCGGGGCCGAGGTCACGCCGATTCCGATCGAGCGATCAACCGAAGGCGACACCTGCAAGCCGACGACCGGCGAGGACATCGAACCGCCTCCGTTCCAGGAGAGCATAAGAAAACCGCCGACCCCGGCAAAGCCCAACCAGGCCAAGGGCAGCCGGATCAGCCACGCGATCGAGTAGAACATGTCCGGGCTTCGTAGCATCCAGCGCCCACATCAGACTACCGGTCGGGGGCGCCGTCCCTCGAGGCGACGCCCGACGGCCCCCCTCTACGGGATGACCCTCTCCGTGGAGCTTGTGCGGGCTAGTTCGAGTGATCACAATGCGACGTTGAGGGGACTGCGTACACGGATGCGGGTGAACAGCGCCCTTCGAGGTCGGAGGAGTTGGGCGGCGGCTTTCACAATCGCTGGTCTGGTCTCCTGCACGGGCGATGAGGCTCGCATCTCGATCCAGTTCGTCTGGGAAACCGAACCCCCACCCCCCAATACTCATGTGGTGAAGGCGGAGGTCATCGCGCCGGACGGCCGGCGAACTCCTTCGGACGCCGTGCCCTACCGTCCGGGCATCGCGCTGAACCTACCCCGAGTCCCGTTCGGCCGCGACTTGGTCGTGCAAGTCACCCTATTCGAGGACACGATCGGCGACCCCCTCGTTCGCTACTTCGGACGCTCTGCGCCCTTCGACTTTGCCCCAGGCGACGAAATTCGGATTACGGTCAACGTTGGCCTGGTCGACGCACCCGAGATCCTCGACGCTCGAGTGCGCGACGCCGAGCGCAACGTCGTGGGCCGCCCTCAGCTCGAGATTGAGATTCGTTCGCGCGGAGCCGATCGTTTCGAGTTGGCCCAAGATTCGTCATGGCGGAGCCACCGGTCAGTATCTGAAACGCCCTGGTCTTCGTCGCCACCATCTACCGGACTTCGGTTCAGGGCCTTTCGCCTCGGACGCTGAGCGACGCGGAAGCCGAGCGCCTGCGCGCAACCGTCGACCGCGTGCTCGGATACGACGGCGACTGACCCTCCTCAGAACCCGCAGTCTTCGGTGGGCGTGTTGTCATAGACGACGTCGACCTTCTCCACGACGGACGTCTCGTTGAAGCGGAAGACGCCGCACGTGCAGTTCTGGAAGAAGACGTTGTCGAGCCGCGCGAACGCGTTGTCGTTACCGAAGCCGATATCAATGCCGTTGCGCGCGCTCAAGATGTCGACGTAGCGCAGCACCGTACCCCGGTCACCCGAACGAATGCTGATGCCGCCCCAGCGGTCGGCGTCCTTGTCCGGCCGGAAGATGGCGCGGAGCCCCTGGGTGCCATTGACCGCGAGGGAGGAGGTGTCGCCGTCATTGATGAGGACGATATCTGCGTTCGACTTGAACTCGAGGATGGCGCCGGCTTCGACGAGCATCTCGCGCCACACCTGGAGGTTCTTCGGAGGCGTGAAGCCCGGGTAGTCGTCCACCTCCTGCTGGGTCATGCCGTACAGTAGCGGGATGCCCTTGTTCGAAACCTCGTAATTGACGACCTCACCGCTCCGAATCCAGAGCCTCTCGTCGCCTACAGACTCGTAGACGTTGTCCTCCGCTACGCCCTCGGCGGCGTAGGGCCAGAGCGTCATGGGAAAACTCTCGATCGCTCGGATGGTGGTGCCTTCGACGAGGAACATCCCCGGCTCGAAGCTCATGTCGGTGATGATGTCGATGCCGCTGCCGAGCCCCTCTTCGATGAGGCTGTTCCTCACGTGCAGGTCGACGATGTTGCCGGCGCTCGGATCATGGCTGCCAACGCCTACACTGGTGGCAATCGTCGAGCGGGCGTTCTGTTCGGTATAGGCGCGACCGGCGTGGCGCACGATGACATGCTCGAGGAGGTTTCGCGTCTGGATGTCATTGACTCGCTGCGAGTTGAAGAGGAGTCCGCGCCAATGCCCAGCCGACGGTGAAGCGCCCCCCTCTTTGGAGCCTTCGAAGATGATGGGCGCCGCCTCGGTGCCCTTGGCGACCAGGCGAGTGGTGGGCGGGATGCGAAAGCCGGTGTCTTCTTCGAACCAGATCCGAACGCCGGGTTCGATGGTGAGCACTTCGCGAGCGATGATGCCTTGGAACAGCGGGATGGGCGCGTTCGTAGCCGCGACGATGTAGTCGGGCTTGTCCGAGTCCAAGACGATGTTCTCGAGGCGGTCTCCGAGCTGAGAAGCGAAGTCGAGGCGAATGGGCTGGCCGACCAAGACCGTCAGCCCCACCACCGAGAAGTGGCTCACGTCGGCCACGGCCCGATTCCCGCCGGCATCGACGGTCGTTGGCGCGGTGGCGACCCACGCCCCCTCTTCGAGGTACGCCGCCACCACGTCGTCCTCGGTGAAACCTGCGGGCAGGCGCGCTTCGTCGTACGACAGCTCGAGCTTGGCGGGGACGGCGAACTGGAGGCCGTCGGGCGACAAGTCCACCACGGTGCCCACAGCCGATGCCGGCCCGCCGACGACCTCGATGCGAATGGTCACGTCTTCGGCCAGCGCGCCGGCGGGAACGGTGAAGACGACGCTGTCGTCGCCGGCACGAATCACACCGCCGGTCGCTCCGATGGTGCCTTCGAGCGGATCACCGCCGCCCGCGTCGGGCAGCGACGAGGCATCGGGCCGACCTCCGTCGGCGGTTGCGGCGTCATGAGCCTGGGCATCGGCCGACGCGACCGCATCGGGCCGCCCGGCGTCCGGGCTGCCACCCGATGGGCCGTCGCTGCCTCCGCAGGCCCCCGCCGCAAGAACCAGTCCCGCAGCCAGGGCGCCGCGACGGACCGCATACGTGAGCTCGTCGGAGTACGTTCGAAGCTCCATGTCCTCCCCTTCCCGCCGCCTCCGATTCTGCGCGCAGAAATCTCCAGATCGGAAGACCGCCCCCCAAGTACCGGGACCACCTAAGGGCCGTTCCCAACGACGTTGACCGGAGCCACCCGCGACCGAAGACGCGCCGCCGGAGCCAGAACGCCCGCATACC
>CAYYOT010000037.1:0-44903 GCA_964473255.1 uncultured Myxococcales bacterium | reverse complement strand
CAAGTAGTAGGCGCCAGCCAAGAAGAAGGCGCCCGCCAAGAAGAAGGCAGCCACCAAGAAGAAGGCGGTCGCAAAGAAGATTGCGGTCTCCAAGATGAAGGCGGCTGCCAAGAAGACGGGGCCCGCGACATTGTCTCCGTCGGCCTCGCCGAAAGTTGAGACGCAGACCGAGCATGAGGAACGACAGATGAAGGGAACTCCTGCCCGCCCACCCCAGGCCGAGTCCAAGGCTTCGCCGGCGGACAAGCCCAAGACCGTGATCCGGATGTCAGCTTCGGAGCGCGCCGCGAACCGGAACCGCCGAGGCAAGGCGGCGCATCCGCCGGGCATGCACGAGCTCAATCCCAAGCTGCAAAGCTCCCGCGACATCTTGCCGCGGTCCGAGGGCCAAGTGCCCGGCGGTCGCCCCATGTCGTTTGCCGAGAAAGTGCGGGCTGAGGCCGAGGCGGCGTTTCAGAAGATCGCGCCGGCATGGTCGCCGAACGAAGCCGAGCCCGAGCCCGAGCCGGCGGCCCCAGCGCCCGAGGTGCATCGGTCCCAGTTCCAGATTCGGATATCGGAACAGGACCAGCTGACGGTGAAGCTGCGCATGTCCGAAGGTCGGGCAGCGGTCGCAGCGGCCAAGGAACTGGCGGACAAGTATCAGCTCCCGCCGGATCAGTCGCTGCTGATGAAGGTCATCACCCTGCGCAATACCGAGCTGACGCGCCTCGCGCTGGAAGAGCTCTTGGAACTCGACGATCGGGGTCGGGTCCGCTCGAATCCAGAGCTGATTGCGGCTCTTCAGGGGATCAAGTCGCGCGACAAGGAGATCCGCGAGCTGCGCTCGCTATTCTTGGAGAAGCTCGGAGCCTGAAAGGGATCGCGCTCACGCTCGGAGCGAAGGTTCCGCGACGTTTCGGCCCGACACACTTGACCAGGTGGGGAGGGGTTCGTAATCCCCGCGGTCGAGACATGCGATTCCTGGCGATGGTGCTCGGGCTGACCTTTCTAGGGGTCCCCGTAGCGAAGGCTGCTCCCTTGATCGGGTATATCGATCTGCAAAAAGCGATCGTGACCGTAGAAGAAGGGAAGCGAGCGAAAGCCGCTCTCAAGAAGACCTACGACGCCAAGCAGGCTGAGCTGACCGCGAAGGAGGCCGAGCTCAAAGAGCTCAAGGATACCATCGAGAGGGAAGCTTCGATCGATACTCCAGAGTCGCGCGCGCGCAGAGCTCAGTTCCAAAGTAAACTCATGGCTCTCCAGCAGGCCTTCATGCAGGAGCAGCAGCAGCTCCAGCAGCTCGAAGCGAAAGAGCTATCAGTCATCACAGAGAAGATGCGGGCCGTCATCGCGCAGATCGGCAAGGCTGGCGGCTATACCCTCATTCTGGAGGTTCAGACGAATCGGCTCCTCTACGCCAAGGACCATCTGGACCTGACCAACGAAGTCATCCGCAAGTACAACGCGAAGTACAAGTAGTGGCTACGGGGCCTGGGTGAGCCACCAGACAACTCCCGCCGCCGCCGCCGCCGCGAGGCTCACCACGACGATGAGGGGCGCCCGGCTCTGTGGCGGCTGCAGGTCCCCTTCGTCGGCCGTGTGCAGCGGGCTCTGCGTCAGTCGCACGGTCGCGAGTCCGTCGGCGGACAGCGACTCGGGAGGTCTCGTCGCTATCTCGTCTTCCGTCGCGTCGCGCCGCAGCTGCTTGGAATCAACTCTCGTCGTGGCCTGGTCGATGATCGACTTGGGGCGGCACATGCCGTCGAACGCGTCGAGGACCTCTTCCAAGCGCCGAGGGCGGTCATCCGGGGCTTTGGCCAAGAGTCGCTCGGTCAGGGCTCGAAGCTGGGGGCTGGGCGGGGAGCCGTCCGAGAGGACCGCCGGGAGCTCGGGGGGCCGCTCGCGAACCTGCATCCGCATCACCGAGAGGGCGGAGCTGCCTTCGAACGGAGGCTTGCCGGTCAGGGCGACGAACAGCATGCATCCGAGCCCATAGAGATCCGACCGAAAGTCCAGGGGCTTGCCCAAGACCTGCTCGGGACTCATGAAGCCTGGCGTCCCGACGGTGCGCCCGGGGGCGGTAAGGGGCGGACCCGGCATGTCGTCCTCGACGAACTTGGCCAGGCCGAAGTCGAGGACCGTGATGTGCTCTCCACCTTCCGGTAAGCGCCGAGCCATCACGTTTCGAGGCTTGAGGTCGCGGTGAAGTACGCCCTTGCGGTTGGCCTCGATCAGAGCCCGAACGATCTGAGCGAACAGGCGAGCGGCGCGGCGTTCGCTGAGCGGGCCTTCCTTGGAGACGATCCGCTGTAAGGTCACGCCTTCGACCTTCTCCATGGCGATGAAGGGCACCTTGTAAACAGGGTCCAGGCCGAATTCGAAGATCCGCACGATGTTCGGATGGTCGACGGCCGAGATCAGTCGTGCTTCCTGATAGAACCGCCGGACCCGCGCTCGGTCGTCGGGGCGCGCCTCTCGCAGCACCTTCACGACGACCGGCCGCTTGATGACCAGCTGGGTCGCTTCCAAGACCGTGCCCATGCCCCCGTGACTCAGGACGCCCTCGACGCGGTAGCGACCCGCGATCTCGCACCCGTTCGTGATCGGCGGCGGGGCCTCCTTGGTCGGAGGAGGCAGCGTCGGGACCTGGTGGATGGGGCATGTCGTTTCCGCCCGCTCCTCGTCACAGAGCGGGCAATATCGCTGTGTTGCGGTTCCGACCACCCGCCGGAACGCTAAATTGCTTCGCAGACGGACACAAGGCGATGCCTCTGTCATATGCTCGGCGCTGGCCGTGGATGCCGCTACGCTTCAGCTCGACCGGTCGGCAGCCCTCGCCCTCGCCCGAGGCGACTTGTCGGAAGCGCTCCGTTTCAGCCTTCAGCTGGAGCAGCTCCATCCCGAAGACCCGAACTGGCCACGCCGCACGGCCCTGGTACTGCGGCGGATGAATCGACGGGACGCCGAGGTCGAGGCGCTGAAGCGGGCCGCCAAGCTGGCGGTTCGCGGTAAGGACGTCCTGCGAGCGCTTTCGGCGGCTCGAGCTCTCCTCGAGATCGATCCCACGAATGCCGAGGCGCGGGTTTGGCTTTCTCGCCTCCGTCAATCGCGCGACCCGACGACCGCGGGCACCGCTGGCGTACGGGCTCGCGTCCGCGTTCCGCCACCGGGCACGCAGACCAGTCTCGACCAGGTAGCGTGGCGCGCGGCGGTGGGGCAGTCCACGCGGATCCGTGGCGAAGCGGAGATGGGCGTTCACCGGATCGAGCTCGAGGAATCCGCGGAGACCCTCGACCTCGATCAGAGCGAAGGCTCACCCGACGACCGGCAGCCGCCGAACGAACCGGAGGCCCCCGCCGATGTCGAGGCCGCCGTCCGCTCGGTCGAAGAGGAGCTTCGGTCGTTCACGCGGGCCGAACGCGCACTGCGGGACACCAAGCTTTTTCGCTCTCTGGACGGGCCGGCCCTCGAAACACTGGTGGAGCGCGTTCGCATCGTTCGCGCGGACCGAAACGAGTACGTTCTGCGTCAGGGGCAGCCCGGCCACGAGCTGTTCGTCATCACTTCCGGTGAGGTCGGCGTGATCGACGAGGGACCGCCTCAGCGGCCGTTGGCGCGTCTTGGAGAGGGGGACTACTTTGGTGAAGGTGCGCTCGTAACCGACCAGCCAAGGTCGGCCAGCGTCGCGGCCCTGAAGCCTACGGAGCTCGTCGCGATCGATCGCGATTCGCTGTGGGCGGTCCTCGCTGTCCAGCCGGACCTTTGGCCCAGCTTGCTGTCGCTGTTCCGAGACCGAGCCGTCGATCGAATCATCTTGAAGAGCCCCCTCTTCAACGTGCTTTCACCGGCCGACCGAATCCGAATTCGTCCGTATTTCCGGCTGATCGAAGTCGATCCGGGGGCGGCGGCGCTCGAACAGGACCGGATGGCGGAAGCGCTGTCCTTCGTGATCGCGGGCTCCTTCGCCGTTGGCCGGGACGGTCGAGAGCTGACGTCCATCGCCGCGGGCGATCTCTTCGGAGAGACCTCCTTGCTCCTGAAGGAGCCCTCGGCCGTGACCGTGCGGGCCCGAACGCGGGCCTACCTCGTGGAGTTTCCGGGGCGGCTCTTCCTGAAGATCGTAGACCGCCGACCCCGCGCCTTGCGGTACATCAAGCACGTGGTCGACTCGCGAAAGGAGGCGCTGGCCGGCCTACGGTCGGGGCGGTCTCCGTCGTCGGTGGGCCGCGCACTCTAGTGTTCCGGAACCGACCCCAAGAGCCGGGACCAGCACACTAGCTGGACTCGACCTTGCGGAAGTTCGGCTTTCGCTTCTCGAAGAAAGCGGTGAAGGCCTCCATGGCTTCGGGCGAGGTGAGCCTCGCTCCGAAGATCCGTGCTTCGCGAATGATGACTTCTCGTATCTCCGCGCGATCGTCCTCGCGCAGCAGCCGCTTGCTTTCGAGGAGCGAAGTCAGAGGACGGTCGGCCAGCGCGGTGGCCCGCTCCAGGGCATAGGCGTCCACATCTTCGACGACGGCGTTGATCATGCCTACGTCGAGCGCCGTTTCCGCGCCGAAAGGATCCCCGAAGAGGAGCAGCTCGGTGGCCCGGGCGGAACCGGCCAGACGCGGCAGGAGAAGCGACGAGGCGCCTTCCGGAACCAAGCCCAGGTTTACGAAGGGAAGATGAAAGCGAGCCTTCGGCGAAGCGTATACGAGGTCGCAGTGCAAGAGTAATGTCGTCCCGATGCCGACGGCAGCGCCATCGACCGCAGCCACGATCGGTTTGGGCTGGTCCACCAGCCGGAACAGGAACTGGAGAATGACGTTGTCCTCGCCGGTGGGGGGCGAGCTCATGAACTCCGTGAGGTCGTTGCCCGAAGTAAAGGCGTCTCCCCGTCCGCGGAGCAGGATGGTCCGGACATTCGGGTCCGCAGCCGCCGCGTCGAGGGCCTCGACCAGCTCCTCATACATGGCGTAATTGAATGCGTTCTTCTTCTCCGGGCGGTCGAAGGTCAGTTTCAGGACACCGGATTCGTCGCGCTCCGTCTTCAGTGGCTTATTCATTCATGATTCCTCGCGGGTGTGGGCTCTAAAGGCCGTACAGCTTGACCAAGATCTCTTTCATGACTTCCGACGTTCCGGCACCGATGGTGACGAGTCGGGCATCGGTCCACGCTCGCCCCACGGGGTACTCGGTCGTGTAGCCAAAGCCCCCGTGAAACTGCAGGCAGTCATACATGACTCGCTGCAGGAGGTCGCCGGCGAAGAGCTTGGCCATGGTGATCTCGCGGGTCGCGCCCAACGGCTCGCGAATGACTCTTTCGATCGCGTAGTAGGTGAGTCGACGCGCGGCTTCGATCGCAGTGAGGTGCTCGGCGAAGCGGTGTCGCCAGACTTGAAATTTCAAGATCGGGCGTCCGAAGGCCTCACGTTCTCGCCCGTAGGCGATCGCGTCTTCGACTGCGAGCTGCGCTCCCGCGACCGAGCTCAAGGCGGCGACCAGCCGCTCGCCCTGAAAGTTGGTCATGATGTGAGCGAACCCCTGATTCTCTTCACCCAGTCGGAACCGCTGAGGGACGCGGCAGTCCTCGAAGAAGAGCTCGGCCGTATCCGAGCACTTGTTGCCGATCTTCTTGATCGAGCGACCGACCGAAAAGCCCTTCACGTCGGTGGGGAAGACCAGGAGAGAAACGCCGCCGTATCCGTCTTCTCCGGTGCGCACGGCCAAGGTGATGAAGTCGGCGCGGGTGCCGTTCGTGATCCAGAGCTTTTGGCCGTTGATCACGTAATCGTCGCCGTCGCGACGGGCCGTCGTACGGACGGCTGCAACGTCGGAGCCGCCGCCTGGCTCGCTGATCCCCAGGGCGGCGATCTTCTCTCCGCGGACCGCCGGTACCAGGAAATCCTGCTTCAGCTCGTCCGATCCGATCTCCTCGATGATCGGCGTAGCCATGTCGGACTGGACCATCAGCGCCATGTTGAGGCCGGCACTCCGGGTACGGGTTAGCTCCTCGACGTAGGCGGCGGTGTACCACCAGTCGAGCCCCGAGCCGCCCAGCTCCGGCGCCACGCGGATCCCGAAGAGGCCCAGCTCGGCCGCTTCCGTGAAGACCTCCCGGGGGAAGAGACCAGCGTCGTCCCATTCCTCGGCGTGCGGAGCGAGGCGTTCGGCAAAGCGCCGAACGGTCTGGCGAAAGCTCCGGTGCTCCGGCCCGAGGTTCGCGTCGTCCCGATGCATTGACTGGACAATCAATCAATCGACTGCCTGGGTCAAACCCCCATGAAATCCGTGACCGATCGGCGACCACGGGCGATGCTGGGAGCGTGGCGGGCAACACGTTTGGTCAGGTCTTTCGGGTCACGACGGCCGGGGAGTCCCACGGTCTGGGCCACATCGCGGTCATCGATGGATGCCCAGCGGGCTTGAGCCTGAAGGCCGAGGACTTCGCGTTCGATCTTGCGCGCCGGCGACCCGGCCAGTCCGACCTGACCAGCCCGCGCAAGGAGCCGGATACCCTCGAGATTCTCTCGGGCGTCTTCGAAGGGCAGACCACCGGGTCTTCCATCGCTCTGTGGGTGAGGAACCGCGACGCCCGAAGCCGCGATTACGAAGCCCTCCGAGAGGTGTATCGCCCGGGGCACGCCGACCATGCCTATCAGGCAAAGTTCGGCCTGCGGGATCATCGGGGAGGCGGACGGGCGAGCGCCCGGGAGACGGTGAGCCGGGTCGCTGCCGCCGTGGTGGCCAAGAAGCTCCTCAGCACGGCGGGCATCGAGATCATCGGCTACGTGGTGCAGGTCGGGGACGTGGTGGCGCAGGTCGATCCCACAGCTGTGACCGTCGAGGACGTCGAGGGCGACCCGACGCGCTGCCCGGACCCGGCGGTGGCCGGCGTCATGGGCGAGAGGATCCGCGAGGTCCGCGCGGCTGGGGATTCGATCGGCGGGGTCGCCGAAGTCGTTGCGCGTGGCGTCCCGGCCGGCCTGGGCGAACCGGTCTTCGACAAGCTGCGCGCCGATCTGGCCAAGGCGCTGTTCAGTCTCCCCGCGGTGATGGGGGTCGAGTTCGGGCGCGGCTTTGCCGCGGCCCGGAGTCTAGGGAGCGAGCACAACGATGCCTTCGTGCAGCGGGAGGAAGCGGTCGAGACCCGCACCAATCGCCACGGCGGAATGCTTGGTGGGATTTCGACCGGCATGCCGATCGTGATGCGCGCCGCGATCAAGCCAACGAGCAGCATTCCTCGCCCGCAAGAGACGATCACGACGGCGGGAGAAGTGACGGAAGTCCGGGTCACCGGGCGGCACGACCCCTGTCTCGCCCCGCGCTTCGTACCCATGGCTGAAGCGATGGTCGCGCTCACGCTGGTCGACCACTGGCTTCGGCATCGCCTCAGTCGACTCTGAGCCGGCCCGCGACGGGCGGCAGGTCGGATAGCCACGCCTGAACCGCCTCCGGGAGGGCCCGATGAGCCGCCGCCACCGACGGTCCGGCGGCGAGAATGGCTGCGCGGTGGCGGGCGGTATCGGGGTCGGTCAGCGGCAGCCAACCAGCCCGCAGGCGGCCGTCCGGTCCGTGGACTGGGGCCGAGAACGACGGTTTCAGATGGCGGGGCGGTACCAAGAGAAACAGGCCCACGCGCTCGACGCGATGGCTCAAGGCGTGGGCGAAGTGACCCATCGTGCACCGGGCGTTCACCTCGCCGAGCGGATTGATGCCGAACCCATGGCCGTCGCGGAAGATACGCACGTCGAGTGCGGCCCGACCATGGTGCCGGTCGACCGCGAGCCGTTCGGCAACGTACCCGGCGAGTTCGCGGAACGCCGAAGGCAGGTCGACGGCCCGCAGGAGCGGTTTTGGAAGGCGCGACCAGGGAGGAGCGAGCACGTGCCCCACGAGCTGGCCTCGGGAGTCGTTCCACTGCTCCAGAACGCCGAGCAGGGGGCGGCGTTGGTCCGTTCGAAGTAGAGCCGTGAGCTCGGCGACGATCGCCAGCTCCGGCTCGACGATGAGCTCCTCGCCGCGCTTGAAAATGTCTCGGACCCACGTTTCGTGCTCCGACGGGTCCCCGGTCGGATCGATCGTTTTCTGACCCCGTCCCGAAGCCCCGAGCGTTCGCTTCGCGCGCAGTCGTTGGCTCCCCGCCGTTGCCACCCGGGCCCGAAGCGCGTCGAGGCTCGGAACACGCTCGCCGACACTGCTGCGCCAGCCGGGCCAGCGGTCGGCCTCGGGGAAGGTCCGAAAGAGCTCCAGACCCAGCGTCTTCGAAAAGAGCCGACGGTTCAGGGCGGGGCGAGGTTCTCGGGTGGTTCTCTGGGCTGCCTCGAACGTGCGTCCGGCGTCGGCCCAGGCGACCGTGGACTGCACGTCGGCGGGGTCGCCGACGCCGACGAAGTCGGGCACTTCGATGCCCAAGTGCTTCCATCGCTGCCGCTGAGCAACGGAAGGAATGCGAGGGACGATGACCACGTCGTCGGGGGCGGCCAAGAGGGCCATCAGCGGTGCGAGGTCCTCGCGCACGCGGTGTGCGGCGCGGGGGGTCGTGCCGGTACGCAGCTCGTCCTCCACGCCGGGATTGAAGAGGAAGCCGCGCGGGCGCCGTCCGCGGGAGGCACCGGCGATCTCGAGGCGGTGCACGTAATCGGCGTCGAGACCCGCTCGGCGGCGGAGGTCGGGGTAGAACACCGGACCTCGGGCGCGGCGGACCGTCAGTGGATGGGGAAGCAGCGCCCGGTGGCGCGCAAAGAGATCGCCCGGACTGGTCGAGGACTTCGCTAGCCAGCGCGCGCCGTGCCGGACGTGGCGGATCTCGTCGCGGAGGACTTTGTCCATGATGCGGGCGGTCGTCCGGTCGCCCACCTGTAGGAAGCGATCTCGATAGAGCTGGGCGAAGTCGAGATTGGCCTGCTCGAACGTGAGGCTCATCCCGGCGGCAAAGACCTCGGGGCTCGCCATCGATGCCAGGCTCTTCCAGAAGAAGTCGCTGACCGTGACCTCGCCGAAACCCACGCCGAGCTGATGCATGCGGTCCTCATAGCGGCGCAGATGGTCTTGCTCCTCGCGCAAGGTCGCGGCGACGGCCCGACGAAATCTCGCCGGGGCATCTGGAAATCGCAGAAGGGCCAGGGCCATGAGCTCCATGGCCAGCAGCTCGTGATTCGCGAAAAAGTGGAGCGCGATCCCTCGAGCATCCGCATCCTCCAGCTGATCCAGACGGTGAGGGAATGCGGTTCGGGGGGCGGCTCCCCGGAATCGGAGGGCGAGCGGGCGGCCGGGGGCTTTCGGGGCCACCAAAAGGGCGGGCCCCGGAGCGTCGTCGGTCAGGCGGTCGGGCGAAGCGCGCTTCACCTCCAATCGGTCGGAGAAGAGGACCTGCTCGGCGAACTCCCGGACCTCCACGTGCTGCGAGTTACGGAAAAGGGCCCGTGTTCCGCAAGTCCGGAGCACCGACCGAAGAGATCAGGCTCACAAGCCGCCCGCAATCCATGACTTTGAGGTTTCAGGTCTTCTGTAGGGCTTCAATCCGTGGGATGTACATTGTCCGAGGCAAGCCGGTTTTCGACTCGCCCGCGTTGACCATGCCGACCGCTGCTCTTGAGACTCTACACGCGACCCTGCTGCAATGACCGAGCACGAGGCTGAAACCGATTCCACCTTCGAAGCGCCCACGCCGTTCCGGGAAGCGGTGGGCGTGAGCGATGTCGGCCGAGTGCGCACTCGGAACGAGGACCAGTTCGTCGTGGCTGCGTACACGCCGGAGCTTCGGCTGCTCTCGACCGGGCTCGAACGCGACGTCAAGCAGCCAGGCCAGGCTCGAATCGATGAAGACCTGCTGGTTGCGGTGGCCGACGGCATGGGCGGTCACGGCGGTGGAGACGTGGCAAGTCGATTGGCCATCGAGGCGGTGATCGATGCCTTTGCCCCTTCGCCCCCCGAGACCTGGTCGGTCGAGGCTTTCGTCGAGCGGATCAAGATGGCGGTGCGCGAAGCGGAAAAGCGCCTCGACGCCGCGACCAGCGGCAATCCCAACATGGGGACGACGCTGACCGTCGCCGTGGTGACCGGCCACGAAGTATTCATCGGCCACGCGGGCGACAGCCGCGCCTACCGGCTCCACGATGGCGTCCTGGAGCAGCTGACGACGGACCACTCGCTGGCCGAGCAGCTTCGCGACGAGTTCGACGGCATCTCGGCCGACCCCAGCTCGCCGATGCACAACATTCTCTATAACGCCCTGCAGGCCAACTCGCCGCGCCCGGCCCACATCGATGTACTCCACGCCGAGTTCGGCGGGGGCGATGGCCTGGTGCTGTGCAGCGACGGGCTCATAAAAGAGCTCGACCCGGACCAGATCACGCGCATCTTGTCGGAGCCCGGCGATATCGAAGACCGACTCGACCGCCTGGTCGCTTCCGCCAAGGATGCCGGCGGGACCGACAACATCACAGCAGTGTGGGTGCGCGTCTGAGGGGGCGGCTCCTCAAGTGATCGGGTCTTCGAAGCCGGGGGGAGGCTCCTGCTCGATACAGATCCGGGGGAACGGGTCGTTTTCGAGGTCTTCGGACTCGGGCTTGTCGTCCCAGACGAAGTCTTCGAGCTCGCGCCAGTCCCGCGGAAACTCGACGTCGGGATTCAGCTGCTGCTCGCGAACGAAGAACTCCTCGCAGCGGAGCCGACCGAAGTCTTCACAGAGCGCCTCGCTACCGAAGAAGTCCGAGAAAACGACTGTTCGCGGCCCGACGCACCGGTAATAGCAGCAGCCCCAGTCCTCCACGGGGCGCTCCACGTCGCAGCTCGCGAGGGAGAGCCCGGCCAGGACCAAGAAGAAGCGCAGCACCATCGCCGGGCTTCTTACTCCTCTCGCGTGACAGATGTGTGAACAGAAGACGGGATCTCCCTCATTATTCACCATGCTGTTCCCTCATCCTGGAGAAGTACTCCTTGGTAAGACGCACGACCGTTCCACTCAGCAGGATGATCGCCGTGAGGTTGGGCAAGATCATGATCCCGAGAACCAGGTCGCCGTAGGCCCAGACCGTCTCCAGGGCGAGGACCGACCCCAAGAAGACGAAGCCGGTGAACAGGATGCGATAGGGCAATACGTACGCATCGCCGACCAGGTACGTCACGCATCGGTCCCCATAGTAGGACCACGAGATCATCGTGGAGATGGCGAACATGAACACGCAGAGCGCCACGAGGTAGTTGCCGCCCCCGGTCAGCGGGCTCAGGCCGCGTTCGAAAGCTCGTGCGGTGAGGGCGGAGCTGTTGAGCAGCATCCGTCCTTCGACCATCAGGTCGTCCGGCACCAGGGAGCCGTCCTGCGGCGTGAAGACCAGCGGGCCCGTGTAGGGCGAGCCGTTCTGTAAGAGGACCGCATCCTCGACCAGGCTGTCCCGGCCGATGAACGCGAGGTGCGACTGGCGTCCATCGACGACTTCCGCGCGAACGAGTGCGCTCGGTGCATCCAGCGCGGCCTGGAGGCGCGATGCCTCGGAGACTCCGGGTTCGGCCGGCGGAAGCGCGTTCGCTCGTAGGACCGTCGTGTGCGTGATCGGCAGCGACGAGGGATGCTTTTCGTCCCAAACGCCGGTCGAGATAATACAGAGCGCGGTCATCGTGCAGATGATCAGCGTATCGATCATCGGCTCGAGGAGGGCGACGGCGCCCTCCCGCACCGGCTCGTCGGTCCGGGCTGCGGCGTGAGCGATCGGTGCGCTGCCCTGACCGGCTTCGTTCGAGAACAGGCCGCGCTTGACGCCCCAAAGCATGGTGACGCTGAACAATCCAGCCACCGATCCCCCGAGGCTCGCCTGGGGATTGAACGCGTGGGAGATGATCGTGGCGAAGGCACCCGGCACCTCCGGGAGGTGGAACAGCAAAATGAGGAGCGCGCCGGCTACATACAGTGACGCCATGGCCGGAGCGAGGCGTGAGCTGACCCGAGCGATCCTCTTGATCCCCCCGAGGATCACGCTGCCGACGACGGCAGCGCACAGGATCCCGACCACGACCGAAGGCGTTCCAAAGTCAGCCCGGGCACTCACGGCGACGGTGTTGGCTTGGTTCATGTTGCCCGTGCCGAAGGAGGCGAAGGCACCGCAGGCGGCGAACAACATGGCGAGCGGCTTGAACTTCTCACCGAGTCCGTACTCGATGTAATACATCGGTCCGCCGGCGACGTTCCCGTGCTCGTCGAATCTTCGGTACTTCACGGCCAGCGTGCACTCGGCATACTTGACTGCCATTCCGAAGACGGCCGTCACCCACATCCACAGGATGGCGCCGGGACCGCCGTAGTGGATGGCGGTCGCTACCCCGGCGATGTTGCCGATGCCCACCGTGGCCGAAAGCGCGGTGGACAGCGCTTGGAAGTGGGTGATGTCGCCCTCGTCGTCGTCGTCGTCGTAGCGACCGGCCACGATGGCCAGGGCATGGCCCACCTTCCGAAACTGGATGAAGTGAAGCCGGACCGTGATGAACAGGCCGGTGCCGAGGAGGACCACCACCAACCACGGGAGTACTTCGGGGAAGCTCCAGACGTAGTAGTTGAGGAAGTCGACGGTGCTGGAAAGCCAACTGGCAAGCACGGACCTCGGCTCTTAGCAGGCCGAAAAAAAATCGTCACCCGTGAGGTGCGCGGGCCGCCCGTTCGAGCTCAAAGCAACAGGCGGTGGGACACGCGGAGCTGGAAGCTCAGCAGGACGGTTTGCTCCCCGTCGAAGAGCGGCGTAGCCCGAACGACGCCTCCGAGCCCCCAGGATTCGGTGACGAGATAGTCGATCCCGAAGCCGACCCGGCCGGTGGGGCGGACGCCATCGACGGGCCCGGCAGCGACGGCGAGGAACTCGAGCCACGGGACCCAGCGGAAGACATCGAGGGCCAGCACGGCACCCAAGCCCACGTCGATGAAGCCGTTCTGGCTGCTCGACCCGGAAGCCCAGCCGCCGTTCGCGCTTGCCGCCAACCAGGCGAAGTCGTCCAACCCCAGCCAGAAGTCCCCTCCCAACGCGAACCCGTGCCGTGAGGCGACGTCATCGCCGAGTTGGAGCGCGTATCCCGCGGAAGCCGCGGCCACCGCCTCGCCGGGCGCCGCGGAAACCGGAGCGGTCGCACCGATCACGCTCGCGGCGGCGAGGACGGCCGCGAGGGGGCCTGGGGAGAGCCAAGGTCCCACAACCATTCGCTTGACTCGTCCGGAACGGAACACGAAAAGGCGGCCCCATGGCGCGCAAGAAGCACGGCTCCGAGCCGGTTGCGCCCGACGCCTTCCAGCAGCAGGGGACCGGGTGGGTCAAGTGGCTGGAGAAGAACGTCCGGCTGGTCATGATCGGCATTGGCGCCGTCCTCTTGACGGTGATCGGCGTCGAGTTTGCCCAGTCGCAGGCGGAGCGCTCGGCCTCGGCGCAAACCGAGGAGTTCAACGACGCTCTCGAGCTGTACCGCGAGGCGACCGACCCTGGCTTGGCGCAGACCGCGACTTCCACCGAGGTCATCGATCGCAAGGTCGAAGCCGCCGCGGCGGCCTTCGCCGAGCTTGGGGAAAAGGGCGGCGGACCGGCCCGGGTGGCCCTTCTGTACGAAGCCGACCTGGCTCGCCGGGCCGGCGACGAAGAGAAGGCGGCCCAGAACTATGTCCGCTACATCGAGTCGGCCGAGGACGACGACCCCATGCTCTTCGTTGCGCTGGAGGGTGCCGGCTATGCCTATGAGGCGCTCGAAAACTACGACGAAGCGCTGAAGTACTATCGACGAGCCGCCGTGCTCGACTACTACGAGCTTTGGGCCATGAAGCACGAAGCGCGCGTCCTGGCGAGCAAGGGTGACGTCGAAGGCGCGCGCGAGGTCCTGGAGAAGATCCTGGAAACCGAGGAAACGGGCTTTCTCAAGTTTCACGCCGAGAACCAGCTGAAGCTTCTGCGGTGATCCTTGGCCGTCGTCGCGCCCCATCTGGCTCCGCTCCTGCTGTCGTGTGCGCTCGCGGGGCCGGAAGAGCCCGCCAGCGACGTGCCGGTGCAGCGCTGGGGCGTCCGCTACATCGTCGACTACGCGCAGTTCGAGCTCCTGCGGATGAGCCGCGAAGAGTGGGCGCAGCCCTACATCAACCAGCAGGGCCGGCTCTTCTTCGTCGGCACGCGGACGGGTCGCCTCGAGGCACGTCTCGTCGCTTCGGGCGAGCGGGTCTGGGCCAAAAACGGTCTCGGCAACTTCGGGGCGCGGATGACGGAATGGAAGAGCCATCTGATCGTTGGCATCGACAGCGCGCTGGTCGCCCTCGACCAGGATACGGGGGAGCGGGTGTTCGAGGTCGACCTCGACGGACGCATCGCGGGGGCGATCGAACGTGTGGGCAGCACCGTGGTGGTTCCCATTCGTCCCAACAGCTACGTCGCGGTCGATCTGGAAGAGCGGAGCCTGCGGTGGCGGCTTAAGCGCCCCACACCGGAGAACCTCACCGTCCGTGGTCAGGGGGGTGCCTACGTCGACGAGCGTCGGGACCTCGTCGTGATGGGCTTCTCCGATGGGACCTTGCTCGGCGCGACGCTGAGCGGAGGCGACACCAAGTGGTTGGCGCGGCTGGGCAAAGCCGGCGAGTTCTTCCGCGACGTCGATACGACGCCGGTCCCTGCCGATGACGGCGAGTCGCTGCTGGTCGCGAGCTACAACGCCGGACTGTACAAGGTCGATACCGACCGAGGGACGATCATCTACGAGCGTCCCCTGGGGCGCGTCCATTCGATGACCCGGGCCGAGCCCCTGGATACCCTCGTCTTGGTCACGGGCGACGGCGAGGTCCTCGGCTTCGATGAGCAAGCTGCACGTCTCGTTTGGCGGTACCGGGTAAAAGAGGGCTTTCCGAGTCACCCGATCTCCACCGGCGATGGCTACGTCCTCGTCGTGACGTCCGAAGGGGCTCTCAGCATCATCGACGCCCGCCGAGGCCAGCCTCAGCAGCTCCTCGCCCCGGGTTCGGGCGCCTCGATCCCGGTCATGGTGCGCGGCACCGATGCGCTCGTACTCTCCAACAAGGCGCTGCTGTTGGTTTTGGGGAAGAATCGCGGTCAGAATCTGAGCGGAGTGCTACCGAAGGACCCTGGTCCGGCGGAGCGCTTCGGGGCGGCGCACGAGCAATGAGCGATACGATCCCGTACGCCTCGCTTCGCGACCGAGCCCTTCGCTTCATGATGCGGTGGGCGCTGGAAGCCGCCGCCGGTCCCGGCGGCATGCCGGGCCAGCACCATTTCTACATCACGTTTCGCACCCACGCGCCCGGCGTCGTCATCCCCGAGGCTCAGCGTACGCGTTACCCGGACGAGATGGTCATCGTGTTGAAGTCGCGATTCCGCGACCTTCGCGTGGACGACGACGGGTTCGCGGCGGTTCTTTGGTTCGACGACGAGCCAGCCGAGATCCGGGTTCCCTTCGAGGCGGTTCGTCAGTTCGTCGACCCGTCGGCGTCGATCGTGCTGCGATTCGAAGCCGACACGCCGGGGCACCTGCGCCTGGAGCCGCCTCCCCCCAAGGAGACGCTCGACGATTCGTCGGCTGAAGTCGTTTCGCTCGACGCTTTTCGCCGTCGCCAGGACGACGACGACTGACTCACCGACAGACCTCGGGTTCGGTTTGCAGGGGCAGCGGCGGGTCGAGCTCCTGGGCGTAGACCTGCCCATCGGGGACGACGACCAGCCAAAGCACCGGATAGTACGAGCTCTGCGAGCCCGGTCCTCCGAGGATGTGGGGAGGCAGTCGGTCGGGATCGCGCATCTCCTCGACGGTGGACTCGTCGAAGCCGAGGACGTGGAACCGATCTGGAAAGACCTGCTCGTGCAGGGCGTCGCGCTCGTACAGCGGCTGCTTGCGACAGTGCAGCGCCGACTCCAAGGCCGCGCGACCTTCCGCGGCTGCGATGATCGATACGGCGCGGATCTCGTCCGGAAGGTCCAGGACGGCCTCGGTGTAGCACCCCGCGCCGAAGAGCCAGACGGTCCCGCTCAGTCCGAGGAGCGCGAGCCGGACGCTCTTCACGGACGGACCGCCTCCGAAACGCCGAAGCCAATGCCGCCGAGGGCAAGACCGCTGAGGAGCGTCCACCAGGGAAGGGGGGCACTTCGCTCGAACGCCGCCGACCCCACCATCCAGGTCGTGCCGGTCACGGCGAGGCCCACTCCGAGCGACAGCGTTGCCGGACCGCCAGCCCCCAGCGTAGGCGTATTGGTGCCCTGCTGGCAGGTGCCGTCGTCGCCGCAGACCGTGGGGACGGTGCCGTCGGCGGCCAGGGCGGCACCGATCATCGTGCCGATGCCGCCGGCCAGGAGCGCCGCTCCGACGATGAAGACCGGCGCCGATCGCCAGCGCGGCTCGTTACGGTCGGTCCGGACGGCCGAGGGTGTCGCTTCTTCATCGGCCGAGGCGGGAGTCGTCGCTCGCGAGGCGGCGGGAAGAAAGGCGAAGACCTCGTTGGTGATCCGTCGCCCGTCGGAAGACGTGTTCGGCACGTCGAGCCAGTCGTGGGCCTGGGTGGCATCGGCGAAGAGGCGGTCTTCCAGCAGGTCGGGCTGCGGCACCGCGGCAAAGTCCCAGCTCACGACGACGGAGGCCGCGACGTCGAGGTCGAGCACCATCGAGGTCGTGCGCCCGTCGGAGAAGCGAGTCACGATCCAAAGATACCGAGGCGAAGTGTATCCATGGTCCGATTCCCAGCGTCGAAAGCCGCCGACGGAGATGGGTGTTGCGAAAGGTAGATTGCGGTAGTCTTCGAGAGCCGGTCGGGCCAGCGCAGTCCAGCAGGCAAGCCGCCTCTCCGGAGAGCAGGACAGAAACTCGGAGCCGTCGGTCGACGCGAGTCGCGGTCCCAAAGCGTCTGTGATGCCCTCGACGAGGGCGACGGGGGGCTCTTCCGACCGCAGCCAAAGAAGCACGTCGGTCGGCGGGGTGCTCAGTCCCAGCGCGACGAACGGAGCCAGGGTCCACACCGCGCCTCGATGGTGAAGGGAGCGCGTTGGAGGAGCAAGCGACCTACTCCGAAATGGTTTGCAAGAGCTCATCGCATCGAGCCAGCCATTCTTCGGCCCCTCGGTCGGTCGGCGCCTGCGCGGCGAAGGCCAACCATCGCTGTATGCGGGTGTGATGCGGTGTGCCTCGGAGGTCTCTGGCCCGCTTTCGGAGCGCCGAAATGCGTTCCCCCCGAGAAGGTGCGGCCGCTCGGCTCTCGACGACCGAGGCTCGGGTCGTCCCGCCGTGCGGCTCCGGCGGGGCTCGACGGACCGGGTCCTTCGAGCCGTCGGGAGACGATGGCGGTGGACGTTCCGTCTTGGTGGGTCGACGGCGCGCGGAGGGACGGGGCTCGGCAGCGGGCGAAGCGGAACGAAGGCTCGGTCGGTCGCTTTCGCTCGGAGTTCTGCGGCCCGAAAACTCGGGCGTCACGAGTACGATGGCCCCGACGAGCAGGCCGACGAGCGCCAAGCCGAGCGCCACCGGGCCCGCACTGCCCGCACTGCCGGCACGGGCCGCGGTGGCTGGGGCTGGAGGTCGGCTGGGGCTCGTGCCCTTCAGGATCAGGCGCAAGGCGGTGAGGTGTGCGTCGAGGGTGGGCCGGTCGTGGCACTGCCGTTGAAGTCCTTGCGCCACCCAGTCGTCCAACGCGGGCAGGTCGGGTCGGTGGTGCGACGGCGGTCGTGGCGTCGCCCGTAGAATGCGCCGTGCGACCGAAACGCGATCGTTGCCGGGCGGCTCGGGACGAGTGCCCCACACCAGCGAGTCGCCGGACGTATCCCTAAGCCAGGGGCGGCGCAGCGTCGCGGCCTCGTAGATAACGACGGTGAGGGCATGGACGTCGGTGCCGGGACCGACCGGCTCGGCGGCCAACTGTTCGGGCGCACTGTACCGCGGCGTGCCCATGAAACGGCCTAGGGTCGTGGCGTCCGCCTGATCGCGCTCGAGGTCCTTGGCGATACCAAAGTCGATCAGCGTGACGTGAGCGATGGCGTCGGTGGTCGCCGGAGCGTTCATCACGTTGGCGGGCTTCAAATCCCGGTGGATGAAGCCGTGGTCGTGGCACAGCTGCAGCGCGCGACCCAGCTGTTCGGCGAGGCGCCAGAGCTCGTCGGCGTCGAGATGTCGTTGGCGCGCCGCGCGAAGGGAAAGAAGTTCTTTCAGGGTTCGGCCGTCGACGTGGCCGAGGCTCAGAATCGCCCGGGTCCCCTCTTCGTACAGACCGTGCGCTCGCACCAAATGTGGGCCGCCAATTCCCAAGAGAAGTGTTGCTTCGCGCTCGAACCGTTCTCGAGCGCGGCCGGCGGGCGCGTGCGCGATCTTCAGCACGCGGAGCGCTTCGTCGACATCATCGTAGGCCTTCCAGGTCGCCGTGCTGCCTCCTTGCGTCAGCTCCTCGACCAAGTGAAAGCGCCCCGCGACCCGCGCGCCCGGCTCGAGCATCGCCCGCGACACACAGAGAACCTACGATGTCTTGCGCGGCAGGCCGAGCCCCCGGCTGTCGGAACGTGTTAAGCGAGCCTAGGGTTGGTGGACTCCGATCGGACCCTTCGGCCGGGACGACGTCTCGGTCCGTTTCGCTTGAGAGAGCGGCTGGGCGCGGGCGGCATGGCCGAGGTCTGGACCGCGGAGCGGGACGGGCAGGCCGTCGCGCTCAAGGTGATTCATCCGCATCTGGCTCGCGACGAGCGCTACCGCCGAATGTTTCGCGACGAAGTGTTCATGGCAAGTCAGCTCGACCACCCGAACGTGGTCCGTGTGCAGGGCGTACTCGAAGCCGAGTCGCTGCTCCTGATTCCGATGGAACTCCTCGACGGAGTTAATTTGCATGTTCTCGAGGTGGCCCTCGAGAAGCGAAGCGAGCGGTTTCCTCTCGAGGTCGCGGTGACGATCGTCTCGAGGATCGCGGCGGCCTTGCAGGCTGCGCATGAACAGGTCGACGTCGACGGTGAACCCGACAGTCTGATCCATCGGGACGTTGCGCCGCAGAACATCATGGTCACCCGCACGGGGAACGTGAAGCTTCTCGATTTCGGAGTCGCGAAAGCCGAGGATCGCCAGACGCGAACCGTGGCGGGAGTCGTCAAGGGGCGGGTCGCCTACATGGCACCGGAGCAGGCGATCGGAGCCGGTGTGACCCCGGCTGTCGACATCTTCGCCCTCGGTGTCGTCTTCTGGGAGCTCCTGGCCATGAAGCGTCTGTTCGTGGGTAAAGGAGGCGTGGCGGGGGTTCTGGGGCGTCCGGAACCTCCGCGCTTGGACCACCTCGTGCCGGCGGAGATCGCGCATCTCGTCGAGAGCATGCTTCGGCGGGAGGCACGCGACCGTGTGCGGGCGCGGGACGTCGTGGCCCGCCTCGAGCGGTTTTTGTCTGCCGATGCCAATGAGCGGTTCGCGGCCTGGTGCGCCGAGTCCATTCCGCTCCGGAGACCTCCGACCGTCGAGCTCCCGGTAGCGTCTTCTCGGTCCCAACCGCCGGACGACGAAGCGACCGTCCGCGAAGTCAGCGGCCCCGTTACGATCGCGGTTCCCCGGGCGGCCCTGGCCGACGAGGCCACCGTGGCCGAGGATGGCAATGACGAGCGAAGCACAGTGCCGGTCGAAGTTGCGACGGCGTCCCGAGACCACGGCTTTCTGCATACCGAAGGTGTTGCCCTACGAGGTGAGTACATCATTCCGCAGGACTGGACCGAGCCTCCGGAGGAAAAGGAGCTCGCTCGGGCGGCGCTCGATGAGCTGCCCACGCGAGCGGTCCCGTCGCCGCTCGAGCGGCCTCGGCCGAGTCGGCCAGCTCCGCGCGGCCGTTCGACGCTGTCATGGCTCTTGGCAGTGGTTCTCGCTGCCGAGCTTGCGCTTCTCGCGGGCCTGATCTGGAAGTCTATCGGCTAGGTCGATGAGTTTTCGGCGTAGAGGATCCGGGTCTCACGGATTTCGCGAACCCGGCCCGGATCATAGGGGTCCTCGTAACAGACGAAGACGTCGATGACGCGCGCGCGCCCCGCCGGTATCGACCCATCAGGGTGGGTGGTGGTGTGCACGTCCACCCGATACCCGCCGCCGGGATCGGCGATGGACCCGCGACCCAGCAGAAGTCCGGTTTCCGGGCCGAGGCCCATCGACCCCAGCGTCGGGTCGGGGAGATTGTCATCCGAGAAGTATCGGGTACAGCCGAGCTCGGGCGTGAAGCCCTCTCCCGCGGGCTGAGCGCAGCCTTGGATGCCGTTGTAGCTACCAAAGATATCGAGACAACCGAAGTTGTCGAAGGTGGCGGTCAAGTCGCGATTCACGAGCGCGATGTCATCGGCGATCAGGCTCGCGATCGCCTGCGCCTGGAGTCCTTCTTGGCTGTTCTGAATACCGCGAAGCGAGGAAAGCTGGGCGTTGGTCAAGGCTACCAGGGCCAGGCCGAGGACGACCGCGGCCACCATGACCTCGATGAGCGAGAAGCCAGCCTGCCGAGAACGACGGGTCGCCATGCCCCGAAAGCTAGCACGGCTCGTGCCACCGTCAGAAGCCCACGACTCGCCGCTCGAGCCGCAGACTTTGGTGGGCGAGGGCGCAGGTCTCTGCGCTTGAGAAGACCGCGCTCACTCCACTTGGAGTCGAAGGGCGTACTCGTGCTCACATCCCTGTACCACGACCTGCAGCGCCTCCGTCCCGGCTGACTTTCGCAGCACCGGCTGGGTGAGGGTTGTGAACCCGAGGAGCATCGACTTGAAGAAACCGGGGGAACCGCCGCCGACCGAGGTAAGGACGTCGAGGTCGACGTCCTCCGGCAGGTCGAGGGTCTGACCGAGATTGCAGCTATAGCGCTGGCCGACCGGAGTACAGTCGGTCGCGACGTTTACGGTCAGGACACCGCGCTCCAGCCCGGCCTCTTCGAAGATGACGTCCACGGTTTCCAAGACGGCTTCGGGCGTACACTCGAAGACCGCCTCACAGGTCGCGTCGTTCACCGACGGGGCTTCGCCCGGCTGAATGAGATCCATGATGTCGACATCGTATCCATTTCCCCGGGCGGTGACGTGGGCGGCACAGTCACCCTCGAAGCGCAGGAAAGCGGCATAGTCGACGCTTCCATCGCCGTCGGGCTCGGGAACGAGATGCATCTTCCGCGGCAGGCTCGTAAGCTCGCAGCTGCGGCTGGCGAAGTCGCTCTCGGCATCGAAGGAGCATCGGTCGACCTCGGCCAAACTGTCTGGATCGAGCACCAGGATGCGACTGGCGGGCTCGCCCGCGTCGGCGCCCAGGAGCAGCTCGAGACGCGCGTCATCCGGCGCTGCCGCCGCCTGAATCTGGCAGGTGTTTACGCCCGACTTCATGATCAAGGACGAGCTAAACTGGTTGGTCGCGACGCAGTCGCCGTCGAAGGTCGAGGGCGCAGTCGGCGTGAGGACGACCTCTTCGCCGACCGGGAAGTAGAGCGGATCGTCTTCGCCGTCACCATCACAGTCGACGGTGTCGGTGCCCGGTCCGCACTGGAGGTCCTGGCCGTAGCCGGCGATCCCGGTGTCGGTATCGGTTGAGGCCCGAAGCTCCCCGGTCTCCAGTACGCGACAGCGGGTCGTCGGGGCCAGGCGCACGACGCTCTCGTTCGGGGCCCGAAGCTGACAGTCGCCTTCGAAAGCGGGGGGGTTGGCCGAGGGGGAGCGGATCACGACCTCGGTCGATGCAGCATAGACCAGCGGATGGGCGACGGGTTCTCCGTCCTGCTGACAGGCGATGGTCCCGCCGGCGGGCGCACACGCGACGTCATCGGTGCCCGAGGGGGGTGGAGAGACGAGCAAGGCCTGGGTCGAGCCGCCCAGGTCGAGCTTGAAGTCGCGGTCGGGGGGTGGGTCGTTGATGCCCACGGCGCAGGTCCCGCTCCCGCCGGAGGTCGGCTTGGTCAGAACCAGCGAGCCGACCGTGCTTCCCACGCGGCATGAGCCCGTGGCCGAGGTCAGCTCGACCGGGACCAGCGACGCGTCGACCACCGAGACTGAAATCTCGCCCTGGCTGCCGGGCGCGATGAACCGCAGCGGATTGCTCGGGTCGACCTGCACACCGGTCGTAACCAGCTGCAGGTCATCGCTCGGGAGCTCGACGGTCACGCCCCACGTATCGAACGTCACCATGCACGCCCCCGGCCCGATCGTGTAAGGGCCCGACCCTTGCACGTCGCACTCGAATCCCAGCCGCCCACTAAACGCCGGCGTCCCAAACACCGGATCCACCGCAACCGTCGCCACCGCCGAGGCACTCGGCAGACGTAGTGCGCAAGGCGAGGACCGTTCGCTGCAGTTCATCGAAAAGTCGCCTGACTCGAGACGAACATCTCCAACCCCCTCTACTGCCACTGACAAATGCTGTCCGAGCGCAAAGGAGTTGATTTCGCACGTGAACGTCAAGACGAGGTCTTCTTCGTTGAACCCGACATCGTCGACTTCCAGTGTATCCTTCTCCGTCGCCATCTTAAGAAGGTCGATCTCCTCGCTAGTGTCAGACTGGAAATCTGGGTCGGGTAATTTGAAGCGGTCTTGAATGAAACTACGAAGTATAACCCGTTCCCCAGGGAAGAAGGACCTAGTGTAGGCACTTGGATTTTCTTCGCTGAGGTCAACCTCCTTCCTGGAATGTTCGATCTCAAGTGCTGGGTTCGACGAGGCATGAAGCAAGTAGCATCCAGTGCGGAATTCCATCGCAACTGGCAGGCTCGGCGTGACGACGAAGTCCAGATCCTCCACCTCCGTTGGAAAGGAATTCCAAGCACTACCGCTACCGACGAGTCTCCCAACTTCGACTGGATCTTGGGGGGCGGGAACGAAGTCAAGGTCCAGCGGCGCCGTGTTGTTCAGCACAACACGGACGGAGATTGTCTCGTCGTTGCACGCAAAAAGACTTGCCACACCAACTAGGGTGACGAGATGCAGCTTTCCAATTCGCATTCACTAATCCTCTCGGTCGATGAACATTGAGCTTCGGCCAACATCTGGTCAAAAGACGACGGTTGCCATTGCGGCCTATTGGCAAATACAAAAACTTCCTCGGCGGCTCGCGCTGCGCACTCATCAGAGCAAATGACTTTCAGGGGCTGTTCGTCACAGTTCATCGGGTTGAGAATACGTTCGCCGGTACGCTCATCGAGCTTTACTAGGGCGAGGTCGTCGTTGGGTTTTTTGAAGAGGGCGAGGTTTTGTTGGTCGGCGAGGGTGCGGAGGATGTGGAGGCGCCCGCCGCCCTCGTCGTAGAAGTGGAGAAGGAGGTAGGGCGGTTCGACGCCGTCTGGGGGGTCCAGGTCGACGGTGTCCACGGCGCCGCACGCCGCAGACGAGGCCGCGAGAGCCCAGCTGCTCAAAAGAGCCACGGCACCACCGCCACCGAGGCGGAGGCGAGGCCGATCAGCGATACCAGCCACCATGGTTCCCTCCTTGGAATCAATAGCTCGGCGAGACCCAGTCCCGCGCCGCCGGCGACCAACGCCGAGGCTCCAGCGCCGAGAGCATCGGTGTCGATCCCGCGCGCGTCTCGGGTCTCGTCGGTCGAGCAGTCGCCCTCGAACGAGACGCAGGAACCGGAAAGCTCGTCGTGCCGGACGGCGAAGAGGGCAGCCCCGCCTGCAAGCAGGACGCCCGAGGTGAGAAGGAACGCCCAGCGCGGGCGCAGGCGTTCTTTTTGTGCCTGCACCATGAGAGTCACTTCCTCACCGGACACAACATCGACCCACGCGGGCTCGAACGTCCACTGGCTACGCTCGAAAGTAAACTTGCGACGACCGGGAGCGACCGACGCCACCACGACGAACGCGTCGGCGTCGAGGCTGCCGAGCCGCTGACCATCCAGGGCCACGATCGTGCCCGCGGGCAAAGCCCGGTCGGTGCGGATGCGGCCGGGCATCGTCGCGCAGGTCCGAACGCGCTCGACGAGAGCTTCGGCCAGAGCGCCCGCTCCCCAGGCTCGCGCAGAACGGTCGTCGAGGAACGGCCCTCCGGACAGACGCTCCCGCTGGTCGTCGGTCGAACAGTCCACGGTCGCGACGACGCGGTCGGCAAACTCGATGCTCGCTCCGAGCTGAAGAACCGCCCCCACCGTGTCGTCGACCGACCTCAAGCAGGCGAGGGCATCGATGTCGGAGGCACCGCAGTCCGGGCGCTCGAGGAGCGTGATGCCGTGGTCTTCGGCCAATCGACGGCGCACGCCGTCGAGTACCGGATCGAGAGCCGTTCGACCTGGACCGTCCACGAAGGTCACCGTCGCCACGCGACCGACTTCTTTGGCGTCCCACCGCACTGCGCTGGGCTCGGCCTCCGCCGCCGCGACAACCAGGGGAAGGATCATCAGCGACACCGGTCGACGACCTCCTGCAGCGGCAGCGTCTTCATTCCTCTCGAAAGACACATCCAGGTATCCCGGTCGACGTGGGTGCCGAGCGCCTCGAGGACGCGCAGCGCCGCGGTTTCATCACCTCGGTCCAGAGCCTCTTGCACTGTCGCAAACGCGCGCTCCCTTCGCGAGTTTTCGTTACCCGGGGCTTCCTCGGCAAGCGCAGGCTCGGACGGTCGTGTGGGGCGCGAACGTGTGGGTCCACGTGTTGGCTTTCGCGCCGATGTGCGCTCTTTGCGTACCGGCGGGGTCAAAGCGGGGGCCGCCGACGGATCCGGGGCTTCGGCCTTGGGCGGCCGTCGCTGGGCGGCGCGCGGGGTCGGTTCGGCACGCGGCGACTCGGCGCTGGACTCGACGGAGGACGGAGCCTTCGGGCCCTCGGGCGAGCGTATCGAGACCAGGACCACCGCGATCACGAAAGCGGCCAGGCCCGCCGCGAAGAGGATTACGGCTCCGGTCTTCGAACGGGTGAAGGCGACCCCGGTCGACGGGCCGACGCCGGTCGTCGCGCCGGCCGTGGCCAAGGCGGTAACCTCGTGGGATTCAGCGCTGCCGTAGGCCGTCTCTTCGAAGGCCGGCTCGGTCTCGTCCGGGATGATCAGCAGGTCCGAGGTCTTCCGATGCTCGGTGGGGAACATCGTACGCAGGTGCCGACCGAGCTCCTGCGCCGAGGCCGGCTCGACTCCAGCCGCTCCGCGGAGCGCGTCGCGAAACCTCTCTACGCTCCCGAACCGGTCCACGGGCGCCAGCGCCAGGGCCTTGGCGAAGACGTCGTCGAGCGCCGGCGGATACGATGGTGCGAGCCGGCTGAGCGGCGGCCAGACCGGATCCATCATCTTGGCCCACATGTCCGCCGCGGGCGCGCCGTCCGTGCCGTTCGGCAGGTCGTCCCCGGTCGTCCGGCCTGCGGCAAGATGGTAGAGCACGAGCGCCGCGGCGTACTGATCGGTCCGCTGGCCGACGGCCTCGGGCTCGCAGATCTGCTCCGGGCTCATGTACTTGGGCGTGCCCATGACCTGGCCCGCGCGGGTGATGCGCGTCACCGAGGCCGAGGCCCGGGCTTGGGCGAGGCCAAAGTCGAGGATCACGACGCGGCCGTCGTAGTCGACCATGACGTTTTCGGGCTTCAGGTCGCGGTGAACGAGATTCATGGGCTCGCCGTCGGGGCCCACGAGGTCGTGCGCGGCCGAAAGCGCCGCCAGAAACTGGTTGGCCAAGCAAAGCCATACCGCGACCGGCACACCTCGCGACCGCTGGATGTACTGGAAGACGTCGCGACCCGGGATGAACTCGGTGACGAGGTACAGCGAACCGTCGTCGGTGTGGCCAGCGTCGAGAAGCTGAACGATCCCCGGGTGCCGCTGGAGCATCAGCACCTCGACCTCACGCCAGAAACGCCGAACGTTCTGACCGTGAGCCAGAAGCGAGCTGCGCATGACCTTGAGGGCCCGGGGACGGCGCTCGCCGGTTCGGCGGGCCAGATACACCGACCCCATGCCGCCAGCTCCGAGCTCGGCCAACACCCGATAGTTGGCCACCGCCGGAAAGCTGCTCACGCCATGCATGGTATCAGAGCCTCGACGGGCGCAAACGCCGCAGCCGCTTCCTGGTCGGCAAGAGGCGTTACATCCGCAGCGGCGCCAGTCTTACGTCCGGCCGAGGAGCGCCCCGGACCGTTTGCCATGAATGTCCGATAATCGACGTTATGTTAAATAAGCTCGAATGGGCCTGGGGCGGTGTTGAGCTCAGGTTTTCTGTTCGGAGTGCGCGCCGAGGCAGGCGTGAAACCGCGGCTTCAGAGCGGGAGGCGTTTGGGGCTGACACCCATCCCGCCGAAGACTTCTTTGGCGCGCTGGATGTCATCGTGAGTGTGCGTATGGACGGCGATGATCGTGCGCCCCTCCCGGAGGGCATACGCGAGTCGGTGGACCTCGTGTCGAGGGGTGCCGAAACCGAGCAATGCGGACATGAGGCCTCCGGCCAAGCCCATGGCGAGAGCCGGACCGACGACGAGGACTCCCAGCCCGGTTGCCGCGCCCATGGCGGCGAGGCCGCCGAGGACGCCGCCCACGGAGGCGCCGATGGCCCCGCCGGCTGCAAAGGCCTTCTCGTGAGCCTGCGGGTCCTGCGGGGACTGCAAGGTCTCATCCGTCGTGAGAACGCTGATGTCGTCCATGTTCACCGAGGCCGTGGCCAGCTTGGTAAGGGCCTCGCGGACGTCTGGCTCCGATTCGAAGGTGGCGTAGACCAATTGCTCATGCGGGTGCCGCTTCGTGGGACGCTGAGTGGCGGTCGGGATCTCGGGTTCGAGTTCCCGTCGCAGGAGGTCCGGTACGACGAGGATCGGACCAAGCGTGGATGCGACGATACGCTCGGCGTTGGTTCCGAAGACGCGGCGGCCCCACGTGCGGATGCCGCTCGACCCGATCACGGTCAGGTCGGGCTGCATGGCGTGTTCCAGCCGAAGGATGGCGGAGAAAGCTTCACGTGAAGCTTCAACCGTCACCTTGGCATCCACGTCGGGGATCACCTCCCGACACAAGCGGTTCAAGAGCGTCAGGTGCTCGTCCCGAGCCTGGATCTCGAAGGTCCGAGCGGCCGCCCCGAAGTACATGGGATGCTCGCCGGGCACGATAAACGGTGCCTGATAGACGGAGTGGATCCGTAGGTGGGCGCCGGTGTGGGCGGCGAGGCGTGCAGCCGTCCGGATGACGCCAGTGGATACCGGCGACAGGTCGACGGCGACCAGGATTTCTTTTCCCGCCCCCATCGTGGCCCGACCGCGCCCGGTTACCAGCACGGGACACGTTGCATAGCCGAGGACGCCCGACGTGACTGACCCCAAGACTGCGCGACCGATGGCGCCTCGGCCCTGGGTGGCCATTACGATGAGATCGGCCTCGAACTCCTCGGCCGCGAACGCGAGCTCGTATGCTGGACTGCCCCGCCGAATCTCGGTGGAGACCGTCACTTGGCCCAGGTCGAGGTCGATCGAGTCGAGCTTTTTGAGGGCGTTCGCTTCAGCCGCGACGATCGCTTCCTCGGCTTCGGACTGGAGGGGGCCGTACGGGAGCGCGGCGCCCCCGAGGCCGGTGTCCAGGACGTGGACGAGACGCACCTCCTTCGCGTCGAAGAGCTTGGCAGCGTGGCGGGCCGTGGCCATGGCGGCCTCGCTGCGCTCGGAGAAATCGGTCGCGACCAGCACCCGATCAAACAGCATCTCTTGCCTCCTCGCCGGAGTCCGGCACTCCGAGTAAAGCATGGCGCATGCCGCGTCGGGTCACGACGGAATGCCGCGAGATCGTTACCGTTTGGTGCTGCTGACGCTCGGCCCTGCCGCCAAAGCTGCGACCAGCGGGACGTCGGCCGGCGGCATCTCGTGGTCCGTCAGCTCGGCGATGGGAACCCAGCGAAGGGCGTGGACTTCCAGCGGGGTCGGGTGCCCGGAGACGATGCGAGCTTCGTAGAGGGACAGCGCGACGTCGAAGGCCTCATAGCGGTGTGTCACCGAGGCGATCAGCGCTCCGATCTCGGCGTCGATCCCGAGCTCTTCGCGCAGTTCGCGGCGCAGGGCGGCGGCATCGCCCTCCCCGGCTTCTGTTTTGCCTCCAGGGAATTCCCAGGTGAGCGCGAGGTGCCCCCCCGGTGGGCGTTGGGTAATCAGAACTCGTCCTTCAGAGTCGCGGATCGCCGCGGCGACGACGTGAATCGGACGACGGGGGGGCACCAGGCGGCCAATGTCGCAAGCGGGGCGGCGGCGTCAACCGGGTCAGGCCGCCTCCATGAGGAACTCGTTGTCTTGCTCGGCGTGGCCTTTGCGCCAGATGTCGCGGCTGACGGCGAGCACCTCGGCGTGGCGCTCGGGGTCTTCGGGGCGGCGCACTTTGCGACCTTCGCTGCGCATCTCCAGATAACCGCTGCCCCGCACGTGGGTGAGGAACGCCTTGCGGAGCTTCGCCTCCATCTTGCGGACCTTTGCGCGGTTGCAGCCGAGCTGTTGTGCGGTCTTCTCTTGGGAGCACAGCCCCAGGAAACGCACGCGGAAGAACTCCTGCTCATCTACGGTGAGACTGCCTAGGAAGGCCTGGAGTAGAGCGTAGATCTCGAGGTTCTCCAGCCGGTCGATGCAGGACGCTACCGGACTTTCTTCCGCTGCGCGCTGCGAACGAACCCAGGCCTCGAGAGGGGTCATCTCGTCGCTGGGGCTGTCTTTCATCAGGGCGTCGCCAACGGGGACTTGGCGCTGCCGCTGCGACAGATCCGTGATGACGCAGTTCCGAGCGATGGTGAACAGGTAGTTCTTGTACGGTCGGATGCCGTCGAATGACTGACGGGCTCGATGACCGAAGGCGCGCCGGAAGGTCTCGTGAATCACGTCCTCCAGGTCAGCTTCGGAGTACGTTCCGCTGAAGTACATTTGGCGGCCGTCGCTCCGGAACGAAAATCCACGCAGGATGAAGTTGCGGAGGGGACGGCGATAGGTTCGGTATACCTTGTCCAAGGCGCTGGCCTTACCGGAACGAAAGTCAGATAAGAATTCGGGCTGATTCTGAAACGGGTCCACCTAGTCTCCTGGCCGCCGCTTGGCTGCCGCATCGCGGCGGCGCTTCCGGCAGTCGGAGCATCGGTTAATCAAGGGCCGTGCCATCGATCACCGACCGAGGACTCAAACGAGAAATCAAAAGGTTAACAACCGGTTAAGATTCCCTTCGGCCCAATGACTGGGTTGGCCCAGTGCTTGCTTTCAATTTTTTACCGTGACAGCGACGTCATTCCGAGGTGGTCGAGTGTCAACCCTGCGACGCTCAGGGGAGCAAGAGCAGCGCCGCGGTGGCAGCTCCCGCCGAGACGACCGAACCGAGCAGGACGAATCGCGCGAGGCGTCGAGAAGCCTCGACTTCCCGCTCGCGAAAGACGTTCTCGACCTCCCCGCGACCGCACTCCCGAGTCTTGTTGTGCGTGTGCATCGGGCACGTCCGAAGCAAGCCTTGAAGTGCCAGATGGGCGGCGAAGAAGAACGGAACGAAGCACGCGGCCCGCGCCCACACCGGAAACGACCCTTTCACGATGACGACGGCCAGAATCAGTCCGCACGCCACCATCCCGACCGCCCCGCGCAGTCGATTGGTCTGACCCTGAAGAGCCAGGTTGTGTCCTTCGAGGGGGGCGCGGGATTGACTCGCTGCTTCGTGCATTCGGCAAGATTGTCGAGCTTCGTCTCGCGGGGCGCAAGGACACTCGACGGTAAGCTGCCGAGCGGCAACGGCTTGCCAGCTGGCATACCCTTGGCATTGGTGACCCGCATGATCGTTTTTCGGCGGAGCGGCGCGTCTGTGATCCTGGTCGCAGTCCTTGCTGCCTGCTCGCCCGATTCGCTCGGCGGAGAGTGCGCGACGGATGGGGACTGCAACGGCAATGAACGGTGTCTGTACGACGATCCCCGAGGGTCCACGTACTGCACGTCGGGCTGCGAGACCGACCTGGATTGTGCGGAAGTCCGATTCTGCAGCGAGTTGTTCGACGAGCCAACTCCGTCCAACACAGTCCCCGATGAGCTCTTGTGCGTTGAGAAGGTCCGAGCCTGCGGGGACGTCGAACTCTGCGATGGGCTCGACAACGACTGCGACGGCGTCATCGACGGTCCCGACTGCGTAGTCTTGCCATGCTCGAACGAGACCCAGTGCGGGGCGGTGTCTTGCGCAGCACCTCCCGACGCGCCGGACACCGTGTGCGCCGCCCGTCCGGCCACGGCTCCGAGAACGTTCTATGCGCCGTGCACCGAGGATGCGGAATGCCCGAATTCGATCTGTGATGCGGGGTTCTGCAGCCCGCTCTGCCAGACGAATGGCGAAGTCGAGACGCCGGACTGCCCCGTCGGTCTGATGATCGATGTCGACGGAAACGGTATCGAAGATGAGATCGACACGCTGTGCGCCGAGCAGGTGGGCACGCTGACCCGCCCCGAGCACAACGCCTGCCAAGCCATCTGCGACGGGCCCTCCGACTGTGTCGGGGTTCAAGAGTGCGTGTGGCGCCGCGTCGTGCCCTTTCGGCACTTTCACGCCGCGGTCTGCAGCGACGTGAACGCGGGGCTCAGGGCTTTGGGCGAGACCTGCGCCGCCAACAGCATCGAGGAGGATGCGTCCTGTCAGTTCGGCCTGTGCTTCGGACAGGTGTGCACTCGACTGTGCGATGGGTCTTCCGACGACTGTGCCGACGTCGGCGATGGCTTCATTTGCGAGGAGCGCCAGCTGACGTACTTCGACCCCTTCTTCGGCTCTTTGGAGTTCCGGGAGCGAATCTGTGTTCGCCCGTAGGCTCCGCGGTACGCTTCTCCTCTTCGCCGTCTTCTCGAACGGCTGTGTGGGCGCCGGCTCTGGCAGTGCGGTCAGCCGCAGTTTTGCGCGACCCGAGGTCGAGCAGATTCCGCTGAAGACGCTTCACGTCTACGTGGTCGTTCGACCGGCGGTCGAGGTCGAGGGCAAGCTCAAGGTCGATGCGTTTCCGCCTCCGCGACCGGGCGACCGCATCGCCTCCGAGTCGCGCAACGTCCTGGCTGAAGACTCCATGTATTCTGCCCTCGAACGATGGGGTGAACAGACGGGCTACCGAATCGTCCGCGTTCGGCTGCCGGTCGCTCGACCCACCCTGCAGACGGTCCTGGATGCCGCCGGCGATGACGCCGTACTGGTGGTGCGGGCCGTCCCGGTGGATCGGTTCGCGTTCTTCGAGCAGAGCGGCGAGCAGAAGACCATCGATCAGGGGTCGGAGCGGCAGGAGTTCCTCGTGACCACGGCCGACGAGAAGGTGGAACGGTACGGCCGCCTCTACGTCGGTCAGGCCTTCGCCTTCGACCCGCCGACCGGGCTACGCCTGTGGAGCGAGCAGGTCCCCGACTTCCCTCGGGAGGGTCGACTCACGGCCGATGCCCCCTTCCTACGCTACGGCTTCGTGGCCGAGTCGTTCGCCGAGGTCGAGGACCCGGTCGGAAAAGCCCAACGAGCGGCCAATGCGTTCATACCCGCAATTCTCGAGCGCTTCCCTGCGCCCAACGACGGCTCGGCCGAGGCGCTCTCCGCGCTGCGGTCGGAGGACGTCATGCGAGCGGCGAAAGTCGACGCCTTCCTGGACCGTAATCACTTCGCCATCGAACTTGGCGTCGGCTGGCAGTTCGCGACCGTTTCCAGCGATGTTCTGGCGGTTCAAAACGCCGCCGACCCCAATCTCCGCACCGAAGTCGAGCTGCCCAGCCTCGGGACGGGGGAGCTCGCACCGGCCGGCGTGATCGAGGTCCCTCGTCTCCGCCTCTTGTGGGTCGTCCCAGGAGGGCTCACGTTCGGCGTCACTGCGACCTTCGGCGTGATTCCCAACGATTTCTCCCGCACCGCGCTGGTTGCGAGCACCGAGCCCGAGTTCACCGACGACAATCAGCGCGTCGAAGTCTCTTCCCGAGGAGGGATCGCTGGTTCCGGGACGCTCAGCGTGGGACGTTTCGTCTTTCTCTCTCCGCAGTGGATCCTGCATCCGGAGGGCGGACTCTTCTTCGACTTCTGGAGTCTGGATGTCTCCAGCTCCGTCCAAGAGGCCGACCATCCGCGCCTCGGGCTGGAGGGGACGGTCTCCGTCTTGTACCGGTTTTCGACCGAGGGACCGTGGTACGTGCGCGCGGGCGCCGGGGGGCGATTCGGGTACGACTTCGCCGGCGCGGTGACCGGAGGACTTGTCCTCAACGGGGGCTTGGGGCTTCTCTTCTAGGGCGAGGGTTTCAGTCGGGTTCAGCAGAACCGTTCGTCGATAGCCACTTGTCGGCGAGCCGCCGAAGCTCAGGCACGTCCTTGTCCACCTGCACGTTCAGGCGAGCACCGTCGTATTCGACGCCGGAGCCCTGTGGCAGCTGTCGATGTTCGCGGTCGCCGTCGATCAGGGTGCCGACCAACGCGTCGGTCGCATCGACGAGCAGCGGCCAGACCGGGCGCTCCCCCGCCCCCGACTCGTACGCAACTCGGACGGCGTAGGTCTCCCGCGGCGTCACCAGGCGGCAGACGAGGACATCGTCCTCGAGGTCGACCTCGAATCGCTCGTCCTCGGCGAGGCCGTACCGCTCGGCCAGCACCCGAGCCATCACGTCGGGGTTTGGGGCCTCACCCCATTCGGGGGAACTCACGGACCGTACTTCGCCACCAGCTTCGGAAGTTCTTCGGAAAAGGGAACCGCCGGGTCGTGCTGCTCCCACACCCGCAGCGAAATGCGCGCCCACCGCATGCTTTCGCGAGCCTGCACGTCGATGAATTCCTCGTTCGACTCGCGGGTCAGGGCGTTGCGACGCTGGGCGTCTACTAGGTACGCCAACGTCCGGGATAGCGCGACCGTCAGGTAGTTCTTACCGTCCCGATAGCGCTTGGAGATCCGTTTCGAGACTTTCACCTGATCCCAGTGCTTTTTGTACTTGGAGGCGCTCCCCCAGGCTTTGTTCACGCTGCTGCGGAGGTAGGGCGTCACCAGCTCGGACACGAGGTTCTGACGCGTGGAGCTGAACCCGGGGCCGACGATCAGGTAGCGCGTGTTGCCGACGTTTACCGCGTATAGGGCGTTGTGGGAGTCCAGCGGGTTGGGTACGACCACGAGGCTCCGGTCGACGGTGAACTCTTCGCCGACTCGATTCCAGAGCGTCTCCATGTCGCCGCTGAGCTCCACCATGAGCTCTTTGGCCAGCTCCCGCTGCTGAGCGGCCAGAGTATCGAACAGCGTCTGAACGCTCGCCGCCTCGTAGAAGGCCGTCAGCTTCGGGTCGGCTCGGGCGGCGCTCTGCCCCGCTTTGGAGAGCTTCGTACCCTTTTCGGCCAGTGCGGCCTCCAGGTAGGCCTCGACCGGTTGGGGGTTGGATTCGAAGGCTTCCCGTACGGCCACCGTGGTGTCGGCATCGCGAAGCTTCCGCAGCTCGTCGCGAACCTTAATTCGAAGCTCATGGTAGACGGGCGCGTTCAGGGGTGGACCGCGACGCTTGGCCTCCTCCGCGTATCCCGCGGCGTTCAGGGCGGCGAAAAGACGAAAGACGCGCTCGTCGAGCCGGATCTCGACCCCCTGCGGGGTATAGAGCTTCACGGGGGCGTCGGCGATGGCCGGGGCCGCGGTCATCAGGGTCAGGGCCAGGACTGCACTACTCAAAAGGCGTTCTCCGCGGCCAGCCGTAGCGGAAACGATCAGACCAGCCAAGGCCGAAGGGCCAGCGGTAGAACGCCGTTGACCGCGTTAGGCTCGATCTGCGCTCTTGCCGCCGTACCGCTTCGGAGAGAAAAGACGATGCACATGTCCCAGAAATTCCACGGTTCCTCCCGTTTCACCTCCCTCGACCGCTCGGCGGCGCCCAAGCGGGCCGGCGTGATGACGGTCGCGGCCGCCCTGCTCTTGGCGGCGGGCACCGCCCGAGCAACCACGGTGGGACCGCTCACCGAGCTGACGGCGGCGCCGGCGGGGGAGGAAATGCGGAACCCCGCGGTGAGCTACGACTCCTTCGAGGACAAGTACGTCATCGTCTGGGAGGACTACCGCAACGAGTCGACCAATCAAGCCGACCTCTTCGTGGCGCGCCTGACCCCCAACCTTGCTGCCGATCCAGCGGGCGGAACCTTCATCATCGATGATCCCGACGGCATCCAGCTGAATCTCGGTCCGCAGGACGCGCTCGCCGTCCAGCGCTCGCCGGCGATCGTCTACGGCGTCAACGGCGACGAGAACGTCATCGTTTGGATCGACTCTCGGTCCGGCGATCAGGACATTCGGGCCACGTCCTTCTTGACCGGGCTCGGGATCTTCCAGGGCGATATCGAGGTCAGCAACTCTCCCGAGCCCGAAGCCCGACCGTTCGTTGCCCACCTCAACGGGAGCTATCTGGTCGCCTACGAGCGCGGGGGAGCGACGCCGGTGATCGAGGGCCGACGCTACGGAATCCTCTTGAACCCTCTGGACGTGGACCCGGTGGCCCTCACCAACCCGGGCTCGCGCGCACCGTCGATCGCCGGCGTGGGCAGCGATTTTCACCTCACGTGGTTCGACAACGCCGGTGACGTCTTCATTCGCAGCATTCCCCCGATCAACGAGATCCCGGCCATCACCTCGGTTCAGGTGGGAACGTCGACCGAGTCGCAGGCCGCCCCCAGCGTTGCTCCGTTGGGCACGTCTTCGCTGTACGCAACCTGGGATCAGAACACGTTCGCCGGTCGCGACATCTATGGCGATCGGCTCTCGATCGCCAGCCTCGCTTCCCAGGGCCCTCTCGGCCCCGTGTCCGACAACCCCGAGCGGCAGATCGACCCCAAAGCCGCCGGTACGACCATCCTCGGACAGAGCATGATCGTTTGGCAGGACAGCCGGGACAACGGGAAGAGCAACATCTACGGGGCTCGCATCGACAACTCGGGAGCCGTCATCGAAGATCGCGGCTTTCTCGTCATGTCTCGCAACCGCGACCTGAGCGAGCACACCATCACCAAGGGCGCGAACGACGACTACATGGTCGTTGCGGTCGAGAACCGACTCGACGCGGCAAATCCCGAGCGCGTTTTCTTCCGCCTGGTTCGCGACGAGGATCCCGACGGCATCATGACGACGACCGACACGACCGAGATCCCCGCCGACGGTGAGACGCCGGCTGCGATCTGCTTCGGCCCGGCCATCGGCGCCAGCGGCCTGCCCGTCGTCGACAGGACGTCCTACACCCTCATCTGGAGCTCGACCGCCATCAACCCCGGTGAGATCGAGATCCTCCCCGAAGACGGCGACCCGAACCTCGCCGATCATCAGATCGAAGCGGCCGACGGCGAGGTGTGTTTCGAGATGCGCACCACCCGGCGGGGTGTCGTCGACGTGACCGTGACTTCGGATGAGGGCAACGCGACGGGGACGGTCACCATCGATTTCATCAACGTCCCCCCGGTCGCCTCGAACGCCGTATTGCTCGGTGAGACCTCGATGAACACCGAGCCTCGCTCCCGCGATAACCTGGTCCTCACCTACGACTATTTCGACGTGAACGACGATCCGGAGATCGTGCGTCAGCAAGGCGTGCCCAACGGAACACAGATCGTCTGGCGCGTCGGCGGTGAAGTTCGCACGCGCCGCCAGGATGAGACGTTCATCCCCGCGGGCGACATCAAGCGGGGTGAGCAGTGGCGGGCCACCATCAACCCGGGCGATGGCGACGACGTCGGCTCGCCTCTGCTGTCCAACGAGGTCATCATCCGCAACACTCCTCCGTCGGCCATCGGTCTTCGGATCTGCGAGGAGGCGGAGGGCTTCTGCGATGACAACGAAAACTACAGCGTTCGAACCGGCGATACGATCGTTTCGTCGTGGGTGCCGGACGACATCGACGGCGATGCCCCCGACGAAGACCTCACGGTGCAGCGATGGTTCCTCGATGGCCAGGAGCAGCCCGACCTCCAGGACCTAGAACAGGTCGACGGCACTCTCGTCCGGAAGAACCAGCAGTGGCGCTTCTCGGTCCTCGTGCACGATGGATTCGAGTTTGCCGAAGCCGAGGTCTTTTCTTCGACCACGACTGTCGAAAACACGGCGCCCGTGATCGCCAATCCGCTGCCGGACAGCCCTGCAGAGTTCGCGGAGCGTTCGGCCGTCACGCTCGATGCGACCAGCGCCACGGATCGGGACGATGATCCGCTCACCTACACGTGGACGCAGCGTCCGGGAAATCGGTTCCAGGTCGATTTCCAAGAGCCGGAACCTGGAATCATCACCTTCACCGCTCCGTCTGTCGCACAGACCGCCTTCCTCGAGTTCGATGTCGTCGTCTCCGATGGCGAAGTGGATGTGCCGAGCTTCATCGTGGTTCGGGTGGCGTCGTTGCCGGACTCGGATGGCGACACCATCGACGATGAGCTCGAGGAGGACATCGGGACCAATCCGAACAGTAACGACACCGACGGCGACGGAATCCAGGACCAAGAAGAAGTCGATCCCACCTCGGGCGAGTTCATCATCGACCCGCTGGATGCCGATAGCGACGACGACGGCGTCGAGGACGGTCAGGAGGGACGCACCCTGATCGGTCAAGCGCAGGGTGGCGACCCGTTCGGTGACCCGGACGAAGACGGCCTCGTAAACGCCAAGGATCCCGATTCGGACAACGATCGGATTCTGGACGGCACCGAAGCTCGTCGCACGCAGATCGTGCCCTCGGGCAGCCGGGACGGCTTTTCCTTCGAGGGTACGGATACCGCGGCGGGCAACTTCGTTCCCGACGAGGATTCCACCACCGAGACCAGCCCGATCCTCGCGGACACCGACGGGGATGGTGTTTCTGACGGCGACGAGGACAGCAATCAGAACGGTCGGATCGACGACGGCGAGTCCGACCCCAACGACGAGACGTGGCCCTGCAGCAGCGATGCGATCTGCGGATCTGGCGAGGTGTGTAGCCCCACCACGCAGCGCTGCGAGGAAGACACCGGCGACCGGGAGTGCGACGTCACCCTCGACTCCCAGGACCTCGAGTGCTGCCAGGGGGATACGAGGGTCGAGCCGATCTGCCTGGCTGGCACCACGCAGGAGAGTTGTCCGACCGGGGCTCAGCTCCGCGCCAAGGGCTTCTGCTCCGGCGGCGGAGGCGGCGGGGGTGACTCCGGCGGCTGTGTGGCCGTGGGCACCGAGGACGGGGCACCGCTCGGCCTACTCTTCCTGGTCCTGGGAGCTCTCTTCGTGTCTCGGCGACGCCGGCGCTGAACCAACCGGCTAGGGCCGGAGGGCCGTTTGTCGGAGGCCGTTCGTCAGAACGGCTTGCCGACCTTCTCCAGGTCGATCCGGACCGTCTTCAGTCGTTCCGGCTGAATGCGAACGCGGCCCCGCCACCGCCGGCGAAGGTCGGGATTGGTGAGCTCGACGTCGTGCTCACCTGCCGCCAAGTCCTGATTCCCGATCGGGCTCAGGCCGAGCTTCTTGCCGTCGATCACGACTTCGGCCCATGGCAAAACGACGAGCTTGAGCTCACCGAGCGGACCGGGTTCCGGCGCCGGTGGCCCCTCTGGCCCCGAGGACGTCGCCTTCGAGGGTGACGCCGCCTGCCCCGTGACCTCGGATGCGCCGCCCAACTTCTGGGTAGCGTTCTTGGGAGCCTTCGGCGCGGAGGGCGCGGCCTGCGGATCGCGGCCGGATAGCAGCGTCGAAGCCCCGGAGCTCACGGCGACCACGACGGCCACGACGACGGCCGCCATCAGTGCACCGATGACGAACGATGAGCTGGGAGCCGGCCGGGACCGGCGCGCCGCCTCGCGGACGTCCGGAAGAGCATCATCGACGCCGGCAACGGGGACGGTCGCTCGCCCTGGGGCCCGAGGCCGCTTCGGCCGGTCGCCGTCGGCCGAAGCCACCGGAATCTCCTGGAGCGACGTCGAGGGGCTCTGAGTGGACGCCGGTTCGTGGCGGGGTTCGGCCTCGACCGCGGACGGGATCGGTGGCCCCGCTGGCTCGGTGTCGACTTCCGGAACCGATGACGGCTCTTCCGCCGCGACCGGGACCGGGGCCGGGGCCGGGGCGAGCGAAAGCGCGCGGCGCTTCGACGACCAGCCGGAGTCGTCTTCCGCAGCTGGACGGAAGAGCTCGTCGACGAAGTCTGCGATGTCGGACCGGGGCTGCTTCGCACGACTCTGCTCCAAGAATGCTTCGAGCTCGTCGGCCAGCAGATGAGCGTTCTGCGGACGGCGTCGAGGGTCGGTCGAGATGCAGCGACGGATGATGGACGTGAGCTCACCGGGATAGCCGAACACGACTCGAGATGGCTCGATGGCGATCCCTGCGAGCACGGCTTGCCGGGCCTCGGACTCGCTTCCGCGCTTGAAGAGCCGCTGCCCGGTCGTCATTTCGTACAGGATGACGCCGAGGACGAACATGTCCGTTCGATGGTCGAGCTCGAGCCCCGCGTAGTGCTCGGGCGCCGTATAGCTCGGTCGTCCCTTGAGGACCTTGCCGCGCAGACGCGCCACGCGGTGCAGGGTGCTCGCCAAAACGAAACCGCGGACGATGCCGAGCCCATCGGTGGACGCGACGATGTTCTGGGGCGCGACGTCGCGATGCGCAATGCTCAGTGGCTGTCCGTCGGCCGTGGCGGCATGCGCGTGGGCCAGGCCGCGAGCGGCGTCGGCCACCAGGCGGACCGACAACGCGATGGGGATGGACTGCCGCAGGCGATAGGCCTGGTTGTACACGGCCCGGAGGTCCTTGCCGTCGACATGATCGGTGACGAGGAAGACCGAGCCGTCGAACTCCCCTGCTTCCCGCACCTTCAAGACGTGCGGATGGTCGACTTCCCGCATGCGGGAAGCTTCGTCGAAGAAGGCTTCGACGAAGTCGGGCTCGCTGGTGAGCTGGGGCTTTAGAAGATGCAGAAGACGGCGAACGCCGGGCTCCGCGGGATCGCTGGTCGCGAACGTCTCGGCGATTCCGCTGGTCGCGACCCTCTGCTCGAGTCGAAAGCGACCATAGCTTCCAGGAACGGCGGGCACGGTACGGCGGGAAGCTATCACGCGACCCTCGTCTCGAGAAAACGCGTCGTCGTTCAGTCGTCGAAGAGGTCGATGGGGCCCGCTCCGGCGCGCACCAAGACGGGGTCGTCCTCCGACCAGTCGACGATGGTGGACCCTTCGCCCTTGAGGATTCCAGCGTCGACGATGAGGCCCAGGTCGGCGGGCGGAAATCGCTCCGCGTACTCGCGAGGATCTTGGACCTGGTCTCCTTCCTCTTCCACGCTGGTCGAAAGGAGTGGGCGACCGAGCTGCTCGAGTAGGGCCTGAGCGACGGCATGGTCGGGGATCCGGATGCCGACCGTCCGTCGCTTGCTCTGACCCATGCGCGGGGCGTTGCGCGTCGCCTTCAGGATCAGCGTGTATGGTCCGGGCAGATGCCTTCGCATGAACCGAAAGGCGTCGTTGGGAATCACGGCGTACTGCCCTGCCTCCTCGATCGAGGCACAAACCATCGACAGCGGCTTCTTCGGATCGAGACGCCGAAGACCGTACAGACGCTGAACCGCGGCCGTACTCCGGCAGTCCGCCCCGAAGCCGTACAGGGTGTCGGTCGGATAGATGATCGGTTGCCCGGCCTCCAGACGCGCGACCGCCTGACGAACCCGATGGGGCTCCGGGTGCTCGGGATGGATCTCCAAGCGGGTGATGCGCCCCTTCGCCACCGGCGGCCCGCTAGCACGGTGCGCGCGCGAGGCCCATCTCGTTTTCGCCCGCCGCTTGACCCTTGCGAGGCCCCGCGGTTTACCGCCTGCCGTGGGTGACGATCGTAAGGTCACGTATCGCGACGCTGGCGTCGATGTGGACAAGGCCGATGCTTGGATCGACGACGTTCGTACCGATGCGGCATCCACAGCGCGTCCGGGCGTGATTTCGGGCGTGGGCGGGTTCGCGGCTCTGTTCGCGCTGCAGGATGCCGGGCCTCGGCGGTTCGAGGACCCGCTCCTCGTGTCGGGGACGGACGGCGTGGGTACCAAGCTGATGGTCGCGATCGCGGCGAACCGGCATGACACGGTCGGCATCGACCTGGTCGCCATGTGCGTGAACGACGTCGTCACGACCGGCGCCGAGCCGCTGTTCTTCTTGGACTATTTCGGAACCGGTCATCTGGAGCCCGAAGTTGCACGCCAGGTGGTGGCCGGTGTGGCCGAGGGTTGTCGACAGGCGGGATGCGCTCTCGTCGGCGGCGAGACGGCCGAGCTCCCCGGCCTCTACGCGTCGGGCGATTATGATCTGGCGGGCTTTTGCCTGGGAGCGGTCGAGCGGGCCGACCACGTGACGGGCGAGCGCGTGGCTCAGGGGGATGCGGTGGTCGGAGTCTTCAGTCGCGGGATCCACAGCAACGGTTATTCCTTGGCGCGAAAGATCCTCCTTGAGATCGCCGGCTTGAAGCTGAGCGATCCTCTTCCGGGGGCCGATGGCACCGTCGGCGAGGTCTTGCTCACGCCCACGCCGATCTACGCCGGGCTCGTGCGCCGACTCATGAAGACCGTCGACGTTCGGGCGATGGCTCACATCACGGGTGGCGGAATTGGCGGAAACGTGCCGCGGGTTCTGCCGACGGGAACCGTCGCCCAGCTCGATCGGTCGAAGTGGCCGGTCCCCTCTGTCTTTTCGGCCATCCAGCGTCTCGGTCCGGTCGCGGACGAAGAGATGCTGCGGACCTTCAACATGGGGCTCGGCTACGTCGTCGTCGTTCCCGAAGACGATGTCGACGAAGCGATCCGGACCGTCGAAGCGGCCGGTCACACCGGTGGGCGGGTCGGGACCATCGAGACAGGGACGGATGGTGCGCCGCCGGTCGTTCGCTGGTACGACGAGTCCGAGCCATGACGGTGGCCGTCGGCGTCCTGTCCTCGGGCTCGGGTACGAACCTCCAGGCCCTCCTCGACGCCGACTTGGGCCCGGCGCGGATCGCTCGGGTGATCGTGAACGTGCCGGGGGCCAAGGCCATCGATCGGGCTCGAGGGGCAGACGTTCCCGTCCGCGTCATCGACCACAAGGAACAGCCCTCGCGGGCTGCGTTCGATGCGGAGGTCGTGCGTCAGCTGCGCGCCGACGGCGTCCAGTGGGTCGCCTTCGCCGGTTTCATGCGGCTGGTGACCCCGGCCTTCCTCGATGCGTTTCCAGGCCGAGTCGTGAACATCCACCCTTCCCTGCTGCCCGCATTTCCCGGAGTCGACGCCCAGCGGCAGGCCTTCGAGGCTGGAGTGTGCATCACTGGCTGCACGGTGCATCTGGTCGATGCGGGGATGGACTCCGGGCCCATCCTGGCCCAGACCGCCGTGCCGGTTCTCGACGGTGACGACGTCCATGCTCTCCGCGGGCGGATCCTGGCTGCCGAACACGACCTGTTCCCGCGTGTGCTCCGCGCTTTGGCCGAAGGGCGTCTTCAGCTGGACGGTCGGCGGGCCCGGTTCAAGGGGCTCGACGCTCCGGACGTACGCCTTTGCAGTATGGAAGGAGCTCGATGAGTAAGCGGTTCGACGCTGTGATCGTCGGCGGTCGCCTTTCGGCGGTCATTACGGCGGCGCTCCTCGGTAAGCGAGGGCTGAGGTGTTTGCTGGTCGATCAAGGTGAGCTCGCGTCGTCCGGCTCCGGCGACCTGAACAACGACTTGATCTCACCGGAAACATCGCAGGTCGTCGACGTCGTCCACCGTGAGCTCGAGGTCCTCGACACGCTTTATCGCGCGTCGCGTTGGGTCGAGCCGTCCCTGCAGCTGGTGTTCAATCAGGCCCGCTTCGAGGTCTCGCGGGACCGCGCGCCGCTCATTCGTCACATGGACCGTCAGTTCGGACCCGGGGCCGAAAGCCTGCTGCGCGTGTTCGACGACTCGAGTGAAGAGATCGCTCAGTTCCTGTCCGAGGTGCCGGAGCTCCCGCCGACCGCTCGCTTCTTTGCGCGTCGGAGTGCGTCCTCCGTGGCCCGCAAGGCTCCAACTCTCACCACGGCCTGGGACGATGTTCCCGACCTCGCTCGGCTGCCCGAAGCCTGTCGCGAGCTCGTGCGGGGCTTGGCGCCGTTCCTCACTCATCTCGACCCGCGGTCTGGAGACGCGAGCTGGCTGGGGCGATGGTCTCGGCCGCTCGCTCGTTTCATGAGCGGCGTGGCGCGCATCGATGACGCTCGCGGTCTGCGCGGGGTGTTCTTGACGCTCGCGCAAAACAAGGCGCTCGAACTGCGCGAGTCCGGCGTCGAGCAGGTCGAAGCGAGCGGCAAGAGCTGGTCGATCACCATCGCCGGTGCCCGCGAGCCGGTTTTCGCCGACATTCTCATCGATGCCTCGACCGATCTCAGCGGCGTGGATGCGATGCCCAGCCGACGACAAGGGCGCCAGCTGGCGGTCACACTGCAGGCCGCGCGACCCCGGGGTCAGCTCTACGAGCTCGGCTTGGAGGTCGCCCGGAGCGCGCTCCCGCCCTGTATCGGTCCGCGGCTTCTCCTGCTCAACGGACGACGGGATCCAGAGCGGTTCGACCCGAGCGTCCCCGATTCGGAGGACCGTCCAATCTTGCTCGAGGTTCTCTCCGCCGCAGAACCTCATCGAGTCCGACTCCTCGCGCGATACCCGGTCAGCGCGGCCATGGCTCATAGCGGCGGAGAGCGCGGCGGACTCGATCGCCACATCCGCGCTCGGGTCGATCGCTTGTTCCCCTTCTTCGCTCAGGGCAGCCCGGCAACCTATCGTCCGGAATCAGACGATCTTCGCCCGGCCCCACTCCTTCACCCGCATTTCGATCCCACCGCCGATGCAATCACGGGGCTGGGCGGGGTCCCCGTGCGCACGCCGTTCAAGAATCTCTTCCTCGCCGGACCCGCCGTCCTCCCGGGGCTGGGCCAAGAAGGCGAGTATATGGCCGCTCTTCAGGCCGCCGACGCCGCCTCCACGCTGCACTCCGGAGCGAAGCATCACCGGGGCTCCCTGCTCACGCGGGTGTGAGGTTTACCGGGCGTTCCGACCGGGGCAGTACTCCCGGCATGTCGAAGCGGATCATCTCGACCCCCCACGCGCCGGCCGCGATCGGCCCTTATAGCCAGGCCGTCGCGATCCCGGCCTCGGCCGAGCTCGTGTTCTGCTCGGGGCAGGTTCCGATCGATCCCCGGGACCAAACGCGGGTCACGGGCCCGGTCGCCGACCAGACCCGCGCCTGCATGCTCAACGTCCAAGCGGTCTTGGGGGCGGCGGGCTCGGACTGGGACAAGGTCGTGAAGACCACGATCTATCTCCAGGACATGGCCGACTATCCCGAGGTCAATGCCGCGTATGCCGAGTTCTTTCCCGGCGCTCCGCCGGCGCGATCCGCGGTGCAGGTTGCCGGGCTGCCGTTGGGTGTGGCCGTCGAGATCGAGGTCATCGCCTTCCGATGATCACGAGCCCATGCGCTCGACGCTGTGGACGCCCTTGAGGTTGCCGATGGTGCGCATGACGTTGGCGAGCTGTCCGGCGTCGCGCACGGTCACCATGAACATGTTGACGGCGCGATGGTCCTTTCTCACCTGGCAATTCGCATTCAGGATGTTCACGCCGGCTCCGGTGAAAGCCTGGGACATCGTGGCCAAGATGCCGGCGGTGTCGTCGGTGATGACCCGAATCTGAGCCGTCCGCTCAACGGATGACTTCGAGTCCCATGCGACCTCGATCCGTCGTTCGGGGTCGAGCTGCAGGACCTTGGAGCAGTCCATCGCGTGCACGGTGATCCCGCGACCTCGGGTTACGAAGCCCACGATTGGGTCGCCGGCCACCGGGTGGCAGCACTTGGCGAAGCGAACCAGCATGTCATCGATGCCTTGAACGGTGACTCCCGATGGAGCCTTCCGGGCCACGGCATCGAACAATCGGGTGAGGGTCGACTTCGGCCGCTCTTCTTTCTTGGGGCCCTGCTGGAGGACGTCATCGGGGATGAGTCTCCGAATGACGTCGCCCGGCCGGAGCTTCCCGTAGCCGATGGCGGCCAGGAAGTCCTCGCGCTTGGTGTATTTGCTGCTCGCTGCGACCTGGTCGAGGGAACCATTCCGCGTAAGCCGATTCAAGGACCGACCGTATCGCTTCAGCTCCTTGTCCAGGATGTCGTTACCCATTTCGATCGCCCGCTTGCGCTGCTCTTTACGCAAGTACTGGTTGATTCGATTTCGGGCTTTCGACGTCTTGACGAAGCCGAGCCAGTCCTTGTTCGGGCGCTGGGTTGGCGACGTCATGATCTCGACGGTGTCGCCGTTCTTCAGTCGGTAGCGAAGGGGGACGATCCTACCGTTTACTCGGGCCCCAACGCAGTGTTGCCCGATGTCCGAGTGGATCAGGTAGGCGAAGTCGACGGGCGTAGCGCCCCGCTTGAGTTCTTTGACTTCGCCACGCGGAGTGAAGACGTAGACCTCGTCCGAGAACAGATCGACCTTCACCGTCGAGATGAACTCGGACGGGTCTTTGAGCTCTTTCTGCCACTCCATCAACTGCCGGAGCCAAGCGAATCCCTCGTCGGCGCCAGCCGGCCGACCCTCTTTGTAAGCCCAATGCGCCGCAATGCCCTTCTCCGCGATTTCATCCATGGCCTGGGTTCGGATCTGGATCTCCACGCGGTGAATGTCGGGTCCGATCACCGTGGTGTGCAGGCTCTGGTACCCGTTGGGCTTGGGCATTGCGATGAAGTCTTTGAAGCGACCAGGGACGGGGCGCCAGGTAGCGTGACAGATGCCGAGTGCCTGATAGCAGTGGCCGACGGAGTCGGTGACCACGCGGAAAGCGATGATGTCATTGACCTGGTCGAACTCGATGTTCTGGGTCTTAAGCTTGCGCCAGATGCTGTACAGGTGCTTCACGCGCCCCGTAACGGAACAGGGTACCTCGCCCTCGGACATCTTGCGCTCCAGTGTCCTTTGGACCTCCTCCATGTACCCAGCTCGGGACTTCGCGGTGCGCGAAAGCTGGGCCTCGAGCTCTTCGTAGTCCTTGGGGTGAAGATACTTGAGGCACAGGTCTTCCTGCTGGGCCTTCATCCAGTTGATGCCGAGGCGGTTGGCCAGCGGGGCGTAGATGTCGAGCGTCTCTTGGGCGAT
>CAYYOT010000036.1:0-45692 GCA_964473255.1 uncultured Myxococcales bacterium | reverse complement strand
ACCAGCTCGACCTCGACTCGATGGACTTCCTCGACATCGTGATGGAGCTGCGCAAACGCTACAAGATCGAGGTCCCCGAAGAAGACTACATGGAGCTTTCGACCCTCGACGGGTGCGTCAGCTATCTGATGCCCAAGTTCGAGGAAAAGGGCATCGCCGCGTCCGCCTAGTTCCCTCTTGCCCTTCGACGTCGCCATCATCGGAGCCGGCCTATCCGGGCTGGCCGCCGGCATTCGGCTGGCCCACTTCGGACGGAAGGTGGTCATCCTCGAGCGGCACTCTCTTTGGGGCGGACTCAACTCGTTCTACAAGAAGGGCGGGCACCTATTCGACGTCGGTCTGCATGCGGTTACCAACTGGGTGAGGCCCGGCCATCGCGGGGCGCGACTACCGCTGCAGCGGTTGAGTCGACAGCTGCGGATACCGATCGAGGAATTCGACTTGGTGCCTCAGACGCGGTCGTCGATCCGTTTCGACGATGCGTCGCTGACCTTCACCAATGACCTCGAGGATCTCCGAGAGAGCGTCGGGCGGCTCTTTCCCCGCGAACTGTCCGGCTTCGACCGGCTCTGTGAAGGGTGCACCGAGTACCCGGATCCCTTGGTCGAGCGGCCCTTTCTTTCCGCCCGACGTCGCCTCGCCGAGTATCTGACCGATCCCCTACTCCGGGAGATGATTCTGTGTCCGCTCTTCTACTATGGGGGAGCGAGCGAGGAGGACCTCGACTGGGGAGAGTTCGTCGTGTTGTTCAACAGCCTTTTTCGCGAAGGGCTCTGCCGTCCGCGGCGCGGCATGCGGCCCTTCCTGCGTCGGCTCGTCGACCGCTACCGGGAGGCCGGCGGAGAACTCTGGACGAACTGCGCGGTAGAGCGGCTCGTCGTTACGGATGGTCGAGTCCAGCGCATCGTCTTGGCCGGCGGCGACGTCGTCGACGCCGAATACGTCTTTTCCAGCGCCGGTGCTCGCGAGACCCGAAGGCTCATGGGCGATGCCACCCCGACGGAGCGCCCGGGTCGACTGGCGTTCGTGGAGACGGTCTGGGTCCTGTCTCATCCACCGTGGGTGGACTACGAAGACTGCGTGACTTTCTTCAATCGCGGAGAGTCCTTCGCCTGGCGTGCGCCTCAAGACGATCTCGACCTCGCGAGCGGCGTCCTATGCTGTCCAAATCACTATCAGGGCTCGGTCGAACCGGCACGGACGTACCTCCGCGCGACCCATCTTGCGCACCCGGGCCGCTGGTTCGAGCTGGACCCGGAGAAGTACCCGCGCCACAAGGCCCAAGGGGTCCGCCGCTCCGCCGAGCGCGTCGCCGAGATCGTCGGACCCTTCAAGGATGCCGTGAGCTACGTCGACGCCTTCACGCCCCGTACGGTCCACCATTACACCGGTCACGACAACGGGGCGATCTACGGTTCACCGGACAAGGTGCGAACGGGCAGCCTCGGACCGGACAACCTCGCGCTGATCGGCACCGACCAGGGGCTGGTCGGTATCGTGGGTGCCATGCTGTCCGGTGCCTCGATGGCAAACGCGAGGCTCGCGGGCTGAGTCATGGCATCGTCGCTTCGTCCATCGGTTTTGGCTCCGCCGGCCCCGACCAGTCCCGCGAAAATGGTCGCCAAACGGGAGCGCATGCTGCGGCCGGAGCGTCTCGAAGGCCTAGCTCCCAAGTACGACCTGATCGTCATCGGCTCGGGGCTCGCGGGTTTGACGGCGGCCAATCGCATGGCCCGGATCGGCTACTCGGTACTCCTGCTCGAGCAGCACTACAATCTTGGGGGTCTGGCCACATGGTTCAAGCGTCCGGGCGGTCATATCTTCGATATCTCGCTTCACGGGTTCCCGGCGGGGATGATCAAGACCTGTCGGAAGTATTGGAGCCGGAGCATTGCCGACTCGATCGTCCAGCTCGAGCGCATCCGGTTCGACAACCCGCAGTTTTCGCTGGAGACGACGTTCGACCGCGACGACTTCACTCGAATCCTCACCTCACGCTTCGACGTGCCCGAAAGCGCCGTCCAAGCATTTTTCGAGGCGGTCAAGGAGATGAACTTCTACGACGATCAGACCGCGACGACCCGCGAACTATTCCAAGAGTTCTTTCCCGGCCGCACGGACGTCTGGCGCCTCTTGATGGAGCCGATCGCCTACGCCAACGGCTCGACCCTCGACGATCCGGCCATCACCTATGGCATCGTGTTCTCCAACTTCATGAGCAAAGGGGTCTATACGTTTCGTGGAGGTACGGACCGGCTGATCAAGGCCATGAAGGAGGAGCTCAAGCTCAACGGCGTCGAGCTGCGCAACTACGCTCAGGTCGAGAAGATCCTCGTGGATGGTTCGCCGGGGCAAGGCCGAGCCCGCGGCGTGGTCGTCAACGGGGCGACGATCCAGGCTCGAGCCATCATCTCCAACGCCAACCTGAATACGACCATCCTGCGGCTGACCGGTGAGGAGCACTTCACTCCGGACTTCGTCGAGTCCGCCCGCGGCGTGCGCATGAATACCGCATCTAGCCAGGTGTATCTGGGGCTGGCTCGCGGAGAGTCCATCCCTCACGTCGGAGACCTCTTCTTCACGAGCTCCGCGCCGTACTTCGACTCGGACGCGCTATGCGCACTGGATTGCACCAGCCGGACCTTCTCTTTCTACTATCCCGACCTTCGCCCCGGCAGCGACCTCTACTCAATCGTTGCCTCCATAAACTCTCGCTACGAAGACTGGGCAGAGATGGATGAGCCGACCTATCTCCAGAGCAAAGAGCGCTATGCTCAAGACGCGATCGCCGTACTGGAGGGCTACCTGCCCGGTGTGGCCGACAAGATCGAGCACGTGGAAGTCGCGACGCCGCGCACTTTCGCATTTTATACGCAGCACCACCGGGCTACGTCCTTCGGAACCAAGTTCGAGGGTCTCGGAGTGAGTCAGGACCTGCCCAAGCAGGTTGCTGGCCTCTATCACGCGGGCAGTGTGGGCATCATCATGAGCGGCTGGCTGGGCGCGGCCAATTACGGCGTGATCGTTGCCAATGAAGCCGATCGATATCTGGCCCAGACTGGTGAACGAGCATGACGCTGCCCGGCCTGTCGGACCGGACCGTCCTCGTCACGGGGGGGACTCGAGGTATCGGGGGCGCGGTAACCCGCGCCTTCATCGAGGCGGGGGCGCGGGTCGTTGCCGTCTACGGTCGCAACCAGGTCGCAGCCGAGCGTTTTTCGACGAACGTCGATTCCGAGCGACTGAAGCTCGTCCAACTCGATGTCTCCGATGGAGCTGCCGTCGCCGAATTCTTCAAAGCGTGGGAAGGACCGCTTCATGTCCTGGTCAACAACGCTGGCATTCGCCAAGACGCCATCGTGGGCATGATGACGGACGATCAATGGTCGCGGGTCCTCCAGACGAACCTCGGAGGAAGCTTCTACATGGCCAAACAAGCCGTCCGCCTCATGTCGAGGGCTCGCTTCGGCCGAATCATTCAGATCAGCAGTCCGAGCGCGAGACTCGGTCTCCCCGGTCAGGCCAACTATGCAGCGAGCAAGGCGGGACAAGAGGCCATGACGCGGTGCCTGGCCGCCGAGGTGGCCAAACGGAAGATCACGGTGAACTGCGTGGCTCCCGGGTTCGTGGAGACGGAGCTCCTGGCCGACCTCTCCGAGGAAACCAAACAAGCCTATCGAGAGATGGTACCGCTTGGTCGGTTTGCCGCTCCGGCCGAAGTGGCGGCCGTCGTCCTCTTCTTGGCTTCGGATGCTGCTTCCTACGTTACGGGGACGGTCGTCAGCGTCGCCGGGGGGCTATGATGACGAGTCCTCCCCCCATCGAGGAGATGATCCCCCATCGTCCTCCGTTTCTCTTCCTCGACGAAATCATGATCCTCGACGACCGCCACGTCGAGGCCCGCTATCGTGCTCGCGAGGACGCCGACTACTTTCGTGGACACTATCCGGACCTTCCTCTGATGCCCGGTGTGTTGATGGTCGAGATGGCCCTGCAGGCCAGCGCATACTTCATGGCCGCAACCGGACCGCGGCTCGAATCGGACCGGGTTCCCGTCGTGGCGCGCTTGCGCGATGTTCGCTTCAAACGACCCGTGCTCCCGGGTTCGGTCTTGGTGGTCACCGCTTCGGCCGAGGAGATGGTAGCCGGGGCTCAGTTCATGCGTGCCGTGGTCAAGGTAGAAGACAAGACGGTCATGACCGCCGGACTTACCGTGACCGCCGGTCCCCGTCCGGGGGCATCGCCGTGAACTTCCTTCAGCTCGAGGGCAAGCACTTCGTCGTATGCGGATTGTCGAACCGGAAAAGTGTGGCTTTTCAGACCGGCCAGCTTCTGACGGATCAAGGGGCGAACGTCACGTGGGTCGTACGCTCCGCAGCGCGACGGGAAGAAGTACGGACCTTGGTCGAAGGTCCGATTCTGATATGCGACGTCGAGGATCCGGTGCAGATCGAGCGGCTCGCCGCCGACGTCGATGCTCCCGTCCATGGCGTCGTCCATGCCATCGCGTTCGCGAACTATGCGGAAGGTCCTCGCCCGTTTCATGAGACGCCGAGGGAAGACTTTCTGCAGGCCATGCAGATCTCCAGCTTTTCCTTGGTGGAGCTTTGCCGAGCTCTCGAGACCAAGCTCGATGACCAGGCTTCGGTCGTTACGGTGTCGATTTCCACCACTCGCATGGCCGCCGAAAACTACGGGTACATGGCTCCCGTGAAGGCTGCGCTCGAGTCGAGCTTGGTATTCTTGGCCAAGTCCTTCTCGCGCACCTCCGAAGTACGTTTCAATGCCGTAGCCCCCGGGCTCCTCAAGACGCGGTCCGCCGCCGGGATCCCGGGATACGCGGAGAGCTACCTCTATGCCGAGAGTATCATTCCTCGGCGGCGGGGCGTGAGCGTGCAGGAAGTCGCGAACGCGATCGCTTTTCTGCTCAGCCCGCGGTCTTCGGGGATGACCGGACAGACCGTCGTTCTCGACGCCGGGATGGGCTTCAATTACTTCGACCGAGATCTCGTCCGACGATCGCTTCGTGAGGATCCGTGAGCTTCGCCTACGAGCACGTCGGCATCGCTGCGGTCGACTACGAGGCGCCGCCCGAGGTCGTGACCTCGGGCGAGCTAGAGACACGCTTGGCTCCGCTCTACGAGCGCATCGGGCTGGTTCCCGGACGACTGGAGATGATGACCGGTATCCGAGAGCGCCGCTTCTGGCCCACGCCGCAGCGACCGTCCGCCATCGCAACGCTCGCCGCCCGCAAGGCGCTGAAGGCGTCTCGCATCGAGCCGGAGCGCATCGGGGTCCTGGCTTTCTGCGGGGTCAGCCGAGACCAGATGGAGCCGGCCAGCGCTCATGCGGTCCACCACGCCTTGGGACTTGCGTCCGATGCGCACGTCTTCGACCTATCGAACGCCTGCCTCGGCGTGCTCAACGGAATGGTCGTCGTCGCGAACATGATCGAGCTCGGCCAGGTCGAAGCCGGGATCGTCGTCGCCGGTGAAGATGGTCGACGATTGGTCGACGGCACCGTGGAGCGGCTCCGGCAGGATGAAGACGCGACCCGCCGTTCCGTGAAGAGCGACTTCGCATCGCTCACCGTCGGGGCGGGGGCGGCCGCGGTGGTGCTCGCCCGAACCGAGGTGCGTCCTCAGGCTCCGGTTTTCGAAGGCGGGACCGTGGTCGGGGCGAGTCGGCACCACGATCTCTGCGTTGGGGGTTCGGTGGGCGCTTCCGAGCTGAGCATGGCGACCGACGCGGAGGCGCTTCTGGAGGCCGGCCTCGAGGTTGCTCGGGAGGCCTACGCCGCATTCCGCCGCGACGTCGTCCCGGATGGTCTCGACAAGGTCGTAACCCACCAGGTGGGGCGCGCTCATCACGTGAGGCTCCTGGACGAGCTGGGGCTCGACCCTCGCACCGCCTTTACGACGTACGAGTCCTTCGGGAACGTGGGATCGGTGTCCGTGCCGCTCAGCTGGGCGATGGCGTTGGAACAGGGCTTCGTGGCTCCGGGAGACCGCCTGGGCCTATTGGGCATCGGCAGTGGGCTGGGCTGTTTGATGGCGTCGATCCGATGTTGAGGACGCTCAGCGAGTGGCCCTACGCGCCTCGGTACTACGACCACCCGCATGGACGGATGCACTACGTCGAGGAGGGACCAGCGTCGGCTCCCCCGTTGCTGATGCTTCACGGTAATCCCAGTTGGTCCTTCATGTATCGGCACCTGATCGCGACGCTGAAGGATCGACATCGAGTCATCGCCGTGGACCACCTGGGATGTGGACGTTCGGACAAGCCGGAAGCGGGGCCCTACACGCTGGATGCGCACATTCGTCGACTCGACGCCTTCGTTTCCGAGCTGGGGCTCGAGCGGTTCGACCTCGCGGTGCACGACTGGGGAGGAGCCATTGGGATGGGGTTGGCCACCGAAGCGCCCCACCGCGTGGAGCGCCTCGTCGTGTTCAACACGGCGGCTTTTCCGTCGTCGCGGATCCCGCTATCGATAAATCTCTGTCGCCTCCCGGGGCTTGGCGCGGTCGCCATCCGGGGATTCAACGGCTTCGCTCGCGCCGCCCTCGCTCGATGCGTCGTGCATCGCGAGCGCCTGACCCCCGACGTTCGAGCGGGATATCTCGAGCCCTACGACAGTTGGGCTCACCGGGTCGCTCATCTGCGCTTCGTGCAGGACATCCCCATGAGCGACCGCCACCCCAGCTGGCCTCGACTGGTGGCCATTTCCGAGGGTCTTGGGCGCCTCGGCGACAAGCCCATGCTGGTGGTGTGGGGCGGACGAGACTTCTGCTTCGATGACCGATTCCTCGAGGAATGGCGTCGTCGATTCCCGCAGGCCGAATTCCACCACGTCGCCGATGCCGGGCACTACGTCGTGGAAGACGCCCATGAACGGATCGGACCATGGATGCAGCGATTCCTCGAACGACCATCGTGAACGAGGTTTCGGGTTTCACGATCGCCGATCGACTCGCGGAGCAGGCGGCGCAGAACCCGACCGGCCCCGCCGTGGCCGACGCTCGTCGGCCGGAGCAGCCGGCCTGGACCTTCCGCGAGCTCGACGAGCGCGCCGACCATCTTGCGGCGGGGATGCGGGCCATCGGAATGGGGCCCGACCAGCGGGTACTCGTCTTCGTCAAGCCGTCCCCCGACTTCTTTGCTCTCATCTGGGGTTTGTTTCGAGCAGGTGTCGTCCCCATTCTGATCGATCCCGCGATGGGGCTGAACCCCGTCCTGAACGCGGTCCAGGAAGCAGAGCCGGACCACATGTTCGGTGTTCCCGCGGCATTGGTCGTCTCCCGGCTGTTCGGTCGTCGTTTTCGCAGTGTGCAGCGGCGGGTGACGACCGGCGCATGGGCGATCGGGTCGACGCCGCTCCGAACCCTCTATCGTCTCGGGAGTTCGGCGCCTAGCGCGCGGTACGGCGGAGCAGCCGACCGGCTGGCCGCGATTCTGTTTACGTCCGGAAGCACCGGGGCCCCCAAAGGGGTCCTGTACACCCACGGGATCTTCGACGCTCAGCGCGCGGCGCTCGGGGGGGCGCTGGGTATCGAGCCGGGGGAGGTCGACCTGTCCGCCTTCCCGCTCTTCTCTTTGTTTTCCCAGGCCCTGGGCGCCAACGCCGTGATTCCGGACATGGATACGACGCGCCCGGTCCGGGCCGACCCCGAGCGTGTGCATCGGGCGATACGACGATTTGGCGTCACCTACGCGTTTGGCTCACCGGCGTTTTGGGGGCGGGTGGTCGAAGGCTCAGCCGAGCCCCTTCCCTTGCGACGCCTCTTGATGGCGGGCGCGCCCGCCAGCGTCGACCTCTTGACCACCCTGCTCGAACGCCTAGGCAACGAAGCCGACGTCTTCACGCCGTACGGAGCGACGGAGTCGCTACCCATAACGATGCCTTCGGCCCGTGCGGTCCTCGACGGTCCCGCCGAGAAGAGTCGGACGGGGGCCGGTACGTGGGTCGGGCATCCGCTCCGCGGCGTCGACGTTCGGATCATCGAGGTCGACGATCGTCCGGTGAACGACTGGTCGAACGCCCGCTGCCTGCCGCCGGGCGTCGTCGGTGAGATCGTCGTGAAGAGCGAAGTCACCACGCCGGGTTACTTCCGTCGGGCCGATGATGACGCCGCTTCCAAAATCCGGGACGAGGGTCTTTGGCATCGCATGGGCGACGTTGGCTATCTGGACAACGATGGAGCCCTGTGGTTCTGCGGGCGAAAAAAGCACCGCGTTCAGACCGCTCGTCGCACGCTTTTTCCGGTGCAGGGTGAGGCGATCCTCAATCGGCATCCGGAGGTGGCGCGAACCGCGATCGTCGGCATCGGAGAGGCGGGATCTCAAGCGCCCGCATGCTTCGTGGAACTCCGGTCGGGGCGCATCCCCAAAGGCGAACAGGCGGCTCGCCTTCGCCGAGAGATTTTAGCGATCGCCGAGGAGCACGACGTCACCCGGGGCCTGAACCAGGTCTTCTTTCATCGGTCGTTTCCGGTGGACGCCCGTCATAACGCCAAGATCCGGCGTGAAGTCTTGAAGGCCGACGCGGACCGGAGAACGGTCGGCCCTCGCTCGCGGCCGGAAGGATGAGCCTCAGGCCTCGTTGGCCTGCTGCGTCGGAGGTGCAAAGGGGCGACCACCGACGACCTCGGCCCCGAAGTCCAACGTGCGGATGGGGAACGGAATGACGATGCCGTTTTGGTCGAAAGCCTTCTTCACGGCGATGATCGACTCGGAAACGGCCGTCGCGTATTCGCGGGCTCCGCTCGACTCGAGCCAGAAAAGCGCCTTCAGATTGATCGAACTGTCCCCGAAGCCCTGGTAGAAGACCAGAGCATCCATGCCTTCTTCACGGTGGGGTACCGAGTCGAGGGCATCGAGAACGATGAGTCGCACTTTCTCCAAGTCCGAGTCGTAGGCGACGCCAACTTCCATCTCCGCGCGTCGCGTCTTCGTCTTGTTGTAGTTGATTATCGGATTCTGAAAGACGTCCTTGTTGGGGATGATGACGGAAAGACCCTCCAGGGTATGGAGGATCGTGGCGCGGAGCTCGACGCGCTCGACCGTGCCGGAGATACCGGCCGTCTCCACGAAGTCACCTACGTCGAAGGGTCGCCGGAGCGCGATGATGAACCCGGACATGAAGTTGGCTGCGATGTCTTGAAACGCGAAGCCCAAAGCCAGTCCGACGACGCCGACTCCGGCCAAGAGTGTGGTCACCGTCTTGTCGAGCTTGAGAAACCCCAGCGCGATGAAGATACCTATGGCCCAGACCGCGACCCGAGCCACGCTCCCGATGACGTCGCTGATCGGACGATTGGCGGAGACGCGGAGGATGACCGCCGATATCGCGCGGCCAACCAGCCGAGCCGCCAGACCGAAGATCAGCAGGGTAAGGATGGCGAGGGCGAACTCGGGCAGCATGTCGACGGCTGCTTCCCCCCAGGATTCGAGCTTGGCTACGACGTTCGCGAGCAGTTTTTCCAGGTCCATGCCACGACCCTAGCTTCCCTGGCGGCGATCCGCTCCCCCCCCGACCCCATCAATCCTGCGCCTGCCGCCCGATGGTCCTCTTGATTCGTGCGTCCCCTCGGGCGACCGAAGGATGTCGTGAAGGCTCTCGTCACTGGAGGGGGAGGCTTTTTGGGATCCCACCTCGTCCGTCGTCTTCTGGGTCGAGGAGAGACGGTGCGAGTCCTGGGCCGTAGTGCCTATCCCCAGCTCGAATCGTGGGGCGTCGAGTGTATTCGGGGCGACGTTCGCGACGCCGAGGCGGTGCATTCGGCGGTCTCGGGCATGGACGCCGTCTTTCACGTGGCGGCACGCGTCGGCTACTGGGGGCCGCACGAAGAGTACCGCTCGACGAACGTCGACGGGACGCAGAACGTCATCGATGCCTGCCGGTCGGCCGGCGTCACCCGACTCGTCTACACCAGCACGCCGTCGGTGGTGATCGGCGACGGCTCACTTCCCCCGGGCGCCGACGAGTCGCTCCCCTATCCTAGGCGCTATTTGTCTTCGTACGGCCCTACCAAGGCCGAAGCCGAGCGCCGGGTCCTGGGCGCGCACGGTGGTGCACTGAAAACGGTGGCCCTGAGACCTCACTTCATCTTCGGTCCGCAGGATCCGCAGGTCATCGCTCGCGTCCTGAAGGGCGCACGCCAAGGTCGCTTGGCCCAGGTCGGCGATGGTCGCAACCAGGTAGACGTCACGTACATCGACAACTGCGTGGACGCCCACATACAGGCCCACGACGAACTGGCCAGTCAGGGGCTGTGCGGAGGACGCGCCTACTTCTTGGGCCAGTCCGAGCCCGTGAACCTGTGGGAGTTCGTGGGTCGAGTGCTCGAGGGCTTCGGGGCGCCTCCCGTCACTCGGAGCCTGCCTTTTTGGCTCGCGTTCCGGCTCGGTCACGCCCTCGAGGGCGTCTACCGCTTTCGCTCCGACGAGCCTCCGCTGACTCGCATGGCGGCGGTCGCCCTGGGGACGACCCACGCCTTCGACCATTCAGCCGCGATCCGTGACTTCGGATATGAGGCCCGGGTGTCGACCGAAGAGGGGCTTCGCCGGGTCTTCGCGGCCGGAGATCCGCCCGGCTCGCGCTGATCCCAGGGCTTCGGCGGGCGGGGACGGAATGATGTGCGGTGGGACGAGTCCGCCGGACCCGGTTCCGATTCCTCACCGCGTCGAGGCTCCCACCGTCACTGTCGGCTCACTCGCCTCGACCCCCGAGCGAGCGCTGGCGGAGGACTTCATAGAGCGCCATCCCAACGGTGGTGGATACGTTCAGCGAGCGGACGGGCGTGTGGGTCATGGGAATTCGGTACGCCTCGAGCTCGATGCCCGACCGGAGTGCGAGCGGTAGTCCCGCGGTTTCCGAGCCGAAGAGTAGCGCGGTTGGCCCCGTGAGGTCGGCCTGCCAGAAGGGCCGCTCGGCTTCGGCCGTGAGTACGCGGGGACGACCGAGTCCGAGAAGATGCCGGCGCAGCTCCGACCAAGTTGGCCACACCGTCGGCTCGACGTGCTCCCAGTAGTCGAGTCCCGCGCGCTTCACTCGCCGATCATCGAGGCTGAAGCCCAGTGGTTCCACGAGATGAAGACGAGCGCCAAGGGCTACGACCGTACGTCCGACGTTACCGGTGTTCCATGCGATCTCGGGATGGACGAGGATCACGTGCACGTCACGGAGGCGGTCGATGCTCAAGGCGACAGCGCTCCTTCATCGACCGCGCTCGTCAGAGCCCGCTCGAGGTCGGCAAAGAAACCGCGATTATCGTCGTGCGTGACCTTGTGGAGCGCGGTCCGATACTCGGCCGCACGGCCGTGGAGCTCGAGCACGTCGTCACGCCTCACGTGTGGGCTCCAGGCGCCCAGCCCTTGCTTCGCCAGATAGCGCGCGTTCAAGATCTGCTCGAACTGCCTTCGCATGGGGACGGAAAGCATCGGCTTATGCAGGTGGATCGCCTCGCCCATGAGAGTGAAGCTCCCGCCGGAGACGACCGCGCTGCACGAGGCGAGATCGTCGAGAAACTGCACTTCGGAAAAGGGTCGAAACAGGAGATTTTCGTCCTGCTGATCCTCTCGGAGATCACGACGGAGCCCGTACACCCGGCACGGAAGGCCGGTGCTCTTCAGTTCGGAAACGAGCTCCTGGTGGCTCGTTCCGGTCTGATAGACCAAGAGGTGGTCGCCTACGGTCGTGGACTTCTTTCGGTCGAGAACGGCCCGCCGCAGAATGGGAGGGTACAGGCACGTGCGGTCCATCGCGAGGTCGGGGAAGAAGAAGGTGCTGATCATGTAGGCGTTACACTTGGGGAGTTTGGCGCGAACGATGCCCTTGGTGACCAGGTAGACCGTACGGTCGGTGGCAGTCACGTCGTCATCGAGACGGCACCGGCTGATGATCTGCATGTTGTCGATAGAGATGACGGGGATGTTCATCCCTCGTGCAAACCAGTAGGTCCACGACTCGAAGTCACTGATGACGACGTCCGGGTGATAGTCGCGGGCTGTCTCGAGGTAGCGGCGAAAATTCTGAGGCAGTCCACCGACCGCCTTCAGGTTCTGGCCGGCCGATCGGATCACCGACACCATGTTGTCGCGGTACACGAGAGACAGACCGGTGATCCGGATGATCCGCTGGGGATAGCGCGCAGCCAGGAAGTCGGCCGCGCGTCCGGAAGCCGCGATGCGAACGTCGTGACCGCGCTCCACCAATCCTTCGAGCACTACGGAGGATCGGATGGCATGACCCATGCCCTCACCGACAACGCCGTACAGGATACGCATCGCCCCGAGCGTAGCACTTCCCGGCTCGACTTGTGACCGAGGCTAGGCCAAGGATGTTGCTCATGGCTCACGACGTGCGCGTCCTGCTCGACCGTCTGGATCTCGAGCGTATCGATCGCGATCTCTTTCGAGGCGAGAGTCCCGACGATGGTCGAGCGATGGTCTTCGGGGGACAGGTTGCGGCTCAGGCTTTGGTCGCCGCCGTTCGTACGACCGATGAGCAGCGGCCGATTCACTCGCTTCACGCGTATTTCCTGCGGCCGGGCGACCCGAAGAACCGAATCATCTACGAAGTCGACCGCATTCGCGACGGGCGTTCGTTCACGACTCGTCGCGTGATCGCGATCCAGAACGGTGAGGCGATCTTCAACATGTCGGCTTCGTTTCAGCAGGAGACACCGGGGTACGACCATCAGCGCACGATGCCGCCGGTGCCGGGACCGGAAACGGTTCCCTCGAACGATGAGCGTCTGAAGCGAGGTATCGAGGCGGGAAAGCACCCCTTCTACAACTTTTTGGAGAAGCTCGAGCGGCCGATAGAGCACCGCGACCTCGATCCCCTCGATCCTTCCGCGCCCGAGCCCAAAACCGGGACCCACTACGTGTGGTTTCGGGCCCGCGGTCAGCTCCCCGACGACCCGCTTTTTCATCAATGTGTCTTGGCGTACGCCTCGGACTTCTATCTGCTCGAAGCGTCGCTCCGGCATCACGGGCTGACCTGGTTCGATCAAACGCTTCGCGTTGCCAGTCTCGACCACGCGCTCTGGTTTCACCGGCGTTTCCGCGCCGATGAGTGGCTCCTCTACGAGCTCGAGAGTCCCAGCACGAGCGGGGCTCGCGGTTTGAACTTCGGCCACATCTACCGGCAGGATGGGGTACTCGTGGCGTCGGTGGCGCAGGAGGGGCTCTTGCGGCCCCGCGCAGGTCACAAGAAGTCGTAGGCGTCGACGTCCAAGATCACGTGCACCGAGGACGGGGCCGTCTCACGCAGGGCCGCCGCCGCGGACATGACCTGTACGAGGCGAGCGGGCGAGGGGGCGAGCACCATCAGCCGATGACGAAAGCGGCCCTGCAAACGAGACAGCGGTGCCTCGGTCGGCCCCAAGGTACGGGTGTCTCGGCCCTGGGCCTGCCGCTCGATGGCGCGAGCCATGTGTGCCATCCACGCGCGAGCCGCGTCGTCGTCTTCGGATTCGCAGCGGACCAGCCCCACTCGGCCGTAGGGCGGAAAACCGACCTGCTTTCGCTGGGGCGCTTCGAAAGCGAAGAACCCGTCCGGGTCCTGCGACCGAGCGAACTCGAAGACCGGGTGCTCGGGCTGAAACGTCTGAATGATCACCTGCCCCGGCTTTTCCGCCCGGCCAGCGCGGCCGGCGACCTGGGTGAGCAGCTGGAAGGTGTGCTCCGTGGCCCGGAAATCGGGGAAGGCCAATGACGCATCGGCCTGCAGGATGCCCACCAGAGTCACGTTGGGAAAATCATGTCCTTTGGTCACCATCTGCGTTCCCACCAAGACCTGGATCTCCCCCGTCCGGAACTTCGCCAGGATCTCTCGCACCTGGCCGGCCGTCGTCGCCGAGTCCCGGTCCAACCGACCGAGGCGAGTCTCGGGAACGAGTTGCTGGATCTCCTCGAAAGCGCGCTGGGTTCCTGCCCCCAAGGGGATCGGGTCGATGGCTCCGCAGCTCGGGCACGGCGACTCGAGGCGCTCGCTTTTTCCGCAATGGTGACAGCGAAGTCGCGACAGCGGCACGTGCAGCGTGAACGATACGTCGCAGTGAGGACAGCGGCGCGGTTGGCGGCAGTCGCCGCAGAGCACTGCAGTGTTGAAGCCTCGGCGGTTCAAGAAGAGAATCGCTTGTTCGTTGCGCCGGACCGCGTCGGTCAGGGCATCGCGCAGCGGAGGTGTGACCAGACGAAGCTCGGTCGGAATCGAGCACAGATCCACGATCGAGATCTGCGGCAGCCCGGCGCCGGTGGCTCGTTCCCGGAGCTGCAGGCGTTCGACTCTCTTCCGCTCGACCAGCTCGTACGCCTCGAGCGATGGCGTGGCGCTCCCCAAGACGGTGACCGCTTTGGCCTGCTGTCCGCGCACCAGCGCGACGTCCCGCCCATGATAGCGCACGTCGCTGCCTTGCTTGTACGAGGGATCGTGCTCTTCATCGACGACGATGAGGCCCAGGTCGGTCACCGGGGCCCAGACCGCGGAGCGAGGACCCAACGCCACGCGAGCGTCGCCCCGCCGGAGCTGGCGGAACCGCCGGCGACGCTCTGCCGGCGCCAAGCCCGAGTGGAGCGTTACGACGTGGTCACCGAACCGGGCGCGGAAACGGGCCTCCAGCTGGGGCGTCAATCCGATCTCGGGGACGAGGACGATCGATCCGCGGCCCTGCAGTAGGCTTTGCCGGATCGCGTGGAGATACACTTCGGTTTTTCCGCTTCCGGTCACTCCCTGCAGGAGGACCGTTTCCTCTCGCCCGTCGGCTATCGCGCGGTCCAACCGGTCGACGGCCGGCTGTTGGTCGCAGGTCAGCGTCGGAGCCGACCACGCTGGAAGCTCGACCGCGGGCCGCAGTGCCCGTCGCGTACGACGCACCAGGCCGTCTCGTTCCAGCCGGCCCACGGCGTCGGCCACGGGGCGTCGACCGAACCACGCGACCAGATCTTCTTCGCGGCGCGGACCGACGGCGAGCGCCTCGTAGACCGCTCGACGCCGGGGGGCTCGTCGGAGTCGATCAAAAGCCTCTTCGGGGGAAGCGGACCGCTCGACCCAGACGACGCGGTCGTCGTCTTCGAGGCCGCCTTCGCGCAAGCGTATGAGGCCCTCGTCGGCGAGTCGGCGCCGGGTTCCCGCCGGGAGGCGTTTCGCCGGCAGCCCATCGCTGCGCTTCAATCGAGAGAGCAGCTGCCGGTCCGCCGGCGACAAGACGATACTCGTCAGTCGATCGCGCTGGTAATCCTCGTGGGCCTGCCGCCCCGAAGGCGTCAGGACCCAGCGGTCCTCCGGCAGCTTGGAGAGCGCCGGCGGGAGCGCGGCCTTCAAAACCTCGCCGATCGGAGCCAGATAGTACTCGGCCACGAACGTGGCCAGCTCCAAAACGTCGGGAGCGATCGCCGGCTCTTCGTCGAGCAGGCGCTCGACTCTTCGAAGGTGCCGGTCCTCGGGTGGATCGACGAACCTCGAGAAGATGCCGATCACGCGCCGCCCTCCGAAGGGGACGATGATGCGGTGGCCGGAAGTCAGGCGCTCCGCGAGGTCGGGTCCAACACGGTAGTGAAAGAGCCGGCGAAGCGGGACGGGAACCGCAACTTCGGCACAGCGGTCGCTGGCGTCAGCCTCCGGGCGCTCGGAAGCGTCGCTCATCGATGTCCCCGTTGGGCCGAGCCTGGGTATACTCGATGCGCAAGGTGACGACGTTCCCGCGGCGTTCCTCGTAGGCCTTGGGGAAGAACGGGGTCGTCAACGGATTGTCGACGTCGAGCCAGCGACGCTCCACGCGTTGTCCGTCCTCCTGCGTGACCATCCGGACCGGCATGAGCAGTTCCTTGTCGACCCAAAGCTGCGGACGGTCGGTCTCCGACGGCTGGGCCCCGATCACGTAGCACGGTCGATACTGCTGGCGGGATAGGCTCACCACCGAGGCATCGATGCCGTGGGCCTCCAGTAGGGCGCGGCCGCGCCGGCCCCCCGGGTCGGTTCCACCGGCGGCGAGGAAAACGACGATGGGATCGGGCTTAATGGATGCGCCTTCGCTGAGGCCCTGCGGTCCGCCGGTCCACCGTTTGCGCCCCAGGGTGAGGATCGACGTGAACGCATCGGGTGTCTGAATCTCGCGGCGATGACCGCGCCCGCTCCAGAGCTCCTCGACTACGGGAGCCGCGGCCTCGGGCGGCATGACGATCCGACCGCGAACGACCAGGGTCTCATAGTTCATGGCGGCGCGCCGCTGGGCCGCGTCTTCCAGGATGACGGCGGACGAGTCGATGTACGCCGAAGCAGTCGCAGGAATCAGAAGCGCCGTGGTCATGAGCAACGCCTTGCGCGCCATCTCGCGTGCGGTAGCATACCGTCCACGGCCCGCAAAGCGATGGTGTTTCCAAACTCTTTCCCCCGACCGCGGCGCTGGATGGGAGCCTCGGCGATCCTCCTCGCCGCGGTCCTGATTCCCTCGGTCGCGGGCGCTCAGCAGTGGCAGAGTGCGCGCCTGATCGGGCGAACCGGTGCTCAGCGTGCCCAAGCTGGTGGCACCGACGCATTGGTCTTGAACCCAGCGGGCATGGCTCTCGACAAGAAATACATCATCGAGATGGGCTACGCGGATGACTTCCGCCAGGGCCTTCGTCGCTTCAACGTATCGATCACCGACGGTCAGGCCGGGCCCGTCGCCGGCGGCGTCTCGTACACCTACGGCCGAACCAGCCCCGAGGACCCATTCGACGGCGAGGAGCAGCTCGAAGGGCATCGGATCGAGGGAGGGCTGGCGGTTGCGGTCCCCAAACTTCCCGGCTTCGCCATGGGCGCGAACCTACGCGGTCTCTTCTTCCAGGCGATCAATACGTCCGAGGACAGCGATCTCGAGGACCTCAACGAGTTCACGTTCGATGTCGGTATCCAGTGGCGCGTCAGCGAGCAGGTTGCGATCGGTGTATCCGGACAGAATCTCACGAACATCGACCGGGAGGAGGCTCCCCTGAGGGTGGGAGGCGGCGTCGGAGTGACCTTCGGTGACTTCGAGCTCGAGGGCGACGGCGTGTACGATCTCTTCATCGACAACGTGATCTTGAGCGCCAGCGCGGCGTATACGCTCAGCAAGGTCGTACCGGTTCGGGGGGGCGTCGTCTGGGACCCGGAAAGCCAGGAGATCGGGTTCTCCGTGGGGGCTGGCGTCATGCTGGGGCCGGTCGGGATCGACGTGGCCTATGCCCAGCGGCTCACCAACAACGACGACAGTGAGGGCGACGACCAGAGGATCTTCGTGGTCGGTATCCGAGGCGTCCTCTTTCAGTGAGCGGGCGTTCCGTCCCGACCTCCGAAACGCGCCCATCAGGTGGGAACACTAGGCCGGTGCCGCCTGGGCATGCTGCCGTCGATTGCGGTTCACCAGGCTTATCAGCAGGATCAGGGCGATGGTCGCGACCAGCACGGAGATTATCTGCGAGGTCGACGCCGTCAAACCGAAGATCTGGTACTCACCTCGCTCCTTGTCGCCGCGAATGAACTCGAGACTCGTTCTCAGGATGGGATACGCAAAGAGGTAAGTCAGCAGCGCCTGACCGTGAAATCGTTTTCCCGAGCGCACGAAGAGCAGAATGAAGAAAAGAATCAGCGTGCCCGTCGACTCGTACAGCTGCACGGGATGGACGTGCGGCGTGAAGGCCGCCCCTGCGGGAATGACGCCGTGGCGTTCCATGCTCGAATGGATAAGCGCGCCGTCGGGAAACTGAATGGCCAGCGGAAAATCGGGGTTCGTCATCACTCCCCAACAGCATCCCGCTGCCAGACAGCCGATGCGACCGAAGAACTGTCCGAGAGCAACCGACGGGATCAGCGTGTCGGCCACGAGGAAAAAGTTTCGCTTGTGCTTGTAGCAATAATACACGCTGAAGAGCACGGCGCCGATGAGCCCGCCGTAGAACACGAGCCCTCCCTCCCAGATGTAGAAAACCTTCAGAGGATCGTTGGCGTAGCGCTCGTCCCACTCCACGATGATGAAGAGCGTTCGCGCGCCGACCATGGCCGCAATCAGGATCCAAAACGTCAGGTCGAGAATGAACTTGTCGAAGTCGCGGTCTTTCGAGGTGTCGACGCGCCGGGCTTCGCGAACGCCGAGCTGCATGCCGATCATGAAACCGAGGGCGATCATCAAGCCGTACGTGTGGAGCTTGAAGAAACCAAAGAAGTCGATGAGTACGGGATGCACGGGTCAGCCTGCCTTCTCCGGAGTGACGTTCGTCTCCGACTTGTCGGACTTCGAACGGACCGCGTCGCGCAGCCACTCGAGCATGAGCAGTACGACACCGGTACTGATCGCCGAGTCGGCCACGTTGAACGTGGGCCAGCGATACTGGATCGGCGCCAGGTACCAATCGATGAAGTCGATGACGTAGCTCAGATGAATACGATCGACGAAGTTACCCAAGGCCCCGCCGAATACCAGTGAAAGAGCGATGATTGTCACCCACTGGTCGTCCTCGAGCTTTCGGAAGAAGCCGATGATGAAGGCGATTGCGGCGAGCGAGACGAAGAAGAAGAAGGGGACGCGGATGCTCTCCGGAGCACTCCGCAAAAAGCCCCAAGCCGCTCCCGGGTTCTCCACGTAGCGCCAGCTCCAAAAGCCTTCCACGACCGTCACCTGGGGACACCGGGCACCGACGGAGCGACAGGGGTGCTCGACCTCGCCATAGAAGGCTCCGAGCTGTTCGATCGCTCCCGACCGCCCCTCGAGACCAGGGGTAAGGTGTTTCACGGCCAAGAACTTCGACCACTGGTCGAGGACCAAGACGAACAGGCCGATCCCGACCAGAATCCACCAGCGACGCGACACGGCCCTGCTCTAACCTCCCGCCCGCAGCCTGCAAAGCCGCAATTGCACGTAATGGCAGGGCCTTCGGGGAAACCGGTTGCCGCGGCCGGTAAACTCCGCTTCTTAGGCCCGGCGCCTGGCGCACACCGAAATGAGGCCGCTCCGGCTCGACCCTGAACTGCTCCGCGTCGAACAAGCGCAGCGCGTGGGGCGACTCCTTGCGACCTTCGCTCTCGTCGGGGTCATGGGGGGCCTGGGCGCGGGTGCTTTCGAGCTCCTCGTCGGGTCCTTCAAACACGTGTTTCTCGACCTCGGGGCGGGCTTTCGGCCGCCGAGCGCGGTCGGCGACCAGCACTTCTTCGAACCGAGCACTTCGCCGTATCGGGCGTGGGTCTTGGCTCTGCTGCCGGTGCTGGGCGGTCTCCTCGGCGGCATGCTCGTGTATTGGCTTGCCCCGGACGCCGATGGACCTGGAACGGAAGCCGCGATCGACGCCTTTCACAATCGGCGGGGGCGGATCCGCAAGCGCGTCCCTTTCGTGAAGACGATCGCGTCGGCCCTGACCTTGGGCACCGGAGGATCCGCCGGTCGGGAAGGCCCGATCGCGCTGATCGGAGCGGGAATCGGCTCGGTTCTATCCGACATGCTGCGGCTCGGCGTTCGCGAACGACGCATGCTGATGGTTGCCGGCATGGCGGCAGGCATCGGTGCGGTTTTTCGGGCCCCGCTCGCGGCCGCGCTCTTTTCGGCGGAGGTGCTCTATCAGGAGATGGACATGGAGTTCGACGTGATCGTGCCGAGCGTCATCTCCTCGATCGTCGCTTACTCGGTCTTCACCTTGATGTTCGGCGCGCAGCCGCTGTTCGTAACCGCCGAGTTCTCCTTTCGCGACCCTCGGGAGCTCCTTCCGTACACGGGGCTCGCCATCGCCTGTGCGATCGGAGCCTGGGCCTTCACGAACCTGTTTCGCACCACCGAGCGCGTGTTCCGGAGGCTGCCCATCCCGCGGGTCCTGAAGCCGGCCCTCGGCGGCGTCGGCGTCGGACTGTTCGCCGTCTTCCTCCCGGAGACGGTCGGCTCGGGCTACGGCTATCTGCAGGAGGCTTTCCTCGAGTCCGCGCGCCTCCCCCTCGCCATCCTGGGCATCATCGCCGTGGGAAAGATGGTCACGACTTCGCTGACCGTCGGGTCGGGGCAGAGTGGAGGCGTCTTTGGTCCTTCCGTGGTGATCGGAGGAGCCATCGGCGGTGTCGTGGGTGAACTCGTCAAGAGCGTAGCCCCCTGGCTGGTGCCGCACTCCGGCGCATTCGTGATGGTGGGCATGGCCGGTTTCTTTTCCGCAGCCGCCAATACACCGATCTCCAGCATCATCATGGTGAGCGAGATGACGGGGAACTATCGGCTCCTGGTGCCCAGCATGTGGGTCTGCATGATCGCCTTTCTTCTGGCTCGTCGGACCCATCTGTATTTCGGGCAGATCGAGCGTCGGAGCGCATCACCGGTGCACTTGGGGGAGATGATGCAGGACGTCTTGAAGCGGCTCACCGTCGGTGATGCGCTGAAGAGCGCGGTCCACGAGCCGTTCGTCAGCGTCAACGCCGGCACCTCGCTGGCGGAGCTCTCCGAGCGTTTCGCCTCGAGCCGTCACTCTTGCTTTCCCGTCGTCGACGACGAAGGCCGGCTGGTCGGGGTGATCGACGATGGTGCCCTTCGCATGGCGGTGACCATGCAGGGGCAAGGCATGGAAGACATCATCGTTGCCCACGATCTGATCGAGCGAGCCCCGGTGATACGGCGAGCCGATAGCCTCCTGTACGCGATGCACCAGATGGTCACCAGCGGTCGCGAAGAGCTGGTCGTGGTCGACGACGACGACGCGGGCAAGGCCGTGGCCGCTCTCAGTCGACGAGACCTGGTTTCGGCCTACGACATCGAAGTCCACCGCGACGTCGAACCGCACTCACCCTTGGCCTTTTGAACGGTTCAGATGCTCAGTCGGCCGCTCTTGAGCGGAAGCTCGTCGTCGTCGTCGCGGGCGGTGACCGCCAAGGTGGATCCCAGCGTGCGCGGATAGTGGGGCTTGATGAGCTGATATCTTCGATGTTCGCCTTCCGCGGCGGGTAGTCCGACGAAGCCGAGCTTTTCCGCGACCCGGATGCTGCGGAGGTTATCCGAGTCACACGTGATCTCCACGACGCTCATGCCATGGAGCTCGAAGGAGAGCTTCACCATGGCGGCGGCGGCTTCGGTCGCGAGGCCGCGGTCGGTGGCGTCGGACCGAATCCAATAGCCGATGTGAAAACCGAGTCGACCCATTTGCCGGTGCAGTCCCGTGCCCCCCAGCACGTCGTCGGGCGTCCCGAGCTCCGGCGACCGCGCGAAGACTCCGAAGGTGTAGTCTTCCCCCGCGGCGAAACGACGCGCCGAATCCACGGTGTAGGCTTCGGTCTCGGCCAGAGTTCGGGGCTCGTGCTCGGCCCACGGCATCCAGGCCGCGAGCTCGGGCAGGCTGGCGTCGATGGCTGCGCGCAGCGCCGGGGCGTCCTGAGCCTTCCAGGGTCTCAGCAGGAGACGAGGGGTTTCGACCGTCAGCATGCCGGGCGTAGAAGTCTACCGTATCCCGCTCGAGGCTGGGGATCTCAAGCTGTCAATGGCGTCGAACCGGGCGCTCGTCGGCCTCACGAACCGTCGAGCGGCGCACGCCGCAGGCGGTCGCCGAGCGTGCTCTTGGGCATGCCGAGCAGGCGGGCGGCCCGGGCTTGATTGCCGCCGCAGCTGCGTACGGCGTCGTGCAGGCGACGTGTCTCCGCGTCGCGAACGCCCATCGGTCGCTCTTCGACGTCGAGGGTGTCGAGCTCGCGCAGCGCGTCGGTGTCGATGCGACGCGTCGTGCTCAGCAGCTGGCAGCGGATCAGCGCGTTTCGGAGCTCGCGGACGTTGCCCGTCCAGGGGCGGCTGACGAGGTGCACCATCGCCTCCTCGGTGACCTCCACATCGGGAGCAAGGAAGCTTCGAATCAGGTCGGGGATGTCCTCGGGGCGCTCCCGCAGCGCGGGGACGAGGATCGGCAGGACACAGATCCGATGAAACAGGTCGCGGCGAAAGTGACCGCGGCGCACCATGTCGGGGAGGGGACAGTGGGTGGCCGCCACGATGCGGACGTCGACCGGGCGCTCGCTCGTACTGCCGACGGCACGGACCGCGCTCGCCTCCAACGCTCGCAGGAGCCGCGGCTGAAGATCCAAGCTGAGCTCTCCGACCTCGTCGAGGAACAGCGTCCCGCGGTCCGCGGCGCCGAACGCGCCGAGTCGGTCCTCGGTGGCGCCGGTGAACGCCCCTTTGTAGTGCCCGAACAGTTCGCTTTCCGCGAGACCGAAGGGGATCGCTCCGCAGTTGACGGCGACGAAGGCCCCGGTCCGACCGGATTCGAAGTGGAGGGCGCGAGCCAGGCCCTCTTTGCCGACCCCGGATTCGCCCATCAGCAGGACGGGCTCGGACGTCGGGGCGAACGTTCGAACCTGGTCGAACACGCGCAGCATGGCTCGGGAACGGCCCAAGAGGCCGTGGAATCTCGGCATCCCTTCAACCTAGGGGGGCCGGCATGACGGGGACCATCGGCCGGCCGGCGGCGAACGGCATTCTGCCGTGATACGGGACACGGGTAGGAAAATTGGCGACGTCGGCCTACTCGCATAGCCTGTCCGTCATGCAGCGAAGCCGATGGACACGGCTCGGCTCCGTCGTTGCCGTGGCCTTGATGGGCGGGGGACTCTCCGGCACGGCGGAAGCCCGTCGCCTCGACATTCGAGACGACCTGAGTGCTCGCAACCGCGAGCGACCGCGCCGGCCCCATACTCGGTTCATCGTCCTCCACACCACCGAAGGTCCGGGCCGGGGGTCGCTCCGCAAGCTCAAGCGGGACGGCGAAGCCCACTACATGGTCGACGAAAGGGGCCGTGTCTTCCGGATCATCGACAAACACCGCGTCGCCTACCACGCGGGGACCTCGATGTGGGCTGGGCACCGCAACATCGATCGGCATTCGGTCGGCATCGAAGTGGCGGGCTACCACGACCGCTCTCTGCGGCCGCCGCAGATCGCTGCGCTCAAGGAGCTACTGCGACAGCTGCAATCCATTTTCGACATCTCCGACGAGAACGTCCTCACCCACTCCATGGTGGCGTATGGGGAGCCCAACAAGTACCACCGCTATCCTCACCGCGGGCGAAAGCGCTGCGGTATGGTGTTCGCCGACCCGAAGACCCGAGCAGCTCTCGGTCTCAGCGAACGTCCCCGCTTCGATCCCGACGTTCGTGCTCGCCGCGTCCGCGTGGCTGACCACGCGCTGCATGACGTGCTCTTCCCGCGCGGTTTGGCGTCGGATCTTCCTCTTGCGCTGTCCGATCGACCCCGGCCGGTCGGACAGCCATCGACGGATCGACCGGCCAAGCGCCTCTTCGGTGGCCGCGTCATGGTTCTGCAGAGGAGCGCGGTGGCGGCGCCCCACTGGCTGGGCGACGCGCACGACGACCTGACCACCATCTACATCTTCCCTTCCGGTCTCGTGCGAACCGGTCGAGCTCTGTCCCGCACTCGGGCGGGCCGGAAGCTGCTGGCCGACCTGCCCGCCGGCACGCGCGTTCTTCCGCGCCACGTCTTCGGAGGCTATGTGACCGCCGACCGCCCGCCCTCGCAGATCGCGGGACCACAGTGGAATCAACCGGATACGCTGTATCGGCTGCCGACCGGCGACCTGGTTCCGGGGCATCGCGTGAAGGCCGATAGGCTCCCGCGTTCGACCTTGGTCTTTCCTCCCGCCTGAAAGGCCCCCAGACTTCGTTCGTGTCCATGCTCGACCGGGCTTTGGCCCGAGGTCTCACCATTGGTCTCGTCGTGCTGGTGGCGGCGCTCGCCTTCGGCGCATTCGGATACATGCGCGGCCGGCTGATCGAGTCCATCTACCAGCGCAAGCTCGAGCTCTTGGCAGCCGAGTACGGAGCCTTACGGAAGCGCTACAATCGTGCCGTCGAGGACACGGCGGTCACCGAGCTCGTCGTGCACCCGGACGAAGGGGGCGGACCGGGGCGCGTCGATGTCATCGTCCGGTCGGTGGAGGGGACCCTCGACACCGTGGAAACGGGATTCGAAGCCGACGCAGAGATCCACGTCGATTTCGTGATCCGAGCTGGCCGTCTCTTCATCCGGCGCGTCTACGACGACCGGACGGCGCCGGTGGAAGGCACGCTCATCGACCCGGAGCTCTCGGGCGTCGTCTGGAACGATCCCGAGGTCGCCCGCGGACTCACCGTGTACCGCGGAGACCTTCAGCCCGGGCGCTGGGTCGTTTCGACCACCGGCAACGGGGCGCTGGATCTGGAGCCGGCTCCCGTGGGTGAGTCGATCGAACTCTTCCGCGCTCCCCCGGTCTTGGACTTCGAGGTGCTCCGGTCGGAAGTCGAAGACGAGATCGGCGACGTCAGCGTCTCCGACGTGGTGCGGGAGGCGTGGGGGGTCGCTCGCTCCTCTCAGTGAGTGCGGAGCGACGACACGAAGCCGTCCAGCGCGGCGATGAACGGCCGAGGCTCGTCGGTGTGCACCATGTGGCCTGCGCCGGGCACGATGACCAGACGGGAACGAGGCAAGCGCTCGGCCAGCGCCTTCAGGCCGCCAAGATACATGGGCCGAGACCGCTCACCGCCGACCAGGAGCGTGGGAGTCCGCAGGCGCTCGATCGAATCGAAGCCAACGCGGTGAGCCTGCAGCGCTCGGCAGTCCATGATGATCTGCTCGAAGTGGGATGCGGCGTGCGCCCGATGGCGCTCCGGCATGCCGGCCAAGGCCTTTTCGGTCAAAACTTGCTCGAGGAAGAAGTCGCCGGCGGCCTGACCCGACTCGTGGCGCGCCCGACGGAGGAGCTCCCGCATGAAGCGGTCGGGCACCGCTGGCGCAGCATCGTCGGCCGGGACGGGAGGCTCGATGAGGATGAGGCCGGCGAAGCGGTCCGGGTCGATGCGCACGGCCTGTAGAGCGACAACGGCGCCAAAGCTCGATCCGCAGACGATGGCGGGGCCGTCGTCGTGCTCCGCGGCCAGCTCCAACAGGTCACGGGCGTGCTCCTCCACGCCATACGACGTCGTGCCTTCGGGAAGCGGCGAGCGATCCGTGCCTCGACGGTCATAGGCGACCAGCCGATATCGCGAGGTCAGGTGCGAGAAGAGTCCCGTCCACCCATCGGCGTCGGAGGCGCTCCCGTGCACCAGGATCAGGCTCGGGCCCGCGCCCCGGACGACCCGATGGAGTGCGTCGTTCACGGTGATTCCTCCGTGCGGTCGTCAACGCCCAAGTAAAAACGATAGACGCTGAGCCGGTTCGGGGTCACCTCGATCGAGACCGTGCGCTCGAAGGCCCCATCCTCCGACCGGAGCACGAGCTCCAGCGTCCCGGCCGGTACCTTCCGCTCGATGATCGGCGCCTCCCCGAGGAGCGTTCCATCGGGGAGGCTTACGGTGCCGTCCGGTTCGAGGCCTACCGTGATCCGGCCGGTACCTTCGACCGGGTCTCGGACCGCGGTCGAGGTGAAGGTCACGCGGAAGACCTTGTGCTCTCCAATGCCGAGGCGGTCCTGGATGGACTTTGCCTGGTGGGCGGGCCCGACCACGGTGATGTCGATCGGTCCGGGGCGCGTGATGACGCGCTCGAGCGGCGTCGTCCCTCGCTTGTAGCCGTTGATCCGTACCGTGGCGCCCGCAACGTCGGCGAAAACCGAAATCGTGGCGTCGGGCGGACGCGGAAGGTCCAGCCGGAGAAGCTTTTCGCGCCCGGCGACCACCACGACGTCCGTCTCGTAGGGCGCAGCCCCCGGAACCTGGAGCTTCAGCCGGTAGGTGCCGGCCTTCTTCACCAGAGTGGAAGGGGTCGTCACGAGCTCCAGCTTGCCGTCGACCCAGACCTTCGCACCCTTCGGATAGGTCCAGATGCGAACCTTGCCGATCTCGATGGGGTTGCCGTCGGCATCGACCGGCGACCGGCAGCCGAGAGCGGCAGCGATGAGGAGTGCTCCGACCTGCGCCTTCACCGACCGCTCCCGCCGAAGAGCACGCCGATCCGCGCCGACCCGAAGAAGGCGGCCTCGGCGCGATCTTCGATTCCGGCGGCCAGTGCTCCGCCGCCGGCCGCGACCATCCACTCGATGTCGCCCCACGGGCCCTTCGCGCCGAGATACACGGAGCCGCCCAGATCGACGCCGGGAAAGCGGAAGTCTGCAGTCAGCAGGGTGTCGACGAACCACACGCGGGGCGCCAGCCATCGTACGCCGGCATCGGTGCCCAAAGCGATGGGACCGCCGTCTTCGAATCCGGGCGGCTCGGCGAACGCCGGGCCGACGCTGAAGGCCACCGCGGGTCGAACGAAACTCGGTGTCCAGCCGACGAACGATGTCCGCACCCGGATTCGGGCCGGGCTACCGACGCGCCCTTCCAGGCCCAGTCCGACGGCGACGACGGACGTATCGGAGCCTGCGGCTCGTTCGAGATCGCTTGTCCGCTTCAGTGACTCGGCGGGTTCGAGGATCTCGAGGGTCAGCGCGAACGGGTAGCCGAGCTGAAGAAGCAGACCGCCGCGCCGGCCGAGCACCTCCGCTCGGACCTCCAGCGTCTGCGGATCTCGAGGCCAGACATCCTCGGCGGCGAAGGTGGCTACGAACGGTCTCGTGGTCGTCGCCGTGGTCGTTTGCACACCGTCGACCAGAAGCTCGAAGACCACCCGATGAGCGACGCCGATCGGGTCGTCGACGTCGACCGACACGCGGACGTCTTGTCCGCGGGTCGCCCACGTGTCCTGAAACTGTGCCGAGAGTGCTTGGGCTCGGGCAGCGGTCGGCGGGAGGGCGAGAAGGCACCCGCAGGTCACGGCGGCGATCCGACGGCCCACTGCCCATCGCATACGCGCTCCCTCCCTCCGACGCATCGAAAAAACCGGCAAGAACGAAAGGCGGTGCGGGTGAGCTTGCTGACCGGGGACCGCCTTGCCACCATCCGCGGGTGTTCGCGGTGCTTCTTCTAACCGGTGCGGTCGGCGTGTCCGACGTGGCCTGGTCGGACGCGCTCTCCGCCTCGGGCTTCACCGGCGAGGGGCGTGAGGCGGCTCGCTCTCAGTTCGAGGCGCGGCTGAAGCCGGTGGTCGCGGCGGTGAAGCGAATCCCGGAGAAGGCGGCGCGACGAAGAGCGGAAGCACTCCTTGCCGAGCTCCACGGAACGCTCCTTCGCCGGTACGACGCCGAAGCGACCACCCTCGCCGATGTCCTCCGCGACGGGCGTTTCAACTGCGTGTCCTCGGCGCTCTTGTACAGCCTCGCCGCGGACGCGGTCGGGCTGTCGACCCGTGCCGAGCTCTTCCCCACGCACGCTCGCAGCCTGACCCGCGTGGGGGGGCGCTGGGTGCCGGTCGAAACCACCAGCGCCAACGGGGTGGACCCTTCGGCGTCCGAGATCGTCGAGATCTCGCAGCGCTACGCGCCGGGTGATGCGCCCCCCGGACCGGTCCGCGGAACACAAACCTCGAGCCGGGTTCTGGTGGCTGCGGTCTACATCAATCGTGCGTCGCTCGCGCTCCTCGGCCGTCGACCACACGAAGCAGAGGCACTCTTCGCCCGGGGCGTGGATTTTGCGGACGATCCATCGCTGCGGCAGCAGCTCATCCGGCTGCGTGCTTCCAGCATCTCGCAGGTGGTGGTGGAAGACATACGGAAGGGCGACCGCGCGGCGTTGCGCCGGGCACTCACGAACGCGGGTGTGGCCGTCGAATGGGCTTCCGAGGATCCGGAACTTCGCGCGCTTTCCTTGCAGAACCACCGGGCTGCGCTTTCCCGATGGCTGCAGCGTGCCGTCGAGGAAGAGGATGCCGAAGCGCTGGGCTCGGCGCTGACGCTGGTCGATGCCATGGGAGGGCCCGAAGAGCACCGGCGAGCGCTGGCCGCGACGGTCTACCTCTATCAGGCGGTGGCCGCGAGCAATGCCGGGGAGTGGGCGCAGGCCGTCGAGAAGATCGACGTCGCCCGCCGCCTCGGCCTCCCGCCCAGCGAGGCCCGCCTTCTTCGTTCGCTTGACGACCTCGACCGAGCTGCGAGGCAGAATCTCGCGGTCGAGCTCGCGAACCAGGGCTCGATCGATCGGGCGCTGCAGAGCGTCGAAGCCTTGAATCTCGGCCCGACGGAGCGGTCGCGCCTCTGGGCGGCCGCCGGCTACAGAAGTCTTCACCAGGAGCGGTGGTCCGTCGCCGAGCAGCAGCTGGGCCGCTGTCTGCAGCTCGACCCGAACCAGGCGACGTGCGCGCGAAACCTCAAGGTGTCCACGGAGAGACAAGCGCTCGCCGCGTCCGACCGAGGCGACTGCGACGCGCTCGACCGTGTGCTCAGCCGGTCCCTGGTCCGCGATTCAGCTTGGCGATTCCCCCGTCAGGCTCGAGCACGGTGTCGGCTGCGGGCGGCCGAGCGATGGCTCGAGTCGGATCGACCCGAGGCTGCGCTTCAGCAGCTGGAACAGGTATGGGCGCTGCGGAGTGACTTTCCGACGATCGCGGAACAGGCGGAGTACGCGGTGCGTCGCTGGGTGCGCAGAGAGCCAGAGCAGTGTCCGCGCATGCGGCGCGTGCTCGAACCGTTCCGCCGCTCGAAGCCGATCGTCGATGTCGACGCGTGGCTGTCGGAGTGTCCGCCAACACCGTGAAGATTCGAGTGATTTCCGTCGGACGGGACCGGACGGGGCCCCTTGTCGAAGCCAGCAAGGACTACGGTGAACGGATCCGTCGCTACGTCGGCTTCGAACTCGTCGAGGTCCGAGAATCGCCGCTTCGGAAGGGTTCGGCGCCGGACGGCGTACGAAGGATCGAAGCCGAAAGGATCGAGGAGGCTCTCGGACCGGGCGTGACCGTGGCCATCGACGAGCGGGGACGGAGCCTGTCGTCGGAGCAATGGGCCGCCCATCTGGATCGCTGGCGTGGAGAGCGACCGACCGCCCAGTTCATGATCGGCGGGCCGGTCGGGCTCGCACGCGACCTCGTCCGCCGGGCTGACGACCGTTGGTCGCTCGGGCCGCTCACCCTGCCCCACCGTCTCGCTCGCGTGGTCGTACTCGAGCAGCTCTACCGCGCGCTGACGATCCTTCGCGGGGAGCCGTACCATAAGTGACGAGGGTCTCGCGTTTCGCGCGTGCGCTCCTCGACGTGGCGCTGCCACCTCGATGCATCGGGTGCGATGCCCTCGGTGCCGAGCCGTTCTGTTCGGAGTGCGCAGCCTGGGTCGAGCCCGTCGGAGTGTTCGCCGCCCGCGATCTGGACTGGGCGGCCGCCGGATTCGCGTATGGCGGACCGGTCGCCGAAGCCATTCAACGGATCAAATACGACGGCCTCTGGCAGCTTGCGCGACCGCTCGGCGAAGTGACGGTCGGGCGTCTAAGCACCGAGAAGAACTGGAGTTTAGCCGTTCCCGTACCGAGCACTCCGACCCGGATTCGAGCTCGAGGAAGCAACCCGGCACGAGAGCTCGCTCGTCGCGCGCGCCTTCGCATCGATGCGCTCGCCATGACCCGAAACGACGGTCCCACGCAGGTGGGCAAGAGTCGCGTCGAACGCTTCGCCAACCTTCGCCGAGCATTCGCGGCCGACGCCGGTCGGGTGAGAGGTCACGACGTATTGATCATCGACGACGTGTACACGACGGGAGCGACCGCCTCCGCCGTTGCTCGCGTGCTCCGAAGAGCGGGAGCTCGGCGCGTCGGACTCGCGGTGGCCGCTCGCGTCGAGTCGATCGAAAGTCGCGTTGCCGGTCGTTCGTGATCCGATCGGGCAAGGCACGTTTCGTGAACGGACCCATTGTTGACATCGTTTCAGGGTATCCGTACATTTCGTCCGACTTCGCACGCTCGCGAAGGAAAGGAAGAAACGGATGGCTACCAGAAAGAAGACCGCCACGAAGAAACGTGGTGCTACCAAGAAGAAGGCGACCAAGCGCAAGGTTGCGACCAAGCGCAAGGCCACCAAGAAGAAAGCAACGAAGCGGAAGGCCACGAAAAAGAAGGCCACCAAGCGTAAGGCGACCAAGCGCAAGGCGACGACCAAGCGCAAGGCGACCAAGCGCAAGGCGACCAAGAAGAAGGCCACGAAGAAGAAGGCCACCAAGCGCAAGGCGACCAAGAAGAAGGCCACGAAGAAGAAGGCCACCAAGCGTAAGGCGACCAAGCGGAAGGCCACCAAGCGCCGCGCGACCCGTCGTGCGCCCGCGGCGGCCCCGGTCGAGCCCTCGCCCGCTCCCTGAAACCCTCCCACCCCGAGGGGCTCACCCTCTTCGAGGGTGGGCCCCTCGTCCTCTCGAAGTGTCCCAAGTCGACCTGAAAGCGGTGGCTGCCGAACTGGAAGCCCTCCGCGGTGCTCGGCTCCAGCGGGTCGACCGAACCGATCCCCATACCTGGACTTTCGAGCTCCGCGTGCCGGGCCGGACGTATCGGCTCCTCGTTCGCGTTGGACCCGGCCGGCGGTTTCATCTGGTGGATTCGCGGCCCCCGCGAACCGAGGATGGAGGCGATGAGCAGCGGCGCCTGCGAAAGCGGCTGGTCGGCCAGCCGCTGGTCGACCTCGAGTTCGAAGGCCACCACCTCCGACTCGCCTTCCAAGGCTATGATCTGGCCTTCGACCTGGGCGGCGGCCGGCGAGCCTTGAGCCTGAACCCCGTGCCGTCGCGCGAGGTTCCGTCGGCCGCCGAGCCGCCCCCCCGGTTCGCCGCCAACGCCCTGGCCGCGGAGTCCCTCACCGAATCCGCGGACCGAGGACGCTCGGAGCGCCTTCGCCAGGAAGGGCTGCGCCTCGTGCGCAGCCGACTCAAGAAGCAGAAGCGGCTCGTCGGGAAGATCCGGGGTGACGTCGCTCGGCTCGAGCGCATGCTCGACGACCTCGCGCGCGGTGAGCTGCTGAAGTCCAACCTGAAGGCGGTCGAGCGAGGCGCCGACCACGTCGAGGTGAGGGACTGGTCGACCGGCGATTCGGTCCGCATTCCCTTACGGCCAGACCTCGGACCCACCGAGAATCTGGAGCGGCTCTTCGCCCGCGGAAAACGCGGACGGCGAGGACTGACCATCGCTGGAGCTCGACTGGAAGCTGCTCGCGCTCGACTCGCCGAACTCGGAGGACTGCGGGATCGGCTCGAGGGTGGCGACCTCGCAAATCTCGACGAAATCCGATCGTTGACCCAGGAGGCCGGACTTGTCGAGACGTCGTCCGAAGTCCGCAAGCGTCCGGTCGACCGCTGGGCTCGACGATTCCGCGCCTCCGATGGCACCGAGATCTGGGTGGGACGCGGGGCCAAGGAGAACGACCGCCTGACGCTTTCCGCGGCTCGGGCCTACGACCGCTGGCTTCACGCCCGCGGGGTGACCGGCGCTCACGTGATCGTGAAGTGTCTGCCCAACACGGAGCCGAGCCCCGAAGCGGTGCTTGATGGTGCACACCTCGCGATTCAGTACAGCGCAGCCAAGAACGAGCCGCGGGCCGACGTGATCGTGACCGAGGTTCGAAACGTGAAGAAGACCAAGGGAGCCCCCGCCGGACAGGTGGGCGTCGCCAAGAGTCGGACCCTCCACGTCGTCGTCGAGCCGGCCCGACTGGAGCGTTTGCTCTCGGACCGGTCCTGAGGCGCGGCGTGGAAGCCATTCTCGAAGCCGTCCGCAGCAGTCCCCCGTGGCTTGGTCTCGGTATCGTCTTGGTGGCGGCGGCCGCCGAGTATCTCATTCCCCCCCTGCCGGCCGACTCGGTGCTGCTGGCAGGTTCCCTCCTCATCGTGGCTGGCGCTCAGCCGTTCACGGTCGTCTGGGGCGCGGCGGTCGTCGGCGGCGTCATCGGGATGTGGATCCATCTCGTCATCGGATCGGCTCTCCGGGCCCGCGACGGCCAGATCCGCGGCTCGCGATACGTCGAACGGTGGCTCGGCGAAGGGAGTCTCTCGCGCTTTCAGGAGCTTTTGCGTCGGTACGGTGACATCGCTCTACTGGTGAACCGGGCACTTCCAGCCATTCGCGGCGTCGCGTTCGTTGCGGCGGGCGCGGCGGGTGTTCCCCGTGTGCGCGCCCTCGCACTGGGAGCGATGTCGCAGGGACTGTGGAGCCTGGGAATCCTAGCCTTGGGCGTCTCGATCGGCGATCACTGGGAAGACATACAGCGAGCCTTCATCGTCTACCGCAACGTCGTGTACACCGTCGGTTCGGTCGGCGTGCTGGCCGCGATCGTCGTCATCGTATGGAAGAAACGAAAAAGCCCCCCCTCCTCCTGACCGTCGCTCTGCTGTCGTGCGCGTTCGCTCACCCCGCCGCGGGCGCAGAGCGCCGATGGTACGACGTGAATCTCAACGGACAGAAGGTTGGCTACGTCGAGTCGTCCTTCGAGCGTATTCAGGTCGATGGCCGACCCGCGCTCCGTACGCGCGAGATCTCTCGCCTGAAGATCGCTCGCCTTCAGCAGGTGATCGAGATCGAGTCGGAAACGACGGCGACCTGCCGGACCGACGGTCAGCCGCTGTCCTTCCGTCATCACCGAAGCGAAGGGGGCCTCGTGCGGACCGTCACCGGTCGACGAAAGGGCGAGCGCCTGGAGGTCGAACAAACCGTTGGCCGTCAGTCCACCCGGCGAACCATTCCGCTGGGTCCGAACGTCTTCCTGGCGTCGACCTTCGAACCCCTCTTCTACGACGACCTGAAAGAGGGCTTCTCGGTCAAGGGTACGGCGATCCTCGAGGATCAGGGCGATGCCCAGCCCTTTCGACTGGCGGTGACCGGACAGGAGCGTGCCCGCTCCGGTGAGAGCTACTGGGTCGTCGAGGCCGAGGTCGACGTCATCAAGACCCGAGCCCGGGTCGCGATGGACGGTCACATGGTCGCGCTCGATCTCGTGGGGATGGGCATCGGTTACGTGGAGACCGACCGTGAGAGTGCTCTCCGTCTCGATGCGACGATGGACATCTTTTCTGCCGCGCTGTTCGCCGCCTCGGCACCCATTCCTCACCGCGAGGACCTCGCGGAGCTGGAGCTCCTCTTGACCGACAGCGCGGGGGAGCCGATCGACATCGTGCAGGACGATCGCCAGCGAGCGACTTCGAGTAAGGGGGGCACGATGCTCCAGATTCGCGGCATGTCCGCGCCGAAGACCTCAGCGTCCTTGCCGGTCGAGGATGAGCGCGTCGTCGCCTATCTTGCCGGTACGCCCTACGAGACCCTGGACGATCCGGCCTTGGTGAAGGCTTCGCGCAAGGCGGTCGCGGGAGCCAAGACGGTATGGCCAGCGGTCCGTAGATTGACGGCCTTCGTCGACGCACACATCGCGGACAAGACTCTGAGCCAGTCCTTCACGAGCGCGAGCGAGGCCTATTCGAGTGGTGTCGGTGACTGCACCGAGCACGCGGTCCTATTTTCGGCCCTGGCCAAGATCGCCGGGATTCCGACCCGTCTCGTGACCGGCCTGGTGTACGTCGGCGGACCGAAGAATCAGTTTGGCTATCACGAGTGGGCGGAGGTCTGGACCGGGACGGCCTGGCATCCCGTGGATCCCACCTTTGGTCAAGCCACCGCCGACCCTACCCACGTGAAGTTCGCGGTCGCACAATCGGATCCGGCGGGTTTGCGCAAGGCAAGTCTGGTGGCGGCTTCCCGCTTGGGCAATCTCGAGCTCCGCGTGGTCTCCTTTACCCCGCGCGGGCAGCCCAAAGTGCGTCTGCCGTGAAGCACGTGCTCGTCCTGTTCAGCGATGACCTGGGGGCGCTTCCGCGCCTCCTCGAAGCCTCCTTCGTTCATCCGTGGGTAGCGTCGTACCAGATCGGATTCGGACCACCGGTGCTCGGATCTTCACCGGCGCTCAAGCGTCGGGCTCACGGGCTCAGCGCGCTCCAGAAGCTGGAGCTGTACCTGACCCGTTGCGTGCTGGACGATCGGGAGCGGCAGCGCCTGGTGCTCCTTCACCGCAAGCTGGTCGTGCAACGGCGGGGCCCGGTCGAGGCCGAGTCGCTCGATGAGGCCGCCACCGAAGTGATCGATCTTCGGGCTCGCCTTCGCCGACGAGGTGAGCCGCCGCGAGGTGCATCCGACGGCGAATGGTTCCCCTCGGACTGGCCCTCGGATTGCGCCGAGTTCGAGGGGCGGTTTCATCTGCGGCTCGACGATCCCCGAGGCGAGCGTCTGCTGCACCACGAGCTCGTGGCATCGGCCGCAGGAGGCCACCGTTTGGCGCTCGAGCTACGGATCGACCCATCGGCGCGGATCGCCTGGGCGCATTGGGCCAACGACTTATGCCGTGACTCCGACTATCGCTGGTTCGAGCTGGGCCGGCCGCTGTCTCACGCCCGACGAACCGACGACGGAAGCCGCCGCTGAGTTCAGAGCCGGCGATCGATCGCGCTGTTGGCCTTCAGCTCTTCCAGCCAGAGCTGCATTTGGCGCTCCATCGCCTGCTGGTAGAGGCGCTCGCGGAGACGAGGCGTCATCTCCTCGAGAGACTGAGATGCTTGGAACTCTCGGGCCTGTAGTAAGACGATGTGATAGCCGGAGCCGGCTTCGACGGGGCCGGACATTTCCCCGGGTTCCAGTGGTTCCACCGCTGCCGCGAGCTCCGGAAGCAAGCCATCGACCGCGAGCTTCCCCAGGCTTCCCCCATCGGCGGCCGTCGGTCCCTTGGACACTTCCTTGGCGACGTCGGCGAAGTTTTCGCCGTCGTCCACGCGCGCCCGGGCCGCTTCGGCGGCTGCGCGGGCGCCCTCTGGGTCGTCGCCGGCCAAGAAGAAGAGGTGAGAGATCTCGACGAACTCCTTCCGCTCTTCGCTTCGCGTCACGCGATCGTACTCTTCTCGGATGTCCTGATCCGAGATCGAGTCTTTGGAGCGAACTTTCTGGTCGACCACCTTGAGCTGTCGCAGCTGCTCGCGAAGGTTCTCTCGATACTGGGCCATCGAGACGTTCTGCGCGACGAGCGCCTGTTCCAGCTGCGATTCCGTGATGTTGTTCTGCCGCAGGATGTCCTGGACTGCTCGGTCCACGTCGGACTCGGTGACCTGGATGGCGGAAGCCTCCACCTGTTGTTCGAGGATCCGCTGGGAAATCAGGTCCTCCAGGACGTCTTGGTAGAGCTTGTCTCGCTCGGCCGCAGACTGACCGCCCTGGAGCATGGGCTGCGAGGCGAGCCGCACCTCGGAAAGGGTGATGACGTCGTCGTTTACGATGGCCGCGATCCGGTCCACGAGGGTCGAACCCGCCGGTGGTTCGGCGGCGAGAGCCAGAGCGGTGAGGGCGGTCATCGGCCCCATTTGAAGACCTCGTTCGCTCGCTCGTCGTCCCGAACGATTTCGTAATCGCCGAGCAGACGCTCGCGAAGTCGCTCCTCGGCGCTTCGAAGTTCACGGTCGTGGAAGCGCTCGCGCAGCTGGGGCATGGCGTCCTGCATCGTCAGCGCTCGTCCCGGCTCGAACTCGTAGACGAGGAAGAGATGATATCCGTACTCGGAGGGGATGACAGCCGAAACCTGTCCTGGCTCGAGCGAAAAGCAAGCCTCGTCGATGACTTTGGGCATCTCCCCTTGCGCGAACCAGCCCAGGTACCCGCCCGCCTCCGCGTTTGGGGCCACGCTGTAGCGCACGGCCAGCTCTTCGAAGCTGTACCCTTCCTTGAGCCTAGCTTTGACTTCGCGAGCCGTTTGCTCGGTCGCCACAACGATCTGGGCGGCCTTCACGCGCGGGGGTTTCATCCGCTCGGACGCGGGCAGGCTCTCCCACTCCGATTCGAGCTCCGGCTCGGAGGGGGCACGGACGGGCTCCCGAGCGATCAAGGCCTGAACCATGAGCCGTCGCCGAATGCTGTCGCGAACGTTCTCTTCGGTTTGGTACGTCTCGGTCAGCCACTGCCTGTAGCGATCCGGCGGTAGGCTCGCGACCATGGCCTCGAGTTCGGCTTGGACCGTCGTACTGGAGACGGTCAGGCCCACGCGCCCGGCCTCGGATTCGTACAGCTTGGCGTGCACGAGCTCATCGAGAATCTTCTCCTGCGCTCGGCGAGGCAGCGGGGGAGCATCGAGGTTGCCGGTGACCTGAAGACGCCGACGGGCCAGGGTCTGACGAAGCTCCTGGGGAGTGATGATGATTTCGACCCCCTCGGGCGACCGAGGGGTCAAGCGAACGACGGCGGGATCGACTTCGACGGGCTGCGCCGGGCATCCGAGCAGGCATCCGATCGCTACCGAGACGAAAAAGCCCGGCTTCGAGGCCGTCATTCCTTGGGCGCTTCCGGCTCGTTCTGGGACTTCGGCGGGGTCGGGGGCTGACCCTCGACCGCGATCTTGCCGACGTTCGCGACCGACAGCTCGATGTTCCGGTCCTTCGCGAGTTTGACCACGAAGTTCTCGAGGGCTTCGTTCCGCTTTTTTGCCCGGACCTGACTGTGGAGGGCTGGCTTCACCGATTCGAGTGACCGGCGAACCTCGCCGCGACGCCCCGTCTTGTTCATCAGCACGACGCGGTCGTCCAATTCGACGACTTCGACGTCACCGACCGTCATCTTGTCGAAAACCTGGGCTGCGGCCGCCGTGCCGACCTCTTCTTCCAGCTGTTCACGCGTGAGGAAGCCGAGGTCGACCGAGGTGCGCGGCTGGTTCTGCTCCCCGGTGATCTGTCGAGCCGCCTCGTCGAACGCCGTCCGGCGACCCGCTTTCAGTTCCGCTCGCACCTTCGTCGCGATCTTCTTCAGTCGAGCCTGCGCTTTGGCTTTCTCTGCTGGCGTCTCGGCCGAGATGCTCAGCATGGCGATCCGTGCCCGCTCCGGTCGATAGTACTCGTCTTCGTTTTCCTGGTAGAGCGCGTAGATCTCGGCGTCGGTGACCTCGATGTTGTTGTCGATCTCCGACATCTTCTCTCGCATGAGCTTGCGGACCACGGCCACGCGCATGGTCAGCTGCACTTCCGGGTCGTCGAACAGCCCTTCCTCGTAGCCGACCTGGGCGAGCAGCTCGCTTCGAACCTCACTCTCCACGAAGCGACGAAGCTCCTCGGGGTCTTTGAGACGGGCACGAAGCATGGGCGTCTGCAGACGAATTCGCTCTTCGATCTCGTCGGTGGTGATGGTGGTCGGTCCGACCTGGGCCACCACGTCTCCGGTCGGGACGAGCGAGGGTACGGGGTAGCCACCCTCTTCCACTTCCTCTCGGGGAGCGTTGGAGCAGGCGAACAGCATCGCACCGAGGGCATACAGGGCGATCGCGCGTATCATGACGGTCGGGGCTAGCATGGGCCCTCCGGGCCGGGCAATGCGGACGGAGCGGCTCGTGGTTAGATGGCGGCTTGACATGCCGCCTCGTCGCGCTCACGAACCCACGCGGTGCGCCGATCTCCAATGGCAGTGCTCTGGGGGCCGGATGAAACGGTTCCAGACCTTCGGCTCCCGGGCGAGGCGCTCCTCTCGTCGTTGGCGCGCTCGTCGGGACTCGACGTCGCGGCTTGGGTCTTTCGAAAGGGCTCGTCCATCCGGCTCACCCATCACCTCGAACCCCCACGCCTTGGTCCGGAAGAGGTTCGCTGGGTTCGTTTCGACGCACCTTCTTTGCGGCCCCGCCTCCTGGGCCCGGCCCTCGCGGCCCGGCTGATCCGAGGTCCCCGGGCGGCCCGGCCCCAGGCGCTCGTCGCGCTGGGACTCACGCACGCCGGGCGGGTCGGGGCAACGCTGGCCCGCATTCTCGAGGTTCCGCTTCTCACCGCCGTCGTGCCGTCGGACGTTCGCGCTGGACTCGACGACAAGAAGGTACGGGCGGCGAGAGCGGCCAGCGCTCTGCTCGCCGTCGACCCCATGGTCCGGGACCGTCTGGCTCGCCGCGGATTCGAGGCGTGGACGGCCTCCGCCCCGTCGCTGGCCGAGGCATGGCGCGCGGTGGCCGATGATGCACGGGCCAGCCTCGGTCAGGGGCCGGAACGTTCGATGTCCAGCTCGTAGCTCGTGTCGGCGTCGGCCGGTCGCGGGATCCCGGAGCTGCTGAATACGCTGGAGACCCGCAGGAAGTACGCATCGGTCGACGTAGCGGTGAAGCTGACCCGTTCGGAGGGACCGCTCCCATCGGAAAAGCACCGCTGCTCGCCGGTGTTGGAGCAAGCTCTTTCGGTTCCGGAGCCGTCGACGATCTCGAGCAAGAGATCGCTTTGGTCGAAGCGAATCTCCGCTTCGAGGCTCTGTCCGGGGACCATATCGATCCGGTACCAGTCCTCGTCGCCGACGTCGGGGGAGAACGGATCTTCCGGATCGACCAAGGTACGCTGCGTGGGACACAGACTGAGGTCGCGCTCGACGACGGGGAAGTCGGTGAGGAGCGCGGCTTCACTCGCGTTCTGATTCGGATCGAAAACGTCGGGGTCGCAGGCGAAGAGGGGGGAGGCGTCGATGACCAGCGCGTAGTCGGACGCGAACCCGGCTTCCAGCTGCGGTTTGACGATCAGCTCGACCGTACCCACTCCGTCCACGTTGAAGGAGGCCGAATGGGTGTTGCCTCGCGTTACGCCGGTGAGACCGGTGTCGCCGCCCGCAACGTCGAGCAACTGAAACGAGAGGTCCGTATTGGGTCGACGCCACTGCAGCGCGACCGTGTACGTGAATCCGCCGGTGAAGACGACCTGGATGAAGTCCTCGTCCGTGGGAGAGCATAGTCTCTGCTCGTCGAGCCGGAGCGGAGCCAGGCCTCCCGGAATCGGGTCATCGATGTCATTGCCGATACCTGCCTCGTCGAAGGCGTCGGGCTGGCAGATGAAGCTGTCCTCGATCACGACCCGGACGTCGTAAGGACCAAAATCTCGCTCGGTGGCCCCGAAGACCCTAAGGATCAAGGGTTCGCTCTCGAAGCTCGTGTAGGTGAAGTATTCTCGGGCTCCGACGCCGCGTCCGACCGCCAGCGCGGTCTCCTCCAAGACGTTGTCGGCATCCGGGTACAGGGCCGCGTCGAGATCGACCCCGGAGGGATGGCTGACTTCGATGGCAACGACCCCGCCGTTGCCTGGAAACGGGACCTGAAACAGGTCTTCGTCGCCCCGACACAAAGTGAGGCTGTCGTCGAACGGGAACGTGACCTCGGCCGCAGTGAGCCCGCTGTCGTTCGATTCCCAGACGTCGTCGCGACACTGGGCATCAGGGTCGTCGGGCCGAATCCGGGTCCGCAGGGTGTAGCTGTTCCGGTCGGACTGACGACCGCTCACACGAACGAAGAGATCCCCGCCGAAGGGCATAGGCACATCCAAGCTCTCGGTCGTCGTTCGGCTGCGGCTCACGAGCAGAGGTTGAGGCTCGTCCGGCCGAAAGACCTCCAGATCGAGGTCTCCGAGCGTGGGTACGAAGTCGAGGTCGAGCCGGATCGATGCGCCGGCCGGGACCGACGGGATGCGGAACCAGTCGGGATCGGCGGGGCAGAGTACGCCGTCGATCGTGCCCTCCAGCCGAGTCGCCTCGCCGCGGTCGTCGTTGGGCTCGAGGGGGTCGTCCAGGCACACCTCACCCTCGCTCTCCTCGAGGAGGAGAGCATAGGTCGTCGCGGCAATGATCGGGCGCGCGACGGCCACCCGCAGGCGTAGCTCGCGGTCCGTGCCCAGCTCGACGCGAATGCGCTCGTTGTCGGTCGCGCTGCGGCCGGCGGCGACCAGGGTCGTGCCGTCCTCCAAAAAGAGTTCGATGTCGATGTCGCCGTCGCCGTGGGTGAAACGGGTATCGACGGTCAGCACGGTCCCCGCCTCGACGGAGAAGGCGTACCAGTCCACGTCTCCGGGGCACAGCGCGAGATCTTCGAAGGCGCCCGACTCGATCGGTGTCGCGCGGGCGGGCGAACCGTTGTCGGCGTTCTCGTCGAAGACGTCGTTCAGGCACTCCGCCAGACGCAGCACGCAGACCGGAGGGTCGAGGCTCCGGTCGCAGCGCTCGTCTTCGGGACAGTCGGTGTCGAACTGACACGGTTCCGGCGGAGCCTCGCAGCGGTTGTTCCGGCGATTGCAGGTGAGCGGCCGGTCGCAAACGACACACTGAATCTCGGGATCCACCGGGCAGTCGGTCGGATCATCGGCGCACTGCAGCGTGCTTTCGCAGCGGCCCAAGCTCACGTTGCAGAACAGGCCCGTCCCGCAGTCGGCGCTGACCTGGCACTCCACGCAGGCGCCGAGCACGCCGCAGAACTCGCCGGCCAGACAGGGGCTGTCGATGCCGTCGGGCAGACAGGCCACGGTGTCGGGATCGCAGTCGAGCCCGCCCGTACACTGCAGCTCGGCATCACACGGTGTGCAGGGGCGCGCGAGATCCACTTCGCACGCGCGGGACACGGGATCGCAGACTTCGCCCTCTTCGCAGAATTCAGGACCGAAGCATCCCGGGTCGGGGACGCACTTGCTGACCGCACGGTCGCAGATCTGATTCGTCGGACAGTCGCTCCGGCGCACGCAGTCGCGCGCAGCCAGGTTGTCGAAACACCGTCCGAGAAGCTCGGAGCAGAACTCCCCGAACTCACAAGGCCTTTCGGCATCACACTCGTCGGCGAAGCCCTCGCGAAGCTCGCACGTCGAGGTCTCGAGGTCGCAAACCCGTCGAGCATCGCCGCAATCGTCGTCGGTGGCGCACGAAGCATCGATGCACCGGTCATCGACGCAAATCTCGCCTTCGGCGCAGTCGTCCGCGGTCGTACAGGCGGACCCGCCGTCGGGTCGGCCGGACGAGCCGCCGTCGTCACCGCAGGCCTGGGCCTGGACGGCAAACAAGAGAAGGACAAGCCAGCGGCGCTTCATGATGACTCCTCGACCAGCATCAGATTCGCGGTCGTCCGCGGAACGCCACTCTCGTTGATGAATTCGAACAGGCTGTCGAGCACGCCGTCCTCTCGGTAGTTGAGTTCGACCCGACGGAGGTTTTGGTCTTCGTGAAACTGGATGCGATCGTCCATACCGTCGGACGTCAGGACCAGCCCGGCGGCGGGGTCGGTCGTGGTACGTCGCGGCTGTTCGGCGAGCTCCCAAGCCGAGGCGATGGCCAGGCTTTCGCGGATGTCGACGAAGAACGTGCCGCCGTGGGGCAGGTCCTTGTTCGTGGCGACTGGGGCGGGCGGCAGGCGGGGCGCTTCCTCCAGGGGGACTTCCACCGCGGAAGGGCTCACCGTGTCGGGGCCGCGCGACGGACCGAGGCGTCCGACCCAGCTCGAGAAGTCGAAAGCGGCGGTCCAGCCGGCGTTCTTGTCGCCCGGTGCCGAGACATCTTCCATGCGGTACTCGAGCCGACTCGGGCCCTGCCCGAGGTTGTCGGTGACTTGGGTGACGTTCAGGCGGATCCGGTAGATCGTCTGTGTACCGGGGTCCGAATCGCTCTGCTTGTACGTGAGCGTCGCGCGGTAGGTGTATGTCGCGTTTTCCTCCAACGGGAGGTTGGCGACAAAATCGGCGTCGGGGAGGCCCCCGAAGTCGGGCTGCACCGAGAGCGTGCCTTCGTCACAGGCCGCGAGCGCCCCGAGCAGCAGTACGCATCGACGCATCCGTTGCTTATACCCCCACGCCGGTGGTCCAGGGCCATCGGATTCAGACATGGTGGTACCCGGGATCGATAGGGACTACGGTCCGTGGCCAGATGCCCGGTGAGCGAAGGAGTCATCCCCGCGTTGCTGTCGAGATGCGCGTGCAATTTCGCCATTTGAAGCGACCAGAGGAGACGTTCGCGGAGACCGCCCTGGACGTGAGCCGGGGGGGGGTCTTCATCCAGAGCACCGTGGGGCTGGAGGTCGGGACGCTGGTCGCCCTCGACGTGCGGCCGGGACCAGGTGCGCGACCGATCCACATCAAGGCGGAAGTCGTGCGGGTGGAAGAGGTCCCCGCGGAGACCGGCTCTCGTCAAGTTGGCCGCACCCGGGGTATGGGTCTGCGGTTCGTGGCTGCCGAACCCAGGGAAGTGGACCGTCTCTTCGCTCTTGCCACCGCTCTGGCGCAGGAGGAGTCGAGTTCGTGACCGAAAACCCGCCGGGCGTGAGTCTGGGCAGTCTTCTCCGGGCGTGGGCCGACGCCGGCGAGGCGCCTCCGGCCGCCATCGTGGCCGGGATCGTCCACGACCTCAGTCTCGAGGTTCCGGTGACCGGAACCACGGTGGAGGAGGCCGACGTCGACCAGATCTTCGTCGATGCCGAGGGTCTCGTTCATGCTGGAGACTGGCTGGGACTACCGGCCCTGGGCGGACTCCTCGACTCGGCGCTCTCCGGCAACCATTCCGGCCGCACGGGCGACCTGATGCCCCCGCAGGCCCGAGCCGGTCTCGATCGCTTCGAACGCTGGGACGGCGACCGCAGGGATGGCCTCGAAGCCCTTCGCTGCTGGCTGCGGGAGAGTTTCGGCCCGCTGCCCGCCCCGGAAGAGGTGGCCCGGTGCTGTATTGCCTCGGCGCCCCTCGACCCACAGGGCGCGACGATCCGTCCGGTCCGCATCGCCACCGACATCACCGTCGAGCCCGAGCCCCTGGAGCCGCCGTCGGAAGTGCCATCGGTTGCGCCCACCGAGATCGGTTCGTCGGACGTCGCCGAGAACGAACACGAACCGGCCCGAGCACCGGAGGGTCAGACCGCCCCGGCCGACGAGTCGAGCTCCGACCTCTGGGAGCTGAGCCCAGATGGCAACGGGAAGACCGAGCGCCCGGTGGTGCGGAAGGCCATACCCCGGGCCGAGCGCCCGGTCTCGGTGGGGAGGGCTCCGGCGGCCCGCCGCAGCGCTCGTCCCTTGTCCGACCAGCGAGACTCGATCTTGGTGCCGGCCGACGCTGGGTCGTGGCGCAGCTGGCTCCTACTCTTGTTCGGAATCGGGGTGGCCGTCGCGGTCTACTTCGTTCTCACCGCCTAGCCCGAGGCGAGCTCGAAGCCGGGCCGCGAACTCAGAAGAAGCGGGGGGCGCCGGGGATCGGTCCACTGCCCCCGGAGCGCTCGACCGGCTCTTTGACGGGCTCGCCGTACAGATTGCGGAGCTCGTCGGGGGTCTTGTTCATGACCTCGGAAACGTCCTTGTCGAAGCGGACCTTGTCGGCGGCGATCTCTCGCAGAGCCACGACCGGGGCCTTGTTCTTCGCGTTGTCGACGAGGGGCGTCGCGCCCTTCAGCAGCTGACGGGTACGCCGGGTCGCAAGCAGGACCAAAGCGAACCGGTTCTTCACGTTTTCCAGGCAGTCTTCGACGGTTACGCGCGCCATGAGGCCCGAGGGGCTATCACACGACTGCGGGCCTTGGAAGCGATCAGAGGTCGACGGTGACCGTCTTAGGGTTTGCGCGATGAAGACGCACGGTATTGGTTCGCCCCGCGGTCCCCGCCGGGGCTCCGAACACCAGCACCAGTCGTTCTCCAGCCTGAATGAGGTTCCGGGACACGAGACGCTCCTCGACCTTCTCGACCATCTCGTCGATGTCCGCACCGGCCTCGAGCGAGTCGGAGCGAACCCCCCAATACAGCGCGAGTCGACGGCGGGTCTCGATCCGCCGGCAGAACGCGATGATCGGCACGCGGGGCCGATACTTGGCGACGAGACCGGCCGTACGACCCGACTCGGTGAAGCACACGACCAGCCGGGCCTGGATTCTCTTGGCCGCCTCGACGGCGATGCTCGCGGTCGTATCGGCGAATCCTGCTGGACGGTCCTCGACGTGCGTATGCAGCCGGTCGAAGTGTTCCTGCTCGGTCTCGCGGATGATCCGGCCCATCATCGAGACCGACTCGACCGGGTAGCGACCGATCGAGGTCTCCGCGGAGAGCAGCACACCGTCCGCTCCGTCGGCGATGGCGTTGGATACGTCGGAGGCCTCGGCGCGCGTGGGTCGCGGCGCGTCGATCATCGACCCGAGCATCTGCGTAGCGATGATCACCGGCTTCCCGGCTCGGTTCGCCAAGCGGAGGATCTCCTTTTGCACCAAGGGGACGCGGGTCACTTCGATCTGATTACCGAGGTCCCCTCGACGGATCATGACCGCGTCCGCGCGTCGCAAAATTCCATCGAGCCGCGAAAAGGCCTCGGGGCGTTCAATCTTGGCGATGATCGGAATGTCGGCCCCGAGCTCGGCGATGTGCTCGCGCACGGTCAGGATGTCCGTATCGTCCTGAATCCAACCGAGTGCGATGTAGTCGACCCCCTCTGCCACGGCCGCCGCGAGAAACGGTCGGTCCGCCTCGGTCAGGGGCCCGCCGAGTACCGGCATGCTCTGGCAGAACAGGCCGGTTCGGGACGTGACCTCCCCGCCGTAGATCACCTCGGCCTCGACTTGGCCCGGCTGAACGTTCCGCACGTGGAGCTCGACGAGTCCGTCGGCCAGCAAGACGGTTTCGTCGGCGGCGAGGTTCTCATTGAAGAACGCATCGGGCACCGGGAGGTTCCGCGCGTCGCCTTCCTGCCCTCGGTCGGGGATCAGTCGCACCGTATCCTTGGTCTCCAGCCGGATCGAACCGTCGACCAGGTGCCCCAGCCGGGGCTTTCGGCCCGGTAGGTCGGCGATGATCGCCACCGGTCTCTGTCCGAGCGACTCATTGACCTGGCGGAGCTGTCGGATCCGACGCACGTGTTCTTCGATCGATCCGAAGCTCATGTTGATGCGCGCGGCATCCATGCCGTGCTTCATCAGCTGCTCGACGCTCGCGTCGTCGTCGACCCCGGGACCGAGCGTGCAGACGACCTTGGCTCTCCGCCCCTGTAGCGCCTGTCGCCCCATCCCCGAGGGGAAGCTGCCACAGGTTGGGTGAAGGTGCGAGAGGCAGGCCGATTGGTTGGCTGGGCGATGTTCGCTATGCTTCGCGCGGGAGCTGTCGTGAAGCGTCGAACCATCGCGTCGAGCCTGGCGTTCCTGGTCGGATGTGCGGCCGGGTGTGCGACCTCGGGGCCGCCAGGAGCCGAGACCTCCGAAGATACGTCGGAGGTCTCGGCTGACGACACCGACGTCTATGAGGCCCGCGAAGAAGTTCTCGCCGCCGAGGCCCGACGCAAAGTGGCGGCCTTTCACGAGCGCATGTCGAGACTTCGGGCCGACCAGGCGGAGCGGGCCGAGCGGCGCGAGGCCGAGCAGCGAAAGTCGCAGGCGAAGCGTACGCAAGACATGTTGACCGATTTGACGGGCCCGGGCTCGCTGGTGACCGCCGCTTCCGATGCCCGGCCGGCCGAGGCACGTCCGCGATCGGCGGTCGAGGTGCCGCTACCTCCGTCGGTCGTGCCAGCGGAGCGATCGCGGCGGGGCGCGGAGGAAGCGAGGGCCGAAGAGGCTGGAGTCCCCGCCGCCGAGCTGCTTCGGGCGGCTCGCTGTCTCTTGAGGCAGTCGTCCGCGGCCCTCGAGGCTGACATTCGAGAAGCGCGAAGGGCAGGGGATTCGCGAGTGGACGTCGGAGCCTACGCGCTCGCTCTGATGGATGTGCAGGGTCTTCAGCAGGATGTGTCGGCGGCCCTTTCGCGGGAGGGCTTGGCAAACGGGAAATCCCCGTGCACAAACCCGCCGACCGGGGTACGACAGGCCCTCGAGGCGCTGTACGGCGAGGCGGCGCGGCAGCGAATGAGTCCGGAAGCGATCACGCGGGGCCAGGCTCGACTGCGAAGAGAGCTGGAACTTCGGGCGGGACTGCCGATTCGAAAGTAGATGCAAGAGCCCATGCACATCACCCCCCGCGCGCCGGATGCCGTCGACTCGGGCGACCTCACCTCGGGTGACGTGCCTCCTCGGCTCTCGCTGATCATCCCCTGCTACAACGAAGAGGAGAGCGTCGACGAGCTCGTCGCCGAGGTGGCCGAGGTCCTGGATACGAACGGCCTCGATGCCGAGGTCGTCATCGTGGACGATGGTTCGTCCGACGGCACGTGGGAAAAGCTC
>CAYYOT010000035.1:0-46794 GCA_964473255.1 uncultured Myxococcales bacterium | reverse complement strand
GCAGATTGGCCGTAAGCGCTTCCACCGTAGGCGAGCCCCTTCCGCGCGGCATCGATCTCGACGAGCGTCCTCTCCGAAAAGACGTCGTCGAGCCCCGCGAGCTTGCCTCCGAAGACTGCGAGCCCGGCCACGGCGATCGCCGAAGGAAGCCGTTTCGAGTTGACCGAGGCCAACGAGATGATGACCGCCGCCAACAGGATGACGGAGAGATACGGTCGGGTCCAGGTCGCGAGGAACAGACAGACGAGCCCCAGGACGACCGCTCTCGACCGGCCCCCTTCGTGGGTCCCAAAGCGAAGCACGGCCAGCGCCAGGCCTGCCGTGCACACCTGAGCCCAGCAGTCCTTCAAGTTCTGCGCCTGCCAGAGCACGAGAGACGGGAAGAAGAGCGTGAGGAGGAAGGCTCGCCGCGCGGCGCGCTCCCCGTACAAGTTGAGCGCCATGGCCCGAGCGATGAAGGCCAGCGTGATCCCGAAGATGGCATTGAAGATGCTGACCGGGATGCGCGAGAAGCCGAACACCGACGAGACGAGGGCGTTGACGATGACGTGGGGGTTGACGGGTAGGCGGTAGGTACCCTGTACGAAAGCATCCCAGCCGGTCGCGAAGGCCATGCCCCAGGCTTCCCAGGTCCGGGCATCGGGAGCGAACGCCCACCAAAGCCAGGAGAGATTCACGACGAGGCTGACTCCGACTCGCACGATGATGGCCAGGACCAGCAAGCGCCCTATCCCCTCGGCCACGGCATCGGCCGAGTGAGTCTCGCCATCGACGACGATCTCGGCCGTCGAACCGGCCGCCGGTGAACGCGCCGCTTGCAGGGCGACGAACAGAACCAAGGTGAAGGCGACCACGCCGCCGGTCGCCATCAGCGCCTGCTGTGGAAACCACAGAGCGACGGCGCAAAGGCCGATGGCGAGAATCGCGAGGCCGGCCTCTAGCCGGTCCGGCATCCGGATGGCCGCGCCTTTGACGATCGGACTGTCCACGACGCAGGAGCGAGACGTCAGCCGGCGTGCTCATCGGCCATGTGGTCGGCCGCCTGGGGGGCGTAATGGTAGTAGTAGTTTTCGCCGTGGGCGCCAGCGGCGGAATAATTGAGCACGACCCCGAAGATGGGAGCCCCGATGTCCCGCAGCTGCCGCGTGGCGGCGCGAGCAGCCTCGCGAGGGGTCGCGTTCGCGCGGACGACCAGAATGCAGCCATCGACCAAACGAGAGAGGATCGAAGCGTCGGTCACCAGATTAACTGGGGGCGAGTCGAAAATGATCCGATCGTAGCGCTGTTTCAGCTCTTGAATGAGCTCGGCCAACCGTTCGGAGTGGAGGAGCTCCGCCGGATTCGGCGGCAGCGGTCCACTGGGCAGCAAATCCAACTGGGGGATCTCGGTCGATTTGATCGCATTGCCATCGTCTTCGCGAAGAAGCGCGTTGGTGAGTCCGGTTCGCGAGGAAACCGAAAGTGCTCGGTGGAGCCGCGGACGCCGTAGGTCGGTGTCGATCAGCAAGACCCGGTTCTTGGCCTGCGCCATGGAGGTGGCGAGAGCCAGGGCGGTCGTCGTCTTCCCCTCTTGAGCGCGAGGGCTGGTCACGAGGATGGTGTGGGGCGTCGCGTCGGCCGATAGAAGCAGCAGATTGGTTCGAACCGAGCGCGCCGCCTCCGCAGCCGTGCTCGTTGGGTTGCGAAAGACGTAGAGATCGCGGTCGCTCTGGGTTTGTTGGCCGTCCTTGACCAAGGCGACCGACGGCAGCGCCCCCAAGACCGTCAGGTCCAAGAGATCTTCGAGCTCCGACCGGCCGCGGATCGTGTTGTCGAGAAGGGTCACCGCCGCCACGAACGATAACGCCAAAGCCAACGACGCGAGGAACCCGAGCAGCACGTACATGGAGATGACCGGCGAGACGGGCGTCGTGGGAGTCTCGGCTCTCTCGAACCAATGGACGTAGTTCGACTCCAAGAGACCAGAGAGCGCGGTCTCGGTTCGGCGGCGGAGGAGCGACTCGTAGGTTTCCTTCGTCGTCCCCACGTCCCGGGTCAGCTTGCTGTATTCGAGCCCCAGACCGTTGAGGGCCAAGGCACGCTGCTTCTCCTCCTGGATCTCGTCTTCGAAGCGCCCTTCGGTCTGCTCCAGGGCATCGATCTCGGCCTCGAGGTTGCCGAGCGTAGCCTTGATCTCGGTCCGCAGGGTCTCTTTGGTCTCGGCGATCTGTCGAGACACCGCGTGCATGACGGGGTGCAGCTCCCCGTATCGCGACGACTGCTCGGCCCGCGTGCGTCGAAGGTCGGCCAAACGCACCCGGAGGGAGGTCACCACGGGGTTGTCCAGCAAAGGCGGAGGGATCTCGTCGTCGATCTGGTCGGCTTGGCCGGTCCGCCCGGTTCGGCTGGCCAGGGCTTCGGCGATCGTATCTCGCTGGGAGCGCAGCTGGATCAGTTTGGCGCGCGTCTCCATCACGCTTTCGTTGAGCATGGCGAGATTGGCGCTGATCATGTTCTGCCGATCCTCCAGCGAAACCGACACCAGCAGGTTCGCCTGCTTGAAGTCGTTGAGCCGTGCTTCTTGACTCTCGAGCCGCCCAGCGAAGATCTCGACCTGGTCGTCGAGCCACTCGGCGGCCCCGCGGGTCGTCTCCAGACGTCGCTCCAGCGTACTGTCGATGTACGACTGACCGATGGCATTGGCGATGGCGCTCGCCAGGTCGGCGCGCTCGCTCTCGATGGAGATGTTCATGATCCGGCTGCCCGAATCGGGTTGGACCTCGAGCATTTGACTCAGGGCACCCTGCACGGCGCGCGGCGAGGCGTCGGAGCTCAAGCCGAGCCCCGACGCAAAACCGCCGTCCATGCCCAGCTCGAGCCGCTGTGCGGCATCGGTCAGGATCGAACGGGAAGCGATGATCTTCTGCTGCGTGCGGTAGAACGCCTCTTGCCGAGCTTGCTCGGCAAAGTTGTCGACCGCGGCATTCTCGCCGAGGACCCGCGGGAGCACGGGGTCGATGAGCAGGCGAGCCTTCGCTTCGTAGACCTTGGGCAACCGCATGGCACCCACGGTCACCGCGCCGGTCAAAGCCAAGATCAAAGCCAGGACGGCATATCGATGCTTCCAAGCGTTCGTAATGAAGTCCGAGAGCTCGAAGCGAAACTCTTCCGGTAGCGTGTAGCGTTGAGCATTCACGGTCGTTCGCCTCTCATCAAAACAAGGCCTCGGGGACATACACGATATCCCCCGGCTGAAGCCGGACATTCGACGCCGAACCCGAGCTGATCGACCCCACGGCGACCTTCAGCACGACTTCCTCACCGTCGACGGTCCGAGAGATCTTGACCCCATTCTGGGAAGCGAGCGGCGCGAAGCCTCCCGCCATCGTGATGGCCTCGATCACCGTCATGTTCGCGGTGTATCCGAACGTGCCCGGCTTTTGGACCTGGCCGAGGACGTAGATGCGCTGGGAGTTCCGCTCCTCGACGAAGACCGTCACCTGAGGGGCCACGAGGAACCCGTCCGCCAGGCGCTCGGTCAGCTCGACTTGGACCTCCTGGGGCGTCTTGCCCACCATCGAGATCTCACCGATCAGCGGGAAGTCGTTGGGACCGGTTTCCGGGATGCGATACTTGCCCGTCAGCTCCGGTTCCCTAAAAACCCTGATCGAAACGATGTCGCCGGGTCCGAGCGCCTGCCGCCGAGGTTCCCCCGCGCCCGTCGCTTCGACCTGGGGTGGAATCTCGGACCGCTTGTTCGCCGCACACGCGCCCATGGCCACCGCCAGCAACCCGATCCGTAGCCCCCGCATCCTCGAGCGTGGGTGCCAATGGGGACGCGGCGGATTCATCGGGCTCCCGTCCGCTCGACGCGGAGGATCTGGTCGAGAAGGGATTTCACTTCCGCGTTCTCCGGGTCTCGCCGCAAGACATAGTTGGCTTCGAGGCGAGCTTCCGCCGTCCTACCCAGTGCTAGCAGGTATTCGGCCCGTTTTCGCCTGAGGGACAGGTCGCGGGGTCGCTCCTCCACGATCGGCGCCAAAACGCTCAGCGCCTGCTTCGGATCACCGTCCGCAAAGGCGATCTCGGCCCGCACCTCGGCCCAGTCCGCCGGGGGACTGGACGCCCCCTCCGGGCCCGTGCACGCATCCAGCGCTCGGGTTGCGCTGGAGGTCGCGCCTTGCTCGAGGAACATCAGCGCCTGCATGCGGCAGCCGTCCCAGCCGAGCTCGACCTGGTCCAGGAGGTCGTGCGCTTCCGAGACCTTGCCGTGGCGGGTGAGGAGTTCGATCGTGCGCACCATGTCGGACTCGCCTCGTTCGGGATGCTCCGCCGACGCGCGGGCCGCCGCCACTCCAAGCTCGTCGAGGTCGAGCTCGAGCGCGGTGCGCGTAAGCCGTCGCAGGTCGGCCAGTCGGGCGCCTTCCAGCCGCGGCAGGGCCACCACCAGCGCCCGGGCATAGTCATCCCCGCGGATCCGGCGGGCGGCCTGGAGCGTCCGAACCAGCTGTGGGAGCGCCGCCCGACCGACGTCCTTCGGGTCGCGAGGGAGCGCCGCTTCCACCAAGCTCGGATCGTCGACGCCGGCCACGATCCGCTCGCCGAGTGGCCCTTGCTGCACGGTGAATTCCCAGGCTCGCCGAAACTCGAGCATCGCCTGATCGCGAAAGCCGGCCATCCAGAAGACGCGGCCGGCGAGTTCGTGAGGAAACGCGAAGGTGGGGGCAGTCAGGATCGCCTTGTTCGCAGCTACGAGCGTTGCCCCGGGGTCGTCGGGAGCCAAAACGTAAGCCAACGCCGTCCAGCCGAACGCGTTGGCCGGGTGGCGACGCGCTCGCGTCTCAACGGCGTCGGCCGGGCCGCGGGAGGCCGTGTCTTCGACGATGAGCTGCTTCTCGAAGTACTCGAGGTCCGCCCGCAGGTCGCCGATGCGCGCCGACCGAACCAGGGTCGCCCAGCCGAGGACCACCACGAAGACGGTCAGGGCGATCTGGCCGGCCGGGTTGAGCGCTCGCTTCGAGGGCGCGTCCCGCCCGGCGGGGAGGGCCGCGAGCAGAGCGACCACCGACACCAAAACCCCGGTGAGCTCCAGGCTGAAGTCGGCAAAGTTCTGCCCGACCAGGGCGGCCACGCCACAGGCGACCGCCTGATTCTTCGGGTCGCGCGCCGCGCGGAGGCGAGCGAACACCGCGACCAGCAGCCCGATGAGAGCCGCCGCTCCCACGACCACGCCCCACTCGGAAATGACCTGCACGGGGAGCGTCTCGGGATGGGTGTAGGATACCTTCAGTGGAGTCGTCTGGTATCCCGTGTAGACCGACTGGTAGGAACCGCGGCCGACCCCGAACCACAGGTGGTCCGCGATCAGTCGCGGCGCCTGGACGAAAGCCGCCGCTTTCTCCGACCAGGTGACCGAAGACATGGCCTCCCGCGCAGCGGTGGCCCCCACGGCCAGGGTCGCCGCCGTCACCGCTCCGCCCACGACCCACAGACGCGCTGACCGAGGTCGGGGAGAATCGGCGGTTGCGGTCGACCTCCATTCGGCCGGGTTCCGGAGAGCCATGACGACGAACAGCCCCAGGCCCAACCCGAGAGCCAAGGTCGCGCCGGACGAGCCTTGATACAGCGAGCCGGCGAAGAGCGTGCCCGCCACGAGCGCGAAGCCGGGTCGCGGGTGTCCCGACTCGAGCGCCAAACCGAGCGACGTGAAGCCGGCCAGCATGAAGTAGCCCGCCGCGTGATTGGCGTTCGCGAAGGTGGCGATCAGGTCGCGCGGCTGCTCGTGGGTGGTCCAGTAGCCGAACAGCCCCGGCCAGCCGGCGATGGCGTGGACCAGCCCCAGCAGCATCGACACCATCCCGCCCACGGTGACGCCATACAAGACGAAGCGTGTGGAGCGCCGGCGGCCGATGGTGGCCACCGCAGAGGCGATCATCGCGTAGATGCAGTACTTGGTGGCTTCCAGCGATGTCTCGCCGACCTCGTAGCTCAGCGCTCCCGCGCCGTCGCCGAGGGTTGCCTCGAGGATCTCCGAAACCCGCGGCGAAGCCGCGGCCAGCATCGAGCCCAACGGCAGGGTCTGGGCCGCAGTGAACAGGGCCAGTAAGAACAATCCGAGCGTCAGCCGGTTCCAGCGGAGGGCATGGCCCGGTCGCAGCGTGTACAGGCTGCAGGCGACGAAGGCTAGGGTCGCCAGGCCCAGCCACACCGGGTGAGCTCCCCATAAGCGGCCACCGATCGGGATCGGAGCTGCAACGAGGAAGAACACGACCGCAGCTCTCGCCGTGGAGATCAAGCTGGCGGAAGAGTCCGACATTCCAGGGGTGATGAAGGCCTTATTGAATCAAGCCGGTTTTCGACGCAACCGTGCGCCGTCCCCCTTGACCGCGGTCGGACCGCACGTTCGGTAGCGATCGCGTGTGTGGAATCGCGGGGTGGGTGGGACTGCGGCCCGTGCAGTCCGAGGGCGCCGAGCTCGACCTCGGACTGCGGATGGCGCGGGCCCTGCGCCATCGCGGGCCCGACCGGATCCAGGCCGTCGAGCTCCCCGGAAGAGCCGGGGTATTCGCGCATAGCCGCTTGCGCGTGCTCGACACGACGGAAGCGGCAGACCAGCCCTGGGTCTCGACCTGCGGCCGTCGGACGCTGGTCTACAACGGGGAGGTCTACAACTTTCGTGAGCTGCGCGAGGACCTCGCCAAACGGGGGAGGTCATTTCGAACCCGCTCCGACTCGGAAGTGGTACTCGCGCTGTACGAGGTCGGAGGCCGAAGCGCACTCGTCGACCTGGACGGCATGTTCGCGTTCGCCCTTCACGACGCGGACACTCAGGAGCTCGTACTCATGCGAGACCGAGCGGGGAAGAAGCCCCTCGCCTACGCGGAAGTCGATGGCGGGCTCGCGTTTGCATCGGAGATCAAGGCCCTCGCCGAGATCGAAGGCATCGCCGACCAACCCGACTGGAGCGCTCTCCCCGAGCTCCTGACGTTCGGGTACGTGGGGACACCGCGGAGCTTTTTCAAAGGCATCCGCCGTCTCGAGCCGGCGCACACTCTGGTTTGGACCGCCCAAGGCGGCGTCACTCGCCGTCGATACTGGTCGCTGCCCGAGCCGGGTCGTCCCCTCACCGACGAAGTCGGCGAGGCGGCCGAACTGTTGCGCGGCGCCGTGGGACGCGCGGTCCGCCGTCGACTGGTGGCGGACGTTCCGATGGGGGCCTTTCTCTCCGGAGGACTCGACTCCAGCGTGATCGTCGCCGAGATGGCCCGAGCCTGCAGCGGGCCCGTCAAGAGCTTCGTGGCCGGTTTTCCCGAAGAGCCGACCTTCGACGAGCGGCCCGCCGCCGACACGGTCGCTCGCCTCTTCGGGCTCGAGCATCGGCAGCTCGAAGTTCGGGTCACGCCGATCGAGCTGCTCGACAAGCTCCTCTGGCATCACGACGAACCGTACGGAGATTCGTCGGCCGTGGCTCTATACGGGATCTCCGAGATGACCCGCCAGCACGTCACCGTGGTTCAAACCGGCGATGGCGGGGACGAGGTGCTCGCCGGGTACACGCGATTCTTGGGAGGACTCGTCGCGGACCGGATACCGCCTCTGGCGCGGCGCGGCGCGGCGCACTGGCTGAAGCGAACGTCGGACTTCCGCGGCTACAAGAATCCTCTGTCCTTGGCCCGGCGCTTCACCGAACACGCATCCCGTCCCGCCAACGAACAGCTACTGGCTTGGAACGCGTACTTTACCGGCCCGCTTCTTCGCGAGCTGCTGCGATTCGACGTCTTTGGAGCCGATTTCGATCCATGGTCGGCGATGCGGGAGCAGACGGCGCTCCTCGAGGAGGCAGGCCGTAGCGGAGCGGATCGCCTCGACCAGATCCTCCGCCACAACTTCGCGACCTACCTGCTGGACGACCTACTCGTGAAGACGGATCGGATGACCATGGCGTTCGGACTGGAAGCGCGCAGCCCGTTTCTCGATACTGAAGTGATCGAGCTCTGCTTTCGGCTTCCGAGTTCGATGAAGATCCGCGGGCGCTCGCTGAAATGGCTCCTGAAACAGGCCTACGCCGACGTCCTACCCGACGACATCGTGCACCGCCGCAAGCACGGCTTCGGGGTCCCCGTGGCCCAGTGGTGGTTGGCCGGTTCGGGTCGTCGGCTGGTGGAAGAGCTTCTGCTTGCGCCGGGCGCCCGCTGCCACGAGGTCTTGAACGCCTCCTGCATCCACCGACTGGTCGGGGAGCATGTGGCGAAAGAGCGCGATCACGGGCAGCGGATCTTCTTGCTCCTGCAGCTCGAGATGTGGCTGCGTGGGAGCCGCCGAGCACGACCCTAGGCTTCGTACCGACGACGCTCCTGGATCATGGGAACCACGACGTTGGGTCGGGGCGTGTTTCGTTCCCGCTTGGCGACGGCAAAGTCGACGAGCGCTTCGCGGATCAGTTCGGAAAAGAGAGCGGTCGTCGATTCCTGCGCCCGACCGTCGAAGGATACGGTCAAGGTCCCGAAGTCGATCCCGTCCTCCTGGATCGAAAGGCGCTTTTCCGTGCGCTGACGGCTCGAAGGTTCATGAGCCGACCAGCTGTACACGTACTCTTTCACGGCCTCCCGAGTCTCGTCGCAGTCACGCCAGGCCAACGACGCCTCGACCGCGCGCAGATCGTCGAGCACGCCGCGAAGCGATGACCACACTTCGTCTTCCGTGCCGGCCCGTCGGATGCTGCGACTGGCCACGCGCACCTGCTGGCGAGCGGCGCCCTCGGCATCGAGCCCGAGTCTCGACGGCAGACGGAGCAGCCCGATCCGTCGAAAAAAGATCACCAGCACCGTGCACACGCAGATGAGAGCGATCACCGACTCGATCGCTTCGTCCTTGAGCAGGGCGAGCGCGGCCAGCGCGAAGACCCCGCTCGCCGTGTAGAGGGTGAGCACCGCGTTTCGATGGGATAGCCCCAGGGCGAGCAGGCGATGATGGACATGGTCGCGGTCGGCGTCGAAGGGGTTCGACTTCGTGATCACCCGCCGTACGAAAGCCAGGGCCGTATCGAGAAGCGGAAGGCCGAGCGCCATGACGGGGATGAGCACGGCGGCCGCGGTCGCACCCTTGCGGTGGGTCCAGATGGAGACCGTGGCCAAGACGAAGCCCAAGAACATCGAGCCCGAGTCGCCGAGGAAGATCCGCGCCGGGTTGAAGTTGTAGAAAAGAAATCCGAGGAGCGCTCCGGCGAGCGCCGCCATCACCAAGCAGAGCAAAACCGCATGGTCGACGAGCGCCACGGTGAACAGCACGCTGGACGCGATGAGCCCCACGCCGGCGGCCAAACCGTCGAGGCCATCGATCAGGTTCAGCGCGTTGGTGACACCGACGATCCACAGCCAGGTCAGCGGGAAGGAGAGCCACGCCAGCTCCAGCTGAGTGTCGAAGGGCAGGCCGAGCAGCTCGATACGAATGCCCGCGGACCAAACGATCAGCGCGACCAGGCTCTGCACCGTGAGCTTCAGCCGCGCGTCGGCGCCCTTGAGGTCGTCCCAGACGCCGAGAAGCACGATGGCGAAGCCGCCGACCAGAAACGAGCCGACCTTGGCCAGGTCGGCATACAGGATGTCGGAGACACGGTTGGAGTACACGGCCAGACCGAGCAGGGGTGCCGCGAAGGCCAAGACCACGGCGACGCCGCCGAGCCGGGGAACAGGACGCCGGTGAATCTTGCGGGGATCGGTCGGGACGTCGAGCCATCCGTAGCGATGCGCCAAGACGATCACGGCCGGCGTCGTGAGCAGCGCGACGACGAACGCCAAGGTCAATGCGGTGAAATAGGTCGTCATCGGTCAGATCACTTCTGCTCTCAGCCTCTCCCCCGGCTGGGTTCGAGGTCGGCGAGCGCTCACGAGCTCGTCGTACAGCGTCCCGATATCTCGAATCAAACGTCGGTGCGAGTATCGTTCGTGAACGGAATCGCGAACGTTTGAAGGCAGTCTTGCGGACCTCAGGCAGGCCTCGTGAAGCGCCCGTGACAGGCCGGCATCATCCTCGCGGTCGACGATGGTTCCCCCGCCATCGGGAACGATCTCGCGGACCCCACCCACGTTGGTCGCAACGACCGGGGTTCCGCTGACCAGTGCCTCGATGACGGCAACCGGTGTCCCTTCGTTATCGCTGGTTAGAGCCAAAGCGTCCGCATCGGCCAGGATGCGCGGCGTATCCGAGCGGTAGCCCACGAAGTGCACGTTCAAACCCTGAGCCAGCGATTCGAGCGCTCGCCGATCGGCAACCTCGCCATCGCCCACGATGACTAGGTGCGCTCCGGGCAGCCTCATATTCACCTGGCGGAAGGCCTCGAGGAGACGGTCCAGACGCTTGATGGGAACGATGCGGCCAATGGCCACGATCAAGGGCTCGTCCGTGATCCCGATCTCCCGACGAAACGCCCCCCGCTCGCGATCGGCCCGGAACCGGTCGAGCTCCAGGCCCAGCGGAACGACCGAAACCCTCTCTGGGGGCGCGATCCGATACCGCTCCACGATGTCGTGCTTCTGGCGCTCGGACAGGACCAAGATGCGGTCGGTAAAGCGGGCTAGCCAGCGCTCGACGCGGATGAAGCTCCGCGTGGTCTCGTCGCGGAAGTAGCCGTCGAAGACGTGTCCATGAAATGTGTGAAGGATCACGGGCACGCGCTGCAGGATGGCCGCCATCCGCCCGATGGCCCCGGCCTTCGCGGTATGCGTGTGCACGATCGTCGGTCGTTCGCGCCCGACGATCCGAACCATGCGCGCCAGAGCCCGGGCGTCAGACCAGGGGCGCACGGACCGCCGCATGTCGCCGACGGTTTCGAGGCGAATGCCTCGGCTCCGGACCTTCGGCTCGAGGGAGACCTCCCCCGGCTCTAGACCCCCACCGACCAAGAGCGTGTCGTAGTTCGAGCCTTGGGCCGAGCGAAAGGCCTCGCTCAATATCATCGTGTGTTGAGCCGGCCCTCCGACGCAGATCCGGCTCTGAATCCGGACGATGCGGTGCACGGTCAATACTCGATGCCGACGGTGAACACGACCTGGTGGCGAGTGAAGTCGCCAACGAAGGGATTCTCGGGCGTTCCGATGTCGGCTTGATCCTGCTCGTCGTCGTCGGAGCCCTGGACGGTCAGTCGGTACTGCGCCCCGACGACGAGGAACTTCAGGACGTAGTAATCCAAAGACACCCCCACCAGGCCAACCTCGGCGAAGCGCTCGTTCAGTCCATAGTTCCGCAAGCTGTAAGAACCGAAAACACGGCCGACGAAGCGGTCGATGCCAAGGCTCGCCGAAAGTCGAAAAGCATCGTTGATGAAGCTATCGAAAAGGATCAGGGGAGTGACGGTCCGCTCGTAGCCACCGGTGATCGCGAGCCGATCCCCGGCCTGGTAGGTCAGGAAGGCAGAGACGGTCGGCGTGTCTTGGCTGCCTTCCGCCGTGGTGCCGAACAGCTCGTCGTTGTCCCAAACCAGCGAGTTGCCGTAGCCGACCCGGAGGTCGGTGGACAGCCGAGCCGTGAGCTGACCGATGAGCCCGACCTGAATGTTCAGCGGCGTGGCGTCGTTGCCCTCGCGTGCCCCCTCATTGGCGAAGTAACCGAAGTCGGTCGTAAAGAGGACCATCGTCTTGGGGAGGAACTTCCAGCGAGCTTCGAACAGGCCGAGGTGGGAGTGCGAATCCGGCAGCTCGTCGTAGATCGAGACGAAATTTCGATAGCCGAAATCGAGCTCCAGCGCCCGACCTCCCGGCCTCACGATTACGCGGGCCTCGCCGCGGTTCAGCCATTGCGGAAAACGAACCTCGTCCGCGGTGATGGCCGAGGGTTCCGAGAGGTAGACCGGCGTGCGGGTCAAAGAGTTCGCAAGCGTGAACCCCACCGTACTCTTCTCCGAGCCCGCTCGGAGTCGAAGGCCAGTGCTGCCACCCACCCGCGTCGACTCGCCCGCGTCGGGAGGAATGTCGTCGAGAAACTGGGTGATCGACATGTCGCCGCGCCACTGCAGGGCGAACGAGTTTCCGGGGATGTCGAGGAGCAGCCCCGGGTTGATGAGCAGCCGCCAGTTGTCGGAGACGTTCTCGTCGTCGTTCTGCCGAAAGGCATTGGTGTCGTAGATCGTCGACAGGTCGAGCTTGGCGTGGAGTCGCGACTTGTCGCCAAGCTTGACACCGCTCTCCGCCGTCGGCTGGGCGGCCACGGTGGCCGAGCCCGCCACGACGGCGCCGGCCGTGAGGATTTGGACGAAGCTCTTCACGGTCGTTTCAGGAACCACTGGCCACCGGCGGCAGCGGGGCCCCGGTCTCTTGCGCGGTCAGCTGGGCCGGGTCGAGCGCCGGCTGCTCCCCCTCGACGATCACCTGCACTTCCGTCGTACCCGTGTAGACGGATTCTGCGCCGACGCACTGAACGGCTTGCCCGGTGATGCCCTTGGTCTTGTTCGAGGCGAGCGCCATCCGCATGTAGCTCGAGTTGACCTTGTCCGTGTCATCCTTGGACATGGCGTCGATCATGGCGGTCGAGGCCGCTTCGGAGATGCCGAGGAGCGCCTTCACCTGCTCCAGCTTCGAGTTGAGGCAGTTCAGCTGGAGCATGTCGTTATCGCCCCGAGCCTCTTTGACCATCTGGCTGATCCGGGCGAGCGACCGACGCTGTGAGGTCAGGAACTCCTCGGAGTTCTTACGCTTCTCTTCGTCGCTCAGCTTCTCGGGTGCGATTTCATCGCTTTCGGCGGCGTTCGGCTGAGCCGGCGGAGCCGATTCCTGGGCGACGCCCAGGCCGGCAAGCCCGGCCGTGAAGGCTGAGGCCCCTATCCAGACTGCTAGCCGCATTCCGCGCCTCCGGTAGGCCGCCTCGGATCCACTGTCAATATTCACCGCACGCCTCGCTCCGAAAATCGTCCGGAGCATAAGTGAACCTGGACTTGGTTTCCATTCACCGGAAATCGCGCACCTGAAACCGGCGCGTCAGGGAGCGGTCGTGGGACCCGCTGCCCCCTCCTCGCCGTTCGCTCGACGTGCACCGAGACACCCGAAACCGACCGCGAGTCGGCTTACGAAGAGTTTCGTGCCCTCCAGCGCGACGGCTCCTATGGACGGTTCGGGGCCGACCGACTCCAGTCGGACCTCGAAAGGCAGGCAAGCCTGCGAAAAAAGCCATGCAACCCGAGCTGCATGCGCCCGATGGGTGACGACGACCACCCGCGTGAAGTCGTGCCGATCGAGAACGATCTGTCCGAACTCCACGTTTTGCCACGTGTTTCGGGCCCGACCCTCCACGAAGATGGCCCCGGTGGGTACGCCGCTCGTCGTCGCCCGACGCGCGAGCGCGTGAGCATCGTCACCGCCGTAGCCCGCCCCCGAAAACACGAGACCGTCAACGCGACCTTCTCGAAACAACTCGATGGCACGAACGGTACGAGGGCCGGGATCCCCACTCGGAACGAACGCAACCTGCGCGCGAGCTTCAGCGGGAAAGGCCAATCGTCGCGGCGAAGTTACGACCAGCCAGACATCGTGGCCCCACATGGCGAGACCCACGGCGACGAACATCGCGCTCAGCGCCCGCCCCCGCCAACGAGCCCGGGGCGGGGATCGGGTCGCGACATCGGAGGCCGAAAGACCTACCACTGCAGCATGATCGCCTTGCTCTTGCTCTTTGCCCAGACCGCTCCACCCCCCGCCGACGGCGAGCTATCCGAGCTCCGCGCCGAGGTCCGCCGTCTTTCGGCTTCCATGGCCGAGCTTCGAGACGCCCAAGGCATCCACGCCGACGATCACATTCCCGACGGCGGCGACCTGGCGGATGCCTTCGAGGCCATCCAGAAGAGCCCCCGGTGCGGGGCGGGGGAAGGCCGGCGCGGGTGCCGGATCATGCTCGGACGACGCCGGTACCCGATCGAGCGTCCGATTCTGATCTGCCGCCAACTCGTGGTCGTCGGCCGAGGCGGATGGGGGGGCGCCATGAACACTGCGATCGTGGCCCGCGGCCAAACGGCGTTTCACGTGGCGCGCGGGGCCCTCTGCGAAGCCGCAGGCTTCGAAGAAGGGTCCGGCGGCTGGACCACGATCGAGCACGTCGTGCTTCGCGACCGCGGACCGGACTCGAAAGAGGCCAAGAAGGGCCCCATCCGCAGCGCAGGAGTCTGGATGGAGGCGCGGGCGCACCTGGACCACGTGTGGATCGATGGCTTCACGCAAGGTGTCCGGATTCATGCCGGAGCGAAGCGAAAGCCGGGAAAGACCAAAGACGGCGGCTGGGCGTACCACGCTGAGACGAACGCGAACGGGTGGTCTCTCAGCCACGTTCGGATAACGCACTCCCGGCACTCCGGCGTCTTCGTCGATGGACCCGATACGAATGCCGGGCTCGCCCTCAACGTGACCGCGTCCTCGAATTGTCGGGACGCCGACAGATATGAGTCATTGGGATGGCGCTCGTGCGCCAACTTCTACGACTCGAGCTTCCTGGGCAACACGTGGATCGCCCCCCACAGCGCCAGCGTGACCGATAAGCGAGGAAATGTTCACCATCAGTATCTCACCGACTCGGCGAACGCTCGCAACGTGTTCATCGGGGCGTATGCCGAGGAAAACAACGGACCCAGTCGGGCGAGCAAGAACGACGTCGTCGTGGGAGGTCTGGGCGCATGGGACCGGGGCTCGAAAGGCGTGGTCCTCCGCGACGGGGAGGTGAACGGCCTTTGCTCGACCGCGTCCGGCGGTGATGGGCAACTCTGCATGGGCCACTTCGCGGGCTCCGGCGCCATCCAGTTTCGAGCGAAACGCCTTCCGACGGTGCGGCTACGCGTCGACCGAACGGCCGGTCACGAGGGGTGGCGCTTCGACCTGAACAACCTCAACCGGGGCGTCCTGGGCCGCATTTCGCGCGAGGGGCGGTGGAGCGGCGCCGCACTGCCTCCGTGTCCGGAACGCGCACGACCCCTGAGAATCGAAGGCTCGGCCGACGTGGGATACGTTCGCGATGGCCACGGAAGCGTCCGACTGTGCGGACTGCCCGAGGCGTCGCGCTAAGCCCCGCTCAGCTGGTCACCGGTGGCCGACGCGCGCCGTCGGCATTTACGCCGGGGCCGTCGGCTCCGGCCAACGCCTGCGCGTGCTCGACCGCCGCGCCCAACGACTCGAACCACCGAGCTCGAGCCGGAAACACGTTGGAGCGACCCACCGTGTCCACGACGCCGGTGCGCTCGAGCACGGCATACGTGGCCTTGGGAACGCCGGCCAACACCAGCGCCCGACCTTGGTCGGCCAGCTGCTCGGCGAGCTCGCGAAACACGTTGGCCACCGTGATGTCCATGCCTTGAGTGCGCTTCAGACGAACGACCAGAACACGAACCGAGGGGTCCCGCGTGAAGTCGTCCAACGAGGACCGGAGCTCACCTTCGACCCCGAAGAACAGCCGGCCCTCCAGCTGGACGATCCGAACCGGACTGGGAACCGCCTCTTCACCGCCATCGTCGGCCCATGGTCCGACCTCGTGGAGATGGCCGTCCTCGGCCACGCGGACCTCCTTGGACTCGAGGAGGCGGGCCTGCCGCAAGAGCAGAACGATGCTGATGGCGACGCCGAGGTAGATGGCCTTGTCCAGCGAAAGCGACCAGGTGCCGAGCAAGGTCGCCAAGAAGGTGATCCCGTCGGCGAAGCCCGCACGGAACGTTGCCCGGATTCGTTCCCGGTCGACGAGGTCCCACGCGATGATCACGAGCAGCCCCGCAAGGGAGGCGATCGGGGTCTCGTTGACCAAGGGTCCGAGGAAGAGCAGCACGGCGATCATCATCAGCCCGCTGTAGACACCGGCCAGGCGGCTTGCTGCGCCGACGCGGTAGTTGAGGGCGCTGCGGGACAAGCTCCCACTGACCGGATACCCGGTGCAGAATCCGGAGACGATGTTCGAGAGTCCCTGGCCGGCGAACTCGGCCGCGCTGTCCAGCCGCTGACCGGACTTCCCCGCGATCGCGCGAGCTACGGCGCTGGACTCGACCAGCGATAGAACGGACGCGGCGATGGCGAACGGCAGCAGGGCTCGAGCCAGGCCCAGATCGGGGATGCTCAGCGGGGGCAGACCCACGGGGACGGGGCTCAGGTCCTTGACCCGCATGAGTCCCCCCTCGCCGAGCCCCAGGACGTAGGAGACGAGGGTGGCCAATCCCATGGCGATGATCGCGCCAGGCAGACGTCGGTCGACCTTGCGCAGCACCACGATGACGAGCGCGGTGCCCAAACCCACGGCGACGGCCACGAGGTTGGCTTCGTCGAGGCCGCCGACCCACGCGCCGATCCGGTGGACGAGCGTCCCGCGGGCGCCTTCGGTCGCCGTGAGGTTGGGCAGCTGCCCCACGCCGATCAGGATCGCCGCGCCCGTAATGTAGCCCAACACGACCGGAGACGAGATGAAGTCCACGAGCGCGCCCAACCCCAGCACGCCGGCACCGAGCTGAATCACCCCCACCATCACGGCGAGCGTCACACCGGCTGCGACCGGATCGACATCGAGACCCGCCGCCAGAGCGCCCCCGACCAAGAGACTGATCGCATTCGTCGGGCCCACCACGACGTGGCGCGAGCTGCGAAAGATGGAGCCCACGATCGCGGGGAAGGTCGCCGCATAGAGGCCCATGGCGGGGGGCAAGCCGGCGATCAGGGCGTAGGCGACGCCCTGGGGCACGGCCATGAAGATCATGGTGACCGCCGAGGTCAGATCCTTGCTGGCGCCGGCGAAGCTATACCCGCGCAGGTCCGAAACGGGCAGGTATCGACCGAGACCCATCCTACCGGGCTGTATGCCGACCCGGCCTCGCCCGCACAAGCGCGTCCTTTACCGGGCCGAAGATCTCAATTCTGAATCACGTCCTGCCCGGCGGCGATCAGGGAGGCTCGAACGCCTTCTCGATACGTCGGATACGTGAGGTCACCCATCAGGTCGGCGCGACGTACCGAACGGCACCGACGGCCCGACATCCGCATTTCGAGGGCGGTCGGCGACAGGCGCTCGGACGCTTCCTGCTTGCTGACGACCTCGGGCAGAGGGCGGCCCAGGAGCGAGAGGGTGTAGCGGGCGACGTCGAGGGTCGGGGCCGGCTCCTCATCGCAGCACAAAAGAAGTTCCGGCGCCTCGGGCTCGAGCATGGCCTCGAGACCTCGAGCCAGATCGTCGACGTGGATGCGGCTGGTAAAGGGTCCATCCTCGAAGAGCAGCATGCCTCGCGCCAGCGAGCGGTCGAGCGTCCGTCCGGGCCCGTAGATACCGGGGATGCGCACCACCCGTACGCTTCGATCGGTCCCGCGCAGCGCTCTTTCGTACAGATACCGGCGCTCGCCTCGCTCCCCGCGCAGCCCCGGCTCGGTCGTCTCGTCGATCCAGCCCTCGACTCGACCGAACACCCCGGTGGTGGAACCGTAGACCACTCGTTCCGGGAGGCAGGGACGCATCCGCTCGATCTGAGCTTCGATCCCCGCGGCATCCGGCGGCGGGACGAGGTGGACGAGCGTGTCCAGGCCCGAGGTGAACGCCTCCAGTCCCGCCCCGGAATCCAGGTCGACGGCGAAGCCGGCCGCCCCGACCTCCGCCACCTGCTGGAGGCCCGAGGAGGACCGTCGCGCTCCACGTACGTCGTGGCCGGCTTCCACCAGCCGACGGCACAGCCGCAGCCCCGTGAACCCGGCTCCCAGCACGCCGACCTTCATCGCACCGGACGCTACCAGTCTCCGCGGTACACGACCCGCGAAAACCGTTCCGCGGGGGCCCCACCTCTTCCGGGCACCGTCGGCCTGCGACTACGGTGTGCGCTCCATGCGCCCCGAGCCTTCCCCGGGTCCTCGCCCTCCACCGACGACCGCGGAGCGGTTGCTCAAGCGACGAGCGGTCGAGGCGAAAGCCGAAGCCGAGCGGATCCTGGAAGAAGCGCGGAGCGAGGCCGCCGCCGTGGTGGAGGATGCTCGCCGGGAGGCCGACGCGGTTCGGCGCAAGGCGTATTGCGATGGACGGGAGCGAGCATTGGTCGAGTACTCCGAGCTGACTCAGCAGGCTCGCCTGCGGCTCGCCGAGGTCACGAGTGAGCTGGAGTCGGATCTGGCCGAGTTGGTCGCGGACTGCGCGCGGGACGTCCTGCGAAGCGAGCTCTTGCTTCGGCCCGACATCATCTTGACCACGGTCCGGAACGCGCTCACCAAGCTGGTTCAGGGACAGCGCGCCGTGCTCCACGTGCACCCCCGAGACGCCGAGCGCCTGGAGCGGGAGCCCCGAGCGTGGACGGAGCATCTCGATGAAGCGGTCGAGCTGGTGCGCGACGATTCGGTGGAGCCCGGCGGCTGTTTGGTGCGCACCGAGCTCGGCCGCATCGACGCTCGGCTCGACGTCCAGCTTCAGGTGCTGCGGCGCTGCCTGCGGGGGGAATCGGGGTGACGGGAGCGCTCGTCGAACGGCTGCGACAGCGACGGCCGGGCGGTCTCATACCGACGACGGGTCGCGTCGTGCGGGTCGCCGGACTTCAGATCCACGCCGCCGTTCCGGGGGCCCGGGTGGGCGATCTCGTCGAGATGCACACAGCACGCCGGCGGCTGCGCGCCGAGGTCATCGGGTTCGACGACCACGGGGCTGTGGTCATGCCGCTGGGACCGACCGATGGAATCGGCGCCGATACGACGGTCGAGTGCCGGGGCGAGCGCCTCGGCGTCGCCTGCAGCGAAGCGATGCTCGGCCGGATCCTCGACGGCCTCGGCCGTCCCCTGGACGACGGTCCGGACCTGCGCGGCGAACTCGTTCCCATCGAGCGTCGCCCGCCGGATCCGCTCCAGCGCCCTCGAATCCGCGAACCCCTGATCACCGGCATCCGGGCGATCGATGGGTTGATGACCTTGGGCCGCGGCCAGCGGATCGGACTGTTCGCCGGCCCGGGCATGGGAAAGTCGACCCTGCTCGGCCAGCTCACGCGCCAGGCCGAGGCCGACGTTGCCGTCTGCGCCCTGGTGGGGGAACGGGGCCGCGAGCTTCGCGAGTTCATCGAAGACAGTCTGGGGGCTGAGGGCCGGGAGCGGAGTGTCGTCGTGTGCGCCACATCGGATGCGCCCAGCCTGGTGCGGCATCGGTCGGCCCTGGTCGCGACCACGATCGCCGAATGGTTTCGCGACCGCGGCGCGAACGTGCTCTTGGTGATGGACAGCCTCACGCGCTTCGCGCGAGCGCAGCGGGAGATCGGACTCGCCCGCGGAGAACCGCCGACGCGTCGCGGCTACCCGCCGAGCGTGGCCGCCTCCCTGCCGCGCCTGCTCGAGCGTGCCGGGACTTCGCCCCGCGGAACGATCACCGCCGTGTACACCGTCTTGACCGAGAGTGACGACGCCGACGACCCGATCGGGGATGAGGTTCGAGGCTTGCTGGACGGGCATATCCGACTGAGCGCCGAACTCTCCGAACGGGAGCACTGGCCGGCGATCGATGTCACCCGTTCCTTGTCGCGGGTCATGGCCGCCGTGATTTCCTCCGAGCACCGAGCCCAAGCAGCGGAGGCCCGAGGTTTGCTGAGTGCATACGAACGGAGTCGGGATCTGATCGAGCTCGGCGCCTACGAACGCGGCTCGGATCCCCGAACCGACCGCGCGCTGGCGACGATCGCATCCCTGGAGTCGTTCCTGCAGCAGTCGACCGGAGCGGCTCACGACCTCGAATCGACGCTGTCTCAGCTGCGAGAGGCGTGCCGATGAGCGCGCGTGCACTGGAGACCCTCTTGCGGGTGCGGTTGCACGAGCGCAAGCGGGCCATCCACCGGGTGGCCATCGCGCTTCGTGAAGAGGACCGCGCTCGACGCCGCTACGACGCGTTGGCCTCGGCCCTGTCGGCATCGGTCCGGACGCCGAGCACTCCTGGTCTCGTGGCGGGGCGAGAATTTGGACGGGCCGACGAAGCTCGGACTCGACTTCGACGAGCGGTCACCGCCACCGCGCACGCGGCGCTGAGCGCTCGGCGAGCCGTCCGCGATGCGCAGGCCGGCTTCGATGCCTGCGATCGAGCGGGGGAGATAACGGCCCGACGGCTCGGCAAGCTCGAGCGAACGGCTCGGCGCCGGCGCAGAAATCGCGAGGAGGACGAGTCCCGAGGATTTTGAACTCGGGAAGCAACCATTCACCGCAGCGGCCGATCCCTATCGCGTGGCCTCGAACGATATCGTGACCCGAAACCGGGTCGGAAATCCCGTCGCGCCCCGCGTCGAGACCCGCCCTTCCCGAGCCCGCACGCTGCGAATCCAAGCCTTCGAGCGGCGCCCCCGCGGCGAGGGCGACGGTCGGAGCCGGGCGCAGCCCCGCGAGAATCCCGTCGGTCCCGAGGCGATCGAACGGTTGGCGATCCCAGCACCGGGTGCGCCCGGCATCCCGCCGAGCGTCGGATCGCCGTGGCTCGCCGTCGAGACGGCGAGGATAACGGCGCCCCCGAACGGGCACGGAATCGCCGAGCGCCTGGTGGTCGGTCTGAGCGGGCCCCGCCACGCGCGTCAGTCGGCCGGCGACGTCTGCCACGTCCGCCTGCAGCTGTCCGAGCTCGGCCTTCCGCAGGCCGAGCTTCGCGTCCGACAAGACGGTCGCTGGATCGACTGCGCGATCCGCGGTTGTCACGTCGAGCTGCGGAGAACTCTGCGGGCCCGACGCCCCGAGCTCGTCGGACGCGTTCGTGCCCTCGGTCTCCGTCTGCGAGGGTTTCATGTCGAGTGAGTCCCCGCCGCTCGAACCCTCGAAGCTGAGCGTCGCGGCCGCTCGAACCGCCGTCGCGCACATCGACCGTCAGGAAGCCGAGCTCGAGGCGTGGCTCGACCGCATCCTTCCCCTCGACCTGTGGGTCCCTTCGCCGCTCGGCGCCATCCGAGCCGTCATCGACGAGCTCTGTGGGCTTCGCGCGCAGGCTTGGCTCGTGGGTTCCTCGGTCGCCGACGACGAGCGTTTGCGCCGGTCGCGTCCCGATCCGAACCCTCGACTCGTGCTTTCCTCCGCCGACGGAAAGCGTCGTTGGCTCCTGGAGCTCGAGCTCGGATTGGCGATGCGCCTCGTCGACGCCGCGATGAAGGTGCCCCCGCGGCGGCCCTTGACCATCCGCCCGCTGAACGAAGTCGAAGCGGGCGTCCTGACGTTCTTGGCTCTGGCCGCGATCGAGCGGGGGTGCGCCCGGTCCAGCTCCGATTCCCTGACGCTGCTGGCCCTCTGTTCAACCTTCGATGAAGGCGTCGACTGCCTGGGAGGAAGCGGCCCGTGGTGCTCGGTCGCCTGGCGGGTCGAGGTCGAGCGACGCGTCGGCCGGGCTTCGGTCATCGTTTCGGCGGACGACGTGGCACGCCTCGCACCGCTCGCTCCGCGAAGTCGACTGCGTCCCCGACTCGGCGAGTGGCGCTGGCTGAAGGTACGCGGGCGGGTCTTTCTGGGTACGGTCCCCTCGACCCCGGCCGAAGTCGCGCAGCTCGACGCGGGCGATGTGGTGCTGGTCGACGCCGACCGCCTTCATCTTCGATTCGGCCTTCATCCATCCGTGGTCGTGACCGGCGAACTCGTCGAGGATCGCGAATCACGGTCTTCTTTCCTCGTCGCCTCCATCGAGAGGAGTCCGCCCATGCACACGAACCCTGCCCCCGAAGAAGAAACGAAGTCCGAGCCCGACATCGACATCGACGTCGAGCTGGACGCGACGCAGCTCATCCTGGAAGCCTCGACGCTGCCCCTCGAGGTTCAGCTCGGCTCGGTCGAGATGACCGTCGAGCAGCTCCTCCGCCTGCGCCCCGGACAGCTGATCGGCCTGAATCGCTCGCCCCGAGACCTGGTGAGCCTCGCGGTGGGCGGGCGGGTCGTCGCCGAAGGCGAGCTCGTCGAGTTCGACGGTCGCCTGGGCGTTCGGGTGGTCTCGATCCGAGGCCGAAAGGCCGCTTGACGTGCTGGAACTGCCGTCCCCGATCCTGATCCTCGGCGCGGTCGCCGCGATGTCGCTGCTGCCGTTCGCCGCGATGACGCTAACCAGCTTCGTGAAGATCTCGATCGTGCTGTCCCTGATTCGCACCGGAATCGGAACCCCGCAATCCCCGGCCAACGTCGTGATCACGGGTCTCTCGCTGGCGCTCACCGTGGTGGTGATGACGCCAGTGCTCGAACGATGCACCGAGGAACTCACCGCTGCCCTGACGAACGAAGCGCCGCTCGCGAGCGACGATGACGCTTCCCAGAGCCTCGAGCGCGCTCTTTCCGCCGTCACGAAGGGTGCGGAGCCTTTACTCGCCTTCCTCGAGCGCCATAGCCAGCCCGCGGATCGCGCGATGCTCGCCGGGCTCACGGCTCGACTCGACCCGGAGCGACCCGCCCGGAGCCCCGAGCACATCTCGGTCCTTCTGCCGGCATTCATCATCTCCGAGCTGCAACATGCCTTCCGGATGGGATTCGTCTTGTTCATTCCCTTCTTGGTCGTCGACCTGGTCGTGGCGAATCTGTTGATGGCTCTGGGGATGCAGATGATGGCGCCCATGAGCGTATCCTTGCCCTTCAAGCTCCTGCTCTTCGTCGCCGTCGACGGCTGGTCGCTGGTCGTGCGCTCGTTGCTCGAAAGCTATGCGGCATGACTTCCGAAGGCCTGCTGCGCGTGATCCACGAGGGTCTCTGGCTCGTCGTGTTCCTCTCCGCCCCCGCGATCTCGGCCTCGATCGTGACCGGTCTCGGCGTGGCGGTTCTCCAGGCGATAACCCAGATTCAGGAGCAGACGATCACGTTCGTTCCGAAGACCCTGGCCGTCTTCGGAACGCTGGTGATCGCCGGCCCCTGGATGGGCGGGACCATCGGCCGGTATGCGGTTCTGTGCTGGGGCTCGCTCTCCTCGGGGCTCCCTTGATGGAGGCTGCCGCCGCCCGAGACTTGCTCGCTCCGGAGCGCATTCAGTCCTTCATGCTGCTGATGGCGCACATCGCGCCCATCGTTGCCCTCACGCCCTTCTTCGGCGGCTACGCCACACCGGCTTCGGTCCGGGCTGCGCTGACCGTCGCGCTTTCTCTCCTGGTCTGGGATCTGTCGCCACCCGTCGAGACGCTCCGGCCGCTGTCGGAGTTCATCGGCCGTCTCCTCGCCGGCGCACTCTACGGAGCCTTGATCGGTTGGACGGCTTCGCTCGTCTGTCACGCGGTAGCGGCCGCCCTTCATGCACTCGATGTCGCGCGAGGCTCGCCCAACCTGCAGGTCTTCCTCCCCGAAGCAGGTCAACGCAGCTCGCCGCTCGGTCGACTCGGATTCATGATGACGCTCTTCGCCTACGTCGAGCTCGGAGCTCCTCGGCGCCTGCTGGCGGCGCTCCTCACGGCCGACCTGACCGAACGATCGATCCCAGACCACTACGCCCCGCTAGCCGCGGCCGCGATGTTCGAGGCCGGCCGCGTTCTGTCCACCGCAATGACGCTGGCCGTTCCTGGTATCGCCTGCAGTCTCCTCGTCGATGTGACGTTCGGGCTTTGGAACCGCATCGCCCTGACGCTCCAGACATACTTCCTGTCGCTGAGTGCGAAGAGCGTCGTCGCCGTCGCCGCGCTCGCCGCGGCGCTCGTCCCCTTCGCGGTCGCCGTTCATCAGCACGTAGCCGAACATCTGATCTGGATGGAGGGGGCAGTCCCGTGAGCGCCGAAGGATCGGGCGAGCGAACGGAAGAAGCGTCTTTGGACAAGCTGCGTCGAGCGCGCGAAGACGGCCAGGTCGCAAAGAGCAGAGACTTCAACGGCGCGGTCGCCCTGGCCGCCGGCCTGGTGGGACTCGCCCTGTCCGCGCCCGTGACGATCGCCGACCTGTGCCGCTTCGCCATCCTCGCCTGGCGGTCCACAGGACCGAGCTTCGATGTCGTCCTGGGCACGGGTCCGAGGACTCTGGTCGCCGCGTTCGCGCCGACCGCGCTCACCGCAGCGGGAGCGGCGACAGTGGCGGGGTTCCTCCAAACCGGGGGGGTATGGGCCCCTCGGGCCATCGCCCCCCGGAGCGAGCGGCTCGACTTCGGGCGCGGCATCCGCGGACTGGTCAGCCCCCAGAAGGCCTTGGAGGGGGCCCGCAACGTCATCAAGCTCGTGCTCGGGGTCGGGATCGGCGTGGCGGTCCTGACCCGCCTTCTACCCGGGGTCTTCTCCACACCGGGAGCGCCATGGTCGACGATCGCGACCGGAGTCGGGCGTGCGATCGCCGCTCTGGCCAGCGCCACCGCGGGAACGTTCCTCGCGATCGGCGCTGCCGACCTTCTCGTGAGCCGCTGGCGCTTCGCCCGGCAGATGCGCATGTCGCGTCCGGAGCTGCTCCGCGACCTCAAGCAGTCGGAAGGCGACCCCGCGCTCAAGGGTGAGCGTCGTCGTCGAGCTCACGAAGCCCTGCTCGCCCCGGTCGGGCTCCCCGCGGTCCGAGGGGCTCGAGCCGTGATCGTCAACCCGACCCACATCGCGGTCGCGCTCCGGTACCGTCCGGGATTCGACGAAGCCCCCGTGGTCGTGGCAAAGGGGCGAGGACACCAGGCCGCGGCCATTCGAAGGGCAGCCCGCCGGCACGGGGTGCCGATCCACGAGCAGGTCGCCTTGGCACGAACCCTCCACGACGTCGAGCTGGCCAGCGAGATCCCAGACACGCTGTACGCGGCGGTGGCGGAAGTTCTGAAACTGGTCAGCGACAGCGATAGCCAGCGCCGGCAACGGCGGTCGTTGTCTTGACGCAACGCGGCTGGACGGGCCTGATCGTCCGGCGATGGGCAATTCCAGCCACGAAGTCCGGCGTCGCTTCCTCGACTTCTTCCGGGAGCGGCAGCACGAAGAGGTTCCGTCGAGTCCTCTCGTCCCCGCCAACGATCCGACCCTGCTCTTCACGAACGCCGGGATGGTCCAGTTCAAGGATGTCTTCACCGGGCGGGAAACGCGCGGCTACTCGCGTGCTACGTCGGCGCAGAAGTGCCTGCGGGCGGGAGGCAAGCACAATGACCTGGAGAACGTCGGCTATACGCCGCGACATCACACCTTCTTCGAAATGCTCGGCAATTTCTCCTTTGGCGACTACTTCAAGGAGGGCGCGATTCGGTATGCGTGGGACTTCGTGACGGACGTCTTGGGTCTGGATCCGGAACGATTGGCCGTCACCGTCTTCGAAGGGGAGGGCAACATTGCAGCCGACGAAGAGGCGGAACGGCTCTGGCTGGACGTCGGCGTTCGCGCCGACCGCGTCTATCGGATGCCGCGGAGCGAAAACTACTGGCAGATGGGCGAGACCGGGCCTCAAGGTCCGTGTTCCGAAATTCACTACCACGTCGCGGATCCGACTCCCGACATGTGGAATCCCGAACTCATCATGAAGTCGGTCGGGTGGTTGGAGATCTGGAACCTCGTGTTCATGCAGTTTCAGCGAGAGAAGGCGGGCGGACCCTTGACTCCCCTCCCGCGACCCTCGGTCGACACGGGCATGGGCCTGGAGCGCACGGCCATGGTGCTTCAAGGACGCTCCACGACCTACGACATCGATGAGTTCGCCCCGCTGCTCGACGGCATTGCCGCGGCCGCCGGTCGCCCCTATCGGCATTCGGACGGTGAAGACGACGTCTCCATGCGCGTCATCGCCGACCACGCCCGAGCGACGGCCTTTCTGGTCGCCGACGGCGTCCAACCCTCCAACGAAGGCCGCGGCTACGTGCTGCGTCGGATCATGCGACGAGCGATCCGACACGGCCGACGATTGGGCTTCGAAGATCCGTTTCTGCACGAGGCGTGCGGCTGGGTCGTGAAGGGCATGTCGAGCGCCTATCCCGAGCTGGAACGCGCGGCCGCCCTGATCGAGAAAGTCGCCGAGAACGAAGAAATCGGATTCCGACGGACTCTTGACCGCGGATTGCGCGTCCTCGCGGAGCGGATGGAGGGCCACGAATCGGGCGACGCGCTCGAGCCCGCGCTGGTGGCCGATCTGTACGACACGTTCGGCTTCCCGATCGATCTGACCCGGGTCATCGCCGAGGAAAAGGGTCTGGTCGTCGACGAGGAGGCCGCCATGGAAGCCGTCCGCACCAAGCAGGCACAGGGCGCGGGCGGCGATCTCAATCGCGACCAAGCGATCGCCAAGGCGTGGTTCGGTCTGCGGGATTCGCACGGCGCCACTGCGTTCGAAGGCTACGAGAGTCTTCAGTCCAAAGGCCGAGTCGTCGCCATCCTCCAGGAAGGCAGCCAGGTCCAGGCGCTCACCGCCGGCGAAGAGGGCGACGTGCTCGTCGATCGAACGCCGTTCTATGGTGAGTCGGGCGGCCAGATCGGAGACGCCGGACAACTGTCGTCGGAAGGCGTCCAGGCCGCCGTGCTCGATGCCTACCGGCCCTTGCCCGAACTGATCGTGCATCGCACCCGAGTGACTACGGGGCGGCTCGCGGTCGGAGATCGCGTCGAGCTTCGCGTGACCGACGAGCGGCGGGCCGGGATCCGCCGAAACCACTCGGCGACCCACCTTCTTCACCTCGCCCTGCGCGAGGTCCTGGGCGACCACGTGCAGCAAAAAGGTTCGCTCGTGGCACCGGACCGACTTCGCTTCGACTTCTCGCACTTCGAGCCACTGACCACGGAGCATAGAGAAGCGATCGAAGCCCGAGTGTCCGAAATGATCCTCGCGAACACGGCGACCGAAGTGGCAATCGAGAGCCTGGAGTCGGCGCGAGCGGCCGGGGCCATGATGCTCTTCGGAGAAAAGTATGCGGACGAGGTCAGAATGGTGCGCATCGGCGGGGACTCGCTCGAGCTCTGCGGCGGGACGCACGTCGAGCGTTCGGGCGACATCGGATCGATCGTGATCGTCACCGAATCGGCCGTGGCGTCGGGCGTGCGCCGGATCGAAGCCATAACCGGTCCCGAAGCGCTGCGGCACGCTCAAGCTCGGGAGCGTCTCGTGCAGGAGATCAGCCGCGTGCTCAAGGTCCAGCCGAGCGATGCTACCGAGCGCCTCGAAAGGCTCGTCCGCCGCAGCAAGGAGCTCGAGCGGGCACTGGAAGAGGCCAAGGCGGCACTGGCTCTCCGCGGTTCGGGACCGGCCGACGAGCCGCCCATCGAGGAGATCGACGGCCTGCGGGTTCTGTTCAAGCAAGCCGACGGAACGCCGAAAAAGGCGCTGCGCACGCTCGCCGATCAGCTCCGCGACCGGTTGAAATCGGGCGTGGTGGTGGTCACGGCCAAAGACGGCGACACCGCCGCCCTGTTGGTCGCCGCGACGCGGGACCTCGGCGACCGCGTCCACGCCGGCCGCATCGTCCAGGAGAGCACGAAGCCGCTGGGTGGCTCCGGGGGTGGAAGACCCGACTTCGCCCAGGGAGGCGTACCAACGGCGCGCCTGGACGAAGGGCTGGATCGCATCCGGCGGGCCCTGCTCGCAGCGCCCTGAAGCGCGCCGCAGCCCGGCCTGCATGGGCTTGAGTGCCCGTTTCTACCGAAGACCCACGGTCCGAGGTATGGTCCGACGGCATGGACGGTCCGGGCGAAACCGTATCGCTGCGGCTGAGACTCCGGCACACCTCCCTCGCCGACTTCGTCGACCGCTATGCCGAGAACATCTCGTCGGCCGGTCTCTTCCTTCGCACCACGGTTCCCAAACCGACCGGCACCCGGATCCAGTTCGAGCTGACCCTGGCCGACGATACCGTAGCCGTATCGGGCGACGGGGTTGTCGCGTCGGTTCGCGACAAGGACCCCGTCGGCATGGCCATCCGCTTTCGAAGCCTCACCGAGGAATCCCGAGCGGTCGTCGAGCGGGTGGTCGAACTGAAGGGACAGGGAACCTGGGCCCCGACCCCGCTTTCGATGGATCTCGGCGGGGCTTCGGTCGCTGCTTCCCCGGCCGAGAGCCCGGTCGGTGAGCCATCCGCATCGTGGGTCGACCCGATCTCATCCGCGGTCTGGCCCACCCTGGACCCCGCGCTGGGCGTGGCTCCGAGCCGGCCCGACCCGGCGTCCTCCGCTGCGGACTCGGCGCCAGCCCCATCGCTGCCCCCTCTGGGCGATGCGCTCCCTCCCCTGCCCACGCCTCCGGCGGTCGATGATCCTGGAGAACCGCTTCCCCAGCCGGCCCAGCAGGTGCCCGAGGCAGAGTCCCCCCCGGCTCAGGTCCGGGTCCCGCAGACCATGGCCGAGTCCGACGGCTCCGAACGGTCGCCCGCGGCCGAGACCGACGACATCGATGCGACGAACGACACCTTCGACCCCTTCGAGGAGCCGACGCGTCTGGAGATGATCCCGGAAACGGCCACCGAACTCGGAGTCGCTCAGGCAACGACCCCGCTCACGCCGGAGATAGACCCCGAGCGGACGCCGCTCTTGGAGATCGAGCCGGACCGGAGCTCACCTTTCGAGCTCGAGCCTTCCGACGCGGTCGTTCCTCCGGTGGTGGGCGCTTCCACCGACGACATGGGGCCCGAGGAGACGACCCAGCCCGGCCTGGAAGGCGCTGTCCCGGGGCCGCCGTCCCCCGGCGACCCAGTCCCCGCTCCGGAGAGCCGAGAGCCTGGGGAGCTCGGTGGTCCTCGGACCGTCGCTCGCGTGAAGCCGACCCGCCGGGTGGTGGGTGGGCCGGTCATCGAGCGGCACGCCGTAGCCCTGGAAGGACCCCGTGCGACTCCCACCGCGCGCGAAGCCGACGCGGACGGAACAGCGACCGTCGATTTCGACATCGACACCGATCTACCTTCAGAGCCCGACGAAGACACGAAGCCCGGGGTCGAGCCGACCCGTCTCGGACCGGCGGCCACCGAGACGGTCGACTCTCCCTTCGAACCTCCCGAGCCTGATCTGCCGTCGGACCCGACGTCCGAGCCGACGTCCGAGCCGACGTCCGAGCCGCCGTCGGACCCGCCGTCCGAGCCGGAGGTCCCGTCCCGCGCCGCCGAGGCCGAAGACCCGGGGACCGACGTGATGGCGTCGGGCGACATTCACGCCGTGCAGGTCCGCGGCAACGATGGCCAGCCCGAGGCGCCTCGACCGGAGCCGACCGCGACCCCAGAGATTTCGCGTCGGCCGCCCCCGCGGGCCGTGACCATGGGTCGTCGAGTCGTCGAGCGCGCATCCACCTCCGGCGAGAGCAGCCGGGACCTTCCGATCGACATGGCCACCGCGGTCGGCGTCGATCTCGGGGTGAGCGCGGTCCGCTGCGGTTATCTATCGGGCGCCGAAATGACCTGGATCGCCGGAGAAGGACAGTCCGCCCTGCCGGGGCTGGTCGCGACCAAGGCGGACGGCAAGGTCGCCGTGGGCGAGCGGGCTCGGCGGATCGCCGAGGAACACCCCGAAAGAGCGGTCTCTCCCGTTCGGGCTCTGTTGGCGGTCCGCGAGGGCCGCATCGACGCGTCCACCGGCGTGCCCATCGCCGACTGGGAGGACGGGGGCGGCACGCTTCATCTGGGAGAGCACCGTCCGACCTTTCGCGCCGCGCTCACGACATTCCTGGACGCGATTCGGAACGTGATCGCCCAGGCGTTGAGCGACGCCGAGTTCCGCGCCTTCTTTGCCGTCCCGGCGTCTTTGGACCCCTCGGCTCGCTCGCTTCTCGAAGCCGCCGCGGCCGATGCCGGCTTCGACAGCCCCCGCTTCCTGCCGAGGGCCGAAGTGGTGCTTCGCGCTTTCAACCTCGGCGACAAGCCCATCGACAGCGCCCTTTCCGTTTTCGTGGACGAAGTCCAAACCGAAATCTCGGTGGCCCGACGAACCGGTGGCCACCTGAAGACCATCCGGAGCGACACTTTCTCCGACGTCTCGACCCGAGCCGTGGACGATCGCGTTGCGGACCTCGTGCTCACGACGCTGGTAGAGCAGGCCAACGAAGACCATCGCGACGATCCCACGGCCCGCCACCGGATCCGCGAGGCGTTCGCCCTCGCGCGGGGCGACCTGAAGCGGACACCCGCCGTCGACCTGCGCGTCGATCTCGGGGCGCCGGGCGGCGCCGCAGGCGTCGTCGTCGAACGCACCATCCAAATGGCGCGGACCCGGATCTACGCCGCAGCCGAGCCCGTGGCCAGCGCTCTTCACGGTCACATCGTCGAGGTCCTGCGCCGTGAGGGCATCGATCCACGAGGGCTCGGAGCGGCGGTGTTCAGCGGTGGAGGCGGATCCTTTCCGCCCTTCCTTCAGGTCGTCGAAAACCTCGTCGAGCAACCGACCCTCGCCTCGGTGCCGCCGCCCCACGTCCTGGTCACCGGCCTGGCGCGGTGGGGTCGGAGCTTGGCCCAAAAGTCGGTCGCCGAGCGTCCCGACACTCTCGACGCGTCGATTGGCATCGAGCTTCCGGGCGGACGTTTCCGACCGCTCCTTCCCGCGGGGGCGGGCTTGCCGGTCACGCTTCAGCGACAGCAGCCGGTTCGGGTTCACGAGGGGAACATCGATCTCCGCGTGTTTCAGGGCGACGGCGAGTACGTGAAGACGTGCACGTACCTCGGCTCTCTGCGGATCGACGATGTGCCCGGCGACGAGCGGAGCACCATTGCTTTGGACCTGGAGGTCGGTCCGGACGGAGTCCTGAAGGCGAACATCCTCGAACCGCAATCAGGCAAAATGGCTCGCTTGATGGTCGCGACCCAGCAGACGCCGGAATCCAAAAGGGAAGACATCCCGACCACGGAAGACATGCCTCCGAGCGAAGACGAAGGGAAAGGCTTTCTGAAACGCTGGTTCCGCCGACGTTAAACCTCGAAGGGGGCCAGCGCCGAGTCGATGCCTTCGGCTTCGAAGGCGCGAAGCATCCGGTCCGCCGGCGATTGCCCGTCTCGGGCGAGCTCGACCAAAGGCTCGAGACACTCGGCGCAGTCGGGCGCGCCGTCGCGCAAGCGCTCATAGGCGGTCGTGACCAGCCACCGGACCACCTCGAGAACCGGTCCCGCCGCGCTGTCGGCCGAAAGTCCGTGCACGGCGACCTGCGGCTGAAGGCGGGTGATGGTCTCATAATCCATGGCCCGCAGCCGATCGTCGGCGGCGGCCCGAGTGGCGTCGTCGTCCAGCAGGCCCCGCCAAAACCCGGTCACCGCGGTCGCGTAGACCGGTGGAAGGCAATCGGCACCGCGCATCTCGAGGTAGCCCTTGGGCCGCACTTCGGGGAAGAAGGTCGTGAGGTGGTCGACGAAGTCGGACACGGTGAGCGTTGTCCCCTCGAATCCTTCATGGACGAACGCGGCGAAGGGCTTGGCCTCCGCCGGCAGGTAGCGTCCATCGCGGATGAAGAACATGGGGACCACGTCCATGGCCCGGCGGATGTATCGATGTAGGCGTAAGCCTTCATCGTCCGTCATTTCCGGCCATATTCCGCACCGCTGCGCGTCGGTCTCCAGCCAGATTTGGTACCGGATCGACTTGAATCCATTCGGGGCGCCACGTTTGAATGGGGAGGCCGCGACGAGCGCCGACAGAAACGGAGACGCGCGTACGGCCGTGCGGGTCTTGGCGACGAGATTGTCCTCGTCGCGAAAGTCGACGGTGCACTGGATGCTGCTGGTCAGATGCATCATCTCCAGAGCCCGCGGGCCCTGGTGCGAGAGGTAGCTTCGCATGCGTTCGTATCGAGCTTTGGGCATGCGTGGGACGTTCGACAGGTCGACGAACGGTTGGTGTCCAACGCACCAAAAGCCGAGACTCCGCTCACCGCCAGCCTCGCTGAGGGCGCGACAGTACGTCGTCAACTCGTCCCGCAGTTCTCGGAGCGCGCGATGGGGTCGGGTGGCGAACTCCAGCTGTCCGCCCGGCTCCAAGCTGACGCTGGCTCCTTCACCCTTGAGTCCGACGAGGTCCCCCGAAGCTTCCCGGTCCGGCTGCCAACCGAGACGTTCTCCGAGGCGCGACAGAACACCCTGCAGATCCTCGAGCGACGCCGACCGCCCATCGTCGCGATGGAACCCGAACACTTCGAGCTCGGTCCCAACCTGCCACTCGGCGTCGGGTTTGGCCTTGTCGAGGAACAGACCGAGCAGCTGCTCTTCGTCCGTCTCGGCCATCGGCCGTTCGAGGAGGCCCTGGTCGCGGGCGTCGAGCATGGGTTTGGACATCGGGTGGCTCGTGCGGCCGGACGGAACCAGCTTTTGGCATGGCGAGCAAGCGCAGGTCCACGGACGCCCATGCTCGGACGGCGAGCGGTGACCATTTTTCCGTCGGTCTTGGCCGCGCTCAGCGTCGCGATGGCCGAGCCGGCGGCATCGGCTCCGACCTCCACGTACCCCGAGTTGGTTGCCCATGCTCGATCCGCCGTCGAGGCTCGGGACCCGACCGCCCTGGCTCAGGTCTGGTTCGCCTGGTCCGACCCCCGGCGGGTTCTACATCCCGCTGTCTTGGACGACCTATTGCAATTCAGCCTGCAGTCTTCGATCCCCGGGCTCGCCGACCACACCCGCTGGCTGCAGAGCCGCCGAGCCATAGAGCGAGGGGACCTCGAACGCGCCCGCGAGCTCCGCGATGGTTTGGGCATCCCGCCGGATGCCCTCCTGACGGAAGGAGACGTACCGCTCGAGTCGGGAGGCGCCGACCTTCTGGATGGCCGGACGTGGCTTTCCGTCCCTCGGGCTCCGGTGACGGGTACGTTTCGACCGGGGGGGGTCCTGGGTCATGCCGAGGGCCAACGAGCCTGGTTGGCCTGGGTTTTGGTCAGCAACCGTCCCCGTACCGTGGTCATGCGGCTCGGCGCTCGAGGTCGCCTGCGTTCCGCAACCGTGATCGGCCAGGTCGGCCCGAAGTCGGCGCACGCCGCGCTCGCGCCCGACCAGGACGAATGGGGCATCCGGGTACGCCCCGGTCCCAACCTGGTCGTGGTCGAAGTGCAGTCCCTGTCGGATCCGAGCGAGCTATTCGTCCGCTTCGGGCCGGGAGCCACCGTTCTGCCCGCAGACGAGGCCCGACCGCAGGTGGAGGAGCTGTGGCGAGGGAACCGCCGCCCCCTCGTCCGGCGACGCTCATCGCGTCGGTCCGAGCCGACCCGCCAGCATTCTGTCGACGATGCCGCCTGGTTCGCCTGGCTTCGGCACGAGCGGGCCGTGGATGCGCCGGAGGTGATCCCGTCCGCGGCCGAGCGATGGGCGGAGAGGGCCGCCCCGCGCTCCACGTTCGCCGCGCTCGTGCTGGCGAGCATCGTGACGCCGCGGGATCCAGACCGGGCGCGGGACCTATATTTGCGTACCCTCGAGAGCGACCCCCCGGTTCCGGAAGCCTGGTATCGCCTGGGCGAACTCTCGGCTCGGGCCGACCGGGTGTTCGATGCCGTCGAGGCCTACGATACCGCTCGGCGTCTTCAGCCGGACAACCCCGCTTTCGAAGCTCGGCGGGCGGAGCTCGGGTTCGATCGACTCGGGGAATCGAGCTACGCCCGGGAGCGCCTGCGCCGGTCTCCGGCTCGCCGGTCGCCGCAGGTCGCCGCCGAGGCGGCCCGCATGGCCTTGGCTACTGGCGACCTCGATGATGCGTGGGCCTGGGTCGAGGAGGGGCTGCGCGTGGACTACGGGCACGCGGCGCTGCGGAGCCTCGCTTTCACCATCGCTGTGGAGCGCGGCGATGAAGCCGAGGCTTTGCGCCGCGCGAGGGCCGACATGGCGCTCGAACCCGACCGGGTTCGCCCCCGGCTCGAGTACGCCCGGCTCGTGGCCCGGACACCGTCAGCGGCGCTGCGAAGTCTCGAACCGGCGCTCGCCCTCTTTCCCACCAACGCCGAGCTCCTCGTGACTGCGGCCGACCTCTGCGCCGCCGCAGGAGACGATGCCGCCGCCGCGAAGCATCTGGAAGCCGCGCTGCGGGTCGAGCCCCATCGCCGAGAGTTGGCGAGCTGGCGCGCCGAACTCCTGTCGGAGACACCGGCGGCCCCCGGCGTCCAGGCCAAGCCGGCTTGGCACGAGCGCGAGGTCGCACCGCTCGAGCGAGCCGTCGGCGCGGCCCTTCTCTTCGACCAGCGAACGATCCAGCTGTACCCCGACGGCAGCTACGCCCGCGAGATCCATCAGGTCGTCCGGGTCCTGGAGCCGGAGCGACACGCGGATCTCCAGACCTGGTCCCTGCCCTATGCCCCCAGCCGCGAGGTTCTTCGCCCCATCGAGATCCGCCGAGTCTCTGCGGACGGGCGCTCCGAGCCACCGGTCGCGAGCCGGGATGTCGGTACGCCCGACAAGGTTGCCGGTATGTACCTGGATCAGCGGTTCTTCGTCCTCGAGCTCGGACGGCTCGAGGCTTACGACATCATCGAGGTGCACTACCGGATCGAGAGCCATGGTCCCAATCCCTTCGGCGGGTTCTTCGGCAGCGTGGAGCACGCCCAGAGCGAGCTCCCGAGCTACGAGTTCATCGTGGACGCGGTCGCTCCCAAGACCCGCCCCTTCTTCGGAGTGCAGCGGGGCCTACCGGCGCCCCAGACGATCAGCGGCGCGGACACCCAGACGCTGCGATGGCGGGCCGGGCCGCTGACCGCACTGCCCGTGGAGCCCTTGGGCCCCGCCTATACGGAAGTCGGGGCCTTCGTGAGCTTCGGCTCATACCGCGACTGGTCGCAGCTCTCGTCGTGGTACGCCGCCATCGTTCGAAAGCAGCTCGTCCTCGATGAACCCTCGAGAGGCGCCGCCCGGCGAGCCGTCGGATCCGCGAAGGGAACCGCCGACATCGTGAAAAAGCTCTTCGACTACGTCGTTCGGAGTACCCGCTACGTCGGTATCGAACTCGGGGTCCACGGTTTCACGCCCTTTCCCGCGCACGAGGTTCACCAGCGACGATACGGCGACTGCAAGGATAAGTCCGTCCTCCTCATGGCGATGCTCCAGGAGTTCGGCATCGAGGCCCGGATCGTCTTGGTCCGAACGGTCGACCGCGGCCCCTTCCCCGAAGACGCACCCACGATGTGGTCCTTCAATCACGCCGTGACCTACGTCCCGAGTCTGGATCTGTATCTGGACCCCACGACCGAGTTCACCAGTACCGACGTGCTCCCCGAGCTCGATCAGGGCGCCTTCGCGCTGGTGATCGGCGTCGACGGGAGCCATCGGCTGGCGCACCTTCCCCGGAGCACGGCCGCGGACAACTTCAATCGTTCGCGATATCGGGCGACGCTGGGGAGCGACGGGACGCTCGTCCTCAGCGGCCGGGAGTCTTTCGGTGGCGCTCCCGCGGCCGAGGTTCGAAGAGTCTTCCAGGCGCCCGAGTCTCGCCGACGACAGCTGGAGCTTCATCTGGGAGGCCAGTTCTCCGGGGTCACGATCGAGAGCCTGGAGTTCGATGCCGTCGACGGTCGCGTGGACCCGGTAGGGTACCGGTATGACGCGGCCATCGGTCGCTATGGTCGCCGCAAGGGTGACCGGATCGTGTTGCCGGTGTCGCTCTTCCAGCACGGTCTCTCCGGGCGGTATGCGGGTTCGGCGTCCCGGAGTCTTCCGGTGCGGATCGCGTATCCGTGGAAGACGACGAATCGCATAGAATACAGCGTGCCCGAAGCCGCCACCGTCGAGGTGCTTCCGGAGGGTGTGGTGATCGACTCGGAGTGGGTCACGCTGCGACAGTCGGTCGAAACGAGCGAAGACGGGTTCGTCGTCGAGGATACCGTCGAGTTCACCGCGCGGCGCATCGAGCCCGAGGATTATTCGGCCTTTCGGGCCGTGTGCCTGCGCATCGATGACGCCATGAATCGAAAGGTCGTCATCCGGTGGCAGTGAGACGCGCCCCCGTCCTGGCCGGTCTCCTCCTGACGGCCTGCAGTACGACCGGGCGAAGGACACTCGAACCCCCGGTCCTGGACCCGACCGTCTCCGCCGGCGTCATCGATGCTCTTCAAGATTCGGATCCGGTGCAGGCGGCGGCCCGCGCATGGGTCGAGCTCAACGATCGAGCCCGAGCGCGAGCCATCTTGGAGCGCGCCACCGAGCGAAGTCCCGAAGAGGCGAGCGGCTGGCTCTGGCTCGCGTTGCTCGACGACGACGACCTGCGGCGCGAACAGGCCTACGCCCATGCTCGGCGGTGTGCCGAAGCCGGGGTCGACGAGCCCGCCGGCCGTCTCTGCCTCGGCCTGCTCGCGGCATGGACTCGGGACGGTGCCACGTCGACACCTCGCGCTGCGCCGCGCAGCCTTCCGAGTCGCGCGCTCCTGGCGAGCCTGCGCACCCAGAGTGAGCCGGCTTCCGCCGACCGCTTGCAGGAAGGCGGCTGGCTCGTCGACTGGACGGTCCGGGGCCCGGTCGGCGTCGACGACCCGGTCGTCTTCGAACGATGGAATCAGGGCGTTGCTCCGCGAGCACCGCCTCCGGGCCCGGCTCGGCGGTCGGCGCCCGTTCGGGGACCGCGGGTCGAGGTCAGCGCCGGGGGCCGAGCCGGCCTCTATGAAGCGCGCACGTGCCTGCAGGTCGCGATCGCCTCGACCGTCGAGGTCTGGGCTCGAACGGAGGCGTCCGGTCAGCTGACCCTCGCGGGCACGACGGTCGGGCGTCCGGACGCGGACGCTTGGTGGTTTCGAGCCGACCTGGAGCCGGGCTCCCACCCGCTCACCCTCCGCCTGCGCGTGGCGCCTGGACAGACCATCCGGTTCGCCGCCACCGTTCCTTCGGGACCCTGTCCGACCGACGGTCCCGGCCCTTCGCCGACGAGGATCATGGCTCGGCCTCTTCGGCCGGCCGCCCGTTCCTGGGCCGACCACTGGCTGGAGTCGTCGGCCGCCCGCCGAGCGGGACTCGCGTCGGCTCGCGATGTCGAGCGTCATCTGGGCTGGGTGGTCGAGCGAGCCGAGGCCTCGGCGCTCTTGCTTCGGGCGTGGCGCAACTGGCTCTTCGACGACCTCGACGATGGACTTCGGCTGCAGCTGATCCGTCGTGCGGTCGATCTCGACCCGGAGGCCCCCCGCGCCTGGCTCGAGCTGGCGGATGCGCTCGGACCGGACCAGCGCGCCGAGGCCGCACGGGCCATGGACGCGGCCGAACGACTCGCTCCCCACGATTGGCTCGTGCATTGGTACCAACATCGATGGCTCGACGAGGAGGGAAGGACCACCGAGGCGGTCGAACGTCTGCAGCGGGCGTTCGCGGCCGGCCTGCCAACGCGCCTCCACGATGCAGCGAATCGCTTCCTTCGACGCTCGCGGCGCCTGGACCTGCTGCGTCCCCTTCGCGCGGAGCCCCACTGGTCGCTGGTCGAGGCGTTGGCCCGCGAGGGGCGCATCGATGATGCCTTGGTCCAGGCCTACGCCCTGGCCGAACGGGGCGATCCGTCGGTGAAGTGGAGCCTCGTGGCACAGTGGGAGCTGGACCGGGGTCGTTTCGAACGGGCGGGCGCCGCCGCCCGGCGGGCCCGGGAGCGAGACCCACTCGACGACGCGGCGCTCCGGACGCTCCTGATCGCATCCACCGCGCTCGACGATCGCGTCACTTCGGACGAGGCCTGGAAAGGCCTGGCTCGGGCGGGAGCACTCGACCTGGACGCCGTCGGTCTGAGCGTTGCCCAGCGCGGCTTGGACCCCTTCATCGATACGCCGGATGGGTGGTTGCGCACGCGCTTGCGCTTCGACCCATGGTCGCTCCTGGCGCCGGTGGCCGGGCGCTCGATTCCTCGGGGCCTGGATCGTTCGGAACCGTGGTCCGCCTACGACGACGTCATCTTGCTGGATCGAGTCGTGGATCGGATCTGGCCTGACGGGTCGGTGCTCTCGGAGCAACACGCGGTCATTCGAGTCCAGACTCGCGAAGCAGTCGACGCTTTCGGAGAGGTACGGGTGCCGGGCAACGCGATCGTCTTGGCGCTGCGGACGCTGGAGCCGGACGGCACGGCGATGGAGGCCGACCGCCACCCAGGGAAGATCGACGTCTCGTTTTCTCACCTCGAGCCCGGCGACGGCGTGGAGCGCCGCTGGCTGCGGCTGGAGTCACCGAGCACTCCGACCGGCGGCTACATTCGACGGTTCTACCTGCGAGGCGGCGCCCCGTCACATCGGAGCGACCTGGTCGCCCTCCTGCCGGCGTCCATCCCCTTCGAGCATCGGTCGATCAACGGAGCTCCGGAGCCCTATCTGCGGCGGACGAACGACATGGTGACCGCGGTCTGGCAATCCGGTCTTCAGCCAGCGATTCCTCCCGAGCCCTTCACCGCCCCGCCCGAAGAGCACGTTCCTTTCGTCGTGATCTGGGCCGGGACCGACGTGATGGGTGCCCGCGAAGCCAACCTCCGCCCGGCACGACTCCTCCAGGAATCCACGCCCTGGGTCGAGGCCTTCGCACGGACGCGATTTGCGCAGGGGAGCGATGACTCGATTCTGTCCCGCATCCTCGATTGGGTGGAAGAGGAGATCGAGGTCGGTCCGCCCCGGCGTCCCTTCGCCACACTGATCAATCGCCGAGGTTCACGCACGGTGCTGGCCGTCGCCTTGGCCCGCGCCGTGGGAATCGACGCCGACCTCGTTCTCATGCGCTCGGGCACCGCCCCTCGCGTACGTACGCTCTATCCGGACCCGCAGCGATTTCGACGACTGGTCGGTCGAGCTCGGATGCGTTCGTCGACGGTCTGGTTTTCGCTCGAGCGCGACGATGTGTTTCGAGGTCGACTCCCGTCGTCCTTTCGCGGCGGGAGCTACCTGGAAGTCACGCCGCTGGGGCCCCCACGACCGAAGCCGGTCGCCGATGCGTGGATCCGGGACTCCGTGCAGGAAGCCATCTTCGAGCTCGCGGCCGAGACGGATGGTTCGGTCACGGGGACGGTCACCTGGTCGCTGACGGACGAGCTGGCGGCTGACCTCACGGTCTTCGCGGCACGAAGTCCTCCGGGACAATGGAGCCGACGGCTGGAGGAGGCATTGGGCCCCGCCCTGCCTGGCATCACGCTCCGCAGAGTCCGCATCGAATCGACCGCCGAGGGAGCGACTCTTCGCGCGGCGGTGCGCATGCCGCTCTTCGCGGTGGGCGTCGGCGCCTGGACGGCCGAGGCGTTCTTCGAAACCTATCCCTTGGCCGAGGTCTTCGGTCTGCCCGGAACCAACGACTATGCTCGCCTTCCCCATCGCTCCACGCCCATGCTGCTCGTCGAATCGCACGAGCGGCTCACCGTCCGCCTACGGATGCCCGACGATCTCCGAAGTCCGTTCGAATTTCCTCGGAGCTTTCGACGGATCACGGACTTCGGTTCCTTCCAGCAGCGCATCACCTGGGATCCAGCGACCTCATCCCTGATCTACGAGCGCGAGCGATCGATTCCCCAAATCAGAGTTCAGCCGGAAGACTACGGCGCGCTACGAATGACGTTTCAGCAGGTCGCCCAGGATTCGCGAGCACGGGTCGTCATGCCGAGGGCCCGGGTCGTTCCTCAGAATGCGAACTGAACCTGCAGCACCGCGATGAAGCGGTCGGCGTTCTTCGTCGTGAGGACGTCGCGCCGCCACCCGACCTCGGTCTGGAGCTTCAGGCTGTGGCCTACCAAATAGATGTTGAACGAACCGAGCAGCTGATGCTGACGACGAAGGTCTCCCGCGCTCCCATACTGCGCGATGAGCGCTTCTGCGTCATCGGGCGTTTCCGCGGCGTCGATGAAGGCCTGACCGCGCGCTATTGCATCGTCGGACAGGTCTCGATTCACGACGACCGTGCCGTAGCGAGCCCCGAGTTCGAAGGCCTGCGAGAACCGGTAGGCGGTTTCGAGATTTCCGCCCATCGCTCCCCAGCCCGTCTCGTCGGTCTGGGTGAGTTCGGCCACCCCCAGATAACCGATCACGTACACGGAGAGGTGCCGAACCTTGATCCAAGCCTCGGGGACCAGCCGAAACGTGAAGTCTCGGCCCTCTTCCGGTCGGACGTCCCACGCCGCACCTAGCCCGAACCGATAGCGAAGGGGTCCTCCTCGACGATCGGAGATCGCGTCCGTCGCGAATCCCTCGGAAGCAAACTCGACCGACGTGACGATCTCCGGGTGGATGGTGTCGACCTCACCCACTCCGTCCACGCGCGAAGGATTCGAAGTGGGCTCGCCATAGAAATTCGGAAGCGCGATGGCATGCCCGGCGCGGCGGTTCTGACCGGTGAAGAGTCCGATGTTGTAGTCGAGACCAGGCCGATCCTCGGCGCTGTGAATCACCAGACCCAGCTGTCGCTCCGAACCGAACCACGAGGTCGTGATCGACCAATCGACGTTCGACAGCCGACTAAAGGACAGTGCGCGATAGCCATCCAGCGGGATCTTCATCTGTCCCAGTCGCAGGCGGAACTGGGGAATGATCTCGTAGTCCAGCCACATGTCGACGACTTCGAAGTTCCCGGGAGTCGTGTTGAGCTGAAACGCAAACGACAGCCGGTCGTCGAGGAAGCGTCCGGACAAACTCAATCGAAGCCGACGGATCAACACGCGCGAGTCGAAACCATCCTCCGTGCCGGACCCGGTCTGGAGCTCGGTGAGGAGCTGGGTCGCAAGGCCGAGTCGCAGCCGACCAACACCAGCATCGATCCAGGCGGGTCCGATCTGGTTCGGCAGCTCCACACCCAGGAGGTCGACCCGCTCGGGGGAGGGAGCCGTCGTAGCGGTCGAAGCCTGCGGCGGGGGAAGCTCCGGCGCCAAGGGCTCGTCGAGGACCGGCGCCGTGCTGCTGGTGCGCGTGGGGGTCGAGGTGGCGGTCGACGTCGACCCCGGCGCGCCCGCGACGCCGGACGACGCCGGCACGCCGTCGAGGTCCTCGGGCGGTTCGGCGGGCTGAGCCCGTACCAGGGCTGAAGAGAGCAACAATCCGAGACCAGCCGTGCGCGCCGCCCAGCTCGGCCGAACCCGGGCGCCGCGACCGACCGTCCCCCGGAACCACCGCGTCACATCAGCTCTTGTATCCCAGGTCGGCCAGAAAACCAGTCGAGTGCGCTCCCGCGGAAAACGTCGGGTGCTCGAGCACCGGCACGAAGACCGGAAGGTTCGTCTTCGTGCCTTCGACGCGAGTTCTGCGGACGGCGTCGACCAAGCGGGCGATGGCTTCTTTGCGGTCCTTGCCGTGAACGATGAGCTTGGCCAAGAGCGAGTCGTAGGTGGGCGATACGACGCTCCCCGCCTCGACGCCGCTGTCGACCCGTACGTACGCGTCGGCGGGAAACTCGACGTGCGTCAGAGTCCCCGGGCTGGGGAAGAAGCGCTTGTCCGGGTCTTCGGCGCAGATTCTGGCCTCGATGGCCCATCCTCGAGGTGAGGGTCGGTTCAGAGCCTCCGGCAGCTCCTGCCCGGCCGCCACCTCGAGCTGGATCTGCACGAGGTCGAGACCGGTGACGGCTTCGGTCACGGGATGCTCGACCTGCAGCCGACTGTTCACCTCGAGAAAGTAGAATCGACCCGCTTCCGGGCCGGATCCGCAGTAGATCATTTCGACGGTGCCGGCGTTGCGGTAATCGACGGCCCGGCCGAGTCTTTCGGCCGCGTCGAACATCGCGTCCCGGGTCGCGGTGTCGAGCCGGGGGGAGGGCGCTTCCTCGACGACCTTTTGGTTTCGCCGCTGGACGGTGCAGTCCCGTTCCCCGACCGCGAAGACGCGGCCCTGACCATCGCCGAAGATCTGGACCTCGACGTGGGCCGGCGCCTCGATGAGCTTCTCGATGTAGACGGTATCGTCGTCGAAGAACGACGCGCCTTTGCGACGGGCATCGTCGTAGGCCCGAGCCAGCTTCTTTTCGCTCGTGACGACGTACATGCCGATGCCGCCGCCTCCCGCCGACGCCTTGAGCACGACCGGATAGCCGATGGCGGCCGCCTCGGCGCGAGCCTGCTCGACGTCCTTCACGAGGTCGCACCCGGGAACGACCGGGACGTCGGCCTGAACGGCGACGGCTCGAGCGTCCAGCTTGCTTCCCACTCGCCGGATGGTGTCGGGCCGCGGGCCCACGAAGCGAAAGCCTTCGCGTTCCACCCGTTCGGCGAAGCGAGCGTTCTCGGACAGGAACCCGTAGCCGGGATGCACAGCATCGATACGCTCGCGATGGGCGACGTCGATGATCGCATCCGCATTCAGATAACTCTCCTTGGGTGGAGGGGGACCGATGATGTGCCGGGCGTCGGCCTCCCGTGCGAACGGGGCCTCGACATCCGCTTCGGAGCAGACGGCGACGGTGCGGATGCCCATCCGTTTTGCCGTTCGAATGATGCGGCGGGCGATCTCTCCCCGGTTGGCGATCAGCAGTGATTCGAGCATCCCGACCTCAGCGACCCTTGAACTCGGGCGAACGCTTTTCGAAGAACGCGGCGATTCCCTCCGCGGCATCGTCGAGCATGGAGTTGACGGTGATCAGTCCCTGGAGATGATCGAATGCACTCTCCAACGGCATGCCTTCCTGCATGACCAACGCTCGACGCCCGAGGCGCAAGACCGCCGGAGAGTAGGAGGCGAGGCGGTCGGCCCACGCCTCGACGGATTCGTCGAAGTGCTCGGCCGGCACCGTCCGATTGACGAGACCGAGTTCCTGGGCCCGCTCGGTGGAGAACGTATCGCCCAGGAGCATCATCTCGTACGCGTCTCTCCGACCGACCGTGCGCAGGATCAGCGCCGAGATCATGAACGGGAACAGCCCCCGCGCGATCTCCGGCGTACCGACCTTGAATCCTGCTTTGGCGATCGCGAGGTCGCAGGCCAGCATGAGCCCCACGCCGCCGGCAACGCAGTGTCCATTGACGGCCGCCAACGTCGGCTTCGAGTTCTTCAGGATCCGCAGGAAGAGCCGAGGGAATCGGGCCCGAGCTTCGTGGGTCTGCAGGAACCCTCCCCCCGACATGCCCGATAGGTCGGCGCCCGCGCAGAATGCCTTGTCGCCTTCGCCGCGCAACACGACGACGCATGCATCTTCGTCTTCGTCGGCGCGCGCGAACGCCTCGTCCAGCTCGGCGAGCATCGTGGCGTCGAGCGCGTTGCGCTTTTCCGGCCGATTCAGTGTGATCCGAATGATGCGCCCCGTCTTTTCGTAGCGGATGGTAGAGTCGTTCGTGCTCATGATGTCGTCCGCATACCTCCCGTCAGGACTCGGCGAATCGTCTCCTTGATGACCTCGGAGTCCTCGGGAGAGTCACACGCGATCTGTCCGATCACTACACCCGTGCACACCGTTTCGAGCGCCCCCATGAACATGTGGGCCATCACCCGTCGATCCGTACTGGGGTCGATCTCGCGGGCGGCCTGCCCCTGACAGATGATGTCCTCGATGGCCGTCAACGCTGATTCGAAGGCCTGGAGCTTCCCCGGCTGCACGAAGCGACCCGAACGGGATACCTCTTGAATGATGACCTGGATGGTGGTCGGAACGACCTGGAGGGCATCGATCAGGAGCTCGGCCACCTGAAACAGCCGGTCGACCGCCGAGAGCTCCGGCTGCTGCTTCAGATCGTCCAAGACCTTCAGGAAGACCGCCCAGTTCTCCTCGAAGATGCTGTTCAGGAGCGCGTCCTTTGACTCGAAGTAGTGGTAGATGAGCCCGTAGGCGACGCCAGCTTGGCGCGCGACGTCACTGACCCGCGTCCGATGGAAGCCTTTTTCGGCGAACACTTCGACGGCCGCTCGGAGGATCTGTTTGCGGCGCTCCTGGGTGACGTCGGGCGGTGACTTGGAGACGGAGCTCACGCCGACCCCATCCGGTCGCAGGTTGACTCCGAGGTCAACCGAGAAGGATCGACGGTTCGGTCTGGACTCTCGGACAGACACGGGATGAGACGCGGTTCATGTTCGGTAGAATTTCGGCCTCGATCATGGCCGTGCTGTCTCTGGCCTCGGCGACCCCCGCCTGGGCCGATGATGCCAAAGGAACCAACGACAAGCCCTACCCGGTCAGCCTATCCCTGTTCGCCCCGGTTCAGATCGCACCCGTCAAGCGTTCGGTCACCGGGTTTCGGCTCAACATCTACGGCCACAACCAGGACGTGATCGGCCTCGACATCGGTATCGTCAACCGCGCCTCCGGGGACTTCGGTGGTTTTCAGTGGTTGGGCTTCGGGTGGGTCGAAGGCGACGTCAGCGGCGCCCAGTGGAACTACATCGCGAACGTGGGCAAGGGCGACCTTCGGGGCCTTCAGTTCGGTTTCTTCAACTACGTGGGTAAAGACACGATGGGGGCTCAGCTCGGGGCCGTCGACTGGTCGCAAGGCAAGGTCACCGGCCTGCAGCTTTCCGCGGTGAACTACTCCAAGAGCGTCCATGGGCTTCAGCTGGGCCTGGTCAACGTGACCGACAACCTCCGAGGCATGCAGATAGGTCTGGTCAACGTCGCGCGCAACGGCTTTTTGCCCGTGTTTCCGATCTTCAACTTTCACTTCGAGTAGGCCGGAGGGCGGTCCCGAAGATCGCTCAGAACTCTGGCCCCAGGCGTAGCCCCAGGCCGACATCCCATCCCCCGCGGTCGCGGGCCGTGCCGGCGTAGGCGAACGCACTCCAGCACCCGCATCCGGGCGACGCCTCCACACTGCCCGTCAGGGACTGCAGAATCGAGCTGCGAAAACCGTAGGCGATCTCCAGGATGTCCGGATCGTCGAAGGCGAGCACGACCCGCATCCGTGCGCGCAGCCATCGGAGGATCGCGACCTGTGAGGCTGCGAATAGGGCATCTTGAGGACTGGCGGGTCGGGTCTCGGCACGCGTTTCGGCGGGGGATGCCTGGCGCTCCTCGACCGGAACGAATCCGGTTGGGCGGACCGTATTCGAAGGCACGAGCTCTTCCGGCGCGCGAAACGTCCAGGCGGCGACCTCTTCGGTCTGCCGACGATAGCCCAAGACCACCTCGTGGCCTTCGCGGCGCCGAAATCCGGCTCGGACGACCAGCTGCCTCAGCTCGCTTCCGGCGAACGACCAGATCACGTCAGCGTCGCCGAGCAGCGTCCAGGGACTCGCTCCGAGGGACCATTCGCCGTCCGCCAGCGCGCGCCCTTCCAGGGTGCCGACCCCCTCTCGCTCCCAGCCGAAGTCGTGCCCTACCGCGAGCTCGAGGGCCACCCTTCGGTTTGGCCGCCGAAGGTCCATCAACTCGGTGGCAAGCTCGGCGCTCATCTGGGCGGCAGGCTCGAGCAGGTCGACCTCATCCTCGGCATCGAAGGTGGAAGGAGGGAGGTTTTCGGCCACGGCGACGATCCAGCGGGACCGCAACCGAGGGCGGATGCGATGGACGAATCGCCCATAGCCTCGGCGGAGCTCCTGACCGAGGTCGGCCCACAGCACCGGCGCGACCCGTCCCCCAGCCGAGGTCCCCCGCTCGTCGGATCCGACCCAGACCGTGCCCCGGGCCGCCATGCCGGGCTCGAAGACCAAGCCCCAGGGCAGAGGCACGGGGGCGAAGAGCTCGGGTCGCAGATCGGCGCGCGCATAGCCGGCCGGGTCGCCCGACCACGAGGTCGCGCCGTCGAATCGGCTGGCAAAGCCCGAAAAGACGGGTAACCGGCGTCCGAGCGCCCGAGGCGTCAGCGCAAGACGACTTTCGAAAAAGCGATACCGAACCTCCCCCGGTCCGGGCGTCTCGCCCGACCACAGGCTCACTTCCCGGAGATCGTCGACATCCCCGTACGTATCGGGCCGAAGATCCTGAAAGAGATGTGCCGACATGGACCAGCGGAGGCTTCGCATCGACGACCCGCCGACCGTGAGGCGACTGCGTGTCCACTCGGATTGACGTGCCTCGAACGACGATCCGCGCTCCGCCTGCCAGGCGGGGTCGCCGCGGATTGCGAGGTCGGCCCCGAAGCGAACGCGGCCCACACCAGCGACGGCGTCGCCATCGAGCGTATGCCGAACGATCGGTTCGGAGCGAGCCCACCGAAATCCGGCGCTGCGCGGCTCCCCGAAGTCGAAGAGGATCTCCGGTGCGAGGTGGTAGCGCACGTCGTCCCGCGGGGCCCCGCGCAGCTCGAGCTCGGCGCCCGGTCCCCGCCGACTCGCGATGGACGGCGTGATCGTGAGGTCGTGTGATCGCCCGAGGACGACGTAGACCGGTTGCGCGGCTTCGAACCCGAACGGAGGCGACCAGCGAAAGCGAGGGGCCAAGAGCCCGCTCTTGCGGTCGCCCAAGGGCACGTACGCCACTGGAAGACCGAAGACCGGCGTACCATCGACCTCCACCACCGGCCACACGGCCCAGCCCCCGCGCTCGGGATCGACGGTGACCGAACGACACTGGATGGCGAGCTCCGGCCCTCCGATGCATCCGCACGGCCGTATCCGCGCCCGCTCGGCGCGCCAGATTCCCTCGCTCGCCGCTATTCGCTCCGCCTCGACCAGCGGCGGCTCATCGGGACAGCGGATGACCCGCGGCGACCCCGTAGCCTCGATGCGACCCGCTTCGACGACGAGCCGTTCAGCTTCGAGGGTGATGCCGCACGTGGACGAAGACGTCCCGGAAGCCGCCGTGAGCAGTGCCCCCACGAGGGGAGGAGCTCCGCAGACGAAGGACACTGTCTACGACTGGAAGTCGACGGCGATCGTATTGCCGATGCGCTTTATCTGCCACGGCACGCTACGGCGGAGCTCGACCTCGATGCGGGTATCGTGAGGCCCGGGACGGGCCTGAACGCGGAGGACCGGCGTGTCGAAATATGACGTGTCCAGAGGACGCTCGTTGTTCTTCACGTTGACCCGCGTGTCGAGCAGCTCCAGCACGAAGGTCTTCCCGTCCTGGCGCTGGCGAAAGCGCGCTCTACCGTCCAGGCGAACGAACACGCGAGACACGCCCCCGCGTTCGCGAAAGCCGATGTACGTCATCGTCCGGCGACCTCGATCGACGGTATCCCGGGAGGCGGGCGTCGAACTCACCGAACCTCCTGCCGGGTCGAATCGAGCCAGAACCGTGGGCTTTGCCGGCGGGGGGACGGATGGCGGGGGGAGGGATGGCGGGGGGACGGAAGGACGGTGGGCG
>CAYYOT010000034.1:0-47878 GCA_964473255.1 uncultured Myxococcales bacterium | reverse complement strand
GGGCTACTTCGTTCCCCTAACGTACGTGATGTTCTTCATGAAGGTGCGGAGCGACTACTGGATCGAGCAGGGCGCACAGCCCAGCGAGACCGCCGGTAAGCTCATCCGAAAAGCCAAGAAGCTCGGCAATGTGCTGCCGAAGACCAAGCCCAAGTACGAAGCGCCGCCGGTGAAGCCGGTCGAAGCGAAGCCCGAAGAAGCCAAGGCCGACGCGCCGAAGGCGGACGCGGCCAAAGCCGACGCGCCGAAGGCCGACGCACCGAAGGCCGACGCGGCCAAGGCCGACGCGGCCAAAGCCGACGCACCGAAGACCGACGCGGCCCAGGCCGACGCGCAGAAGGCGGACGCGGCCAAAGCCGACGCGGCCAAAGCCGACGCGGCCAAAGCCGACGCACCGAAGACCGACGCGGCCAAAGCCGACACGCCGAAGGCCGATGAAGCAACGGCCACGGCGGAAGCGACCGACGCCGAGAAGCCGTCGGAAAGCTGACCTTTTCCCGCCCCGCCCGCGGGCGTAAGGTAACGCCGTGAAAGACCTGATCGACTATCTGGCCAAGGCGCTCGTCGATGCTCCCGACGACGTGGAGGTCACCGAAGACGGCGAAGACGATGCCGTCGTGGTACGACTCAAAGTCTCCAAGGATGACCTCGGCAAGGTCATCGGCAAGAAGGGTCGGACCGCCAAAGCGATGCGTACGCTGCTGGCCGCCGCTTCCATCAAGCAGAACAAGCGTTCCTCCCTCGAGATCGTGGAGTGACTTCGGCTGAAGGCAGCGCCTTCATCCATCGAGTCGGCCGCGTTCTTCGCGCTCACGGCCTGTCCGGCGAGATTCTCATTCAGCTCTTTCGACCCCGGCGGCTCGAGGCTCGCCAGACCCGCTGGCAAAGCGCCGCGCACCCGCAGTTCGTCGAACTCGACTCCGATGTCGGCGAGGTCCGGACGGAGGAGCTCCGGGCGGCGAAGTTCCTCGATGGCTCTCGCGTTGTCGCTCGCTTCGGCGGGATTTCCGATCGCGCGCAGGCCGAGCGGATCGAGGGCTGGTCGGTCGACGTCGATCCGCGGCGAAGGCCCGTCCTCATTACCGATGAATACGACGAGCTCTTCGGCGCCGCCGTCTACGTGGATGACGCCGAAGAGCCCCTGGCCGAAATCGTCGCCATCCGCGACACGGGCGCTCATCCGCTGCTCGTGGTGGGGGAAGAGGAGACGCTGATCCCGGCGGTCGACGCATTCATCACCGGCGTCGACCGGGGGCCGGACGGAGTGAAGGTGCACGTACGCTCGATTCCGGGACTCCTGGAGGCCAACGCACCCAAGAGCGAGCGGTGAAGATCGACGTCCTGACGCTGTTTCCCGAGTTTTTTCGTTCTCCCCTGAAGACCGGGCTGGTCGGTCGCGCGGTCGAGCGTGGGGACGTCGAGGTGAAGCTGATCGACCCCCGCGACTTCACGACGGACAAGCATCGAACCGTCGATGACCAGCCGTTCGGGGGGGGCGGCGGCATGGTCTTGAAGGTGGAGCCGGTGGCGGCGGCCCTCGAGTCCGTGGCCCCGGACGGGCCCGTCGTGCTGCTCACGCCGCAAGGACGTCCCCTCCGGCAGCAGGATCTTCAGGCCTGGTCGAAGGCCGAGCACCTCACGTTGGTCGCGGGACGCTACGAAGGATTCGACGACCGCATTCGGTCGCTAGTGACCGACGAGATCTCCATCGGCGACTACGTCGTCACCGGAGGCGAGTACGCCGCCCTCGTGCTGGTCGACGGGGTCGTTCGCCTTTTGCCGGGCACGTTGGGCAATCAGGACAGCCCCGAGCTGGACAGCTTCAGTCCGGGCCTCACCGGCCTCCTCGAGTATCCCCACTACACACGACCGGCGAGCTGGCGCGGACTGGAGGTCCCTTCGGTCTTGCGTTCCGGCGACCATGCTCGGGTCGCGCAGTGGCGGCGTGAGCAGTCCCTCTTGCGGACGGCGGCACGTCGGCCCGAGCTGCTCCGGGGCCTGAAGCTGGAGCCCGCGGAGGCCGCGGCTCTTCGGGGGCGACCGCGGCGCTCGGTGCGGCTCCTTTGCGGAGTACCGCCACCGCTTGCCCTAGACCTGCTGGTCTCGTTGGCGGGCGCGTACCGACTCGAGGTCGACCTGGTCCATCCAGACCCCGCCATTCGGAGTACGTGGGAGTCTCGGGTCGCGGCCGTCGACCCGTGGCTCGCCGCCTCGCCGGCCAAACGGACCCGCCGCTCGACCAAGCCAGCGCCCGCAGCCCTCGCTGCCGACCTCGTCCGCGTGCGGTCGGGGGCAGATGCGCCGCCGGGTGCCGCGATCGGCCTCGCCGGGCTCGGGGGACCAACTGGGCCCGTCTTAGGGTATGCCGAGCTCGCCGACCTCGACCCCCTCGTGATCGACCTCGGCGGAGGTTCCCCTACTGAACGGATCGGATACCTCCCGCCCGTGCGGGATGGTGCTCCGTGGACGCCTCTTCCCGCGGGACTGGAGGTCGTCATACAGCTCGAGCGACTCTTGGGAGACGCCTGAACCCGAGCGTTTTGGACTTGACGTTTGGTCGGGCCTGAACAGAATCCGGCCCTCCCTCGGGGTGCCGCCATGAATCACATCATCGACGAAGTCGAAGAACCTTATCTCCGTAAACATCCGCGCCTCCAGGTGGGAGATACCGTCCGCGTCCACAGCAAGATCCGCGAGGGCGACAAGGAGCGTGTCCAGGTCTTCGAGGGGGTCGTCATCCGCTACCGCAAGGGCGGCATCAACTCGAGCGTCACCGTTCGCAAGGTGTCCTACGGTATCGGCGTCGAGCGCATCTTCCCCCTGCACACCCCGAGCGTTGAGAAGATCGAGGTCAAGTCCCACGGCCAGGTGCGGCGCGCGAAGCTCTACTACCTGCGCAATCTTTCGGGTAAGGCGGCCCGCATCAAAGAGCGCAGCGACCGCCGACCGTCCAAGAACGGCGCCTGATCGCCCGCTCATTTGCGCTGACGCCCTTCCAGGTCTACAGCTAGAGCCAGCCCCTGGGGCGGCGTCATGCTCCTCGTCGAGATCGCTCTTCAGAACGCGAAGGCCTTCGAAGGGAAGGTGCGTCTTGCGTTCAAGCCGGGCCTGAATGTCGTTCCGCTCCAGGACCCAGAACGACGGGCCGCGGTGCTCGACTGCATCTACTTCCCGCTGTTTCCCGATCCCAGCCGGGCTACGGCGACCGATCACCTCGTCTCGGATACCTCCCAACCGGCTCGGGTCGCGCTGTCGTTCTACGGGCGCGACAAGCTGGCCTACCGCGTGATTCGCGACCTGGGGACGGGGGCTACACGCCTGTATCGATTCGAGGCGGAGTCGAAGAAGTATGCGCTTCTGACCGAAGTCACGACCGAGGCGGCTCAGTACGTGCGCGTGCAGCAGCGCCTTCCGGACGAGGTCTCCTACGAGCGTCTGTTCACGATTTCAAACGACACCATGCCGAGCCGAGGGGCACGCGCCCGGACCCGGAGCGGTACTCCGGTCATCGCCGAGAGTGCCTTCGGCGGTCCGATGGGCGATCCGTTCGCGCCCCGGCCGGACAGCGGAGGATGGGGGGCGAGTCCGCCGCGAGCCATGTCGGGTCCGCCGGGCAGCGGCCCCGGAGCGTTCGGGTCGCCGGTGAACATGATGAACGCCCTCGTTCAGGCGGAGATGGACGGCGAAGCGCCCGAACCCGAGACGGTGCAGAAGGACGACCTCCTGAAAGAGCTCGAGCGGATGGAGCAGCACCTGCAGGCGTCGCGGCAGGCGGCACTCGTCGAGCGCGAGCTCGACAAGCTCAACCGCCGAAAGGCCGCGCTGGCGAGTCAGGTCGAAAGCCTCGAAGAGAAGCGGTCCGCCGCGCAGGCCGCCCAGCGCGACCTGGACGGTATGGCGGATCTCGCCGACCTCCCTCCCAACTTCAAGGAGCGTATCGAGAACTTCGAGGCCGCCACGGCGCGGTACCAGGCCGACACTCGCCGGTTGGAGGAGGAGACCTCTCGAACCACCGACGATGTTCTCGGTCAGCGGATCCAGCCACTGCAGCGGGACCCGTACTTCCTCGGTGGCCTGGGCGTCGGCATCGCCGCGATCCTCGCCGCCTATGCCGTTGGTGCAGGATGGATTGCGCTCTTCAACCTGGTGGGAGCGGCGGTAGCCGGAGCCGCGGCCTTCCGCTATGTCGGCGAGCTCGAAGGGTCCAAGCGCTTGGGGACGCGGCTGCAAAAAGCCGATGAACGCCGGGCTCGCATCGAACGGCAGTACGACCTCGAAACCGCGATCGTACGCCGACTGATGGAGAAGCTCGAAGTCAACGATCCCACGGACCTGCTCGTACGGCTCGATGCGTACGAAGCCGCACAGCGCCGGCTGGAAGAGGCCTCGCACCAGGTCGAGGACGCAGAGCGCAACCCGGCGTTGCGATCGGCCGCCGAGGAGTTCGCGCAGGTCGAGGAGCGGATCCGGGTCCTGGAACCCAAGCTCTTGGGATCCGATGGATCGCTGATGTCCGAGGGCCAGCTAGAAAAGCGCATCGCCTCGATCCGCGCGCAGCTGGAGTCGATGGGAGTCCCCATCCCCGAGCGCAGCACGCAGCGGACCCCTTCTGGGGTGAAGATCGTGGCGGGAACCGCCGACATCGACGAAGACGACGACGACACGGGCTACGGCGAAGGATACGGAACCGGCAGCTCGGGCTCGACGGACCCCGGTTCCTGGAACACGACCGGCTACTTCGCTTCGGGCTTCGGACCCGGCTCCATGGGATTCGGTGGCGCCTCGGGCTACGGCGGCGGCGGCTACGACCCGGGGGGCGGTCCTCCGGATAGGTCGCGCGAGTTGATCCAAGCGGGCGCCGACCTGGTGCAGATGGATGTCGAAGGACTCGTGACCGAGTTCAAGCCGCGCTTCCTCCAGTACCTTGGGGCGTTCAGCGACGGCCGGCTGAAAGACGGGACCTTCGGACCCCGCGGTGAATTGACGGTCACGACCGTCGATGGTGATCCGCGACCGTATGCCCAGCTCAAAGGCGAGGGACTCGACCTCGTCGACCTGGCTCTCCGCTTTGCGCTCGTGGAAATGGTCGTCGCCAACACGCGGATCCCGCTCCTCGTCGATGACCCGGGCGGCGATTTTCCCGAGCGTCGACGGAAGCTCTTCGTACAGATGCTGCAGTACTTGTCGAAGATGACCCAGGTCGTCGTCCTCACCGAGAAGAGCGATATCCCCGGGCACTCGGTCGTTGCCGAGCCAGTCGGCTGACCGGTTCAGGCGCTCGCCGCAGTCTTCGTCGATGCCTCCGACGCGTCGAGGATCTTCAGCCGGCTGGTGATCCGCTCTTTGCCGGTGGAGTACTTGCCCGTGAAGCACGCATTACAGAAGGACTGCTCGAGGGCGGTGTCCTTCACCGAACGGTGGAGTCCCGGCTCAGACAAGTAGGCGAGGCTGTCGGCGGACAAGAACTTTCGGATGGAGTCCACGTCGTGGTTGGCGGCGATCAATTCCTCTCGCGACGGCGTATCGATCCCGTAAAAGCAGGGAAAGCGGGTCGGCGGGCAGGAGATGCGGACGTGTACCTCTTTGGCCCCGGCGTCCCGGAGCATCCCCACTATTTTTCGGCTGGTGGTTCCGCGGACCAAGCTGTCGTCGATGACGGCCACTCGCTTGCCTTCGAGGACTGCCCGCACCGCGCTCAGCTTCAGCTTCACTCCGAAGTGGCGGATCGACTGCTGCGGCTCGATGAACGTCCGCCCCACGTAATGGCTTCGAAGCAGCCCTACACGGAACGGGAGTTCGCTCTGCTCGGCATAGCCCAGCGCGGCTGCCATTCCCGAATCGGGGACGGGTATCACGAAGTCGACGTCGGCCGGCGCCTCTTTAGCGAGCTGGCGGCCCATTTCGAAGCGAGCTTCGTACACGCTCCGTTCGAATACCTGGCTGTCCGGGCGGGCGAAGTACACGAGTTCGAAGATGCAGGGGCGGCGCTTGGGATTGGGAATGTGCACCAGACGCTCCGAGCGAATGCCCTCGTCGTTGATGACGACGATCTCTCCTGGCTCCACTTCGCGTACGAACTCGGCGCCGATGAGGGGCAGGGCGCAGGTTTCCGACACCAGAATGTGGGCATCGCCGATGCGGCCCAGGACCAAGGGACGAAAGCCCCAGGGGTCTCTCACGCCAACCAGCGCGTTTTGGGAAAGGAGGACCAAGGTGTAGGCGCCTTCCACCTGCGCCGCAGCATCGCGGATCCGGTCTTCGAGCCGCGGCGCGCGGGCGCGCGCCAGCAGATGTACGAACGTCTCGGTGTCGGAGCGGGTGGAGAAGATCGCGCCGTCCCGCTCGAGATCGGCTCGTATCTCTTCGTGGTTGACGAGGTTTCCGTTGTGAGCGACCGCCAACGATCCGCGCATGGTCTCTACGGTGAAGGGCTGGGCGTTTACGGCGGATGCGCCGCCCGCCGTGGAGTAGCGGACGTGGCCGATCGCCGCGCGCCCCGTGAGTCGCTCCAAAGACGCCTGGTCGAAAACGTCGGCGACGAGGCCCGGGCCCGAGTGTTTGGCGAAGGCCTGACCCGAGCCCGGGTTGGACACGAGCCCCGCCGCTTCCTGCCCTCGATGCTGCAGCGCATGAAGACCGAGGTATGCGATGTTGGCGGCCTCTGAGTGCCCCCATATCCCAAAGACGCCACACATGAGAGCCGCCCGATGTGTACCTTTGGGCCCAGGGGGTCAAGGTCAAGGAGGCAGCGCGGCGACGCCGACGTGAAATCGGAATGCGGGATTCCAACCAGGGAGTCGTTCTCTCGGGCCAGCGGCGGTAGACTGGGCGGACCGTGAGGACCCCCGAGCCCCGATTGACGATCCGACAAGCCACTCGGGGCGACCTGCAAGCCCTGGCCGACCTGAACCGCACCTACATGCACGAGATGTTCGGCTCGGAGTGGCACGGCACTCGAGAGGCGCTCGAGCGGGATCTCTTCCTCTCGCCGCGGGTGTTTCTGGTGGTCGCCGAGCGCGACGGCGAGCTGGTGGGCTTCGCTGCCTGGCAGTCCACGTACGACCTGGCCCACTGCCAGCACGGGGGGACGCTGACCGATCTGTTTGTTCGCCGCTCCGAGCGTGGCGTCGGGGTTGCCGTCTTCCTCCTCGCGCAGGTGGCCGAGGATGTGCTGGAGAGCGGCGGGAGCTTTCTGCGGGGCAACACGGTGGAAGGACCTGGCCAGCGGCTCTACGGCCGCTTGGCCAAGGGGCGAATAATCACGGAGTTCAACCTGAGCTCCCCTCGCCTCGACCAGCTCGCCGAAGCCGACAACTGGAAGGTCGTGGGCAAGCTTCTTCAGCAGCTGAAGGCGGAAGTCGAGTGAGCCGAGCAGGCTAAAACTCGAAGCTCGCGTAGAACTTGTAGGTGGGCGCGTCGAGGACCAGGCGTCCTCGCAGCGGGACGTCGAATCGGAAGCCGGCGCCGAGGCCCAGGGGCAGATTCACGAGCGCTTCGCCGCCCAGGTTCATATACCGGACGCCGTTGCCGAGTCCGAACGACGAGCCCGGAGGATTGTCTTCCAAGTCGTTCAGGTCGGCGAAGCTCTCCGATCCATTGAAGCGAGCGATGAGCCAGAGGCGATCGAGGTACTTGACCTTGATCTGAGTGCCGATCTCCGCCAGGTAGTTGAAGGCATCGGAGAAGCCGTCGGTTCTTATCCAGTAGCCGAACTGAGCCTTGCCGTAGTGGCGCAGCGGATAGCTCGAGAACTCCAGCGACTTGGCGATGGCCAAGTCGAGCTCGACGTCCCACTCGCCGTCTCCGGTGGGCAGGAGGGCGGCGATCGTGTCGAGGTCTCCGTCGTCTCCGGCCGTGGGGGTTGGGTCGCCCGTGGGGATCCCCAGCTGAGCCGCTGCCAACAGTTGAAAAGGCCCCTGGAGGAGCGTGCTCCAAAGACCGACGCGCATGTCGCCGAGACCCGTCGTGGCGCCACCGATCCCTTCGTTCGTGTTGACGAGCTCGTTTCGACGGAAAAGTGGCAAGTCCAGGGTAACCATCAGCCAACGGTCCACGAGCCCGAGCTCGGCGTAGAAGGGCAGGATGAAGACCGTGAAGTCCTGGGTTGCTACGCTATCGGCGTTGGCGTTGTAGAACGAACTCGACGACTGAATCATCGCCCCCAGATTCACGTACCCATGAAGTTGCTCTCGGGTCTGGATCTGAGCCGACGCCGGGTCGGCGCTGAAAAGCACGACCGCGAATGCACCAACCGAAAGAAGTCGAGTCACGGGGCATCCAGCCGCGCTACGTGCATCTCGGCGGCAAACGGACGGCAGTAGATCCAGGCGAACTGCCGGTCGATGCCCGATTCGGGAACCGGGAAGCTCAGGGGGCCCGTGACGTCGTCGAGGTCGGCGATGGGAACGTCGCCTTCCTGCGGGCGGATGCCGCTTCGTCCGATGCTGGCCCGGTTCGACAGAAACAGGGTGGGGCCGGGCAGGTCGGCGCCGATGAAGTCGTCGCTGAGCTGGATCTCGTAAACGCCGCTTTGGAGCCTCACGATGGCAACCGAACCCTGGACCGGGTAGCCCGCGTTCTGCCAGTCACCCTGCGACACGATCGTTTCGGCGGAGACCGCTGCGTCCGGCAGGCCACCGGCGTCGGGAAACACGATCGGTCCCCCTCCGCTGCCGGACTGCTCGACGTCGACCTCGTGAAACGTTGCTTCGCAGGCCGTCAGGCCGACGAGCGCAATCAAGGCGTAGCGCATGGCAGGACCAATACGCCATTCCGGGGGCACCGGTTACAAGGCAGAGCTCGGATTCGTTTCCTACGGGGTCACGATGAGATTGACCGCAAGGTTGTTCTGAAGTCGGTCGTTTTGGTCGGGTATACGAGTGATGATGCTGAGGTAGCCAACCTCCACCCGAAACACCGGTGGGGCTCCCAGACCCAATCCGGCGAAGATCCGATTCTCGTCGAAGCCCGCTTCCGGACCCCATCCGGCGTCGTTGAAGTTGGCGAAGAACTCGTCCCAGGCGACGAAGGAGAGCGGCGTGTCCTCGACTTGAACCCCGCCGCGGACGAGGAGGCGTCCGCGGATGCCGACCCCCGAGCCGAGGTCGGACAAGCGCTCCTCGATGCGGAATCGAACATCGGCCCCAAAGGTGGGTCCTACTTCGGGCGTCCAGATCACGTGCTGCCAGAGCTGGTGCTCGTTGGCGGCCTCGCCGCTGTCGGCGATCGCCGGAATCCATCCGTACCCCCCGTGCAGCACCCACTGACGGTTGAATCGATAGCCCAGGCCGGGACGGACGATGGCGACGACGCTGTCGGGCGAACGGCGGGCGTGGAGGTCGAGCCAGTAGGAGTAGCCGGTTTTCGACCGGTTTCGCGCGATGAATGCCGCCGTCCAGATCTGAAACTCGGCGTCGACGGCGGCTCGCGTCTCCATCGGCCGGGCGGTGGTGACCGCGGCGATGATGCCGAGGGTGAGGACCATCCGTCGGTGTTTCGCTCGCCTCATCTGGGTGGGCCCTACGCCGTCCGTCGACACAGGCCAACCAGCCCGATTCCCGGTGCCCGCCTCGCGGTCATTTCTGCTAGCGATCGGGGGTCCCATGCGCGCCCGCCTGCACCTTCTCGCAGTCTTTTTGGTCCTCGGCCTTCTCGGAGCCGCATGCTCGAGTGACGGGTCGAGCTCCGGACCCGATACGGCTCGACCGGACTGGGTCGACGATGCAGTCATCTACGAGATCTTCGTCCGCCAGTTCAGTGAAGAGGGAACGTTCGACGCGATCACTCAGCGACTCCCCGAGCTCGAAGCGCTGGGCGTCAACGCGCTCTGGCTCATGCCCTTTCACCCGATCGGCGAAGAGAAACGCAAAGGGACGGTCGGCTCGCCGTACTCCATCCGTGACTACGTGGGCATCGACGCCGCCCACGGTTCCGAGGGCGAGCTCGCCGAGCTGGTCGACGCCCTGCACGAACGGGGAATGCACATCATCATTGACTGGGTGGCCAACCACACCGCCCTCGACCATCCGTGGACCGAGACGCACACCGACTGGTACACGCTGGACGAAAGCGGTCAGCCCACCCATCCCCCCGACACCGACTGGACGGATGTCGCCGATCTGACGTACCTGGACGTCGATCAGCGCCGAGCCGTCGCCGACGCGATGCAGTATTGGGTCGAAACCTTCGATATCGACGGGTTTCGCTGTGACGTCGCCGAACGCGTACCCGACGACTTCTGGGAGGAGACGATCGCGGAGCTGCGATCGATAAAGCCTCTCCTCTTGCTGGCGGAAGGCTCTCGTCCGACCCATACCTTCGGCTTCGACCTGTCCTATCCGTGGCAGGACTACGCGCGTCTACGCGCGGTTTATCAGGGCGCTGACGTTTCCTTTTTGACGGACAGCATCTTCAATCAGCTTCGAGCGCTGCCCGAGGGCGGCGAGGTCATCCGCTACACCACGAACCACGACGAGACGTTCAATCTGGGACCCCCGCCCGAGCTCTTCGATGGACTGGACGGCGCCGAGGCGGCGTTCGTCATGATGCTCGCTTCACCCGGCGTACCGCTCCTGTATGCGGGGCAAGAGGTGGGGTCCAGCGTTCGGACTTCGCTCTTCGAAAGGGAACCGATCGTCTGGGATCAAAATCCGGAGGTGCGAACGTTCTATACTCGACTGCTGGGGCTGTTCGCTTCGAGCGAGGCGCTCCAGGAGGGCGAGCTCAGCTTTCCCTTGGACGACGCCGTGGACGTCTTCGTGGCCGAGCGCGTCGCGCCGTCCGAGTCGTTGGTCGTCTTCGTCAACGCACGGTCCACGACGTCGACCGTGTCGCTGCCAGCCGGCATCGCCAACGAAACGCTCCAGGATGCCTTCAGCGGCGCATCGGTCGCGTTGGGTAGCGAGCTCGTTCTCAGCTCGTATGAGTGGCAGATCCTACGGCGCCCCTGACGGTGCGCCTAGTGGCCCCATCGGTCACGGCGCCCGGGCCTCGGGCTAGGCGTCGTTGGCCGCCGGGAAGACCTTGACCAGCGCGTCCATGAAAACGGTCCATCCCTGCTGGTAGTCGCTCCGATCGACGGTGCGGACGAACCCGGCGTGCGTGAAGTTCACCCGGGTGCGCTCGCCGTCGTCGATGGGAGCGAGCTCGAAGGTGACCGACTGGTCGGGGACGTCTTTTTGCTGCCGCCAGTCCGGCCAGGAAAAAGACAGCAAGCGGTCCTGCTCCAACCGAAGGATGTGCATGGGGGTGACGTGCTCGGGCACCGGTCCCCAGCCCAGGTCGAACGCGCCTCCTTCGCGGAGCTCGACCGTTGCGTGCTTAGCCAGCCACCGGTTCAGGATTCCGGGCGTCGTCAGGGCCTCGAACACTGCCGGGGGCGGGGCGTCGACCTCGATCGAGATGCGGACGACCGGCTCGGGATCGTCGAAGTCGGGAAGAACGACATTGCCCCGTCCGTCGAGGTGTCCAAGCAAGTTCGCCGTGGCCAGTCGCCAGAAGTCATCGACCACCTGCTCCGGTCGCGGATAGGGCAGCGGTCGGTCGAGGGTATGCCGAACCGTGAGAAGCGTTCCGGTGAGCGTTGCGTCTTCGTCGGCGGTGGGGTCGCAGTCGTAAGCGGGCATCTCACCCTCTTTGAACGACCACTGCACGGTGGTGGGAATGCCGGCCCAGGTCCAGGTGAAGACCACTCGCTCGCCGGGGGCCCACTCCATCAGCTTCTGGTCGGCCTCGGCTTCGGTCGGCGTGTCCGGCGTAGCCCTTCCCCAGAAGCGAAACGGAGCGCCCGGCTTCGGGTCGGCGATCTCCGCCTGGTGGGCGAACCAGGTTCGGAGCTGGTGCGGGTCGGTGCAGGCGGCGAACACGACTTCGGGCGCCGCCGGGAGGAAGAAGTCGTGGGTGTAGTGCGTCGCCGTATTCTCGTGGACCATCGTCTCGCCTCCGGAGATTTACCGTCGCTCTGTGCAGCGGACGGTCGTCTCGACATTTTCCAAATCACGCGGTCTCGAGCAACCCGGGCCCCAAGGTTAAACGGGACGGAATCCCTCACGTGAAGACGGAATGGTCCCCCAGGTCGGCCGCCGGGTCGTCTTGCCGCACGGCGTCTTGCAGAAATGACTGGAAGGTCTCGGTTCCGGTGGAGGGCGTCAGACCTGCGTCGTAGCGGCCTGCGCTCTCGTCCCAGACGAGCATGGACTCCGTGGCGTAGTACTGGCCGATCCGAGCCAGCTCGGCCTTGGTCTTCAGGGCCGGCCAGAGCCGGCTGGTGAGGTCCAGGCCGGCGACGATGGCGGAGAACATCCAGACCGGAGCGCGCCGGTACTTCGGCGTGCGACCCAGCACCGCGAACAACAACTCACCTTGCTGGCGCGGCGTGATAGCGGGGTCGGGGCCCCCGATCGGCAAAATGGCGTCGTGCTTGGTCTCGTCGTGCAGACAGTCCGCGACGAAGTAGGCCAGGTCGCGCTCGCTGATCGGCTTACAGGCGGTGAGCGAGCCGTCGCCCAAGAGAAGATATGGCCGACCGGCACGAACCCGGGCGATCTGACCGGCCAGCGATTTGAAATAGGCCGTCGGGCGGACGATCGAGTACGTCAGCCCCGAAGACCGGAGCTCCGATTCGAAGGCGAGCTTGGCCTTTTGGAACTCGAGCCGCGGCTTCTGCACGCAGATCGCCGACAGGAGTACGAAGCGCTCTGCTCCGTGTTCGCGGGCCGCTTCCAGCAGACTGTGGTTCGCCTGGTAGTCGATGGCCCAAGCGTCCGACGGCTCGCCCGTGCGGCTGGCCAGACAGCTGATCACGGCGTCGAACGGCTCGGTAAAGAGGGACGTAGCGAAGGCAGCGTCGGTGATCTCGCCGAACACGACCCGCGCACCCTCCAGCTTCGCGCGCGTGGCGTCGCGGTCCCATGCCCCGGAAACTCCGGCCCGATCGCGCGCTACCGCGGTGACGGCGTGGCCGCGCTGAACCAGCTCCCGAACGACGGGGCGACCGATGTATCCCGTCGACCCTGCCACCAGGACCCGCATACCCGACCGCGAGGCTACCACGGCTGAACATCAGTGATGGCGGCCGAAACGATCGACGAACTCGAGCTCGATGCCTGACGACTCGATCATCCGGTCGGCGGCTTCGATGATGGGGTGGGGGTCGACCGGCTCGAGGTCGAGGAGCGCATCGTGTCGCTCCACCGCGTCGCGGATGGTGAAGCCGTCGGGTTCGCTTCGGTCGAGTTCATCCCAGGTGAGGGGCGTTGCCACCGGCGCTCCGGGTCGGGCGCGGAGCGACCATGGCGCCACCACCGTGGCCAGCCCGGCGTTCCGCATCCAGTCGACGAGCACACGCCCTCTGCGGAGGTCCTTCTTGAACTCGTGGGTGAGGAGGTTCGGGTGCCGGTCTACGAGGATGGCTCCGAGCTTGTGCGCGGCGCCCATCATGGAAGCGGTGGGCTCGAGTCGAACGCTCACGTGGTACCCCTTGCCTCCGGTCGCCATCGGCGTCGATTCGACGCCGAGCTCATCGAGCAGTGCCTTGCACGCCCACGCGGCACGGCGGGCTTCCGCGGCGCCGTTTTCGGGAGGGTCGAAGTCGAAGACCAGCCGGTCAGGCTTCCACACGTGGTCGCGGGTTCCGAGCGGCACGTGAAACTCGATCGTTCCTTGATTGGCGAGATACGCGAGGCCCTCCGCCGATGACACGGACGGGTGGACGGTTACGCCGTCCTTTCGGGGCATTTCGATGCGGCGGATCAGATCCTCCGGGTAGTGCGGGGCGACGTTCTTCTGAAAGAAACCTTTGTCGCCGATGCCTTTGGGGTGGCGGACCAGGGTCAAAGGACGGTCGCGGAGGTGGACGAGCATCCGGTCGGCCACCGCGAAGTAGTAGTCGACGACGTCCTTCTTCGTGAGCCCCACTCCGGGAAACAGGACGCGGTCTCCGTGGGTCACCTGGACGGCGGGACGCGGGGCGGCGGGCTTCTTGGCGGCCCCGACTCGAGCCCGGATGGTCCCCTTCTTGATGGCGCGAGCAGCGGCGAGGGTGTCGGCCTGGTCGACGGGCTTGTCGGTCCGGTAGCGCAGAACCCGGGCAAAGCGGAAGGCCAGCTTGCTGTCGTACCTGCGGCTCGTCATGAGCTCGGCGAAGGCCACCTCGACCACGAGCTCCGGTCGAACGTAGACGGTGTAGCGGTCGCGATGGGTCTCGAGCCCGAGGAGGCGCTCGGTCTGCCACGCCAGCATCTCATCGGTCATGCCTTTGAACGTCTTGCCCAGCATCACGTACTGCCCGGTGTCTTCGTTCAGGACGCCGAGATGGAGGTTGCTCAAGCTTCCCTTACGGCGACCGCTCCCCCATTCGGCGCCGAGTACCACCACGTCTAGCGTGTGGGCGGGCTTGATCTTGAACCAGTGGGCGCCGCGGCCTCCGGCGCTGTAGGTCGATGCCAGCGACTTGGCGACCACGCCCTCGTGGCCGCGGGCCAACACGTCGTGCAAAAAAGCTGAGGCCTCGTCGGCGTCGGCCGTGACGCATCGGCGCACGCGCCGATCCGGACCGACCGCCTTCTCGAGAGCGGCCCACCTTTCCTCGGTTGGGCGGTCGATCAGCGGCTCGCCGTCCGCCATCAGGCAGTCGAAGAAAACGGGCGTCACATCGGCGAAGGTCTCCGGCTCGACCTCGGGGGCCTCGGTACTGCGTCCGAGCCGCTCCATCGCGGCGCCGAATCCGTGGGGACGACCGTCGACATCGAACCGCACGATCTCGCCGTCCAGGATGATGCGGTCGACGGGCAGCGACTTCGCGTACGCGACGATCTCCGGCAGGGAGGGAGTGAGTCTGCGCAGAGACCGGCTGTAGATCTCCACTCGGTCTCCCTCTCGGTGCAGCTGAAGCCGGATCCCGTCCAGCTTCTCCTCGAACGCGAGCGGGCTCTTCTTCGCGAGCGCCTCGGCCGCCGTATCTGCGGTTTGGGCAAGCATGGGCAGGACGGGGACGAAGAGGTGCAGCTCGATCTGCGCCAAGGCCTCTTTGCCGCCGGCGAAAGCGGTGGCGGCGACGTGGGGCAGCTCTCCCGAGAGCATGGCCGCGCGCCGGACGAGCGTGCTCGAGATGCCGGTGGCCTTGGCGATGGCCTCGGTCACGATCCCGGCGAGGGCGCCCTGGCGAAGCTCCCCCGACAGCAGCCCGACCAGGAAGGTCTGCTCGTCCGCCGTTGCTGCCGAGAGGAGTCTTTCCAGGGTCCGCTCGCGCTGTCCGAGAGAACCGGGTCCTCCGGCATCCTTCAGCTCCTCGAACGCACGGTCGACGTCTTTGACGGTGAGGGACGCGCTGTCCGCCGGCTCCACCCCACGGCTGAACTCGTAGGCGCGGCCGATGCTGATGCCGATCCGTCCCTGAAGGAGCTGCCCCGACATCCAGGCGGCGATCGTTCGGACGGCGTCCGGTTCGCGGTCTTTCATGAGGTCGGCGACGGCCGCGACCTTGGCCGAGCGCGAACGCGTCGCCTTCAGCTTCTGGGAAGTCTCGACGATCGCACTCAAACGCACCATGACACCCTATAGGATGGGAGCGATACGTTCACGGCCCGTGTCCGCTTCAGAGGCGAGTGCGAACGTTCGGGCGAGAAATGGTCGCGAGCGAAGAGCTTCGGTTCGGCCCTCATCCGAAGAGCCAGCGGCAGACCCAGACCGACGCGAACATCCCGGCGGCATCGGCGGCCAGGCACGCGATCAGCACATGACGGCCGAAGCGGATGCCGATGACGCCGAAGTACAGCGCCAGGACGTAGAAAGTGGTCTCCGTGCTCCCCTGCATGGTCGACGCCATGAGACCGACCAAAGACTCGGTGCCGCTCGACTCCATCACCGTTGCGACCATGGCAAGAGAGCCGGAGCCGGTGAGCGGCCGAAGGAGCGCCACGGGGACGACCTCCGCCGGCACGCCGAGCGGGGAGAGGACGGGGGTCATGACGCCGACCAGTCGTTCCATGGCTCCCGAGCCCTGGAACATCCCGATCGCCACGAATAGGACGATGAAGTACGGAACGAACCGAAGAGCGATGTCGAACGCCTCGCGCGCGCCCTCGACCGCGGTCTCGTACACGTTCACGCCCCGATAGAGCCCGTACAGACCGATCGCCGCGATGATGACGGACAGGCTCCAGTCGGCCGCGACCTCGAAGAGCAAAGCGCCGGCATCGCCCTCGCTGACCAGTCGCTGGACGAACACGGACCCCAAGACGATCGCGGCGCTCAGCCCGAGACCGATCGCCCACCGCTGTTGAGCGGGCGGCGCCTCGGTTCGTGGCTGTTCGTCTGACGGCTCGTGGTCGGTCAAAGGCGCCGGTGCATCGGCCGCAACGTCTTCGGCGGGCGAAAACCATCTGACCGAGGATAGACTCCGCGCGACGACCAGGGCGACGAGCGTCGAAACGACGGTGGCCAGGAAGGTCGAGGCCATGATGACGGCGGGCCGAGGTGAGCCGAGCGACTCGCGCAGACCGATCATGGTCGTGGGGAGGATCGTGATGCTCGAAGTGTTGATGGCTAGGAACAGGATCATCGCGTTGCTGGCCACGGCCGACCCGCGGTTCAGACGCTGAAGCTCGACCATGGCCTTGAGGCCGAAGGGCGTGGCCGCGTTGCCCAGCCCCAAGAGGTTACTGGCCATGTTCATGAGCATCATGCCCATCGCCGGGTGGTCGGGCGGCACGTCGGGAAAGAGCCGGCGGGTGACGGGAGCCATGGCTCGGGCGAGAGTCCGAACAAACCCGCCGTTTTGGAGCACGCGCATCAGACCGAACCAGAAGGCCATGACGCCGAACAGGCCGATCACCAGCTCCACCGCCTTGCGCGCCGAGGCGGCCGACGCCAGCGTGACGTCGTTCAGCGTGCCCGCGACGGCGCCCGCAGCGACCGCCACCACCACGAGCGCAATCCAAATGGCATTCAGCATGCCGCATCGTAGGCACGTTGAGACCTAGGGTTGTACCCACGTGATCGAATCGGACCCATGAAGGCACAAGGGTGTGAGGGACGTCGGCTTGCGCGCGGGGACACGAAGGCTCTTCTGGATGGTTCTCTGGACCTCTGCGTGTGGCGCGGACGAGGGGCGGGTGTCGCTGCGGTTCGAGTGGGAGGCGACTCCGCCGGCGCCCGGTGAGTACACGATTCAGGTCGACGTCCTGACCCCCGGAGGTCGAGCGACCCAGAGCGAAGCGGTCGGATATCGGCCTGGCGTCAGTATCGGAATCCCGCGCGTGCCGCTGGGCCGGGACCTCGTCGTCGAGGTGCGCCTGGTCGAAGTAGGCAGGCCGGGCGCGCCGCCGCGCTACTTCGGGCGGTCCGAGCCTTTCGATCTGCGAGCCGGCGAGGATGTCGAGGTCTTGGTGGCCATCCGGCTCGTCGACGCACCAACGCTCGAGGATGTCGTTGCCCTTGACGCCACGGGCGACGGATGGCTCAGCCGCTCGGAGCTCCGACTCGGAGTGACGGCCCGGGGGGCGGAGGCGTTTGAGATCGGGCCGGACTTCGCCTTTCATCAGGGCGTCGTTCGCCGGGACGCGGCTTCCAGTCTGGACCGCATGCTCGTCGATGGAGCGGGGCTCTACCAGATCTCCTACGACCTGAGCCTCGGCTTCACCGCGTGTCCCGAGCCGACGGGGGTGCCCGTTGTATCGTGCGAAGGCTTCCGCCAGGTCTTTGTTCGGGCCACGGGCAGCGGGTTCGCCAGCGATCCGATCCCGGTCGAGGTTCGCCTCGACCTGGCGCCGCCGGAGGTGCTGCTGGCCGGTGTTCAATACCTTCCCGGGCCCGGCAATCCGTTGGGGCGGGTGACCGCCGCAACGTCCGCGACTCGCATTGTCGTCCTCGTAACGCTGAGCGAGCCCATCGACGGAGAGGCGCAGAGACCGCAGCTGACGGCTGGGCTCGGCCCGCACGCGCTCGATTTCGTTCTCACGACCGACGAAGCCGAGCTGAAAGGCGCCACCTCGCTGGAGTTCGAAGCCGTCGTGGACGGCGCGCTCCATCCGAGTGGCGTCTACGTGCCGCGGCTGAGCCTTCGAGACCTGGCCGGCAATACGACCGATCGCGCTTCGTTCGCCGTCCCCGCTATCGACGTCGACGTTCTGTCCGACCCGCTCGTCGTGAAGCAGGACCAAGTCAGCTACGTCCGCTCGCCCTTGGTGAGCCGGCAGGCCGTGGCGCCGGCCGACGGGTCGATCGGGACCGAACCGCTGCCCGCGGATACCTTTGCCTTCGATGGTGAACGGTCTCCGGCGCTCCTCCGGTTCTGGTCGACGAAGGACCGCGACGATCTGATGGGTCAGGCAGCTCCCCAGGAGGAGGGGTGGGCACGCTCCGACCTCGAACTCGTCAATCTCGATACGCCGTCGGTGTTCGTGACCGGAGTCGATCGAGCGGGCAACGAGTCCGCTCCGGTACGGCTCGAAAACGCTTGGTTCGTAGCGTCGTCCGCGGCGTCGACCGGGCGTCCAACGCCCCACGTTGTGTCGACGTCGGTCGACATCAAGCCGCCGCGCGCGGACAAGACCGCGGTCACAGATCTCGTTGCGGTCTCGGCGCCCGACGGCGAAAGCGTCGTGTCTCGGGCTTCGCATGAATGGATCGAGCGCGGTCTCGAGAGTGAGAGACCGTTGTACGCTCAAGGACCGATAGCGTACGACGCGGCGCGCGGCCGCATCGTCCGCCTCGCTTATGAGGCCGATAACGCTGACTTCCTGCAGGTGTGGGAATGGGACGGCCTGCACTGGGAGCGTCGACAGATCGCGAACGGCTTGGCCCCCGCCGGCCGGCGATTTCCCTCAATTGCCTACGACAGTGCCCGTGGAAGAGTCATTCTGTTCGGGGGAATCGACTTCTCAAGCTCCAGAGTCATGCGTGACGTCTGGGAATGGGACGGCGAGCGCTGGTACGACGTAACACCATCCGGTGCATCGTCTCCGTCAGCGCGGTACAGCGCGGCGATGGCGTATGACAGCCGACGACGAAGAACGGTGCTCTTCGGCGGCCACGGGCGGCGAGGCCTCGGTTCCGGCCGTCACGACCTCGATGATACCTGGGAGTGGGACGGGAAGACCTGGACGGAGCTGCAGTCAGAAGGGTCGAACCCACCGGCACGGCTCGCGCATGCCATGGCGTACGACGAGGCACGTCAGCGGATCGTGCTCTTCGGAGGGGGCACAACAGCGTTCCCTGCCGAGCCGCCGTTCGGGGATCTGTGGGCATGGGATGGCCGGAGCTGGAAGTCCGTAGGAAGTGCCGCTGACCCTCGCCCAGAGCCACGGGAGGCACCGGCCATGGTCTACGATCCGATGCGCGAGCGCGTCGTGGTCCATGGCGGTGTGGATGGGTACGACTCGTTTCGAGACGTGTGGGAGTGGGATGGAACGCATTGGACCGAAACCTCCTCGGCCAGCCGTGTGTGCCTCGAGGGGTGGAACGATGGTAGCCTCGTTTACAGTACACGCAGCCGTCAGGTTGTCCTGCAGGATTTTCTCTCGAAGCTCTGTGGATGGGACGGCAGAGCCTGGACCAGACTGACACCGCCCAGTGAGATCGAGGCTCACGTGTTTGCCTCGCCCACGGCGCGATGGCACCACGCGATGGCCTTTGACGAGGCACGAGGGCGCACCGTCCTCTTCGGAGGCATCGATAGCTACGCCGAGTCGTCGATCTCCGAGCCGGAGGTGTGGGAGTGGAACGGACTCGAGTGGAGTGAGGTCCCGCCAGACCCCGAGGCTCCTGGGCCCTCCGGAGCGATCGCAGCTCGCGCCAGCTACGACTCGGCGCGGTCGAGACTCGTGCTGCTCGCTAGCCGTTGGAGCGCCAGCAATGAATATGTCGGCCTTTGGGAGTGGGATGGCGTTCGCTGGTTCGACCGGACTTCGGAGGGAGGGGACCTGCCCGTCGAGGTCGCGGAGGACTCTCGCTTCCCCCTCGAGTATCACGCGGGGCTCGGCCAGACCGTCGTGCAGGGGCCCCGACTACTGCCCGGCGGCGGTGCAGAAGCGGTGACGTTCGGTTGGGACGGCGGCCGCTGGCGCGAGCTCTCGGTCGGAGGGCCTTTCTATCTGCTCGGGCATGCTACCGCGTACGACGCGCATCGGGATCGTCTCGTCTTGTTCGGCGGTCGCACGGGCAGAGCCACGTCGGAGATTTGGGACTGGGACGGCATCGAGTGGCGGGAGCTCAATCCGCCGGCGCCGATTCCGTCGGCCCGCGACTTCCATTCCATGGTCTACGACTCGCGCCGCAAGTCCTTGATCGCGTTTGGCGGGTTCGATACGAAGCCGCGCGACACGTGGGAGTGGCTGGGAAACCGGTGGCGCGAGATCACGCCTGCGATCGGCCGCGTCCCGCCGCCCCGTTGGTTTTCGGCCATGACGTACGATTCGCACCGAGGCCGAGTCGTGATGTTCGGGGGACGGAGTTTCAGATCCAGTGCCATGGGCGCCATCGGCGACACATGGGAGCTGGCGCCTCCGGGCACCCCTGGCGTGCAGCTGGGCGTATCGATCCCGGATGATCTGCGGCGCGAGGATCTACGGAGCATTGAGGTTCGCGGGCACTGCGGCGCAGCGTTCGAGCCGTTCGACGCATCGGCGACCGGGGCTCGGCTCATGGGCTGGATGACGGGAGGCCCGGGGCGCCTACCCGGCGAGTGGGTCGAGCTCGACAGCAACCATTCGGGGCTGTCGACGTCGTCGCCGGATGCATCGCTTCTCGAATACCGGCCCCCACCCGACTCGGAGATCCGTGATACCCAAGACCTTCTGCTCGGCGACCAGATGTTCTTCGAGTGCCGCCCGAAGGGCGAAAGCGGAACGGGCTTTGCCGAGGTTGCCCTCGACTACCTCGAAGTCCGTGTTCGCTACGCCACCCGCTGATCCGCTCGACCGTCCCAACCGGCGCGCGTCACGCAGCGGTGAAGGCAGTGAGACTGGGCGCCGCCGGGTCGAACTGATGATGATGCAGGTGCGTGTGCACGCCGAGCCGCTTGAGCTCTTCGACGACGCCGGCTCGCATGTGTTGCCTAAGCTCCCAAGCGTCGGCGGGCGAATCGGCCCACGCCACCAGCATGAGCTTGATCGCCATCGGCCCCGTTTCGGCGATCCAGCACTTGGGTTCATCGTAGGGGGAGAAGTGGGGCGCGCGACTCGCCATGGCCACGACCGCTGAACGAATGGCTTCGAGGTCGGCACCGTACGAGACCCAGAACTCAACCGACGCCCAGATGTAGCCGTCGTAGAGAGAGTGGTTCATCAGCGTCGAGCCCAGCAGCTTCGCGTTTGGGATCACGTAGCGACGCCAGTCCCATACCTTGATCGTCGTATGCGTCGTCCCGATGTCCTCGATGGTCCCATAGATGTCATCGAATTCGACGGTGTCGCCGATGTTCAACATCCTCGAGGAAGAAACGACCCAGCCGGCGATGGCGTTTTCCAAGAACGGGCGCGCCGCGACGCCGGCCAGCACGGTGATCGCGCCGATGACAACCGACAGTACGGCGCCCGGAATCGTATCGATGAAGGGGATGCCGAGCAGCAGCAGCGTCGCCACGATGACGGCCGGCACCGCGACCCGATACGTGACGGTGAAGTGCTCGCGAATGGAAGCTTGCCCGCGCTCCCGAGCCACGTGGTTTGGGTTGACCAGCGGCCCGTCGGCCGAAGTCGCTTGAAACCGGCGCCGCTCGCGAAGTCGAGTGAGAAGCCTGCTCCGAGTCCGATAGATGCCCCAGATGACGCGCAGGAGGACGGCCAGCCCCGTGCTCGCAACGACGATCAGGTAAACCGACACCATGGCGCCTTTGCCGAACATCCTGTATCCCCTTCTATTCTGGCACTGTTGGAGAATGGCGGGAAGAGCAAAACGGCAGCCGCGAGGCCGAGCCCGTTGGTCACCGAGCTGCGAGAGTCGTTGTCCAAGAGCGCGGTCCGGAGGGCCCAGCCATGACCCGAGCGGGGCAGGTATGGTCCCCGCTCCCACTCGTACCCCGACGCGGAGCGCGGAATCGGTATTCGTTGGTCACCGCGGGTTGTGGTCGCTAGGTGGGCGGTGTGATTCACGAGGCGCACTTTCAATGCGCGTACTGTGGGGAGTGGGTGGAGACGTCTGTGGACGCCTCGGCGGGCGCCGGGCAGTCGTACGTGGAGGACTGCTTCGTGTGCTGTCGCCCCAACGTGCTGCATATCAGCGTCGACCCCGAGACCGGGGAGTCGCACGTTCAGGCCGAGTTCGAGGGCTGAACGGCTCAGGACTCGCGGCTCGAGCTCGTCATCGAAGGCGACGCGTTTCCAGATTCCGCAGCCTTCGAGCAGTCGCTACGCGCGTGCCTCGTTTCGTCTTTGGCGCCGCTGACGGATGAAGACGATGCTGGTGGCCGTCCGGTTCGACGGTCGGCGCCGGCTGAGTCGCCCTAGGGTGACGGCAGACGTTCGCGTCCGTGGACCTCGAGGATGGGGGTGCGGCCGAACGTCCAGCGGGTGTTGGAGGAGGGCGGCTCAGCTTTGATGCGCCCCTCGTGGATGCCGTGGATGTGGCACCAGCTGCAGAGGCTGCTCATGTTTTCGGCGTCGTCGGTGCCGCCGTGGGCCTGGAAGGTGAGATGATGCGGCGTGACGTCGTGCCGGTCGCAAACGGGACTTGTGCAGCGGTGCCGGTCGCGCAGGTGCACGTCTCTCCACTTCGATTCTTGCCGCTCGAGGTGCGGGATCCAGCTCCTCCAGAGGGCCAGGCAGGCGAACGCTAGCAGTGAGGTGCCCTGGGGCGCGACCCGGTCGTACAGCGTGCGGACGAACTGCCAGTGACGGTGCAGGTCCGGGCTGATCTTGAAGCGCAGCCGCTGGCCGCGGCCGGCGTCGAGGGTGACGGATATCTGCGAAAGGGGTCGACCGGCGCCGAGAAGGCTGGCGTAGGCTTCGCCGGACTGGACCTTTTCCTCGAACATGTGGAGCCGGGCGAGTAGCGCCGCATCCGGCGGAGTCCCGGGCGCTCCTTCGAGGCGACACATGACTTCCACTGCGGACACCTCTTCGCGCAGATGGACGATCGTGCGTCGCTGGGCGCGGTCGAGCCAAGCCTCCACGGTTTGGGGCCCGACACTGCGGCTCAAAAGGAAGGCGGCCTCGTAGCCGATGCGCCCTTCGGTTAGCGCGTGCTCCAGGGCGGGCACGGCTTCGAGCCGGCGGGCGAGCGTCATGCGGTGCTGAAGCGACGAAAGCGAGACGCCCACGCGCTCTTTGGCGTACTGCGCGGGGCTGGCGTAGCCGAAGATCGCCCAAGCGCGGCGCCGCAGGAGCCGACGGGCAAGATGACCCATCTCCAGATCGCGCGCCGCGAGCTCGGCGCACAGACGGCGCAGCTCACGGTCGATGTCGACCGGGCTGGTGGGAATCGGCGGATGAACGACGGCCGTGGAGCATGGAAGCGCGGCCGCGGCAGAAATCCTGGTGTCGGCCTTGGACTCTCTCTGCTCGCGCAGCTCGCGGACGTGGGCACGGTAGCGCTCGAGGGTTGCTTCGTCGACGACGGGCGGCACGATGGGCCTCAGACGGTTGGGGCCGAGACTCAGGAGCGTGGACTCGGCCTCGCCGAGGAGCGCGACCAAGAAGTCTTCGTCCGTGGGGCGCGTGCCGTTCAGGTACTCGACGAGAATACGAGCCGATTCGACGAGAAGCACCTCGTCGCGGCCGACCTCACGAGTGCAGTGCACGGTCTCGTCCTCTTCTTGCGGGCCGGACGGAGCGGAATCGTGTTGCTCTTCGAGCCACGCTTCCATTTGGCGGACGGTCTTTCGTCCCGCCTGAGCGACGAGCTCAACTTCGGAGGAAGGCTCGGCGTGGCGAGCGAGGAGCTCCGCCATACACCAACCGAGTCGCCCCGCGTAGACCTCGGACCTGATGGTGCTCAGCTCGTTCTCGCGCAGCCGGCGGGCGAGGGCTTTGCTTTCGCGAGCCCAACGACGGCCACGCTCGCACCGCTCGAGGGCGTAGGCGCCGAGCGAAGAAAAGCCCAACTCGTGGTGCCCGCCGCACCGCTCGAGGGCGTCCAAGAGCTCTCCAATTCGCAACCTTAGTTGCGCTCCACCTCGGCCCAGCCGGCACAGCCGACCGTCGAGCTCGGCGAGGGCGGGGCTCGGATGAGCCCCGGCTGATGGATGCCCGTAAGTCACTTCTAACCCTCGGGATTTGATAGCACATACTGATCTTTCGTTCACGCACTTCGTCGCGGAAATTCGCTTCGTTTAGGGACCTCAACGCAGGCCCATGGGGGATGTCGAGGACACTGACCCCGCCGGTCGACTGCATCGTCTTTTCCTTTGGCGTCGACGCGACGCTCGAACGCACGTGGACCAGTCGAGCCGGCCACGACGAAGGCTGCCAAGGCGATCGAATCCGATACGCCTGAGACCTCGTTCCGATCCGGCTTGACCAATACCTGGGCATCTTCAGAATCGAGCCGAGTTTCGGCCGGGGTGGCGGAATGGTAGACGCGGGGGACTTAAAATCCCTTGAGGTAGCCCCTCGTGCGGGTTCGAGTCCCGCACCCGGCATCGGTTGGAGTCATTTGAGCCGCGGTTTCGTGTTCCTCTTCTTGGCCGGCACGTGAGTACGTCCTGGCTGAACGCCCCGCGCCAGGCCAACCCGCATAGCTCCGTGCACGCTTCAGTCGAGAATCAATATCTCGAGTTGGATCAGCTCACCGCAGCCCGTCCAGGCATGGAAGTCTCCGTCAGTCCCGTTGCACTGTGCCCTCGAGACCCCGTCTTGGCAGTCTTCACGCGTGACGCAGGCTCCTCGGTCGGAATCGTGCCCCGAGCCACCACATCCGGTCGTCACGACGATCGAGAGGCCCAAGGCCAGAGCTAGGCATCTTGCAAGTTGCATCTTCATGCTCCACCTCCACCTCCGATTCTGCAAGCCGTAGGCCCAGGGGGCGGGCTATGCTTTCGTTTATCGTTGCGCAGCGCCGTGCCCGTTTTCGCGCAGCGGGTAACGCGCACGAACCGTGTGCATGACGACAGTTGTTCGTAGTCATCGCCGGACCTCGACGAGCGATGATTCGTCGGTGGGTCGGACGGATCCGTTCCGACAACGAAAGCGACGACGCCCGGTTCACGGTCCAGTGAGCCATCCCTGAAGTGCTTGAAGAATCGTGAGTGCGCGGCCCCTGGTCTGATGATGAAGTACCGCCGGTGGCGCGGCATTGGCGTCGGGGCCAGGGGCTCGAGGGCCCGGAGACCGTCTTTTCCGTTGGCCGGTAGCTATCCGCGAGGTCATTGGCCGAGGGAGGGTGGGGCGTCGGGGGGAGGGAGCTACCCTTAGGTGTTCGGCCGGCCGCGGTAGGCTTGATTGTAGAGCCAGGCGACGGCCACGGCGAACGAGAGAACGAAAAGGCCGAGCAGCGCGCGGATCATCGGGGGGGCGGTGATGGCCAGGCGGAGAAAGACGGTTACGACCGTGAAACCAAAGTTGCGGAAGACGACCGGAAAGCTACGGCTGTAGCGGAGCGAGATCAACACGATGGCGATGTCGGTAAAGATAAGGCCAGTGAACACCGCACCGAAGAAGTGAAGCTCGTGGGTGCCACGCACCCAGTGCCGCAGCTCCGAGCCGGCGAGTCCGACGGCTCCGACCAGCATGACCAGGGCGACGACCTTCTTGGCAGCAACGAAGCGGGCCTGTTCGTCCTTCGACAGCGTGATGGGCCGGTGTTTTTGCAGGTTACGAAAAACGACCAGGCCGCCGAAGACCGCGAGGGCCCCGAGTGCATCGGCACCCATGTTCAAGATGGCCAAGGCTTCCGAGCTGCCGTCGAAGAGCGAACCGAGGCTATGCAGATCGATCGGTTCGTCGAAGTGTTTGAGCTCCTCGAATGACTTCCGGAGCAGGATGAGAGCAAAGATCTCGAGCTGAATGGCGAGCGAGCCGGCGACGGACCGCGCCAATCCCAGGATGAGTTCGACCAGCTCGAAGAGAAGGAGGGCGTCGACGGTCCACTCGACGGCAACGAAATGATTCGTCGGAAGCCAGGAACCGACCGGCTCCGGCACCATTTGTTGCCGATTTAGCTCGATGGCGGCGAGCGCGAAGATGAAGGAGCCGAGAAGAAGGGTCGAGATCGCCTTTCGACTCGCTGTGGATTCGTACCGCTGCCGAACGCAGTCGAAGGCTCGGGCCAGCGTGAAGCGAAGCCCGACGAGGCTAGGGTCGGTCGACCGCGTCACGACGCCGTCTCGGGGTGGGAACGCTCGGCTCGCAAAAGCCGCGGCCGCCTGGGCGAGGGGTCCCTCGAATCCATGCTGCCGAATAGCCCGAGCGCGAAGCCCACGACAGCGAAGAAGACCGCGCCGAGCACGTCCATGGCGGTCGGACCATAGCAGGCCGACGTGCCTTCGGCGGAGAGGCTTCGCGCTTCGCTCATGGTTGCTCGTGGGTGCCGACCACCGAGCGAACCGATTCGCGGTAGAATCCGGCGCATTCGCCTCGGTTCGGGTCGACGAGGGGCAGACTGCGTGTTCTTCTGCCGGGGTGCGGATTGGTCGAGTAGCGCTTTCGGGATTCGTATTGCTTAGCTCCGCCGTTCGCATCGCTCAGGCGGTGCCCGGGCCCGACTCGGTGGCGGTCATCGCGAACGATGCCCTCCCCGAAAGCGTCGCCCTCGCGCAGCGGTACGCCGACGCGCGCAGCATTCCCGCCCGGCAGGTTTGCCGGCTCGAAATGTCGACTTCGGACACGGTCGATCTCGCCACCTATCGCGCGGAGCTTCTCGAGCCCTTCGAGAGCTGTCTCACCGATGCCGGCGTCCTCGACCGAATCGAAGCGGTCGTACTGGCCAAGGGCGTGCCTTTGCGCGTGACGATTCCCGTGGAGGGCGGAAACCAGCGGGTCTCGACCGCGGCGGCGCTCGCGACGTGGAAGAGCCGAACGTCGGCCGGCGGCTCCCGCGACATCTTGGGTGAGGCTCCCGGCGAGCGGGCGATGTGCAACGACAGCCCTTGCACGGTGGCGGAATGGCAAAACCCCTTTCGCGACCGCGAGGAGCCGTTCCGGGCCGGCTGGACGAGGATCGTCTTCACCGAGCGATGGAGCCCGCTCTTGGTCACGGCGCTCAACGCACGGACCTTCGAGGATGCGGCGCGTCTGGTTCGCAGCGCGACAATCGCCGAGGCCTTGCCCGCGCCTTCGGGGCACTTCGTCTTCATGGAGGGCCGCGATCCGGCGCGCGGCATTCTCGATGCCGAGTTTCCCGGCGTGGTGGCGGAGCTGCAGGCGCTCGGATTCGACGCCGAGACAATCGAGTTCGACACCGATCGAACTGGACTCGTTCTAGCCGGTTTCGCCGTCGGCACCGCGCAGCTCGGAACCACCATCGAGGGCAATACGTATCTACCCGGATCGATCGTCGACAACCTCACGAGCTTCGGCGCCAGGCCGGAGAACTTCGAGGAAACGGGTGAGCTTCAGGTATCGATCGCGCGCTGGGTCGCTCGTGGTGTCGCGGGCGTCCACGGAACGACGGACGAGCCCCTCAACAACTCGTTTCCCAGCCGCCAGCTCTTCGTTGACTACGCGGAGGGAGGAACTCTAGCCGAGGCCTACTTTCGACGCCTTCCGTTTGCTTACTGGCGAAACCTGGTGCTCGGCGACGCGATGGCGGCGCCCTTCGCGGTTCGGCCTTCCGTCGAAGTAGCGGGGATCGTCGACGGAGGTACCGTCGCCGGAGCGACGCCGGTCACCGTGGAGTCCTTCGACGGACTCGGGCGAGGGATCGCCTCACTTACCGTCTTCGTGGATGGCGTCGAGGTGGCCGGGGTCGCGGGGTCACGCATCGATGTCTGCCTCGTTCCTCCGATGCAAGATGACCTGCAGGTTCTGGTCGTAGCCCAGTCCGCCGACGACGGCTCGCCGGGCGCGTGGCACCAGCCGAAGGGGTGGGTGGAGCTGACGATCGATGGCGCGGCGGGACCCGAGACGTGTGCCCAGCCCGACGCCGGCGTCTCGCTTCCCGACGCGGGTCGACTCGACGCGCGGGGGCCGGATGCAGCTCGGGCCGACGCCCGGGCTCTCGACGCTCGCGCGGCGGTCGATGCGGCGCTCGACGCCGGAATACTCGACGCGGCTGGCGCGGCCGACGCCGCGCCCGCGGGTGAGCGCAGTGAAGGATCCGGCTGTCGCTGCGGCTCGCCTGAGACCCGAGTTCCCGGAGTGGGCATCACCATCTTCCTCGCCGCCGTACTCGGTCGCCGAAGAAAGTCCCGGCGGTCTGAAGGTCGCGTATCCTTGTTCGGTACGATCGGTTGAAAAGCGAAACAGATTCGCCTGTGGTGCGAAAATCTCTCCAGCTTTTCGCTCGCTGGAGGAAGCGGCCTATCCATTCAGTCAATCGGGTGGGTGCGAGCTCTCGACAGTCTCGTTTTGGTGCCAGAACACTAGGTTCGGAGATTGTTTTGATGAGAGCGAAGTTCGTAAGCCCATTCATGCTGACCGCGATGGTCGCGATCTTTTTCGGCTTCGCGTGTGGTGACGACGATTCCATTGGAGTGTGCGACCCACCGGCGCCGAACTGTGAATTCGACTTCTGCTGCGGGATTCTGGTCAACCGCGGCGGTGGCGAAGACGGACTGGGAGGTTCTCAGTGTATCGATGATCCGATCTGCTCCTCGGACCCGTGCGAGACCATCGGCGAAGACCCCTGCTGACGTCGCTGATCGAGGGGAAGCCACCGACGATGCCTCTCACGTCGTCAGAAGAAGCGAGACGAGCAAGACTTGCAATTCGGCCGGGGTCAGCGGGGTGCAGGCATGTCGGGAGCGATGACCAGCTCGAGGAGTGAGGTCCAGACAGCCTTCGCCGTAGAGGGTCCGCCGTGTGCGACCCAGGTGAACTCACCGATCAGGGCCAGGTAGACGGAGCGAGCTCGACGATTGGCTTCGGCACGAGAAATGCCCATTTCTCGGAGAAGACGAGCCACGTAAGCTTGCCGCACCTCGTCGACCTCTTTGAGGTTGGCCTGCACGTCGGGGCTCGACATGCCCCAGGCGCGTATCTGCGACTCCAGACGGTCGCCGCGGCCGCTGGTGCAGAGCTGCAGCAGGTATCGCAGGCGAGGCTCCGGTTCCGACTCCCGAGCCTCGACGCGCTCGATGATGGCGTCGGTGGCCTCCGACCGCCATCGGCGGAGCATCGCCATGAGGAGCTCCTCCCGGTCGCGGAAGTGCCAGTAGAAGCTTCCTTTGGTGACACCGAGATCCCGCGCCAGGCGCTCGACACGCACCGATTCAATCCCCCGTTCGGACAGAACCCGGAGTCCCTCTGTGATCCAGTCGTCCCGAGTCAGGCGCGTCGTCACCGGGAAACCATACGGTAGCGTATTGACATCTTCAATCCGAGAGACCATACGGGTGCGTATGCTCGGAGCCGCTCACTCTACCCTGGCTGCCGCAGCGCTTCTCGCGATGGTGGCGGCGCTGCATTCCGGCCTCGGCGAGCGCTTCGTCGTGCAGCCGGCGATCGGCGCGGATTGGGGGCCGGGGCGAGAGTCGATGTTCTTGAAGGCGACCCTCCGCTTCGCCTGGCACCTGACGAGCCTCGCGTGGGTCGGTATGGCTCTGCTCCTGCTCCTCGACGGATCAACCGCAGTGCGAAACGTCGTGAGCGGCGTTGCCTTGATCAGCGGAGCAGTCGCCTTCGTCGCCTCGCGAGGCCGACATCTGGCTTGGCCCATCTTTCTGTTCGTGGCGACTTTCGCCCAGGTTGGAAGCCGAGGCCTCCTTCCCTTCCCCGAAGCCTACCGCCCGGTCTTGGGAGCGATGGTGGGTTCCTTGCTCGCGCTCTTAGCGGCGCTGCACGTCTTCTGGGCTCTCGGTGGACGCTGGGGCATGGAAGCTTCAGTTCCTGCCGACCGTTCGGGAGCGCCGCTCTTCGAGCCGCCACGCGTCGCGTCGTGTTTAGTGGCGCTGGCTCTTTTCGGCTTCGGTGCGGTGGTCTATCGAGTCGCCGGGGGAGGCGCACCGGTTTGGTTCACGGGCTTCGTGGCTGCGGGGGCCGTGGTCTTCGCTCTGCGCGGCATCGGCGACTTCAGATACTGTGGTCTCTTCAAGCAGGTCCGCGGGACGCTCTTTTCGCGGTGCGACACCGAGCTCTACGTCCCGCTGTGCTTCGGCCTCAGCTGGTGCCTTCTCGTCATCTTGATATAGCCGCCCGCAGCCGTCCCGAGTCGAAGGAGGCGACGTCGTCCCCACCTGGTGTGGTCGGGCACGGGCTGGACTGGCGGGGCCGTTCGCGAGTGATCGGCGGAGCCTCAGATTCCTGGCGCGAACGCCCATTTTCGGGACGCGGCTTCGTGTGGCACATGCATTGAAGCACTTCGCTTCCCATGACCTTCGGGAGATGGATCATTGTCGCTCCGCTCGCCTGCGGTGCGGCGCTCGCCTGTCATGAGGATACGACCCGAGAACTGAGCAACTCGGTCGGGGCGCCCGACGCCGCAGTCGACTTCGCTGCAGATGCGACCGCGGGAGAAGACGCGTCCAAACCTAACCCCGTCGACGCGGGCGGTCGTGATGCTGGACCCACCGACGTCGGCCTGGACGTGGGCGGCCTCCTCGATGCCGGCGGTCCTGAATGTCCCGCCATCCCCGAACCGGATCCACGGCGTCTCAGCATCCCCGCCGACTGCCCCGACGATCCACAGCTCGATGCCGACATCGCCTACTCTCCTCGTGCCTCGCACTTCGCCGAGATGGCGGCGCTCGAGATCGACGGTCGGCTGTACGCGAGCCAAGACCGCTACCTGCGGACGCGACACGAAACGTGTCGGATGTTGGAGCTGGTCCCGGAGCTCATCGTCTTCGAGCAGGCGGGACTGAACAAGGCCCTACGGCCGGACATCACCATCCTGGTCGAGGCCGGGCAGTCCCAGCCCCTCTTGGATGGCACCTACGCTCCAGCACGTTGCCTTCATGCTTGGCTCGGTCTGACCCGCGTCGAGGCAGGACCCTCGAACCTGGGTCCGAGGTCGATCGGGCTCTTCTTCGCCGGGAAGTATGCACCGGGCGCGCTGGCCCGCCGCTACCAAACCATGCCCGGCGTGGTCGGCACGATGACGCCCTTCCGCGTCGACGCTTTCTCCCAAAGAATGTGTGCGTTCGACCGAGCCGGCATTCACCACTACCAGATTCAACTCGGCAGCGGTGATTGCGAAGCGGGTTGCATCAACTGGGACTGGTACTACTTCACCGCCGAACCCGACGGTGAAGTCACGCTCGAGGCTTTCTGGAGCCAACCCGGGAGCACGGAGCCCAAGCCGTCGGTCTTCGACCCCACCGAATGCATCGAGAAGACGACCGGCGGCTCGTGAGTTCGAGACCGGCCGCCGGTCCGGTTCGGAGCCGGGAAGCTCTGGCTTCGCGTTCAGCGAACAGGCGAAGGAAGAAACACGAGGTCCTCGTAAACGAGGCCTGGGCACTCCCCGAGGTTGCACCTCTCGTTGTCGCCCCAGCACTCGATTCGGTCGTCGGAGATGCGCGTACCGCAGGTGAAGAATTCGCCCACGTCCACCTCGCGGTAGCGGCCGGACAGCCGATACGGGGCGAAGATGGGGGAGTTCGGATTGTCGGGGTCGATCTGGCCCTGCACGTTCCCACCCCAGCAGTCCGTCGTTCCGTCGGCCTTCCAAAAGCATGCGTGGTCGCGGTAGGTCTCCGCTCCCACGACCTGCGTCAGCCCGGCCGTCACCCGCGGCGGCGTCGCACCGAAGATGGGATGCCCACCAAAGGTTACGATTCGGCCGTCATCGCGCAAGACCATGCCGAAGTTGCTCCCACCCCAAACGCGCTCTGCTCCCTGAATCTGGGCGAGATCATCCGGGCAGGCGGCGACTCCCGGCGAGCAGATGACCCGACCATCGACGATCGCCAGACGGTAGAGGCCGCCCCACTCCAGGTCCGCATCCGTCGCACTCGCAAACTCGGGAACGTCGACGTAGCCCTGTTCGTTCACACAGCGAAATGTGCCGTTTTGGAGCAAGGCGCAGATCTCGTCGCGGACGGCGTCGAGCGTCTGCGCACCGTCGAGCTCGGTGATCCGCCGAAACTCGGGGAAGAGGTCCGGCCGCGGAGCCATACCCGGCGGCACGAAGACACCGCTCACATATACCCGATTCGCCCCGGATTCTTCGACGAGGAGCGCGGTCGACCGAAAAGCGACGTCGTTCCCGAACAGCCGAGCGTCCAGGACCGTCCGATCACCGAGGTCCACGAGCCGGGGTGGGCCCTGTCCACCGGTCCGTCCCAGGTTGCCGCGAACGTTGTTGTTGTAGCCCCAGCAGACGAGTTCGCCTTCCGGAGTGATCGCGCACCCGCTTTGTCGACCCAGGCGAGGAGTCGAGCGAGGCGGTACGAGGGGGACGGTAAAACGGCCCGAGGGCTGAGGCTCTACGCCTGTGCCCACCCGGCCGACTTCGTTGCTGCCGAATCCCAGGAGACGTCCGGCGGAGTCCACAACGTGAACGGCGAAGTTCTCCGCCGCAAAGTCGCGGACGTCAGTCGTGACGGTGAGGTCTCCCGGATCATCAGGAACCGAGCCGAGCAGGTCTGCGGGGTGGTAGCCCGTTCCCAGCACGATGTAGTTGCACTGGAGGCTTCCCCCCGCGTCGAAGCGACAGGGGCCGGCGATTCGCTCGACACCCAGCGAGTCGGCCACGCGCGAGAACTGCGGCACGTCGAGGACGGAGCCAAAGTGGATGCCGGTCTCGCTCAGCACGACTACGAAATAGCCGGTGTCGATCTCGACGTCGCGGATGGAACCGAAGTCGACGGGGCCCACCGGGCTCGAGCCTTCGGACCAGCACGTGAGCTTGGAGCCCGTCTCACCGTGAACGATGCACATCTTCCGGAGAGCCCCATGGATCGCTCGGATCTTCGTGACCGGCGGAACCGTTTCGATGGTGATAGGCGTCGATGATGATGGGCCTTCGCGGCCATAGATGCCGGAAGAGTTGTCGCCCCAGCACTGAAGCCGTCCGTCGTCCAGCAACCCGCAGCCGGCAAAACCGGGCGCGTTCATGAGGGCGAGATCGACGACCGGCCCATCGAACGCGACTTCGGCGGCTTCACCCAGCCCTCGACCGCAGAACTCGGGTCCAATCCAACAGCTCACGCGACCTTCTTCGCGTATCGCGCAGCTCTGCCAACCCCCCATGTATGTTCGGACGGCGTCGGTGAGTCCGGGGACGACGGTCGGGCTCGAAGGTAGAGCGCATCCCCCCCAGCAGGCCACTTCACCTCCGGCCATCGTCGCGCATCTGGAGGCAAAGTAGCTCGCAACCTGCGTCCACTCGACGCAGACGTCGTCGAGGCATCCGGCTCCGTTTGGGCATCGTGGGTCGTCACAGGCGCGGGGCGTGGAGGCGTCGACCGCCCCCGCGTCAGGCTCGCTTGCGTCCGCTCGCGCATCCGGGGCCCGGGCATCGGGCGCTGGCGGCAACGCGTCGGAAGCCAACGCGTCGGGCTTTCCGTTGCTCGCATCGAGTGCGGGCCGACATCGTCCGTTCGTACATACGAAGCCGAGTGCGCAGGGGCAGGGCGCGTCGTCGAAGTCGACCGGGCCGACGCAGCCGGCCAGCAGGCCGACCACCGCACCGGCCCAGGCACCGGGCGTCCTCACGGCTCGTCGGGTCCCCAGATGGTGAGCCCGAGCCACGTGAAGAGGGCGACGCCGGCCGTCGAGTACGCGGCAATCGAAATGCCGTTGTACACGTCGATGCGATCATTGACGGCCTGGGCGTCGGCCTGGGAGGCGCTACTCCGCTCGACCGCGGCCACCGTAGTGAATGCAACACCCACCAGGGCCGAGGCGCCCGTGATCCACGGGGTGACCCTCTTGAGTTTCAGCGCGGGACGGGGCGGAGGTGCCTCGATGGTCAGCCAGGGCTGCGGCTCGGAGTAGCGACTCGAGAACCGCAGCACGCGAGTCTCGGCGAACGGCTCCTCGAACAGCGACCGGAAAACGAGGTGGGCTGCACCCTTTCGCGTGACCGAAGCCGCTCGCTGGTCTTCCGGAGCGAGTTCACGCGACCCGCGCTCGACCAGAACGTACTCTCGTTCTTCGGAGGCGTGGCGTAGAAACAGAGGGCGTGACGAAGGAACGTGCAAGAGGAGAGCCTGGCTTCGGTCTGGATGGACGTCGCCCAAGCGGATTCCGCGGTCGTCCTCCAAGTACATGTGACCCAGGCTCGACGGAGGGGGTACGGAGAGCCGCTCAGACTCGGCTGGCCATTCGAGAAGTAGGGTGTCGAGTGGCTCGTCACCGACGCGAGGAGGGAAAAGAACGGCATCGGGCCGGTATCGAGGGTTGTCGATCGATTCGTTGGCCGTCTCGATGAAGGCTCCGACCTCGGAGTACGAGATACGGCCGTCGAGATTCGCGTCGGCTCCGCCGCGCAACGCGGACCGAACTTCGTAATTGAAGATTCCTGCTCCGAATCGGCCCCACTCGTGACTATCGCGGTCGGACGATGTCGAGAGTACGAACCCGGTGTTGGGGAAGCGCTCGCGGGCGTTCTGGATGACGACGCGATGCTCGACCCGTTCACCGCCGGGCCCCCTTCCGAAGACCAAGAAGTAGGAGCGGCAGGCGTCGATGATTACATGGTTCCGATCTGCGGGAGACCGCCCCAATACGACTTCATAGAGAAAGCTCCGAGAGATGCGGTCGTCGGCGATCGCAACGTAACCTTCACCATAGGCGACGTCGCCGTGGCCGCTGTACACGAAGAGGAACTCGACGTGACTCCCTCGGCGTTTAGCGTCGGTCATCTCATTGCGGAGCTCGTCGAGTGATGCCTCCAAACGAGCGCGAGTCGGAGTCCGCGCATCGACGCGCCGATCGAAGAGCCGCTGAGACTCGGCATCGAGGCTGACGAGTAGCTCGACCCGTACGCCGGCTTCGGTGAGGAGCTGTGACGTCAGAACTGCGTCATCGTCGGCATACGTCAGCGGGGGGGTCTCGTCGTCGAGAGGACGGTTCTCCCCGATAACGAGCGCGAAGCGCTCTACTGAGCGGGACGGATATGCGTCGCCCGGGGCACCGACGCTCCCGAACAGTACGAGAACCGAGATGGCGAAGGTCACCTTACATCTACTTTGATGACCTGATGTGTCACCACGTCAAGCCCGAGACCGGCCGACATGTCCGGATCGCCAGCCCGCTTCTCGACCTCCTCGACGCGGAGCGCACGATCGGTAAACACGGCATGAATCGCATAGGGGCCCGTCGGCAATTCGTGGGAGACCGCGTCAGGAAGTGCGGCGTCGGCAACGGTCTCTTCGATGGCAATGGCTTGTGGGTTTTGGCCGGCGGTCTCGTACGCCGGGTGGTACCAGCGAATCTGACCCGTGGCGTCGATGCCGAAGATCATCAGGTAGCCCGCAGCGCGGTCGCCCAGGTTCGTGTAGGTGAAAGCCAGCTTCGCGTTGGACTCCATGGTGTCGGCCAACGGGCGAGACGCGCCATCGACGATCTCGAACACGTGGATGCCGTGCCACCGATCTTCGTGATCGGCCGCGCTTCGGCTGCGAGGCGGCGCCTCGCCCGGCGCGTCGCCAAGCTGGAGCCTCGGGATCACGACGAAGGCTGCGGCCGCCGCGACCGCCGCGCCCAACGCCATCCGCCAGGGGAGGCCACGGGACGGCGGCTTTGGGGCACCGAGCTGCCGACGGATGCGCACCGTCAGGTCGACGCTCTCCAGCTCCGGCCGCGGGCGCCGTAGCGCCGTGAGCAAGGCTCTCGCCTGTTCGAGCTGTGACTGCAGCTCGGCGCTGGCTTCCAGTTCTCCCTCGATTTCTCGAGCTTCCGAGGATGTGAGCTCGCCTTCGAGATACCGGATCAATCGGTCCGCCAGTCCTGAGTTTCGTTCAGCCAAGGTCCACTCCTCGAAGAAAGCGCCGCAGCTTCACAACGGCTTTGAATACCCGCGACTTTGCCGTTCCGACGGGAATGCCGAGGGTCTCGGAGATCTCGGAGTACTCGAGCCCGCCCCCGAAGCGGAGGACGATGACGCTACGTTCTCGCTCCGAGAGCCTCGCGAGGGCGCGATGGAGTTCGTGGTCCCGTTCTGCGACCAGAACTCGACGTTCCGCCTCGGGGCCCGCCACGAGCTCCAACTCCTCGGTGAGGTCGAGCCGAGAACGCTTCCATGATCGCCGCGCCATCCGGGCTCGACTCAATACGATGCGGAAAAGGAGAAAGCGGAGCTTACCCATGGGGCGGTAGCGCGGGAGTGTCTTGTGGAGTTCGACGAAGGCTTCCTGAGTCACGTCTTCGGCCAGGTGGAGGGAGCCGACGTGCTTGTGCGCAATCCGGAGCGCCTGCGCCTGGTGTCGTCGTACCAGCGCGTCAAATGCTCCCAGGAGCCCGCCCCGAGCGAGAAGCATCAGGTCGTCGTCGCTCCGCTGGGCGAGCGGGGCACTCGAGTCTTCGACGACCCTCAGCTCGGTCCCATCCCGCTGCTCCCTGGACAACGACCCCACCCTCATCGGTAGAATGCCGGCTGCGGTTCCCGGGTTCCCATATTTTTTGCGAGTCCGACCGGAGGGAAGTCCGCGGCCTTCGGAAGCGCCGGTCGACCAACTGGTCGGCCAGCCGAAGCAGGGTCTACCGAGACCAGGGCAGGGGCGACGGTTCGCTCTCGGTCATGACGGCTCTTCTCTCGTCTGGCGGGCGCCTGCACTCGGCCCGCGACGTCGGATGAAGCGCTCTTGAGCCCAGAGAGTGAAGAGGGCGACCCCGCAGAGTCCGAAGAAGGCAATGATGAGAAGGGCTACGCCACGCCAAAAGAGTATGTCTGCGAAGGTGTCGAGAAGAGTGCGCGCGTCGTCGACGATGAGGGCTCGCTCACGCTTGACCGCGCCCGTGGCCTCGGCCAGGAGCTCGTTGGCTTTGGCATCGACGTTCTCCAAGATGAGGGCTCTCTCGGTCGACAGGCGGTCCAGCACGAGCCGAGCGACTCGCTCGACGTCGGCCAGCACGACTTCGCGCTCCGCGGCGATCATCGCCTTGACGGCCCGTCGTTGACGATCGACTTCGCTCGGTATTGCTTGGGCTAGCTCATCGATGCGGTCGACCCGACCTTGGAGCGAGGTGAGTAGTTTTCGCGCCTCCTTGAGCTCGGGACGCTGAAACGTCTCGGCGAGCACGATCTCCGACTGCCACCTCACCTGCTTCGGTGTGTTGAGAGCGTACAGCCGCGAGCGACCCGCGAAGTCTTGGATGTGGTCTTCGATCTTCTGGACGGCGCTCAAGCCTTTGTAGCGTTCGTGGTCGATGGTGCCGACCAAGGCCAGAGCCACGGTTGGCCGATTGAGCTCCAAGTTCTCGATGGGATAATCTTCGGCCCAACTCCGAGCGAATTCTTTGACCTTCTCACCCTGCTGGATGCCCAACTGAGCCGAGATCTCATTGTTGATGAGTTGGGCGTCGGCACCGAGCTGACGCGTTTCGGCTACCATGTGGTCCTGCCATCGTCCGAAGAACCTGCTTCCGTACTCGCTTTCCAGAAAGTCGAGCAACTGCACGTAGAGGACCCGCATGTCGACGGCCGAGACGAAAGGGTCGGAGTAAAAGGCCGACGCCAAGATGGCCGAGGCAGTGTTCGACTTCCAGCGCAGGACGTTGAGTCTGATGCCGGTATCGCTTTCTTCCTCCAAGACATCGTCCGCGGTTTCTTCCAGAGCGGCCATGAACAGATGCCCGAACTCGTGGACGACCACCCGCATGCTCCGGGTGGAGAGCTTCTGGTCGAAGATCTCGGCGGTACCCGTCTGCGACGAGATGCTCGCACACCCGCAGATGGTCACCATCATCAGGAGGACGAGCCGGCGAGCCAGCATCATGGGCCGAAGCTTCGTCCAAGGCCGCAAGTTCAGGCAAGAGCGCCGGGCGCCAGGGCATTGCGCAACGACCAAGACAGTCGACCCCCCCAGAGTGCGCGAGGATCGTCTTGAAGGCCTTGGTCGAAAAAAGGGATCCTCACCCGCTGATGGGGGCCTTCACTCCTTGATTCGGTTGGGGAAGGTCTCGAACAGTCTCCCGATCTCCCGGCGAAAGTTTTGCTTCCGTTTGACCGGGTCGGGCTCGTTCTGGAGGACCGCGTCCAGCGTGCCGAGCCAAACGCGTTGGCCACCGTCGCGGGTGAGAGCCTCCAAGACGATCATGCCTCGCGTGACCTCCATGTCGGGCAGTGAGCCCGAGTGCATGCCGGAGTCGACCCCGGTCGTGACCTGCTGAACGACTTCGTCGCGGAGACCCAAGGTTCCGACCACCAAGAGGTCGGCGGAATCCGGGTCGTCGATCACTTCGTAGCCCTTTTCGCCGAAAACTCGAATGGCCTCTTCACGAGCGATCGCGGCGAGGTCTTCCGGGAGGTCTTCGCGCTGGAACCCCTTCGGAAGCAGGTTGGCCTGACCGCCGGAGGCGATGGTCTTGAACTTCGAGAAATCGACGCCTTTGGCAGCGTTGCCTTTCACGCTGACGCTTGCGGTCTTGCAGCTCCAGCCAGCGATACCGAGCGCCAGGAGGGCGGCGATGCGATGTGCCTTCATGGACGGCGGTCTATGTCAGAGGCAACCCACCGACAAGCGAGCTCTACAGCGTATCGCGTTTCTGTGCGCGGGCGCGGCGCGACAACACGCAAGTCGCCGTAATGGCTTCGAGATCGTCCGAGCGATAAAGCTGCCGCCGACCTGGTCGTCTCCCCGAGTATGGAGGACATGAGGCGCGCTGCGTGGATCGTGGTCACGGCCCTGGCCTGCAGCGAAGCGGACCCCAGCCGCCTCGAAGGATTCGCGTCGCCTGACGCGCGGAGTCGTGACGACGCCGACTCCAGGCGGCCCGACGGACGCGCCGCCGATGCCCGAGGCGCGCCGGACACGGGGGTGGCGGGCGACGGCGGTCGGCACGCGGACGCGGGGGCTGCGTGTGACGCGTTCGAACCGGTCTACATTCGTGGATCGGACATGCTCCAGCTCGACACGCTGTTCGAAGTGCGGCCTGGTCGCGTCGACGTCAACGAGACGGGTCCGCGGGGCCCGGTGCAGCGGACGGTCGATGTCGCCAGCGGCGGAGTGACGGTGCGGCGCGATGGCACGCGGGTCGCCGACGCTCGCGATGGTCATTGGGTGACGATCCGCGTGGACGATGAATCCACCACGGTCGTTCACGAGTCGGGGAGCGGTCCGCTCGAGTATCGGTTGAGCCCTGTTGCCTTCCCCATCGAGTTCGGAGGCCTCGACCTTCGACGCCAGCGCCTGGTCGACGCTCGCCGCGTGACTTTGGCCGACGCCGCCAACTCGAGGATTCTCCGGCTCGAAAACGGCAGCGTGATCCCAGTCGCCTCGACCGGGGCTCCACCCCCGAAGACGCCCTTCCTCGGCGACAACCGCATCGTGTGGTCGATCGCCGAGAGAGGGGGCCGAGGTTCGATCATCGTCGCTCACGACATCGACTCATCCTCGAGTGTCTCGAGGACTCGCGGCGTGGCAACCATCGAGACTCCGGTGGTGGTCGGAGAAGACGTGGTTTGGATGGAGAACGGCCGAGTGCACGTGGCCGACGGAATGCTGGAGGGCGTCGAGCCGCTCGGACCGGAGGGGCCGTGCCGAGCCCTGGTGAGCGATGGTCGGGAGGCGTTCTTCGTCTGCTCGGATGGGGAAGCCAGCTTCTTTGGCGACGCGCTCTATCGCATACGGGATCGGATCGTGAGCGAGGTGCGCCGGGTTCCGGGAGGCGCGATATTCTCTCCCGACTTCACCGACGAATGGCTGGCCTGGATCGAGTATCCCTCGGAAGAAGATCTTCTCATCCCCCGGGACGCGACCCGGGGCACCATGGTTGTCATCGAGCGGGAATCGAAGCGCCGCTACGAGATGGAAGTCGGGGCGGGCTGCTACGCCTGTGCGCTGGTTTGGCCGCTGCCACAAGTTCGGTTGTCGACCGACATCGTCGCCTGGGCGTACGCTCGGGCCGACCCGGGCGGTGAGTGGGGGATGGTTCCGCTGGGCGCCGCGTTCCTCCCGACCTGCAACTAGACGGTCAGGCCCAGGGGCGTTTCGATCGCCCCGACCAGTACGACGCCGGTTCTTCCCGGGTCTGTTCGAACAACGCCTCCAGCTCTCCGTCCCACTCGATCTGAAAGGCATCCCGGTTCGACAGCAGCTGGCTCTTCGTGACGGCTCCGCTGAGGACCACGTCGGCCCAGGAGCGGCTGAGCACGGCCGCGATGGCCAGCGCATCGTTGGCGACTCCCCGAGTCTTGGCCGCGGCGCAAAAACCGGCGGTGCGTGGCTCGTGCTGGCCGGGCGCCAAGCGGCCGTTGGCCATGGCTTCCTTCACGATGATCCCCAGCCCCGAGCGGTGAGCGGCGGCGAGCACGTCGTCGAGCGACGACTCCAAGAGATTGTAGGTTGCCTGTACAGTGTCGAAGACGCGTCGGCCGTCGTGTTCGAAGTCGATGATCTTCCGAATGCAGTCGTCTTGCTCAGGGCCGGTGACGGTCGCGCCCACGCTGATGCCAAATTCTTCCTTCAAGAGGCCGAGCTCGCGAAGAAGCGAGCGGTCGGCCCATAGAGGTGAGTCCACGGTCAGCGAATGCACCTGGTAAAGGTCCATGTTCGTCCAGAGTACCTTCCTCGTGACCTGCCACTGCCGAGTGAACGTCTCCAGGTCGTGGGTCTTGACCTCGTGAACTTCGGCGTCGAGGGACCAGTTACCCACATACTTGTAGCCCCATTTGGACGAAACGAAGACCCGACCCGGACCCAGTTCGCGCCGGTCCAGCCAAGCGGCCAAAAAACCCTCGGCCCGGCCGTAGGAGCGCGCCGCGTCGAACATCCGGATGCCGTGCTCATATGCGACGTCGAGGACCGAGTCGGTGCGCGCCGCCATCTGCTCTATGCTTCGACCCTCGGGAAAGTCGTCGCGACGACCCGGGGTGATGTAGGCCGGGCGCCCCAGCGCCGCCAGACCGAGCCCGAGACGGGTCACTTCCAGACGCGTGGGACCGAGGATTCGAGTGGGCAGAGCCGTGGGGGTCATCGACATCGGATCCCCAACCTATCTGGCGCACGCCGTTCGTCGAAGGATTTCGAGTCTTTACATCGGCTTTACACGCTTCGAACCATCGCTCATCGTAGGTCCCGGAAGCGCCCATGGCTGAGACCGAGTTCCGCGAGAAGACCCCTCCACCCCGGATTCTCCATCAGATCGCCCGACTCGTGCGCTACCTCACGGTCGGGTTTCCGGGAGGACCCCGCTTTTTGAAGATGTCGTGGGTGATCAATCTCCAGAAGGGAGGAACCGCCTTCTTCGTCCTGGTGCTGATGGCGGCCTACGACGACTGGAGCGTTGCCGCGTGCGTCTACCTGGCGCTGCACGGCACGTACGGCGTCTGCTGGCTGCTGAAAGACGCCGTCATTCCGGATCGCGCATGGGAGGAGAGGGTCACGATCGGTGGGGCAGTCGCCATGTGGATTCTGGTTCTCGGCCTGTATTGGATCTTCCCGGTCCTGATCATCACCGACGTCTTCGGCTCGCGGCCGCCGCCGTCCGCTGGCGTCGTGGGTCTGGCGGTCGCCATGCACACGCTGGGCGTGGTGCTGATGATGGCATCCGATACTCAGAAGTTCTTCGTGCTGCAGCTTCGACGCGGATTGATCGACGATGGTTGGTTTGCACGGATCCGACACACGAACTACACCGGCGAGATGCTGCTTTACGCGGCCTATGCCGTGCTCGCCCAGCACTGGCTCGGATGGGCGGTTTTGGGCTGGGTTTGGACCACCGTGTTCGCGTCGAACATCGCTTTGAAGGAGGCGTCGCTCTCCCGTTACCCCGGATGGGACGCCTACAAGCGGCGCTCGGGCCTGCTCTTGCCCAAGCTCTTGCTGGCTTCGAGCGAAAAGGCCCGACCGGCCCCCGTGGTCGAGACCTGATCGCAGGCCCGTGCCGCTCGACGCGCGAGCCGAGGCGGTTTGCGCCTTCTTCCGTCGGTGCTACGGCGGGTCATGCGCCCGTCGGCCATCCCCGTCTTCGTGTTGATGCTCGCCGCGGCGTGCATCAAGACCGCCCCCGACGACGTGCCGCCCCCCGCCGCCGAACCGGACCCGCTCGACACGCCGCATGCCTACGTGGGCGGCGCGGCGTGCGTCGAGTGCCACGCCGAGCAGGCGGAAGCCTGGCGGCGTTCGCATCATGCTCGCTCCATGGCGAGCGCCACTCCCGATTCCGTCCTCGGCGACTTCGACGGCGCCGAGTTCACGTACAACGGCGTGACGTCGGTCTTCAGCCGGCGAGGGGACGACTTCTTCGTTCGGACCGAGGGCCCTGACGGAGCACTCACCGAGTTCCCGATTGCCTACACCTTCGGCGTCGAACCCCTGCAGCAGCTCCTGATCCGCCTGAAACAGGGCCGACTCCAGGCCCTGTCCATCGCCTGGGATTCGCGGCCCCCGGAGGAGGGCGGCCAGCGCTGGTATCACCTCTATCCGGACCAATCGGTAGACGCGACGGACGTCCTCCACTGGACCAAGCCCAGCCAGAACTGGAACGCGCGGTGCGCCGACTGCCACTCGACGCGCTTGAAGAAGGGTTACGACGCGAAGGCTCGAACCTATGCCACGACGTTCTCCGACGTCAATGTATCTTGCGAAAGCTGTCACGGTCCTGGAGCGCGCCATGTGGCTTGGGCCTCGCAGCACGAGGACGGAGAGGGCCCCCCGCCGGATGCCGCCGGTGTTGGATTGCGGCTCGACCTCGGGGGGAGCCGTGCGACGTACGTTTGGAACGAAGGTGCGGGCAAGCCGGTCGCCAGCGGACCGTCGAATAACGCCACGGAAGTCGACATGTGCGGGCGCTGCCATGCGCGGCGAGGCGCGCTGAGCGATGACTACCACCCAGGGGACGCGCTGCTCGACCACTATCGCGTAGCGCTTCTCGACCGCGGCCTGTACCACGCCGACGGTCAGATCGATGACGAAGTGTTCGTCTACGGCTCGTTTCTTCAGAGCCGCATGCATCAGGCGGGGGTCGCCTGCACGCACTGCCACGACCCGCATACCCAGCAGCTTCGTATCGAGGGCAACGCAATCTGCACCCAGTGTCATGACGGCGCCACCTATGACGCCTCGGTGCACCATCATCACGAGGCCGACTCCGATGCTGCGCAGTGCGTTTCGTGTCACATGCCGGCCAAAGTCTACATGGGGGTGGACGCGCGTCGGGATCACTCGTTTCGGGTCCCGAATCCGGCGCTATCGGCAGCGATCGGGACGCCGAACGCATGCTCGGACTGTCACGCCAACGAAGGGACCGAGTGGGCCGCAAACGCGGTCGAAGAGTGGTTCGGGGCGAAAGACCGAACCCACTTCGGCGCGGCCTTCGCCGCCGCCGACGCGCGGGCGCTGGATGCCGAGCCGCGGTTGCTCGCCGTCATCGACGATGAGGCGCTGCCGGGGATCGTGCGAGCCACGGCCGTCGCGCGGCTAGCCGCGACCCTGACGCAGCGATCCTTCGGAGCGGTCGGGGAGGCCAGCCGCGACCCGGATCCGCTTGTGCGGCTGGCCGCGACGTACGCGCTCGATGCTCTGCCTCCCGACCGAGCCGCGTCGATCGGGCGTCGACTGCTTCGAGATCCGGTCCGCGTGGTCCGAGCCGAAGCGGCCGCGCGGCTCGTGCGCATGCCGGCCCGTTCTTTGGGGCCGACCGCCCTCCGCGACGTGAGTAAGCCTTTGGCCGAGTATCGAGCCATGCAGGAGTACGAGGCGGACCGAGCCGAGGGTCTCCTCAATCTGGCGAATCTGGCTCTGGCGAGTCGAGACTTCGACGAGGCGCGCCGCCTGCTCGAGCGAGCCCACCGCATCGCACCCGACTTCAATCCGGCAACGATCAATCTCGCCGACATTCTGCGAGCGAAGGGCAACGAAGACGCCGGGCGAGAGCTTCTCGAGGACGCGGTCGAGCGTCACCCGGACGACCCCAACCTGCATCGTGCGCTTGGCTTGTCGCGGGTGCGAAGCGGGGCCCGGAAGGACGGAGTTCGCCATCTGGCTCGCGCGTATGCCCTTTCCGACGAGCCCATCTTCGCGTTCACGTACGCCGTCGCGCTGAATTCGACGGGACACCCCGAGCGAGCTCTGGAAGTGCTCGAGCGCGCGCACGACCGTGCTCCAGGCGATGTGGAAGTTCTATCCATGCTGGTCTCTCTTCATCGCGACGAGGGGCACACCGAGCGAGCTCGCTTCTACGCGCAGCGCCTGCAGCATCGGGTGCCCGAGATCGCGGCCGACATCGAGCGCATGCTGAATCCTCCGCAGTAGCCATGTCGACTGCTCCGGGGTTGCGTCGTCGTCCGTAGACGGCTACTGCGGCCCAAACCGGCAAGGGGGTGTTCATGTTCGTTCGAATCTTGTTGCTCGTTGCGCTCGCGGGCGCGGTGCCGCTGACAGCCGCGGCGAAGAAAAAAGGCGGAAAGCCCAATATCGTCATCATCTGGGGCGACGACATTGGCCGCACGAATATCAGCTACTGGTCACGGGGGCTCATGGGTTACCAAACTTCCAACATCGACCGCGTCGCCAACGAAGGCATCGCGTTCACCGACTATTACGGCGAGCAGAGCTGCACCGCGGGGCGGTCGGCGTTCATCACCGGGCAAGCCGTCTTCCGAACCGGACTCAGCAAGGTCGGGATGCCGGGAGCTCCGGAAGGCTTGAACGCGGAGGATCCCACCTTGGCTACGCTCTTGAAACAGCAAGGATATGCTACGGGACAGTTCGGAAAGAACCATCTCGGAGACCGCAACGAGCACTTGCCCACGGTTCACGGCTTCGACGAGTTTTACGGAAACCTCTACCACCTGAATGCGGAGGAAGAGCCGGAGCAACGTGACTACCCTCGCGACATGAAGCTGAAGGATGGCCGCACCTTCCTCGAGGCTTTTGGGCCGCGGGGCGTCCTGGACTGCAAGGCGTCCGATAAGTTCGACAAGACGGAAGACCCTCGTTTCGGGGTTTGGGGCAAGCAGAAATGCAAGGATACCGGTCCGCTGACGCGGAAGCGTATGGAGACGATCGACGACGATGTCGCCAAGCGGGCGAACGACTTCATCGCCCGGCAAGTGAAAGCCAAGAAGCCCTTCTTCGTGTGGGTCAATTTCACTCACATGCACTTCCGGACCTATATTCCCTCAGAGCAAGAGGGCCAGGCCGGCAGGGCTCAGAGCGTCTATCACGACGCCATGGTCACACACGACCGCAACGTTGGGTCGGTCTTGAACCAATTGGACAAGCTGGGCATCGCGAAGAACACGTTCGTCATGTACTCGACCGACAACGGTCCGCATAAGAATACTTGGCCCGATGCAGCCACGTCGCCGTTCCGCAATGAGAAGAATAGCGGTTGGGAAGGCGCATTTCGAGTTCCCGCGTTCGTTCGCTGGCCTGGCGTCATCGAGGCGGGCACTGTGACGAACTCCATCGTCTCGCACCTGGATTGGGTGCCGACGATCTTGGCTGCGGTCGGCGAGCCGGACATCGCTTCGAAGCTCAAGAAGGGCTACACGGCCGATGGTAAGAAGTACAAGGTCCATTTGGATGGCTACGACATGCTTCCTCACTTGAAAGGGGATGCTGACCGCGGACCTCGCGACCGCTACTTCTACTTCTCCGACGACGGCGGTTTACTCGCGCTACGAGTCAATAACTGGAAGACCCACTTCATGGTTCAGGACGCCCCGGGAACGCTCGAAGTCTGGCAGCGCGAGTTCCGCGAACTGCGGCTGCCGCTGATCTTCAACCTGCGCACCGACCCCTACGAGCAAGCGTCGATCACTTCGAATACATACTGGGACTGGATGCTCGACCGCGCCTGGATCCTCTATCCGATGGTTCCCATCGTCGGTCAGTTCCTGAAGACGTTCGAGGAGTTCCCTCCGCGTCAGAAGGCGGGCTCGTTCACGGTCAGTAGCGCTCTCGAGACGATCAGCAGCGGGACTCGGAAGTAGCGCGGCGCCTCCAAACCCGCTAAGGCTCGCGCGGTGAGCCTGAGGACGGTCCTCAACGGTCTGGTCGCCTTGGCCATTTCCGCCGCGGCGCTGCTCTGGGCCTTTCGCGGCGTCGACGTCAGCGAGCTGCTGGAACAGCTTGGTCATACCGACCCGCTGGCGTGTAGCCTGTACTTCCTGTCCCTTTTCGTTGGGCACGCGGTTCGGGTGGTGCGGTGGGGACTGCTCATCCGTCCGCTCACCGACGTGAGCTACCGCTCGATCGCCGCGGCGGCGAGCGTGGGTCTGCCCGCCACGTTTTTCGTTCCCCTGCGCCTGGGGGAGCTGGTGCGACCGGCGATGATGAAGCGGGCCGGGGCGTCGTTTACGGCGACCTTCGCCAGCGTCGTCGTGGAGCGGGTTTCGGACGGCGTCGTGAATCTTGGTCTCTTCTTTTTGCTGCTGACGGTGCTGCCGGCGCCGGTGGCTCCCGAGGTGCGGCAGTTCAGCTTGTTCGCGCTCGCGCTGTTCGCCGGGGCGCTCGTGGCCCTGGGCATCGGCGTCGTCTATCGCGAGCCGTTCTTGCGCTTCGTGCAGCGGCTCACCGGAGTCTTCAGTGAGAGCTTGAGCCAGCGGGTGACGGCTTTGGCGCGGGCCTTTCTCGAGGGCCTGGAGGTTCTTCGAAGCCCCACGCGCATGGTCAACTTCGTGCTTCTGTCGCTGGTTTTTTGGGCCCTCATGGGGGGAGGGGCCCAGATCCTCGCTGCGAGCTACATCGAAGGGCTGCCGGTCTTGGCCGGACCATTCGCGACGACGGTCGTCGTCTTTGCCATCATGATCCCCGCGGGTCCGGCCTTCGCCGGCACGCTGGAGGCCGGGTTCCGGCTGGGTCTGGCGCCCTTCGGCGCTCCCGAATCCCAGGTGGTCGCCACGGCCGTGATGGCTCACGCGCTGCAGATCATCGGGTATGCGATCATCGCTGGCATCGGCTTCTGGATCGCCACCGCCAAAGAGCGGGACGCGGCCATCCACACGGCGGAAGACTGATCGGTTTCCCTCTGTGAAGACCGACTACACGCGCGGCAAAACGATCCGTTCCCAGCTTGCGCGAATGCAGACACCTTGTGTGTGGTTGCATGAGCATGAGCGCCGAAGTGTTCGAAGACCTTCCTCGTTCCCCCAACCTCTCGGCCCGCACCACCTTCGTAGTTGGAAACGAGCAGCAATTTCAGTGGCTTCGGACTCTGGTCTTCCTGATCATCTTGCTCAACTTTGGCGATGCGCTCTTCACTTTGCACTGGATTCAGACCGGTCAGGCCACTGAAGCGAACCCGGTCCTCTGGGAGCTCGCCCACTATCATCCGATGTGGTTCGTGATCGCCAAGAGCCTCCTCGTGGGCCTCGGCTCGTGGCTCCTGCTCCGCTATCGCGAGCGCCCCGCCGCAGTGGTCAGCCTCTTCACGGCATTCATGGCCTACTACTGGGTATTCCTCTACCACCTCAAGCACGCCGACCTGCAGCTCTTCGCCCAGCTAACGCCGTAGCTTCGTTTCGTGGGCCACCCGTCTTCCGTGCGAGCTCGCCGGAGCGCGGTCCGCCCTTGCTCCGGTGGGCGGTGATCGGCATCGTCCGCCCGATGGAAGCCACGCTGTACTGCCACTCCTGTGGGGGCGAGATCGAGCTCATCGACAAGGTGAAGCGATCCGACGACTGCGAGCACTGCGGCGTCCCGCTGCACTGCTGTAAGAACTGCCGCTTCTACGACCCGTACGTGCACAACCAGTGTCGGGAGTCGTCGACGCTGTGGGAGCCGGACAAGGAG
>CAYYOT010000033.1:0-49263 GCA_964473255.1 uncultured Myxococcales bacterium | reverse complement strand
TTCGGATCGCCCTGGGACCTCTATATTCGTCCATCGAAGAGTGTAAGGCCGACGTCATGGGTGCCTTCAACGTTCTCTACATGATCGAGCGCGAGGAAATGCCGGCCTCATTCCGGGAACCGTTCCTGATCAGCTACTTCGCGGGGCTCTTTCGCAGCGTCCGTTTCGGTATCGACGAGGCCCACGGTCGCGGGGCGGCGGTGCAGATCAATCGCTATCTCGAGGAAGGCGCGGCCACGTTCAATGAGGCGACCGGCCGTTTCACGGTCTTCCCCGACAAGCTCGAGCGAAGCATCACCGACCTCACCCGCGACCTGATCATGGTTCAGCACGCCGGCGACAAGGTCTTGGCCAGCGCGCTCTTGGACCGATACGCCGTCGAGTCGGAAGCGATGAGTACCGCGTTGGCCAAGCTCGAAGGCGTACCGGTCGACATCCGACCCATCTATCCCCTCGCTGGCGAGAGCATGCCGCAGTGACGCGCCGGTCGACCTCGAGATCGGACTGAGTCTCGTGACTTCAGTCTCCAACGCCGAGGATCCGGTCGCGGACGGGGCCCCCGAGCGCTCGATAGACGACTTCATCCCGAGCAGGAAGGGTTGCCGATCCGGATGGTGGGCGGAGCGCCTGTGACCGAGCCGCCATCCAGTACCCTTTGGCACCGATCGCCGGGGGGTGGGGACGAGCTTCGTCGAGGTCGACCATGGCGGGATGATACTCGAGGCCCACGAAGGCACAGATGCCCTTCAAGACGCCCTCCGGATCCCGGGCGAGGTCGTCATAGCGCACGCGCCGGAAGGCTTGAGGTCCCAGCCGACGTCGGAAATACTCGCCGCGAATCAGGTCCGCCGTCAGCCGCCGCATGATCTGGCGCACACCGACCCCGCGCTTGTGGCCAGAACCCACCACGCTGCGCCCGTCTCGAACGAGGTGAACGACCCATACCGGATAGCCGTCTCGGATCAAGCGGTCGAGTCGGCGCCCTCCCTTGCTCGTATCGACCAAGAGCTTGGGACCCGATACTCGAATGATGGCCGATAAGACGCGGTCGTTCGTCGTCGACCAGCGTTCTTGGGCGGCTCGCCCGCCGAAGACGGCATCCCGCCAGGTCCAGCTCGCGTCGACGTCCTCGAAACGCCGGCCGCCCTCCTCGTACGCGAGCTTCACTTCCTGCCAGAACGGCTGAAAGAGCGGGTGGCGGGGATTTCGGTGTTTCGTATCCCGGAGCTCCGCGCCCAGGTTGGCGAGCTCGTTCAAAGCCAAGACGTCCGGATGGCCGTCGAACATCGCATTCAGCAGGCTCGACCCGCTGAAGCTCGTACCTAGTACGTACAGGATCTTGGGCTTGCTCGGCGCCATCGCGTCCCTCGGCCAGCGTAGGCGCTACTCCAGCTCGGGTCCCGCGGCGCGATGGATATTCTCCGACGGCCTGGCCATGAACGCACCCGTGCCCTCAGGCCAGTAGTTCGTCCAGGTCGGCCTGGTCGAAGTCGGCGACGGTGGCGGGCGCGTCGATCACGGCATCGGCGAGGCGCCGCTTGTCCGCCTGGAGGGCGACGATCTTTTCCTCGACGGTGTCTCGGGCGATCAGACGGTACGCGAACACGTGATTCCGCTGCCCCATGCGATGCGCGCGGTCGATCGCCTGGGCTTCGACTGCTGGATTCCACCAGGGGTCGAGGAGGAATACGTACCCGGCCGACGTCAGATTGAGGCCGCAGCCGCCCGCCTTGAGACTGATGAGAAACGCCGGACAGGTCGGGTCGGCCTGGAACTCCTTCACCGCCTGGGCTCGATTCCGGGTCTGGCCGTCGAGATAGGCCGGCTCGAGGCCTCGACGGACCAACGCCCGCTGGACCACGGCCAGGAGCCCCGTGAACTGACTGAACACGAGACACTTGTGGCCCTGCTGGGCGAGGGTCTCGATCTGGTCGACCAGGTAGTCGACCTTGGCCGAGGGCTCGTCGACCCGCGTGGGATCCAGTAGTCCAGGATGACACGCCGCCTGCCGGAGACGCAGAAGAGCTTCCAGGACCTGAAACCGGGCCGCCGCCATCCCGTCGCGATCGATCTTCTCCTTCAAAGAGGACCGATAGAACGTCAGGAGCTCCGCATAGCGACGCCGTTCGTCCTCGTCGAGATCGAGCAGCACTGCCTGCTCGGTCTTGCCCGGAAGGTCGGTCAGCACCTGGGTCTTGGTTCGCCGCAGCATCAATGGCTGGAGGGCGCGAGACAGCAGGGACAGCCACCCATCGTCCTGCTCCCGCCGACCATCGGCAAACTCGTCCATCGGCCCAAGCATGCCCGGATTGGCGAAGTCGAAGATCGACCAGAGCTCGTCCAGACCGTTTTCGATGGGAGTACCGCTGATCGCGAGGCGCAGACGGCTCCGCGTCAGCTTGGCGGCCTTGGTCACCTGGGACCGGGGATTCTTGATGGCCTGGGCTTCGTCCAGGATGACGGTCTCGAACTTGAGGTCCAGCAGCTTCAGAATATCGGTGCGCAGCGTCCCGTAGGTCGTGATGACCAGGTCGGTGTCGCCGAGCCGGTCCGGATCGCGACGCGAACCGCCGTAGATGGAGCAGCGCAGGTCGGTGAACTTCTTGGCCTCCGCCTGCCAGTTGTGGACCAGGCTCCGCGGTACGACCACCAGGCTCGGACCGCAGGGCGAATTGCGATGGAGCTCCTGGAGCCAGCAGAGCACCTGAACCGTCTTGCCCAACCCCATGTCGTCGGCGAGGCATCCCCCGCAGTCGTTCTTCGCGAGCGCCCGTAACCAGGCAACACCCTCCTTCTGGTAGGGGCGAAGCTGACCGCGAAAGCCGGTCGGCTCTCGCACTGCCGTGGCTTTCACTGGCTTCCGGCGCCGCATGCGGGAGAACTTCACGTCGACTTCGGCGTCGTCTTGCCCCGTGAGCAGCGCATCGATGATGCCAGCCTGTGCCGGTGAAAAGCGGAGGTTTCCCCCCGAGGCCCGACCGGTCCGCGCCAAGGCCAGGTATCGATCGAGCCAAACCGGAGGCAGAGCCAGCGAACCGTCGGGCAGTGGAATGAGGTCCGCGTCGGACCGCTTGGCCAAGAGCTCGGGAACGGCGACCTGGACGCCGTCGAAGTCCACGAGAGCTTCGAGCTCGAACCAGTCGATCGAGGACCGCACCTTGCTCTTCACGCTCTTCGCTCGCCGAATCGGCTGACCCCCGGATTCGACGCTCCATTCCCCTGCGACGAGGTCGCGAACCACGGCGAGGAGCTTCGATCGCGGGAGGAGGAAGGCACCGTCGAACTCGGGGTCCTGCTTCAAGCCCTGCTGTTCGAGCCCGCGAATCGCCTCGGCCTCCGCCTTGCGGTCTCGGCGAAACAGCCGACGCCCCGACGGATCCGCCGCGAAACTGGACCTGGATTCAGCTCGGGAGCGGACTCCGCCATAGTCGAAGGCCACCCGAGCGAACAGATGAGCGGTGGAGCGACCTTCGCTCTCGCTGTCGATCGACAGGACGGGACGAGGCTTGGCCACCACGCGTGACCAGTGAAGCTCGGGAGGAAGGTCGACCTCGGGGAGGTCATCCAGCTGGCCCAGGCGAACCAGGAAGGCGTCTCGCTCCTCGTGAGCAACGTACACCGGCCCGGTGCGTCGAAGCCGGGCGACCCAACCTGCAACTTCGGGTGCAGCTATGAAGAGGCGACAGCGATGAAGGATCAGCCCGGTCGAAAGAACGAGATCGAGGGCGTCGAACCCGACCACCTCTTCTCCGAGCCGGACACGCCCCCAAAGGCGAAAGCCCGGCGGATTGTCGCTCTGCTCGACCGCCAGCGATGCCTCGACCTCGTCGTCTACCCAAACCAATGGCTCGGATTCGATCTCTCGACCGTCGTCGCGGAAGAACCGTCCCGTGGCGGCCAACCGCGGGAGGACCATGGCATACATGCCGGAGCGCACCGCGCTCCGCGCGTAGGTTCGTCCGGCCTCCAGGCGCGCCTCGTGACGCGTCTCGGCGCCATTGCCCAAAAGGAGCTGAAGAACCTCGCGTTCCTCGGCATCGGTCCAAGACTGAACCGATGCTTCGTCCACCTCCAGACTGCGAAACGCGCCCAGACTCCCGTCGCCGCGGACGGGTCGCTCGCCGAAATCGACGATGAGCTGGTCGCGCATTCGACTATCGCGGAGGTTGAGGCGAAAGAGGACCGGCCGGCTGCGGAGGATGGGGGGCTCCCCCGAGCCTCCTCCCTCGAGTCGGTCGAGCGCGGCCTCCCAGCGCCGGGCTGGTTCGGGTGCGATTCGTTGAGGGAGCTCCGACGGCGTTGGTTCGGCAGACACGGGACCGAGTCACGCTATCCCAAGGCTCCCTGCGACCACAAGACCTGATGCCGTACGGCGGAAGACCCACAAGATACGGACGTGGTCACTTGCGAAGGTATTCGATGCCCGACGCTTCTTCCGAGCGGTCGGTCGCCGGGGGCGGAGTCGGCGACAGCTGGGCGATCGCCTCGTACGTGTCCTCATCGAGCTCCACCTCGGCGGCCGCAAGCAAGGGCTCGAGCTGGTCGAGACTTCGTGCTCCCAAGAGCGGTGCCGTCACCGAGGGATGCGCCCGAACCCAGGCCACGGCCAGCGTCGCCGGATGATAGCCGAGCTGCTCGGCGAGCGCTCCGAAGCGCTCCATCGCCGCGTAGTAAACCTCGTCACCGTACCGGGTACGGTACATCTGATCCCAAGTCAGGCGCCCTTGCTCGGGGCGAACGCCCCCCCTGTACTTTCCACTCAAAAGCCCACCGGCCAATGGACTGTACGGAAAGACGGCCAGGTCTTCGGACCAGGCCATGGGCAAGATCTCGACCTCGGCCTGGCGCTTCACGAGATTGTACATCGGCTGGATGGCCGACAGTCCGCCGATCCCGAGCTGGCGAGCGACCGCCTGCATCTTCATCGTTTGCCACGCGGCGAAGTTGCTGGCCCCCAGGTAGAGCACCTTGCCTTGCGCGACCAAGTGGTCCAAAGCGCGGACCGTCTCCTCGACATCGGTGGAGTCGTCGTACTTGTGCACATACAAGAGGTCGATCCGGTCGGTATCCAGTCGGCGCAAGCTGGCTTCCACCCCGTGAATCAAATGATACCGGGAGCTTCCGCGATCGTTGGGACCGGGCCCCGTCGGAAAGTGCACCTTGGTCGCCAAGATGATTTGGTTGCGATCTTCCTTGATGAGACGACCCAGGATTTTTTCGGACTCGCCGCCGGCATAAACGTCCGCACAATCGAACATGTTTACGCCGGCTGCGCGGCACCGACGGTAGATGTCCGCCGAAGTGGCTTCGTCGGACTCGCGCCCGAAGGACATCGTGCCGTAGGCGAGACTGGAGACGCGAAGGCCCGTTCGGCCGAGGAGTCGATACTCCATGTCAGGTCGGCGACCTCGTGGGCTCGCTCGTCGGTACCGCAACGTCCGAGGCACCCCGGACCTTTTTGATCCGGAGGATCATACCCAGCACGATGGCGAGCGGTGCGGCTGCGGCCGAGAAGAGCGCTCCCATCTTGGCCGCTCCCTCGACTTCGGGAAGCGTCTTGCCGAACGCGGCCCCGGCTACGAACAGCGCCACGGTCAGGCCCAGAGCCGCGGTTACGCCCGCACACAGCAGGCTGCGAAGGTCCATGCCCGTGGGAAGCTTGAATCCGAGCACGGACCCCAGCCAGGAGAACGTGAAGATCCCCACGGTCTTACCGATGATGAGCCCGCCCAAGACCGCCCAGGTCGCCGTCCCGATGTCGGAAAACGGGACGCCCGCGTTGGCCAAGCCGAAGCCGAAGAGACCGAAATCCACGAACACCTTGAACTCGTGCTCGAAGGTGTTGAGCGTGTCGGTCTCGGCGGCCTTGCTGGCGTACATCCCGTCGTCATGGCCGCGCGAGGGCATGAAGGGTACGACCGCCACCAGCGCGAGCGCGGGATGAAGATGCGCCCAGAACAGCCCCAGCCAGCTGAGCACGCCTGCCCCCAGGTAGGGCCAGTAGCTGCGAACGTCCGCCCTGCGTAGACCGAAGCCGACCGCCATAGCCGCCAGAACGAGGCCCAGATACATCGGCTGCACGGGATTTGTGGGGTCCGGATAGAATGCGGCGATGATGATGAGCCCCAAGCCATCGTCGGCGACGGCCAAGAGCAAAAGGAAGCTGACCGCCGGGTGCGAGGCGCCGAAGACGATCCGGGCGATGAGCCACGCCAGCGCAATGTCGGTGGCCGTGGGAATGGCCCAACCGTTCATCAGTCGGGGCTCATCGGCCGCCCACACGATGGCCACATAGGCCGCCGCCGGCCCCAAGACCCCGCCCAGCGTGCCGAGCAGCGGGTTGACTGCTTTGGACGGCGGATTCAGCGCGCCCCCGGGGAGGATGGCCTCCGTGATCTCCTTCGCCGCGAGTCCGAAGAAGAAGACCATGAAGATGTCGTTCATCAGGAAGTGGAAGTTGTAGTGCGAGTGGTCGCCGCCCCACAGCGGCGTGTGGACCAAGTGGTGGTAGCCGTGGTGGTCGACGTTCGCCCAAACCAACGCGACGAGGACGCCGGCGATCAGAGGAATCGAGAACTCCTGCAGATACTGGATCGTCGAATTTCCCTGATTCGAGGACATGATCCGGTTCCTAACCGGGAAGTTCCCTGCCAAGTCGAGAAAACTCTTGGCAACGACCGATAGCCAACCCTTGGAATCTCCGAGCCAGGTGTGGTGTTTTACGCGGCGATGGGTTTCATCAGCTTGTTTCTGACTGCCGTCACCTGGGTCGTGATCGTCGACGCCATCGCCAGCTGGTTCGTTCGACCGAACGAGTTGCCGCGAAGCGTTACCGGCCCCATGACCGAACCGCTGTACCGTCCGATTCGGTCGGTCTTGGATCCGGGCAAGATGGGCGGACTCGACCTCTCCCCGCTGGTGGTGGTGGTGGCGGTCGAAGCCGTGCGTAGCCTGCTTCTGCGCTACATGTGAGCGCGGGCCCTCCGGCCCTCGCCATGCACGCGCACGCCTTCTACTTCGATTTCATTTCGCCGTACTCCTTCCTGGCCAGCCGACGGTGGTTGGACATGCCGGAGCTCGCGAACGCCCAATGCCAGCCGGTGGTGTTCGGTTCGGTGCTCGCGCACTACGGAACGCGCGGGCCGGGCGAAGTCCCCTCGCGGCGCCGAAACGGTCTCGAGGATCTCCTGTTGCTGTGCGCTCGCGACCGGATCCCGCTGCGGGGGCCGCCGAGGCATCCGTTCAATTCGGTGTACGCTCTCCGCTCGGTCGAGGCGGTCGCAGCGCCCGAGCCGCGGCGTCGCCTCGTCCACCGCTACTTCACCGCGGCTTGGACCGACGGGGAGAGCCTCGAGGATCTCGACGTTCTCCGCCGCTGCCTAGCCGACGTGGGCATCGAGCAAGACCCCGAAGATGCCGCTTCCACTCCTCTCGTTCGGAGATCCTTGAAGAGCGCGACGCGGGATTTCATCCAACGGGGGGGCTTCGGGGTCCCGACCTTCCGGGTTGGTGACATCCTCTTCTTCGGTCAGGATCGCATGGACCTCGCCGCGTCCTACGCACGCGGTGCGATCGAGCTGGACGCGACCCAGCTGGAAAACATGCTCGCTCGACCGCAGCCTTCGCGTCTGACCTGACCCAAGGGCCGATTCAGCGGGGCCGATTCAGCGCGGCCGATTCAGCGCGGCCGATTTAACACGACGCATTACAGACGCCTCTTGACGCACCGCGCCAAGGGACTACTCTCCGGCTACTCGGCCCCCGGGGGCCGCAGAGGAGATAACATGCAAAACATCGAAAACCCGACCCAGATCACCCCCGAACCCGAGCCAAAGCCGGAGGGCACGGCGCCTGCCGTCGAATATCCCGCATCCGAGACCGCGTCCGCCGACCGTCGGCGCGACGAACTGCAGAAGGCCTTCGCCGAGCTGAAGGATAAGGGACAGGCCTACGCCAAGGAGCTCTGGCAGGACGCCAGCAAGCTCCTGTCGGAGACCTTCTCCTTCGCCGGAGAGAGGATGACCGAGCTGCGCAAGTCGGCTTGGGAGGCCGTCGAGGACGCGAGGCGCAAGGTCTCGAAAAAGAAGTCCGACGAGATCACCGCGGCCTGAGCCCGCTAGTCGAACTCGCCGTCGTCGACCTCGTCAGGGGATCGGGCGGCGAGTCGATGGGCATCCACGGCATCCTGGAGTCCGCGAACCAGTCCCGGAAGTCCTTCGCCGGTCACGCTGGATACGGCGAAAAAGGGGCGTCCTTCGTGGTCCGCCAGCGCTTTCAGCTCCGGTTCCACCGCTTCCGATTCGGGCAGGTCGTGCTTGCTCAAGACGATCACGCGCGGCTTGTTCGCCAGGGTAGAGGAGTAGGCCTCCAGTTCGCGGATCAAGACGCGGTAGTCCGATACGGGGTCGCGGTCTTCGCCGTAGGTTACACTGACCAGCACCGCGAGGACGGCCACGCGTTCCACGTGCTGCAAGAATCGATGTCCGAGGCCGGCCCCGTCCGCCGCCCCCTGGATGAGGCCCGGTATGTCCGCCAACACGAAGCCCCCTTGGTCCGAACCGACGACTCCCAGCTTCGGCGTGAGGGTCGTAAAAGGATAGTCGGCCACCTTCGGTCGCGCGGCGCTCAAACGAGAAATGAGCGTCGACTTACCCGCGTTGGGAAAGCCGACCAAACCGACGTCGGCCATCAACTTCAGGGTCAGGCGTATCTTCAGTTCCTCGGCCGGTTCGCCGGGCTCGGCGACGCGGGGCGCCTGCTGCGTCGAGGTGGCGAAATGCATGTTGCCGCGTCCACCCTGTCCACCGCGAGCGATCACCAGTGATTGGTCGTGACGCGTGAGATCGCCCAGGAGATCGCCGGTGTCGTCGTCAGCGCCCACCGTCCCCACCGGGACGCGGACCACCTTGTCCTGGCCGCGCCGACCGTACATCTGCCGACTCATGCCGTTTTGACCGTGTTCGGCTCGGTAGTGTTGCTGGTAGCGAAAATCCAGGAGAGTTCCCAGCCCCTCGTCGGCACGGAGCACGACGTCGCCTCCGCGGCCCCCATCGCCGCCGTCGGGCCCTCCCTTCGGGCGGAACTTCTCCCGGAGGAAGGAGACACAACCGTCCCCGCCCTTCCCCGAGCGCACATAGATGCGCACTTCGTCGACGAACTTCATGGTGAGGGAACGGCGGAGCTCGAGGTCCGCGGGAGCGGAAGACTCAGCTCGGAGAATCGCTGGCGGGAACGACGGTGGCCTTCTTTCGGTCTTGGCCGAACGTCTCGAATTTCACCGTGCCATCGACCAGCGCGAAGAGCGTGTGATCACGGCCGCAACCCACGTTGCGACCCGGGTGAATTCGAGTCCCGCGCTGGCGAACGATGATGCCGCCGGCGCGAACTTCCTGGCCGGAGTAGATCTTCACTCCGAGGTATTTCGGATTGGAGTCGCGTCCGTTCCGGGTCGAGCCCTGTCCTTTTTTATGTGCCATCTCAACTGACCTTGATGCCCGTAACCTTGAGGTGGGTGAAGGGCTGACGATGTCCGTAAAGGCGCCGGTAGTTCTTCCGCCGCTTTTTCTTGAAGACCAAGACCTTGCGGTCGCGACCGTGGCGAACGATTTCGGTCTCCACTTGGGCCCCTTCCAGCATCGGCTGTCCGATCTTGGTCTCACCCTCGCCGCCAACCATCAGAACCTGGTCGAGCATGACCGGGGATCCGACGTCACCGTCGAGCTTTTCGACCTTGATCAGGTCACCTTGCTGAACCCGGTGTTGCTTCCCACCGGAAATCACGATCGCGTACACTCTGGACCTCGGTTCCGAAGCTCTTCGTGAGATTCGGGACCCCGGCAGATAAGGACCTGAGTCACGTCTGTCAAGCTGCGGCATCACGACCTTCCGCATCGGTCGACATTCGCGGGTAAATACTAAGGGAGCCCGACCCGGACGGTTGGGAGGCCGAAAATCGCCGGGACACCCGCTCCATGTCCGGATCCGGCTTGAACCCGCGTCCCGCGTGGGTCAGACCGTGCTCATGCGCACTTACGCCATGGCCTTGTCGTGTCTGGCCGCCTGCACGGCGCAACCTGAAACCACGAGCGCCCCATCGACCGCCGACCGCGAAAAGCAAGTGGAGCGCCCGGAATCGGAGCCGTCCAACCCCTCCGCGACCGCCGCCTCGCAGCCGGCCACGACCGCCCCGTTCCCCAAGCTGACGGGGACGGTGGTCTTGGGCGAGGGCATCCGGGCTGAGGAGATTCCATCGAACGCGGTGGTCTTCGTCATGGCTCGGACCGTCGACGGTGGACGGCTCGCAGCCACCGAGATTCACGAGGCGCCCTCGTTCCCCCTCCAGTTCACCCTCGATGAGGCCGACGTCATGGGCCACGGCACGACCGTGAAGCCGCCGTTCAAGCTCTACGCCCGGCTGGACCGCGACCGGGATGCTCTGACCAAGGGTCCCGACGACCTGTACGCCGACTTCGAGACGCCGGTCACCGGTTCCGAGAAGGACGTCCGTCTGGTCTTGAAGAAGCGCTCGCTTCCCGAGGGCCACCCGGCCCCCGGCGGGTCGGGTGCGACGGGAGCTAGCTCACGACCGGCATCGCAGCCGGCCGCACACTGAACGCACTGTTCTCGAGATCGAAAATCGAAGCCGACGACAGGGCCGGTTAAACGTCAACGCCGAGCAGGGTGCCGTGTAGCAACCTGTCGCCGAGTGCGTATGCGATCCGAAAGGAGCGCCATGGCACTCACTCATCTCATCCTCTGGCCCGACGGTTCGGAACGCGAAGACCATGCTCTTCTGCCCCGCGAAGAGCCGCACCTCCACGAGCGGTTCGAACTCCTGATCGCCTTGCGCAGCCCCCTGATGGTCGCCGGTCCAGCGGGAAAGTGCTGGGTTCCGTCGAGCGGAGCTGCGCTCATCGGACCGGGAGTCGTTCACCGCGTTCTGGCTGTAGCGCATCAAACGACGCCCATCCGGCGCTACTATGTGAGTCTCCGCCTCGCCGGTAGACTGTTTCCCGAGAGGGAGACCGAGCGCGCACGTAGCCTCCCCGTCGCCATCGACGGGCATGTTGCGCGAGACTGGGCGCTGAAGATGGGACCGCTGCAGCACGCTGATTACGTTCACCAGCCGGCGAGCCCCGCACCGCTCACGCCGACGGTCGAGGTTCCTCACGAAGGACTGGCCACGGCCGTACGACACCTCGAGCAGAACCTGCAGCGAACCGTCTCGCTCGACGAGCTGTCGCGCGTGTGCGGCCTCAGCAAGTTTCACTTGTGCCGCGTCTTTCATCGCGCGGTGGGCGTGACGCCCCGGACCTACCATCGGCACATTCGGCTCGAGCGTGGACGACGGCTGCTGCATGAAGGACGGCCCGCCTCCAAGGTCGCGTCCGACCTCAATTTTGCCGACCAGAGTCATTTCATTCGCTCTTTCCGCAAGCAGTTCGGAACGACGCCGGGAGAGTTCCTGCAGGCACGGCGCATCGCCGGGGCGGAGTTGAAGAGCGCAGCCGCAGTCTAGGCGGTTCGTTGACACGCAGCCGAGCCGGACCGCATGACGCGGCCATGGCGAAGCCGGCGACCGACCGTTCCCTCACCGTGCTCGAGGACCTTCGGGTCGAAGACATTCCCGAGGAAGGCCTCGCTTTCGACGAGGCGATCCCGCGTTCCTGGCTGGAAACAAGGATCGCCGAGGGCCACGGACTGACGTTCGCGGCGACCGAGGATGGGCACGCCAAGCTGGACGTGACCGCCCTCGGAGACACCGACGAACGACCGCCGGTTCGGATTCAGGGCCGCCTGTCCGCATCGATCTCGACCGACTGCGTGCGCTGCCTGGAGACCGTCGAGAGTGAACTCGACGTCGAAGTCGACCTCATGCTCTTGCCGGATGATCCTGAAGGGACGGACCAGCAACCGACGCTCGATACCGGCGATGAGGCTCTCGACGAAGCGCGTTACTCCGGGCGCGTCATTCCGCTTCCGGAGATGATCCGCGAGCTTCTCGTCCTCGAGCTCGACATGAATCCGACGTGTCTCGACGAGCCCGGCTGCGATCGCAGGACGAAGGTCTTGATCGAGGAGGCGAATCGCCCGGGTGAGCAGGCGATGGATGCACCGGCGGGGCCCGACCCCCGTTGGGCAGGTCTCGCTCGCTTCCGCAACGACGGAGATTGAACTCGGCGCGATTCGAGCACAACGGACTGGACCCGGCCGCAGATAGGACGCAGCATTCTCGTCGTGCTCGCCTTCATTTTTCCCGGACAGGGAAGCCAGACGCCGGGAATGGGAAAAGACCTCGCCGCTCGCTTTCCGGCAGCCCGCGAGGTCTTCGAGGAAGCCGACGATGCCCTCGATCAGCCCCTCTCCCGGCTCATCTTCGAAGGGACCGAGGAAGAGCTCAAAAGGACCGAAGTCACCCAGCCCGCGATCCTCACCACCAGCATCGCGACCCTGCGTGCCCTGCAGTCGGAGCGGCCGGATCTGAAGGCCGAAGTCGCGGCCGGACACAGCCTGGGCGAGTGGTCCGCTCTGGTCGCGGTTGGCGCGCTGACGTTCAAGGACGCCGTCCGACTGGTCCGCCTACGTGGCCGCTTCATGCAGGAAGCGGTGCCCCCGGGTGAGGGCTCCATGGCCGCCATCGTCGGACTGACGATCGATGCCGTCCGGGACGCCTGCCAGCAGGCGGTCGAGCGGACCGGACAGGTCGTGTCGCCGGCCAACATGAATGCACCCGACCAGACGGTGATCTCCGGTGCCACGGAAGGCGTCGAGGAGGCCCAGCGATGCGCGGAGGCGGCCGGAGCCAAACGTGTCATTCCCCTCCCCGTCTCGGCACCGTTCCACTGCGACCTCATGAAGCCGGCCGCCGAACGACTGGCCGAGGCGCTGGAGCCCATCGAGGTCGGCCCGTTTTCGGCACCCGTCATCAACAACGTGCAGGCCGAGGCCTACCGTTCCCCCGAACAGACGAAAGAGCTTCTCATCCGGCAGGTGACGGCGCCCGTTCGCTGGGTCGAGTCGACCCAGCGTATGAAGGACGACGGGGTGGATACGGCGCTCGAGATCGGTCCGGGCAAGGTCTTGATGGGTTTGGTGCGACGAATCGACCGCTCGCTACGCGTCCTGCCGACCGAGAACCCGGACGCTCTGGCCAAAGCCTTCGCCGCGCTGTCCGTCGATTGAGACGCGGATCCCCGATTCGTCGAGGCCGCCGGCGGCCACATTGTCTCGCTCGCTGCGGTCCGCTAAGGGGTGGAGTCCATGGAATTTGGGCTCGACGGACGAATCGCTCTCGTGACCGGCGGATCTCGAGGCATCGGCCGAGCGTGCGCCTTGGCTCTGGCCCGGGAAGGGGTGCAGGTCACGATTACGTACGCCGGAAATGAAGCTGCGGCTCGGGAGACGGTGCAGCTGGCCACCGACCTTCCGGGCGCGGTTACCGCCGTGCAGTCCGACGTGCAAGACCCCGCTCAGGCCAAGACCCTCGTCGAAGAGATCGCGAAAGAACACGGCGGTCTTCACATCGTCGTGAACAATGCGGGCGTGGCTCTCGATGGCTTGCTGATGCGCTACAAGGACGACGACCTCGAACGGGTCTTCCGAACGAACGTCTTCGGTTCCTTCTATCTATGTCGGGCAGCCGCTCGATTCATGATGAAGGCTCGATTCGGGCGAATCATCATGATGGGATCGGTCGTCGGCGAGATGGGCAACGTGGGTCAGTCTGCCTACGCCGGTACGAAGGCTGCGCTCGACGGGATGGCCAAGAGCATGGCCAAGGAGCTGGCCAGCAGAGGCATCACGGCCAACGTCGTAGCTCCCGGTTTCGTTCAGACCGACATGACCGATGCCATGACCGAGGAAATGAAGAAGGCGTTGATCGACGCGGTTCCCATGAAGAGTCTCGGGAAGGTCGACGACATCGCCGACGCCGTCGTCTTCCTCGCGTCCGAGCGAGCGCGCTACATCACCGGACACGTCCTCAACGTGAATGGCGGACTGTACATGTAGTCATGCTCGAGTGGATCGTTGTCTCAGTCGCGGGTGCCGCCGCCGCCGGATTTTGGTGGTCACGTCGGCCGAGACGCCGTCGCAGGTTGGACGACGGTACGAGCCCGGTCGCCCGTGAGCATCGCCATCGCTCGCCTCACGCGACGGTCACCGTGCGGATAGAAGAACCGGAGGCCGCTCGCACGACCATCGAAGCGAGCTCCGACCGGATCCCCGCTCTGGACGACGACCGGATCTACGTCGCCTGGGACGTGGAGCGCACGTCAGCCACGACCGAGCACTGGACGCGATTGGACTTCCGCCCGCGCGGTGCGCCCGGCACCTTCGAGGTTCGGACCGAAAGCGACGCGGCTCGCGTCGAGGCCTGGCTGCAAGCCATCGTCGTCTCTCTGATCGATGCTCGCCGAACGGCGGATGCGCGCAGCCTGCAGCTTACGGTGGCGGCCGGATACGCCACTCTTCGTCTCCAGGAGGCGGAGCCGAGGGCGAAGTCGGTCGAGCAGGCGAAGGCCGCGCTGGTTGCTGCCATCGGCGCGCTGACTCAGAAGTAGAGTCGCATCTGCAGGAAGAAGTCGCCGCTGACGCGCTCGTCGTTCGCCCACAGCACGCGCCCCAGGGGAAGGATACTGACCCCGGGGATGGGCACGACCTCCACGCCCGCCGAAAAGCGTTGTTCGAGTGCGCCGGCAAACTCGAGGTCCCGCGTTCCCAGATCGTACTTGGACCGAAAGAAGATGCCGTTCACGATGGTGATCCACAGCTCATGCATCATGGCCAGCGTGGCCGTCTCTCGGTCGACCTCGGGGTTGAAGACCGACCCGATGTCGAGTTCACCGATGTACGTGATGGGAATCTTGTTCGAGTAGTAGAAGGGATTGAAGCCCCACAGTATCCCCCCGACCGTCATGTCTCCCTGTACCTGCTGGCCGGCGACCGCGACGTCGCGGCGGCGGATCATCCCCTGTACGCCGAGGCTCCAGCCGAGGTCGCGATATCCGGCATTGAACGTTCCGCCCCATCCCGGGTCGAAAGACTGACCGTCGAGCTCGGGATTTCGGTCGATGCCCTCGCCGTTCCGAAAGAAGGCGATGTTCGCGTACGGATAATTGGGCGCCAACCCCACCTCTCCGCCCAACACGACGTCATCACTGGTGGACACCTGGAGCTCGAAATACTCGCGGGTGAACGAAGTGTGGTCGTCGATATATTGACCGAACTGCGGAAGGAACAGGCCTCCCTTCCCATAGAACATGAAAGGGAGCTCATGGATCATGAGAAACGCGTTCCGCGCAAAGATGGGGAACTGGTCGCTGGACTCGGTTTCTCCCAGCGTATCAAAGCCCGAGGCGCGTCCGCGACCGGCGGCGGTAGCCATGATCGTGACGTGCTCGACGGGATGCAGTGCGACGTGCAGGTCGAGCTGCATGGGGAAAAACTTCTGGTTGCCGGTCCAGTACGCGACGCGGAAATCTCCGCCGAAACTGAGCAGCGGGTCGGCGTTGAGCTCGCCATACCGTCCGTCCCAAAAAGCATGCTTGGAGGGGCCGAAGGCTGGGTTGCCGAACTGCAGCAGTCCGCCCGTCGGATTGCCTCCGATCTCGGCCAGGGCCTCCTCGTAGTTGGACGGTATGGTCTTCGGACCGTCGGCCGTCGGAATCTGGCGGCCGATCAGTCGACGCACCGCCCGGATCTCGTTCTGGCCGAACAATTCGCGACCGTAGTCGGAGTACGAACGCTCGTGGAACGGAAAAATGCCGAGCGTCGAGCCCGCATAGTATCGCCCCGACGTGTTGCGGATGGCGCCTCCGCCCGGATTGACGTGGCACGCCATGCAAGACATGTTGCATTTGCGGTCGGCCAGCTTCGGATTCTCCCATCCGTCAGGATCTTGAAGAGTGGGGCTGACGTGGCAGTTTCCGCAGGTTCGGCCCGACCGCTGGGCGTACATCGGGAGCGCTTGCGAAACGCCGGACACCGACATCAAAGCGACGAAAACGAGAGAGCCGCTTCGATTCATCACTCCGGCGCTCCGAGCTCGATCCACCGCAGCAACAACGCCTGCTCGTTCGGAGACATCCGACTCTTCGCGCCGTCGGGCATCGAGTAGATCTTCCAGCCGTCACAGGGCTCTTCGAAAACCCCCGACCGGATCTGGCGCAAGGTGTCGTCGAACAGCTCCAGGAGCTCGGGTTGAGCCGACGTGCACGCGGACCTGAGTCGAGAACCGGCCGCCGCCTCGTAGGTGTCCAGTTCCACCCCGCCCAATCGAAGCCCGGCGCTCGTGTGGCAACCGATGCAGCGCTTCCGATATATCGGGGAGATGCGGGCCCGATACGTGACGTCGGCCTCGAAGATGGACGGGTCGACCGAGTCGAGAACATCCGACGGGCCGCACGCGCACAGGGCGAGCAGACCGAGAGCTAGGAGTCTCGCCATCACCGTGAGACTCCCGGACGAGGGAGGAGGTCGACGGTTTGATCGACCGCTTCGTTCCAGTTCTTTCCGTGGCATGTGAAGCAGCTCGGCGCTTGCCCACCGCGGGCGGAGCGGCCCACGTCGCGGGGCCGGTCGTACTCGGTGTTCCCGTGGCAGCCGAGAGCATCGCAGCTGAGGTCGATGTCCAGTGGGCGCACTCCGTCTTCGGGGCAGGGAACGGCCAGGAAGAAGTCTTCCGCGACGGTGCTGGTCGCGAAGAGTCCACACAGAAAGGGGTACGAGTCCCGGATGGCATGACCGGCCCCCCCGCGGATCTCGGTGTGGGGCGGGCTGGAAGGAGCACTGAAGTCCGGATCATCGGCGCACGATGCCAACACGACCAGCAACGGCCCGAAGGCCCACGAGATGAGCCGCCTCGCCATGCCGCTTCATAGCAGGGTCGGAGCCTACGCGGCAGAGATAGTCGCCGCGGAGGACGGCGGCTCGAGCGCCTGCAGCGCGCGCGAAAGAACCCGGGCATCGGCGCCCGGCTGGACGCCCTCGGTCGACAGGATTCTTCTATAAGCCCGAGCTCCAGGGCGCCCGGTGAAAGCGCCCAGAAGGTGGCGAAAGACCGAGTGGGCTCGACCACCCCCGCGCACCCATCCGTCCACGTAGTCGATCATCGCCGCGACCGCCGGAATGCGGTCCACGTCGCATCTCGGGTCGCCGAACAGCACGCGGTCGACGGCGGCGAATGCGAAGGGATCATCGTAGGCCGCCCGCCCCACCATCACCGCGTCCACGGAGTTCAGATGCGCTCGAACTTCCGACATCGACGTAATGCCTCCGTTGATTTCGACGGCCAGACGTGGGCGCTCCATCTTCAGGCGAACGACGTCGTCGTAGCGCAGGGGCGGAATCGTTCGATTTTCCTTCGGCGACAGCCCCTGGAGCCAGGCCTTACGCGCATGGATGGAAAAGCGCGCGGGGCCGGCCTCGGCCACGCGGTCGACGAACGAGAGCATGTCTTCGTAGGCGTCCCGGTCGTCGATTCCAATCCTGTGCTTGACCGTGACCGGAACCCGAACCGCCGCCTTCATGGCCGCCACGCATTCGGCGACCCGCTCCGGGTCGGCCATGAGGGCTGCCCCGAACCTCCCCTGCTGCACGCGATCCGATGGGCAGCCGACGTTGAGGTTGATTTCATCGTAGCCGTAGTCCTCACCGATGACCGCCGCCGCCGCGAGCTCGGCGGGATCGTCTCCGCCCAGCTGTAGAGCAACGGGATGTTCGAGCGGATGGAAGCTCAACAGTCGGTCGCGATCGCCGTGCTGCACCGCCCGCGCAACCACCATCTCCGTGTACAGCAGGGCCCTCCGGGTGACCTGACGCATGAAGAACCGAAAATGGCGGTCGGTGCGGTCCATCATGGGCGCTACGCTGAACGGGTACCGCGCCGGGCTCATGCCACCACAGCCAGGGCTGCTCCGAAACGCCGACTCGGGTGACGACGCGTGGGCAAGGGAACGACATCGGACGGATTGGCGGGTGCGACTCGCTCCGGGAGACCCGTGAACGCTCGCTTCCACGCCGCCAAGGTACCGCCCTGCTCCGCCGCTGCGAGCGCCGCGCCAACGTGTTCGGCTCCCCCCTGGCTCAGTCGGTATTCGACGTACGCCTCCCGCGCACCGGGACCACGGACGGAAACCTGGCCGGCCAGATCGCGCTTCAGACGCTTCAGGATGCGGTCCGCTTCCTTCTCACCGACGAAGGGCGCCGTCGCGAGCGGCGTGTGGAACTTGGGTACGAACGGCGACACACCGAGCACCAGCGGAATGGTCCGGCGAAGTCGCAGGCAAAACTCGACGAGCTCGGCCCGGTCGTCGTCGGTCTCGCCGGGAAGGCCGACGACGACGTACAGCTTCAGGTGACGCATGCCGTGCTTCTTCGAAAGCTCGGCCGCAACCTCGATGTGGTGATCGGCCAGGTTCTTCTCGATGGCCCAGCGCAGGCGCGCGCTCGGAGCATCCAGGGCTACGGTCAGCGACCGATAGCCTCCGCGGCGGAGCAGGCCCACGAAGTCATCGTCCAGGCGGTCCGCGCGCAGACTGGAGATGCCGATCTGCTTGCCTCGTTCGTCGATCAGATGCCGCAGCAGGTCCTTGATGCGCGGGTGGTCCGTCACCGCCGCCCCGACGAGACCCACGCGCCGTGCTTCGTCCGGAACCAGCTCGCTGACCCGCCCCACCGGCACCGTGCGCATTCCGCCATTCGTAGACCGGCGCATCACACAGAACTGACAGCCGCGATGGCAGCCCCGCTCGGGCTCTATGAGGATCATGTCCCGGAGCTCGGTGTTTGGTGTCCAGAGGGCGGAAACGGCCGGTAGGTCGTGGTCGACCGCCTTGGCGATCGGCGGCAGCCAAGGACCGTGAATACGGGGCACGAAGAACCCCGGCCGTGAGGCGAGGTCTTCCAGAAGCCGCGCCCGGGCCCGGGCGTCGCCTCGTGCAGCCTCCGGTTCGGCCTCGAGACGGCTCAGGAGCTCGGCCAGTGGTCCCTCCCCTTCGCCGAGGACCACCACGTCGGCAAAAGGCGCCGACGGAAACGGATTGCTGTTCGTGATGGGGCCCCCCAGCACCACCAACGGGTCCTGGGCGGTCCGATCGGCGGCGAGCGGTGCCACGCCGGAGAGCTTCAGCGTTTGTGCGATGCCCACCATCTCCAGTTCGTAGGCCTGAGAGATCGCGATCACGTGAAACGTACCCACGGACCGACGGGTCTCGACCGTCATGAGTGGCGTACGGGTGGCGAGGTGACGCTCCAGCTCAGCTGGCTCGGGGAGCATCGCCCGCTCGCATCTCGTTCCTCGGCGCTGATTGGCCAGGCGGTGGATCTGCAGGTAGCCGAGACTCGACATCGCGACCCAGTACGGGCTGGGGTACACCAGCGCCATCCGCAGAGGCGCATCCGACATCGTTCGGCCCGGGCCTTGCTCGTCGTCGTGGAGCGCGGCCAGGCCCCGCTGAAGCTGGTGGTCAGCCAAGTCCCCTGCAGAAAAACGACTGGTGCACGCGATCGGGCAAGCGCCATCAGAGTTCTTCTTCCGCTAAACTGGTCTCGTGCTCCGGCGTCCTCACATCTTCCGGTGGGACCTCGATAAGACGTACCTGAAGACCGAGTTCGATACGATTCGCGACCTGGTGCGGACGGCGCGCCTGACCGCCGAGGAGCGCGAGAACATCCCGGGGTCGGCGGCGCTGATCCGAGCCATCCGGGATGACCCGGATGCCCGCCATACGGTCTTTTTTCTCTCCAGTTCGCCGGCCCAGATGCGGACGACCATCGAGCGTAAGTTCGCTTTGGACGGCTTCATCCCCGACGGGTTCGTCCTCAAGCCGACTCTGGGCCACATCATGCGGGGGCGCTTTCGAGCGGTCCGTAGCCAGGTGCCGTACAAGCTCGCTCAGCTGCTGATCAGCCGAGCCGAGGCTGCGGTCGGTAGCTTCGAGACCCTGTTCGGCGACGACGCAGAGCACGACGCGTTCGCCTACTCACTGTACGCCGACGTCGTCGCGGGACGACTCGACCGCGACGCGCTTCGCAAGATCGTCAGGCAAGCGGGCGGGTACGCCTTCCAGCTGCGCAAGATCGACGACGCGCTCGACTCCATCGTGCGTGAGGATCCGGTCCAACGCATCGTCATTCACCTCGACCAGGGGACGCCGCCCTCGACCTTTCTGCCTTTCTTCCCGCGGGTGGTCCCCATATACAATCATCTCCAGACCGCCTTCGTCCTCTACCTGGACGGCAGCCTGGGCCCGATCTGCATTCGCATGGTCGGACGAGAACTGTTGAGTCGTTACGGCTTCGACGTCGAGCGCCTCGCCAATCTTGCCGAAGACATCATCCGGCGGCGCCGTCTCCATCTCCCCTTGGAGTTTCTCGACCAAATGATCGACGACCTGTCCGGGCTGGTCGGCCTCGAGGACGCCGGCTCGTCCCTCGAAACCGAGGAGACGACGGCGCTCTTCAACCGTCGGACCGACGAGCTGCTCGCTCGGATCATCGAGCGCGTCGAGGTCATCCGCACACCCGCGCGGCGGACGCCGGAACCCTTGGTCCAGGGGGAGCGGGACTACGCCCAGCTCTGGCGCGAGGAAGAGCAGCGAAGCAGAACCCGGCGGCGCCTGCGGCGGCAGCGAACCTCCGCCTGACGGGCCCCTGGACGCGAAGCCGCAAACATGGCGCACCTGCGCGGCTTGAGCCTGTTCTTACGGGGGGATAGCGTGCGGGCCTATGCAGAAGAAAACCCTGACCGTGATCGCCGCGGGTCTCGTCGTTGCCGTGGGGCTGGCGGGTTCGTTTTCCCTGCCTGGGCCCGCCCAGGCCAAGACCAAAATGGTCTACACCAAGCACAGCACGCCGATCTTCGACGGCCCGAACGGCAAGATCCTCGGCTCGCTGCCCCCCGGCACCCCCATCGAGCTCGTCCAGAGCGGACCGAAGCGTTCGAAGGTCGCCCTCGAAGGCTGGTCGGAGCAGTATCACGACCTTCAGGTCTACGCCGACGTAGGCCTGCGCATGGAGCGGGGCACCTTCGTGCGATTCAGCGATGCGTCGCGGGCCGTACTGGGCAGCAAGACCGACGCCTGGAAGACCAAGTGGACCCAGGTCAAGGTCACGGGTTGGGTCGACACGAAGTCGTACACCGACCGCATCAAGGCCGTCTGGGATAGCGCTCGTGATCTCTACGAAGAGCGATGCATGGACTGCCACGAATACCGTCCACCCGAGCTACTGAACCCAGCCCAGTGGCGAGGAACGCTGGTCGTCATGTCGCACAGAGCGGCGCTGACCCCGGAGGAGTCGGCGCTCCTTCGGCAGTACTTCCAGGCACACGCCGCCGACGAGTGACTCGCGCTTGCCCTGGGACGTCTGAAGCTGCAAGCAGCGGCGCATGACCCGCACCACACTGACTCTCCCCTTTCTCGCGCTTCTGGCGGCCAGCCCCGTCTTCGGCCAGTCGGAGCTCGAGCTCCCTCGACCAAGCCCCCGGGCCCAGGTGATGCAGCGGGTTGGCCTGACCGACATCACCGTCACGTACAGCAGTCCAGGCGTGAAAGGGCGCCAGGTTTGGGATGACCTGGTTCCCTACGGCGAGCTTTGGCGCACCGGTGCGAACCGCGCGACGACCGTCGAGTTCTCGCGCGACGTTAAGGTCGCAGGTCAGCCTGTACCTGCCGGCATCTATGCCCTGTACACCACGCCCGGGCGGAGCGAGTGGACGGTCGTTCTCAACACGAACCACGATACGGGGGGGACGAACGGGTACGACGCCAAGAACGACGTGGCCACCATCTCGGTCAAACCGACGGCGGCGCCCCGGCGAGAGCGGATGACGTTCCTCTTCAGCGACACAACCTCCGAGTTCACCCGCCTCGACCTGGAGTGGGACGAGCTGCGGGTCTCCATCCCGATCGCGGCCGACACGCAGTCTCAGGTCGCACGCGGTATCGACGCAGCCGTGGCGAACGCATGGCGTCCGCAGGCCCGCGCCGCTGGCTACCTTCTCGACCAGGGTCGAGAGCTGTCGAAGGCCCTCGAGCTCGTCGAAGGCTCCATCGCGATCGATGAGACCTGGTACAACCTCTGGGTGAAGGCACAGATCCTCGCCAAGATGAACAAGACCCGCGATGCGAAACGCTTGACGAAAAAGGCGCTGGCCAAGGGCGACGATAGCGGCGCCTTCGCGTTCTACGCCGAGCAGATGAAGAGCGCGCTCGCCGACTGGAAATGAGCCCGCGACTGGTTCTTCTTTCGGACACGCACAACCGTCACGAGCGGCTGGAAGTCCCCACAGCTCAGGTGTTGATCCACTCGGGCGACTTCACCCGGAGCGGCAGTAAAGCGGAGGTCCTGCGTTTTCTCGATTGGCTTGCCCGGCAGCCCGCGGCCCATCGGTTGCTCGTTGCTGGAAACCACGACCGCTTCGCCGAAAGCGCCCCCGAAGCGATGCGTGCGGCCTGCGTCGAACGGGGCATCGCGTACCTCATCGACGAGGAGATCGAGGTCGCCGGGCTCCGAGTTTGGGGCGCTCCGTGGACCCCGCGGTTTCGGAGCATGGCCTTCAACCTGGACCGGGGTGAGGCGCTCGCCGAGAAGTGGAGACGGATTCCGGACGGCATCGACATCCTCGTCACCCACGGACCTCCTCACGGCATCCTGGATCGCGTGATCCTCGGAGGGGCAAGGGTCGGGTGTGAAGAGCTCCGGGGCGCCGTCGAGCGGCGGAATCCGCGCCTGCACGTATTCGGTCACATTCACGAGGCCGCCGGCTCGGTCAGGGTCGGCTCCACCCGATTCGTAAACGCTGCCTGCTGCCGCATTCCCTTCGGCCTGCGAGCGCCGGTCACCATCGATTGGCCGGTGTGAGGAACCGGCGCGCGCTGACTCTAGCCGCGCATGTCTCGGACGAGATCCACGAAGACCGCCTTCCGCTCCTTGAACACGACGATCATGATGGCCAAGCCCACCGCGACCTCGGCCGCAGCCACCGCCATCACCAGGAAGACGTAGATCAGGCCCGAGTTCTCGCCGTGATGGCGGGCGAAGGTGACGATGGCGAGGTTGGCTGCGTTCAGCATCAGCTCGATGCACATGAAGATGATCAGGGCGTTGCGGCGAACGAGGACGCCCAGGGCGCCGATGCAGAAGAGCGCGACCGAAAGGTAGAGGTAGGCGGCAACGGGTACCGTAGGCGTGATCATCGCTCCCCCTCGGCCGGCTCGCGCCGACCTCGCTTGGATACGATGACCGCACCGACGATGCCCACCAGGAGGAGAATGCTCGTCAGCTCGAAGTGGAAGAGATAGCGGGTCAAGAAGGTATAGCCTACGCCGCCGACGGTGCCGAAGTCTTCAGCAAGCGGCGCGTGCGGTGCGAAGCGGGTGGCCGCGACGGCCCGGCCCAGTCCGACACCGAGCCCGAGGACACCGAGGACCTTCAGCGGCAGGGTCGCGGGGGAGCCGAGGAGGCTGCGCGCTTCTTCCTCGTCTTTGTTTTCGACCAGCATGATGACGAAGACGAACAGCACCATGATGGCTCCGGCGTAGACGAGCACCTCCAGCGCCGCGAGCAGTTCGGCGCTCTGCAGCAAGAAGAGCGCCGCCAAGCAGAAGAAGCACATGATCAGCGAAAGTGCGCTGCGGATCGCATTGCGCAGAAGGACCACGCCGAGCGCGCTCAGCAGACAGAGGAAGCCGAAGAAGGCGAAGAATATGACGTCGGCACTCATCGCCTGCCCTTACGCGGCCGAACCGATGGACAAGGGTCGAACCTCTCCCGACAGTGCGACCGGCCGGACCGCCACGGGTCCGAAGGGACAGCGACCGAGCTTCACGTGCTCCTCGAACTCGTCGAAGAACTTCTTCAGATAGCTTCTTGCCGGCCAAGCGAGAGCCTCGCCGAAGGGGCAAATCGTGAAGCCCTCGATCTTCGAGGCGACGGATTCGATGAGATCCAAGTCCTCCCGCGTTCCGTCGCCGGCTTCGATGCGGGACACGATCTTGAAGAGCCAATCGCCGCCCTCGCGACACGGCGTGCACTGGCCGCAGCTCTCGTGAGCGTAGAAACGCTCGACGCGCTTGAGGAGGCGCACGATGCAGGTGCCTTCCTCGATGACCGTCGGACAGCCCGTACCCATCATCGACCCGACCGTCTTCAAGGCGTCGACATCGTAGCTGACGTCGATCTCATCGGCGGTGAGAATGGGGCACGAAGAACCTCCGGGGATGACCGCCTTGAGCGGCCGATCCGGATCCCGCATGCCGCCACCGACGTCAAAGATGATCTCCCGCAGACTCAGACCGTTGGGCAGCTCGTACACGCCCGGCCGGGCCACGTGCCCCGATATCCCGACGAGTTTGGTTCCGCCTTCGGCCTCGGTGCGAGAAAGAGCCTTCCACCACGCCGCGCCCTTATCGATGATCGGTCCGACGGCAGCCAGCGTCTCCACGTTGTTGACGATGGTCGGGCAGGCGAAGGCGCCCTCGACCGCGGGGAACGGAGGCTTCAAGCGCGGCTGGCCTTTGCGACCCTCCAGCGACTCGAGCAGCGCCGTCTCTTCACCACAGATGTAAGCGCCAGCTCCGCGATGGAGATGGATGTCGATCGGATAGCCCGACCCCATGCTGCTCGGTCCCAGCACGCCGTGCTCGTAGGCTTCCTTCAGCGCTCGCTCGACGCGAGCGGTTGCAAGGCCGAATTCGCCCCGAACGTAGATGTAGGCGACGTGGGCCCCAATGGCCTTGCACGTGATGGCCGTACCCTCGATGAGCTGGTGGGGGTCCCCTTCCATGATGTAGCGGTCCTTGAAGGTGCCGGGCTCCGACTCATCTGCATTCACGCAAACGTACCGCGGCTTGTCCGAATCCTTGGGCACGAAACCCCACTTGCGACCGGTCGGGAATCCGGCTCCGCCGCGTCCGCGCAGCTTGGACTCCAGGACCTCGTTGATGATGTCGGCCGGGTCCATGGCCAGCGCCTTCCTCAAAGCCTCGTAGCCGCCGCCCGCGACGTGGGCATCGTACGTCCAGCCGTTCGGTTTGCCCCAGTTCTTCGTGAAGACGCGCTCGGTTGCAAAGTTCGTAGTCATGATTCTGTGTCCTCCGATCCTCCGGGCAGGCCGGGTTCGTGTCCGGGCACGGGTCCGACGTGCGGGCCGTCGGCACCGTGTACGTACGCCTTCCCCGCGAGGCCCGCCGCCTGAGCACGAAAGCGCTCGAGCAGCGTGTCGACGGCCTCCGGCGTGAGGTATTCGTAGTAGTCCAGTCCCACCTTCATCATCGGTCCGGAGCCGCAGCTCGCCAGACACTCGGCCTCCATGAGACTGAAGGCGCCGTCGGGAGTGGTCTGTCCGGGTGCGATGCCGAGACGGCTCTGCACGTGTTCGAGCAGCGCATCTCCGCCGCAAAGGTGACAGGAGATGTTGGTGCAGAGCTCCAGATGAAACTGGCCCTCCGCGTGCTCGTGGAACATCTCGTAGAACGTCACGACCTCGCGTACGCGGGCCGGAGGTACATCGAGCGTTTGGGCCACGAGCAGCTGCACCTCCGGATCCAGATGCCCGTACTTTCCCTGGGCAATGTGAAGGACCGGAAGCAGCGCCGCCGCTGCCCGGCCGGTCGGGTATCGAGCCACTATCTCGTCGATTTGACTGCGCTCTTCCGGGGAGAATTCTAGCGCCATCCGCGCCGGTCATTGGCGCGGAAGACCCCGCAGGTCAACCGAGAGCAGCGACCGCCACGGAGCATCCGCGCACACCCAAGCATACCCTTACCCTCCCGGCCGATCAGTGGTCGGTACGGACGGCGTCTGGTACCGATGGAGACGGTGGTCAACTCGAGCAACCGAACCGGCACCGTCGACCTCGCCGGTCAGCGCGACGCTGAATTCGCGGCCGTGCTCGACAAACTCGAAGCCGACATGAAGGAGCTCCGAGCGACCTACGAACTATACTTCATGGGCGTCGAGCGGAACGAGCCTTCCAAGCAGAGAGACGCCATCAAACGGACGCTCCGTCGCCTCCAGGAGTCGAAGCCCCGCAACACCGCCGCCAAGTTCCGTCTGCAGCAGATGAGAGCTCGCATGATCTCGTTCGAGAATCTCTGGAATCGCGTGACCCGGGAGCGGGAGGCCGGGACCTACCGTCGCGACGTCGCCAAGGCTCGACGGCGAGAGGCCGAGCTTGCCGCTCGACGCGCGGCCGCCAAGGAGGCGGTGCGCACCGATGTCCCCACGGTCCCACCCGACCGAGCTGCGCCCGCTCGTCCCCGGGCCCGGACCCCGGAGGACCTGACCGATGGGCAGCTGCAGAAGCTCTACCAGACCTACGTCGGCGCCCGTCGCAAATGTGGCGAGGGCATCGACCTTCGCTACGATGAAATGGCTTCGACGCTGCGGAAGCAGGTGCCTCGCCTCCGGCAGAAAACCGGGGCCTCGGCCATCGAGTTCAAGGTCGTCATCCGCGAAGGTCGAGCCATCTTGAAGGCCATCCCCCGGCACGATTGATCAGTTCGAGGCGTCCTCGACCACACGTTTCAGGTTGTCCAAGCCACGAACGAACATCGGACCGATCATCTTGTCGGCCATCGCAACGAAGTAGCGACCGAAGTATGTTCCACCATCGTCGCCGGTCATCGTCCAGGTGACGCGCGTCCCCGGACCATGGTCGTCGTAAAGCATGCTGGCCGTGCAATCGAACTTACCGTCGTCGAAGGACAGGTCGTACGCCACCCCCGTCAGGGTCGAGCTTTGCGTGATCTCGAGCCATCCCGAGCCGCTGCGGCTCTCCCATTCCTGACTCGCTCCGACACCGGCGGTTCGCGGCCCCATGCTCTTGTGCAACCCGCGTTCGTCTTCCCACGGCGCCCACTCCGACCAGCGCTCGAGATTGGCCAGATATGGGTGGATCCGCGATCGGTTCGCTTCGATCACGACCGACCGCCGAACCTCATACGACCGAGGAAAAAAGAGGCCGGCCGAAAGGAACGCGAGCACCATCATCAGGAGCGCGAACGCGATGACCTTCAGAGCCCGCATCTGGTCACATTCGGCCGAAGATCGCCTTTCGTGGCAAGGGTCATCAGAACTTGAAGTCCGGGATGTCCGGCTCGTCCCCGAAAACCCATTCCACCGGACCGAGGGTCAGGGCAGGGACGTAGGTAATGATCAAGACAGCCACGAGAAGAATCAGCAGGAAGGGGATGGCAAATCGATAAACCTCGGTCAGCGGTTTGTCGAAACGGAACGAAGCCAAGAACAGGTTCATTCCCACCGGAGGCGTCAAAAAGCCCAGCTCGAGGTTGGCGAGGAAGATGACCCCCAGATGCACCGGATCGACCCCAAAGTGCTCACCGATGGGCAGGATCAGTGGCACCACGACGACGATGGCGCTGTAGATATCCATCAGACAGCCCACCACCAAAAGAAACAGGTTGAGCGCTATGAGGAACACGATCTTCGACGAGATCCCCGATTCCACCCACTCCAGCGCCAAGGCCGGAACGTCCGCATCGACGAGATAGTTGGTGAAGCCCAGCGCCACACCGAGGATGATCAGGACCCCCCCGACCAAGGTGGCACACTCTCGCCCGACATCTCCGAACTGTCGCCACGTAATGTCGCGGTGAATGAATACCTCGACGATCAGGGCGTACACGGCGACCAGCGCGGCCGCTTCCAGCAGGGTCGCAAGGCCAGAGAAAATCGCACCAATGACGATCAGTGGGAGGATCAGTTCCCACTTGGCAACCCACATTGCGCGAAGCGCTTCGCGACCGTCGAAGGGATGCCGCGGAATGTCCGAAGACAGCCCCGCCCGAATCCCGAGGGCGGAAACCGCTGCCACCAGGACCGCCCCCGGCAGCACGCCGGCCACGAACATTCGGTCGATCGGCACCTTGGCCACCACGCCGTACAGAATGATGGGCAACGACGGCGGAAAGAGAAGACCGATGCTCCCCGAGGCCGTCAGCAGCCCCACGTTGAACGACTCCTTGTATTTTTCGGCCGCGAGAACTGGGTAGAGCAGCCCGCCCAAGGCCAAGATGGTCACTCCGCTGGCTCCGGTGAACGTCGTGAAGAACGCACAGACCATGGCCGTCATGACCGCCATGCCCCCCGGCATCCAGCCGAAGAGCGCCCGAAAAGCACGAACGAGGCGTTCGCTGGCGTTGCTCTCGGCCAGGACGTAGCCCGTGAAGGTGAAGAGCGGAATCGTCGGCACGGTGTCCGACTTGATCTGTCGCACCGTTTCCGCGGCGACGGCGGCGATCGGCTCCGCATCAGCCCAGAACAGAATGAGGGCCGCCCCGCCCAGCGCCACGAAGATCGGAGCCCCCAGGACGGTCGCGAACAGCAAGACGAACAGTCCGGGGACCAGGTAGGCGTGACTCGAGTCTTCGGAGACGAGACTCAGCCCGTAGAGGAGCAGTCCGGCCGCGGCGAACGATGCCAGCCGGGGTAGGCCGTCCGGATGACGGTGCATCACCAGCCGGATGGCGACCACCGCGTACCCGATCGGCAGCGCGAGCAGTGGGATCCAGTTCGGGATACCCGGCGGCAGCGACCCGGTGAAGTCGGCCTCGATTCGAACGGTCTCGACGGCGCCGATGGCCAAGGTAGCCGTCACGACGACGGCGACGACAATCGCCAGGGCCTGACCGATCCGGACCCAGTCGTTGTCCAAGCGGTCCAGACCCGAGGCCAACGACAGATGCTTACCGTCGCGGCTCGCTAGGGCCGCACCGCTGAACCCGACCCAAAGGGTCAGGGTGGACATCCATTGGAAGGCCCCGGGGATGGAACCGTGAGCGAATCGAAAAGCGACGTCGGCCAGGGGTAGTACGGCCATCGCGGCCAGCAGAAGGAAGTTGAACCGGTCTTCGGTCCGACGAAGCAAGCCGACGAGGCCACTCTTGGCCGAAGCCAGGTCGTGGGTCACGGGGCTTTGGCTCGATACTCGGCCGCCAGCTTGCGCACCTCGTCGAAGAGTTCAGCCGGAACGAGCTTGCCCCGAACGAGCGGATAGGCCTCCGCCGCCGCCTTCTCCCAACGGGCGACCTCCGCTTCGGAAAGCTCCTGCACCACCAGGCCGCGATCCTTCATGGCGGCGACCGCCTTGTCGCCCAGAGTTCGGATCTCGGCCCGGCTGCGAGCGCCTTCTTCTTCGGCGATCTTCTTGAGTTTGGCCTTCAATTCAGCCGGTACCTTGTCCCAGCGACGCTTGGAAATGACGGTGGCACCGTTGAGCGGTGACCAGCGGACGGGCACCATGTATTTCGCGAGTCCGAACCACTGGGATGCGAGAGCATAGACAGGGGGAGTAGCGAAAGCATCCAGCAACCCGGTTTGCAGTCCTTGGAGGACGTCGGTCGCGGGCACGGGAACCGGATTGAAGCCGGCCGACTTCCAAGCCGTGGCCATGTCCGGGTCCTTGGCTCCGACCATGATCTTCAAGTCACGATAGTCCTCGGGAACCTTGGCCGGCTTCGTCGAAAACAAGTGCACCCAACCTGCGTCGCCCCAGTTGAGGACGATGAACCCTGCTTCTTCCAGGTCCTTTTCGATTCGCCCTTGCACCCGTTGGCGTACGTAGTCGAGCTCCTCATAGCTCCGCATGAGCATCGGAATCTGGAGCACGAGGGTACTCCGGGCGACTTGGGCCAGGCCGACGCCGGTGATGCTGGCTGCGTGGAGCTGCCCCACCTTGATTTTGCGGAGCATGTCGTCTTCGTCGCCGACCACGCCTCCCGCATAGATCTTCAGCCGCACCTTTCCGCCCGAGGCTTCGTTCCACCGCTCGGCGACGCGCTTGACCGAGGTGTACCAAGGCGATCGTTCCGGGGCGAGCGTGCCCAGCTTGATGGTGATCCGCTGGGCGGCCGCGTCGGCGGGCGTGACCCAGAGGCTGCAGGCCAGGCCGAGCGCAAAGAGGCGGACGAAAATGGTTCTTGCGGTCATGATTGCTGCTTCTTCTTCCCTTCCTTCGAGTTGAGGCTGGTCTCCTCCGGCGCCAAGGGGTCGTCAAGGAACAAGTCCCCGGAACGATCCAAGAGTCTTTGGGCCCGTCGCTGCGCGATGATGTTCGCCAACCTCTCCTCTGGCCGCTCATCGACGTCTACCGCCAGGGCCTTATTCAAGTACTCGACGAATGCCGCCCCGTCCTGCTGCTGAACACACACGGTCTCGGCGTAGGACACGTACGTCCCGGCACGGTTTCCGCCGTTCAGCTGCAAAGACCGCTCGAAGTGCTCGCGGACCGACTCCAGGTCGCCGCCGGGCGTTGCGGTCTCCAACACGATGTAGAAGTCGTGCAGAGCTCCTTCGCCCCAGTCCTCCTCCAAATTCAGCAGATGTCGGAGCATGGCGTCGACCACCGGCAGGTCAGCGAACGCTTCCGGGTCGAGGCCCACCGAGGCTATCCCGAGTCCCCACGCCGCCGCCGTCCAGTACACCATGGGGATGTCGTCGCGGTCGAAGTTGGCCAAGGCGGAAGCCGCATCTGCCCGGAGCCGCGAGTCGACATTCTCGACTTCGGTGGCCATGGCTCGCAGCCCGTAGTCTCGCCCCCGGAAGAAGAGCTTCTTGGCGCGCAGGCGCATCGCGTCCGCCGTCTCGATGTCGACGACCTCCACCCGGTGCGCCTCTTCGTAGACATAGCCATACGCATAGCTCGTGAAGCCTTGCGTCAACGCCACCAGGAGCCCCCGATGCTCCGGCGTCTCGGCCAGGACGGACTCCATCGTCTTGAGCGCGAACGGAATGGCGTCGCCGACGAGCTCGACGTCTGGGTCCGACGAGAAGACGGTTCCGCTCTCCGACAAGGCGTTGGCCACGGCTCCCGTCGCCATTTGACGAATGCAGCCCTGGGCGGCGCCAGCAGCCACCACGACCGCGATCTGCGCCGCGAACTTCACGGGGGCGGACGCTATTTCCGCCCTGAGGCTGGGTCAACCGAGGTGGAGGGTTCGAGCAACCGCTCGTAGGCATCGAACAGCGGATGGAGGGGCCCCGCACCCCGTCCCAGGCCTTCGGGTGCTGCCTCCAGCGCGCTCCGGACGAAGGCATGGCTGCAGAGCACCGCCTGCTCGACCGTCGCCCCCCGGGCCAACCAGGCTGTGATCGCCGCCGCGTACGTGCAGCCGGTCCCGTGACCGGCCCGAGTATGGATTCGGGCCCCGGGCAGCCGCAGCGCGGGCTCCTCGGCGCGCACGAGGACGTCGATCGGATCGCCCGCCAAATGTCCACCCTTCACCAGAACACCGCGCGCACCGGTTTCCAGCAGCCGGTGCCCGGCGTCGACCATCTCCGAAGTCGTCTGCGGACGTCGGCCGGTCAAGACCTCGACCTCATCGAGATTCGGCGTGACGAGCACCGATGCCGAAATCAAGCGGCGCAGCGCAACGACGACCCGATCGGACACCAGTCGGGCCCCGCTGCTCGCGACCATGACGGGGTCGACCACCAAGGTCCAACCGGCCTCGGTCGCGCGCTTGCGAACGAGTTCGACCGTCTCCGCGTCGGCCAGCATGCCGGTCTTGACCGCGTCGATCGGAAAGTCGTCCTGAAGGACATCGAGCTGCTCGGCCACGAAGTTGGCCGGGATCGGGTGTACGCCACGCACCTCGGTGGTCGACTGTGCGGTCACCGCGCTGACCGCGCACAGGCCGTGGACTCGGAGCGCGGCGAACGTCTTGAGGTCAGCTTGGATTCCCGCCCCACCACCGGAATCGCTCCCCGCGATCGTGAGCGCACACGCGGGGGGGCGAGGATCACCCATCCCGCACCCGTACGCTCTCGTAGACGCTCGGCAACCACGCGGAGACCTCGGCCCAAAAAGTCGGAGCAACGATCGTCGCAAACAGCACGAGCGCACCCCGCCGCTCGATCAAAACCATCTCTCCGGCCTGCCGCCCCGTGATGGTGTACCGGGTCGCTCGGTCCCCGAGCTCGATTCGGATCTGCGGAAGCTCCATGGGCTCTGGAGGCGACGGCACCGAGCCGCGATGCTGCCGGGAGAGCTCGCCGAGGTAGGACTGCAGCTCTTCCGGGTGGAGCAGGAGTGCAACCTGGATCACTCCCTCGCCCTCGGGACCGGAAAGCACGACGCTCCGGCGATCCCGCTCTCGATCTCCGGTCCAGCCCGAAGGAACTCGGAACGTCACGGCCCTCGCCTTTCGCGGTCCTCCGGCCGCCCGCACCCAGGCCTCTAGCGTGCGCACGGTCTGGCGGGGGACAGGTGCGACCTCGCCCGACGGCCCGGAGCACAGGCCCAGCAGAACCACCAGCGATGTGCATTGCGTCACGGCGCGAGCATACGCCGACATCGCTCCGACCGCGAGTCGACTTGCGGCCGTGGTCGCGGGGAACTACAACGCGCGAATCGTGACCGAGTTGAAAGAAGTGCTCCTCGAGCCGGGCGTTCGAGCCAAGGTCGTCAAAGACGCCGAGACGCTCGTGGACTCCGAGGTCAAGAGCAAGTCCGGCTTCTCGGGGTTGGCCATAAAGGCCGGCTACAAAGCCGTTCGAGCGATCAAGCCCGAGCTCATCCCCGAAGCGATCGACCACATGCTGGACCGGTTCGTCGAGCAGCTCGAACCGTTCTACGCCGACTGGGTGGCCAACGGGAAAGACGGCGGCTTCGACCAGTTCCTCATCGGCAAGAAAGCTCAGGTAGCGAACGCCCTGCTCGCCGTCACCGATGAACGCGCTCGCAACGCCTCGGGTACGGTACGCAAGACCTACGACAGCCTCCGCCCCAAGGGCCTCCAAAACGTCGAGGCCGCGGTCCCCGGTCTCGGCCGCGTCATCCAGCGCTACGTGTGACGCTCGGTCGCCTGGCCCCGGACGGCGGCCAAGGCGTCGATCGCCCCGCGGACATCATCGAACGACGGTCGCTCGCTGGGAGCAGCGAATCGAAGCTTCTCGTAAAGCTCCACGGCGCGGTCGGCCGCGGCCCGCAGCTCGGGCGAAAGGTCTGCCAACGAGCGGCGCAAGGTGCCGGTCGGAGCCGCGCCGAGGATTCGACGAAGCCGACGTCCCAGGGCGCGGGGGTCGCGACCTCGACGCCGGCCGGCCCACCAGATTCCGGCAGCGATCGAGCCCGCCACGGGCACCACCAGCCACACCCAGCCTCCTCGAGCGGCTCCGGGAGCCGAGGCTCCGAGCGACCCAACCACGGCGGCCACCTGGCCCAGTCCTTCGAAAGCAAAGGTTTTCATCGAGCCGACCAACTGCCGCCGTCGCTTCTCGTCGTAATCGACGACGTGCGAATACCAGATCCCCTCCGCCCAATCATAGAGGTCCCAGAGCCACGCGAAGGTCTTTCCCCGCCGAGCCGTTCGGAGGTCTGCCGGTGTCGCATCGACCCAAACCCATCCTCTCGACTCGTCGTACGCTTCCACCCATGCGTGCGCATCCTCCGCGACGAACTCTTGATGTCCGGCAGCCGCATTCCACCATCCGCCGTAGTAGCCGGTGACCACCCGGGCCGGCACCTGCATCCGGCGCAGGAGGGTCGCGACGGCCCCCGCATACAGCTCGCAGTGCCCGGCCTTCGCCTCGAAGAGAAACCGAGAGAGTGGGTCCGAGCTCTCGCCGGCCAATGGCTCGAGGCTGTACACGTATCCTCGAGAGAAATGTCGGAGAAGGGCGGCGGTCTTGTCGGCGAACGTTTTCTGGCCCACGGCCAGCCGGTCGGCCAGCTCCAGGACTCGACGATCGACGTCGTCGGGAAGGGACAGAAACGGCTGAAGGTCGGCCGGCGTGACGCGCAGAGCGGGGCTTCCGAGCTTCGACGGATACTCCATGCGCAGGGAGGCCTGCGCGAGGGAGGTGAACCACGTCCCTCCGGGGCTGAAGCGAACGTCGGGCAGCGAAGCATCCCAGGCCCAGCGTCGGCCGATCAGCGCAACCGGATGAGGCCGCCCTCGCGAGACGAGCCGCCGGACCTGAAGCTGCACCCGCTGCCGCGCTCCCTGCTCCTCTCGCGGTCCAACCGGCATCAAGGGCCGGTCCGGTCCCGCTCGCCACGTGGTGCCGTCGAACTCGTCGAGGGCATACACCCGTACATAGAGGTCGCGAAGGAGACGCGGCTCGACCCCCGGCGCAGGTGTTGCTCGAACCACCACCGACCGGTCACCTTCCAGATTGAGTCCGCCGAAGCCCAAGCGCATGCTCCGGTCGGCTCCGGGTAGCGAGGAGAAAGCGCCGGCGGCGAAGACCCGGGAAAAGTTGTAGCGGGGCATGAACGACACGCCCAAGTACCCGAGGATCATGAAGGCCACGCCGGTGAGGCCGAGCGCAGCGCGGACCCGCGGGAGAGGTCGACGGGCGAAGACATCCCGTCGAACGGTTCGTTCTCCTTGGCCGAGGATCGTCGAGGTCAGCAGCGTCCACAGTACCGCAGGCACGAAGCCCAAGATCAGCGGAACGAACGCCACCCCCGGGGTGATCGTCGTTGCCATCGTCATCAATACGACGGCCGCGCCGATGATGATCAGATCGTCGCGCTGGCCCGCGCGCAGGACGTACCGGTTGAAGATGCCGAGCATCACGATGATCAGCACGGCGTCGATCCGCGCGGAGCGGATGCGGGCCAGAGCGCCGACGAGTACGACGACGGTGATCAGGTGAACGACGACGACCAACACTCGCGGCCGCTCGGCCCGTCGAAGCTGACGCCCGAAGAGAACGACCACCGCCAGGAGAACGAACCCCGCGAGTTCCAGGCGCGGCGAGCCGCTCATCACGCCGAGCGTCGGCAAGGCGATCGTCGCGGCGAGGGCGACCGCGTGGGCTCGGCCGACGTCGAGCCAGGGCGTCTTCACTGAACCCGTCCTTCGGCGTCGACGGATAAGGCCCGGACCCCCTCCAAGACCGACGTGCCCGAGGGGCACAAGGCGATGCACCCGGCGGGCAGCTCGAGCTTGCCCGGCATCGGCCGGATTCGGGCCAGATGGTCCAGACAGGCATCGAGGTCCTCGTTCAAAGGCGCCGAGCCGACGCTGACGATCCCCGCTCGGTATCCTTTCGCCTCCCGGTCTCGAAGGTAGGCCGCCGCGAGCTCACAGGCTCGTTCGAGCGCCTCGTCTTCGGCCCCCTCCGAGTTGTTGATGGCCACCCACGCGACCGGTCGCTGCTCGTCCGCCATGTCCAACACGACCTCAGAGCCGAGACGCGCCGACCGCAGCGCGTGAATCCGCAGCCGCGGATCGAACTCGGTCCATTCCCGGAGCCCATAGGGCTCGACGCCCTGCCCGCGAGCGTGGGCGGCCTCGCCGTGAAGCGCCTTCGCCCGTCCTGCCCGAAGAATGTCCGGTAGCTCGACCCGGTGCGGACGAACCCAGACGTCGCACCGAACGTCGACATCCCGTATCTTGCGCAGCAGGGCGAACGGGTAGGTCGTCCAAACCTCGCAGCGATGTAGTTCGGCGCGACCGCGGCGCTCGAAGTGACGAAGGCCGTAGCTGATGCCACGGCTCGACTCCAACAGCGGAAGATCCGAGCGCAGGAGACCATCGGGAGCGCGAGCAAAGGTCTCGAGGCTGAGCGGGCCCTTTTTCCGTTCGTCGAAGAACAGCGCGTAGGCAGCGGGAAGGTCCGGCGGTCGGCGCCACTCGAGGCGCAGTCGGCAGGACGTTCCGGCCTCGGGCGCCCGAGGCGCGGTCACGACCAACGAGATACCGAGCACTGCCGCCTCCGACAGAATACCGGAAAGAACCATGGTACGGAGGGTCGCTCCGAGGAGCAGAAACAGAAGGTTGTTTCCGGCCGTCACACCGGCCACGCCCAGCACCATCGGCGCCAAAAGCGTGAACAGACCGGCCCGGGTCGGGATGGCTCGCCGCGGGGGAGGACGGGTGCGGCGGGCGGACCACGCCCGCGCCGCGTCGACCCAGCTCACAGGGGCGGCTCCACCTCATTGGCCAACTCGAAGACCGCCGCTTCCGCTTCCTCCCGAGACGCTCGGTGAGAGTCGAGGACGATCCGGTGGGCACACACGGGCACGGCCAGATCAAGGACGTCGTCGGGGGTCACGAAGCGTCGGCCTTCGACCAGAGCCTTGGCCCGGGCCGCCTTGCCGTAGGCGAGAAGGCCGCGGGTCGAGACTCCGGTGGAAATGTCAGCCGCGGAGCGGGTGGCGAGGACGATGGCCTGTAGATATCGAGCCACTTCCGAAGTCATCTCCACGGATTCGACTTCCCGGGTCAGCGACTGCAGAACTGCCCCGGAGAGAACCGGCTCCAGAGCATCCGCGGTCACCGGATTCCCCTCCGGCTGGAGCAAATCGAGTTCGGTCGCCTCGTCGGGATAGCCGAGGTGCGTGCGGATCAGAAAACGGTCCATCTGTGACTGGGGCAGGTGGTAGACACCGTGGTGGTCGGCGGGGTTCTGCGTCGCGACCACGAAGAACGGCTGCGGCAAGGCGTGCGTCGTACCGTCGACCGACACCGAACGTTCGGCCATCGCTTCCAGCAAGCCGCTCTGGGTTCGTGGCGTCGCTCGGTTCAACTCGTCGGCCAGAACCACGTTGGCGAATACCGGCCCCGGGCGAAAGCTGAGCGCGTTGGATTGACGGTCCAGGACCTGGCCGCCCAGAAGGTCCGCGGGCAACAGGTCGGCGGTGAGCTGAACGCGGGAAAAGGACCCGCCGAGAATGCGGGCCAGCGCCTGAGCCAGCGTGGTCTTTCCTACGCCGGGAACATCCTCCAGAAGGAGATGACCTTCGGCGAGCACGCCGACGAGGGATAATCGAACGACGTCCTCTTTGCCGCGAACGACCCGCGAGATGTCGCGGACGGCGCGCTCGAGAACCAGGGTGGGAACCTCGCTGGCCGGGGACCGCTCACTCACCATTCGTTTTTCGCCGAGGAATGACCTGGACGCCAGTCAACACCCACCAAAAGGCAGGCCGCTCCGTTTTCCCGGGTCCGTTTGACCCCGCTCGTCCCACACGTTTTCATGGCATCGTGAAGGAGCGTGTTGTCTTTCGGGCCGCTCTGGCTGTGCGCCTGGCCACGGCGCTGGCCCTCATTCACTGGGTGGTCGTGCTCGGTATGGTGCTCGCAGGACCGGATATCTGGTCGGTGCAGACGTTCGCCTCGGTGGGCTTTTTCATCCTCTTCTTCGGCGTTCTCACCACGTACTACTGGTCCATGCGGTACGAGGCCGACGACGTCGGATTGACGTACCGCGGGCCCACGCAGCGGACGAGCTACGCGTGGGAGGACATTCAGCGGGTCGACCGGAGCGCCATTCCGCTGGGGGGCTACTGGGTCTCGACCAAGCGCGGTGGATTCGTCCTGTCGACCTTCATCGGCCATGGAGACCGCCTCCGGGACCTGATCGTGACCCGAGCCGGTCTCTTTCCCGAGCCGAGCTCGTAGCCGGGATCGTGTTCCGAATAGCGCTCCGCCTTCGCTCGGAACTCAGGACAAGCGGTCGGCGATGCGTTCGGCGGCGCGGGTCGCCATGGCCATGATCGTCACCTGCGGATTCACGGACGGCGGCCCCGGCACCGTGCTGCCGTCGACGATGTACAGGCCGGGGAGGTCGTGGGCGGCATGGTCGAGGTCGACCACGCTGGTCTTGGGGTCGGAGCCCATCCGACATGTGCCCAGCGGGTGGTAGCTGGTCAGCATGAGCTGCGTGGCCGAGATGCTGGCGAGCTGGAACTGCTCCCAAGCGCGGTCGGTCTCGATCACGCCCGCCGACATCACGGACGGGATGAGCTGCTTGGCTCCCGCCGCGCGGAAGATCTGCCCGGCCTTGACCAGTCCTCGATGAAGCTGCCGAACGTCGTGTCCGTTGAGGTTGTAGGTCACGACCGGCTCGCGGTTCGGTCCGAGCCGGACCCGACCGCGACTGCTGTCGCGGATGAGCACCCCCAGGCTGGCCACGTTGTCCGCGTGTTCCATGGTGTGCATCAACCGCTCCCCGGTCGTGGGAAGCATCAGGGCCAAATAGTTGTAGTCGGCCTGCGCGGACAGCAGCAGGAGCCCCTCCTTCAACCACTCATCGACCTGATACCCTTGAGGGATCGAGTGCGCGCCGTCGACGTGCTCGTCGAAGACCGCCGTCATCCCGGCGCTGGGATGCACCGAGAGGTTCCTGCCCACCTGACCGCTGTCGTTGCAGAGGCGCTGCCGCAAGAGAAACGCCGGAGTCGGCACGGCGCCGCCGGCGAAGATGACGGTCGGAGCACGGACGGAAAGAGTCTTTCCGCTCTTGGTCACCCCGCGCACGCCGACGGCGCGCCCGTCCTCGATGACCAGCGACCGGGCCCGCAATCCGGTCAGGAGCAGGCCGCCTCGCTCCAAGGCGGGGGGCAGATAGGAGAGATTCGTGCTGCGTCGCGCATCGGTGCGGCAGCCGAAATCGCAGAAGCCTTCCCCCTTGCACCCCGGGGCGTTGCGCATGACGTACCCGTGTTTCCAACCGGCATCCGCGCAGCCTCGGGCCACGATGTCGGCGATCGCCCCCACGTAGCGTGGGTCGGGAGGCTCGACCGGGAGATGTTCCTCCACCCGGGCGAAGTAGCGGTCCATGTTTTCGGGAAGAAAGTCGCTGGACCCAAGCTCCAGCGCCCATTCGTTCAACACGTGCTCCGGCGTTCGAAAACAGGTTCCGGTGTTGATCGCGGTCGAGCCGCCCACCAGGCGCCCCATGAAGATGGGCATCACCGCATTCCCGACCGACGGTACGCCGCGGTAGAAGCGGATGTGAGCGTCGACGCTGCTTCCGGTGAAGTCGTCGCGCCGGTAGTGCTCGCCCTCCTCGACAAAGGCGACCGCCAGTCCCTTCTCGGCCAGCTCTCGGCCGACGACCGCACCGCCTGCTCCGGTCCCGACGACCACGACCTCCGCTTCGACCTCGCCGTCCTCCCACTCGTCGGCCCGATGCACTCGTTCCAACCATCGAGGCTCTTCCATCGAGTCCACGACGTTCAGTCGCCCACCGAGCGAACGGTAGACCGGCGTGCGATCGAAGTGGGTGAACTTGAAGGCGAAGGCTACCGCCAGCAGCACGCCCCGCATCGCCGGGTTGTTCTCCCAGCGGCGCATGAGGGCTTCCTGCTCGCCAACCGACAATCGATGGAATCGTCTGCCCGTGAGGGGCACGGCGGCGAGGTCCATGGCCTGCATGGAGCTCAGCCAAGCCGTCCGCAGCCAGGGCGAAACATGTTCGAGCATCTGCTCGGTCTTGTAGGCGGTCACCGCGTCGGCGCCGGTCACGCCGGAGGACCCGGGGATGATCGCCTCGGCGAACGAGACGGCGGTCCGAAGCTGCCGAGGGGTGAGGCGACTTCCGTTCCTCATCAACTGCGGGGCGTATAGCATGGCGATGCTGGCGTCCTGCGGAAACGACTTTAGGTGAGGGGCGACACTCGGTCGATACCGACCAAAGCGCCGCCCCCGGCGAGATGCGTCAAGCGCTCTGCTTGGCGGCCGCCGCCTCGGTCATCTTGGCAACCTCTTCAGCCAAGTTCTCCTTCTTCTTCTCGATGCCCTCGCCAAGTACGTAGCGAATGAAGCGACGCACCTGCACGTTCTCGCCCGTCTTGCGCACGACTTCGGCCCGAAGGTCCTCGATCGACATCTTGGGCTCTTTGACCCACGGCTGATCCATCAGGCAGACCTCCGAATACCACTTCTTGATTTTGCCCTCGACGATCTTGTCCGCGATGTTCTCCGGCTTGCCCGCCTCCAAGACCTGCGCCTTGAAGATCTCCTTCTCGTGCTCGAGATCGGCGGCCGGGATGTCGGCGGACGTGAGGTACGCAGGAGCCGCCGCTGCGATGTGCATCGCGATGTCCTTCACGAACTCCATGAAGTCCTCGCTCCGCGCAACGAAGTCGGTCTCACTGTTGACCTCGACGAGCACGCCGATCTTGCCCCCCGCGTGAATGTAGCTGTGGACCAAGCCTTCGGCAGCAATGCGACCGGACTTCTTGCCGGCATCCATCATGCCCTTCTTGCGCAGCCACTCGACGGCCTTGTCCATATCGCCGCCGGTCTCCTCGAGAGCCTTTTTGCAGTCACCAAAGCCCGCCTGGGTCTGGTCGCGTAGTGTCTTTACGTCCTTTGCAGAAATCGCCATGTGTTTCCTCGTTGTGCAGAGAGTGAGTTCGATCAGTCGGCGGACGGAGTAGCCGACGCTTCGCTAGGAACCGCCTTGCCCTGGGTTCGCGCCACGACCTCGACTTCGGGACCGCCCGTCGGATCCGTCTGCGGCTTGCGCTTGTCCGGCTTCTGAAGCTCGTCCTGGGCAACCTTCTGCTGCTCGGCGAGCGTCTCCTGGTACTTGGCGCTGCCTTCGATGCAAGCGTCGGCCATGTTGGCGGTGAAGAGCTTGACCGACCGGATCGCGTCGTCGTTCCCCGGGATGACGTAGTCGATGAGGTCGGGGTCGCAATTCGTGTCGACCACCGCAACCACCGGGATCTGAAGCCGATTCGCTTCGGCGACGGCGATGTGCTCCTTCTTGGGGTCGACGATGAACACCGCGCCCGGGAGCCGATTCATGTCCTTGATGCCCCCGAGCGACTGCATGAGCTTGTCTCGCTCACGGCGGAGGCGCAGCACTTCCTTCTTGGTGAGCTTCTCGAAGGTACCGTCCGTCTCCATGCGCTCCACGGAGCGCAACCGCTCGATCGAGCCCTTGACGGTCTTGAAGTTGGTGAGCGTTCCGCCCAGCCAGCGATTGTTCACGTAGAACATGCCCGCGCGGCCAGCTTCTTCGGCAACGACTTCCTGGGCCTGCTTCTTCGTTCCGACGAACAGCACCTTTTCTCCGCGCGAAGTGAGGTCGGCGATGAAGTCGTACGCCCGCCGCCACATGCCGACGGTCTGCTGTAGGTCGATGATGTAGATGCCGTTACGAGCGCCGAAGATGTAGGGCTTCATCTTCGGATTCCAACGTTTGGTCTGGTGGCCGAAGTGAACTCCAGCCTCCAACATTTGCTTCATGGTCACGGTCGACATGAGTGTCCTCCTGGGGTTTTTCCTCCGCCTGCCGTTCTTTCCCTCGCTTCGCGGATCGACCGCCCACTTGGCGGCCGACACCCCGCATTCAGGTGACCCCTGTCGAGGGACGGCAGACGTGTGTCATTCGCTCCTCGTCTCGCCGAGAAGCCGCGCGTGGCTAACACGTTGCGCCGTAGGCATCAATCGGGGTTTTTCGGACCGTGGCCGGGAGAGCTCGGCTGGAATTCGACCAGCACCGCCGACGGCAGGAACGCCTCGACGGCGATTCGGCCCAGCTCGACGAGACCGCGCCGAAACGCCGGGTCGGCCCGCGGTATCCGTATCAGCCTTCCTGCGCCCAGGTCATCGCGACCCGCGAGGGCGCGAGCCACCTCGCTGTCGTCGAATTGTCCGAAGACGACCAGCCACGGCGGACCACCCACCGGGAGCGAAGCCGGCAGACGTCGGGGTGCAACCGCCAGTCCCGCGGCATAACGCTCTGGGTCATCCTGGATCCGGTCGAGGACCAGGTCGGCGCCCAAGCCGACACCGCACAGTCCGATCGGCGCCTCCGGCTCCGAACGACCTTCACGCAGGTGAGCTTCCGCCGCATCGAGGTCGGCGGACGCGGTGGTCGCTTCGTATCGTCCGGCGCTCGCCCCCACGCCTCGGTAGTTGAAGCGCAAGGTAGCATGCCCGCCCCGAGTGATGGCCCACGCCAATTCCGCGACGACCGTAACCTCCATCGAGCCCCCGTCCATCGGATCCGGCGGGGCCACGACCACCGACGGTGCCTTCGGACCGTCGTGAAAGAGCCCCTCGATCGGGCCGGCCGCGCCCGGGATCACGGTCGGGCGCTCCAGATACTGGCCGGGGCGGGCCACCCGTGAACGCTAGGTAAGTTCTCGGCCTTCGTCTAGTCGCGCGGCGTGTACCGACCACCGTCGATCATGTGAGCTCCATCGGCCTCGTTGAATTCGGCGGAGAACCGTGGGAGTGGTGCGCAATGGGGAGTGCGAGGACCGTGGCCCTCTGGGCCCTGGCAGCAACACTGACGGCGACGGCGGCCCGGGCTCAGGAGGGTACCGAGACCAGTACCGCCGCGAGCGACTCCGGCGACGATGCAGCCCTGGCGGAACGAGGCAAGGAGCTCTACGCCAACGGTCAGTATCTGGAAGCGCTCGAGGCGTTCAAAGAGGCTCACGATTCGGACCCATCGCCCGCGCTCCGCTACAACATCGCCTCGTGCTACGAAAAGCTCTCCCAGTGGAGCGAAGCCATCAAGTGGTACGAACTGTACCTCGAAGTGGAGACGAGTCCCCGCGACCGTTCGGACGCCATGGACAAGATCGAGCTCCTGCGAAAGCGCATCGGAGATGATACACCCGAAGGTCAATTCACGGCGCGGATGGAAGCCGGACGGACGGCCTACGGTCGCGGAGATTACGAGGCCGCCATTCTCGAATTTCAAGCCGCCTTCGAGATTAAAGAAGATCCCGCCCCGCTCTACAACCTGGGAAAGAGCTATGAGCGACTCGCTCGCTACGAAGAAGCCATCGAGTATTACGAACAGTACCTCGCTCTGGCTCCCGAGGCTCCGGATCGCGCCGACGTCGAAGAAACCATCAAGCGACTCCGAAAAGCGATCCGCGAACGCTACCAGGACCTGACGGTGTCGTCGGACCCCCCGGGCGGCGACATCTATCTGGACGACAAGAGCTCGGAGATCCTCGGGCAGACCAATCTGAGCATGAAGGTCACGCCGGGTCCGCACACGATCTACATCATCCTGAACGGCTATGAACCGGTCGAGCGCGAGTTCATCATGCCCGACGACAAGCCCCTAGCCCTGGACTTCAAGATGACTCCTCTGTCCAACGTCGGCGAGCTGGTCGTGAACGTCCCCGAGGACGGGGCCCGCATTTTCGTCGACGGTGCGATCGTGGGCCTGAGCCCCTACACGCAGAAGAAGAAGCTCGAACAGGGAAGCCACCAGGTACAGGTCGAGCTGAAGGGATACTATCTTTACACGCAGGACGTTCAGATCACGAAGGACGAGACGACGGTCCTCGACGTCGAACTCAAAAAGCCGCGGAAGCGTGTCGCCGATGGAACTCTCAAGGACTGGGGGACCACGCTCATGATAGTTGGCCTGGTGGGGGGTACGTTGGGTTACTTGGCTCCTTTCATCTATCAAGAGTTCATCTTGGCGCGAGATTACTACGACCCCCTGGGCCCTCAGAGTATCTCGGGCAATACCTTCTATCGTGGTCCCGATACTGAAAATGGCCTACGGACCAACGAAGAATTTCAATCTCTGGACCGAATCCAGATCGGCTCCCTTGTCGCCGGCAGCATCGTGGCCGCCGGAGGACTCAGCATGCTCATGGTCAAGTGGTTCCGAAAGAAGCAACCCGAGCCGGTAACCGGAATCGGACCCGCAAACTCCCCCTGGTTCACGTTCGACGGCGTCGGGGTCACACGCACGCCGGACGGCGGGACCGGCGTGGGCCTTTCGGGGAGGTTCTGAACCATGCGTTGGCTGATGCTTTTCACGCTTCTCTCGGCCGCATCTTGTTTGTCGTCCCGCGAGGGCCCGCCTCTGCACGAGCAAAGCCGGGTTTCTTACGGCGACCGCATCTATCTGGCCGAGCCGATCCGGCTGCGGGTGCCAGACCGGTCCAACATCGGCATCTGCACGCGCATGACGACTCGAGTCGAGACGTCGTTCGGAACCGAGACCACGAGCACCGCCGTCGATGCGTTGATCGGCGCAGGCGACCCGCCGTTCGGCCCCACCGATGGCCTCGACTTGACGCCCAACGACCTGCGGCGACCTCAGAATTGCTTCGTACCCGTCGACCCGATCTCCACCGGTACTCTGCTGGTCGATCGTTTCGAAGTGACCAACGACCAGTATCAGTTCTGTAAGGACTCCGGCTTCTGCCTGGAGCCGGACCCGAGCGAAGCGGAGAAAGGTGACGTCTGCACTTCCGATGGCGACAGCTTCTTCGACTGCCCGGTCGTCCAGGTCACGCAGTCGCAGGCCCGGCAGTACTGCCAGTACATCGGCCGCCGGGCCCCGAGCTCGATCGAGCACATCCTGATCCGCCAGGCCGCATGGATACCCGACGCGTCCACCAATACGCGGTCCCCGGAGAACTTCCGCCGGTATCCGGCACGGCCGGATACCCAGGACCTGACCGGGTGCCCCGACGCGCAGCTGGAGACCTTCAGCTGCGGTAAGCCCAAAGTGCTGCGGACGACCGGCTCTTCGCCGACAGGTGCCGCCAGCAGCGATATCGTGAGCGACGCCGTCGAGAGTGGCCCCACGATCTTCGACCTGACGGGCGGACTCTCGGAATGGTCCAGCGACGGGTTCGGCACCACCGGCAATCTGCCCTGGTTCTGCCTCACGCCCATCGGCCGGAGCGATCCGGCCGACGGTGGCAATGGAGAACCCGAGTGCCCGGCGCTGACCTTGGACGGCACGACCTTCCGAACCGGCTGCGTCTATGGCTACTACGACCCCGACGACCTCGACCCACAGGTGGCGCAGTCCATGTTCGACGACAACCTCGGCCAGGACCCGGATCCGGACACCGACCTGCCGTACGGGCTGTGGCCGGTCTGCGTGATCGGCGACTCCGCTCGGTTCGCGGGGCGTGAGGGCGCCCTGTTCGGAGGTAACTGGCGCGATGCGGAGGACAGTGACTCACAGGACCTGATCGACCTGGCGGGCGTGTTCGGGCGCCGCCTGGAGACCAACCCCGACGAGCCGGAAGATAGCGAACGAGCCCAGGGCTATGGGATCCGCTGCGTCGACGACCGCGAGCCCGGCACCGACGACGACGGCAATACGTTTCCCTTCGACTCCCAACCGGACGGCGACGTCGACGCCCCGACCGGACCGATCATCGACATCGAGTTCCGCTAGAGTCGGCTTACTTCAGGTCGTTGACCTTCAAGTCTTTGGTTCTGGGCTCGGGCTCGCGCGGAGCATCCGCCGGCCGCTTCGTCAGCTTCGCCTGCACGTCCTGGTCCTTGTCCGCGACGACGGTCTTTACCGTCGACCGGTAGCCGGACTTCACGAACCGAAATTTGAACTTCTCGCCGCGGGCGAGCGGAAGAGAAAACGGCGTCTGACCCTGCACCTTCTTGCCGTGGTAGACGAGCGCACCGGTCGGCACGGACTCGAAAGACACTTCGACCCGAGAAGGTATCTGCTCGGCAGCAGAGATCTTGGGCGGCGGCGCGGGGACCGAGGGCCGCGGCGCCGGAGACCGATCGTCCTTCGCGACCGGTATGGGTTCGGGCACCACCGGCCGGGCTTCCTCCTCAGGCTCCGGCGCAGGTTCCGGGGGCTCGGGAGCCGGCGACTTTGGCACCTCGTCGACCAGGGCCGTCGTGGTCACCGGAGCCTGAGCCGGCTCGGGACGCAGCTGCAGGTACGCGAACACGCCGAGGGCCGCCACCGAGGCCGCGACCGCCGTGACCAACAGGGGCGTGCTGGCGGTCGTGGTCGTGGCGGGCAGCCCCGTCGAGCCAGCCGCGCTCGAGGCGGCCGACCCGGAGGGCACCGTCTGCGGCGCCGTCGGCCCGGCCGGTCCACCAAAGTGGGTGGGCTGGGCATCGCTGATGGCGTGCGTAGCCCCATCCGCCGGTGCCGCTCCGGTCACACCAGCGGCCGCCGACAAGTCCGGCGGCACTTCGTCGGGCGACCGCAGGTCGGACGGGGTGTAGTTGTGCTCCCCCGGGACCACTTCGGTGGGCAACCCGCCGCCCGTCATCGGCGTGGGAATCGTCCCCGTCCCCACCGACACGCCCCCGGACACCGAGCGCTCGAATGTCTCCAGCTCGCTGGCCAGCTCGCTGACCAGCTGGAATCGATCCTCCGGCCGCTTGGCGAGCGCTCGCATCACGATGTTTTCCAGGCGGGAGTCGACCTGCAGGTCCGGCCGCAGCTGACTTAAGGGCGGCGGCGTCTGCTGGATGTGTTTGAGCAGAAGACCGACCGGCGTGTCGGCCACGAAGGGAGGCCGACCGGTCAACAGCTCGTACAGGACTACGCCCAGAGCATAGATATCCGCACGATAGTCGAGGGGCTTGCCTTCGGCCTGCTCGGGCGACATGTACTTCGGCGTCCCGAAGATCATGCCCGTCTGGGTCAACGTTCCGGCGGCTTCGCTATCCGCCAGCTTGGCCACACCGAAATCCAGGACCTTCACCCAGTCGCGGTCGCCTCCGACTTCGGTGAGGAAGATGTTATCGGGCTTCAGATCTCGGTGGATGATCCCCGCGGCGTGGGCATCGGCGAGGGAAGCACACACTTGGCGAACGATCCGGGCGGCTCGCGGACCGGGAAGATGTCCGTCTTTGCGGAGAACCTGGGTCAGAGTGTGCCCCTTCAGGTACTCCATCACGATGTACAGCCCCGGGCCCTCGTCTTCGTCGGTCGTACCGAAGTCGTAGATCGTGACCGTGTTGGGGTGCTGCATCTTGGAGATCGCGCGCGCTTCCTGTTCGAAGCGCTTCACCGCGATCTCATCCTCGGCCAGCTTGCCGAGTAGGACCTTGACCGCAACCTTCCGATCGATCGGCTCCTGGGTCGCAATATAGACGGCACCCATCCCGCCCTCTCCGATCTTCTTGGCGATCCGGTACTTGTCCGCTAGCAGCGTACCGATCAGACGGTCGGCCTTGCGGGAGCGGGTCTTGGGTGCTTCGGGTACGGTCACTCGCGGACCGAATCATCGTTGCGAGCCGGAGGGAGTGTCAACTTGACGGCTCAGCGCCGGCTACGGCGCTCTTTTTTGCTCGTCTTGCGGTAGCGCGGCCGCCCCTTGAGGAGGCGCTCGGCTCCCCCCTTCCGCGGTCGAGCGGCCGGTGCGACCGAGTCTGCGGTGTCCTGATCGGTCGCTCCACCCATCCGGGCCATCCGGGCCATGGCCTCGGCCGCCTGCCGCTGCCGCTCCTGCTGCTGGCGCACCTCGTCGGGCGACATGAGGACCACATTGAACATCTCGGCGCAGACGTTGAAGTCGACCTCGCGCATCATGGACGTGAACAGCTGGTGACCCTCGCGCTTGTACTCGATCTTCGGGTCGCGCGACCCATAGCCGCGCAGTCCGATGCCTTCCCGGAGATGATCCATTTGCGTGAGGTGATCGCGCCAATGGCGGTCGATCTGGCCCAGGTAGAACTGCCGGAGCATGTAGCGCCAGACCGGCTCTGTCTCCTTCTCCGTGACCTCCAGGTTCTCCTTGGCCACGAGCCCGCGGTCGGTCACGACGAAGTCTCGGCCGAGGACGGCCTGCTTTCGGTTCCACTGGGCCTCGACCTGCTCGTAGACCGAGAGCTCGAGGTCCTGATACCGCATGGCTCCTTCTGGGATGACGAGCGTGAAACCGAAGACGCCTTTGGCTCGATTCACCAACGTCTCGACGTCCCACTCGTCGGAAGGCGACCGTGGAGGACAGCTCTGCTGGCACAGCGAAGCGACGACACGCTCGACCATGTCGAGGACGTCGTCTTCCATGGTCTCATCCCCCAGCACCTTCCGTCGTAGTGAATAGACGGACTTGCGCTGAAGGTTCATCACATCGTCGTACTCGATGAGGTTCTTGCGAATGTCGAAGTTGTGGCCCTCGACGCGCTTCTGCGCGTTCGCGATCGAGTTGGTCACCATCCTCGCCTCGATGGGGACATCGTCCTCCATACCGAGACGCTCCATCATGACCTTCAGCCGATCCCCCGCGAAGATGCGCATCAGATCGTCCTCGAGGGAGAGGAAGAAGCTCGACGAGCCGGGGTCGCCTTGTCGGCCAGCTCGACCACGCAGCTGATTGTCGACGCGTCGAGACTCGTGGCGCTCCGTGCCCAGCACGTGGAGTCCCCCCGCCGCCAAGACCTTGGCTTTGGCCTCCCCGCACTCCCTCTCGTGCCGCTCGAGATGCTCGGCGTAGGACGAGATGATGCCATCGACCCACTGTCGGGCTTCCGTGCGGGAGGCTTCGCGCAGGTCGCCTACGGTTTCGGCCGATGCATTCCCGGTCGCGACCCGCTCCTGGAAGAGCTTCTCCGCTCGGTCGGCGGTGACCATCTCGATGGGGATCGACTCCGGTGAGCCCGTGAGCCACCGGAACTCGGCCAAGATGGCTTGCTCACGCTGGGGATCATCGTGCGAGTCGCCGAGCTGCTCCTTCGCGACTTCGGCTCTCGCCATGTACTCCGGATTGCCGCCGAGAAGGATGTCGGTTCCTCGTCCGGCCATGTTGGTCGAGATGGTAACGGCTCCGAGCTGCCCCGCCTGGGCGATGATTTCACCCTCCTGGCGATGGAACTTCGCGTTCAACGTGATGTGGGGGATCTCGGCTCGCTTGAGCAAGCGGGAGACGACCTCCGACTTGTCGACGTTGCGCGTACCCACCAGGATTGGCTGCTGTCGAGCGTGCCTCTCTTTGATGTCGTCGATGACGGCCCGAAATTTCTCGGCCTCCGTCTTGTAGACGAGGTCCTGCATGTCGTCGCGAACGATCGGCTTGTTCGTCGGGATGACGACGACATCGAGCTTGTAGATCTTTTCGAATTCCTCGGCTTCCGTATCTGCCGTACCGGTCATCCCGGCCAGCTTCGAGTACATTCGATAGAAGTTCTGATACGTAATGGTGGCAAGCGTGACCGATTCGGCTTGGATGGGCACGCCTTCCTTGGCTTCGATCGCTTGATGCAGTCCGTCCGACCACCGGCGCCCTTCCATCGTTCGGCCGGTGTTCTCGTCGATGATCATCACCTCGCCCTGATGCACCAGATAATCGACGTCACGCTTGTAGCAGGCGTGAGCCGACAGCGCCTTGGAGACGTGGTGGGACCAGTCGATGTTGTCGGGCGAAAACAGATTACCGACCTTGAGCAACCCTTCGACGCGATCGACCCCTTCATCGGTCAACACGGCTGACTTGCTCTTCTCGTCGATCGTGAAGTCACGCTCGACGACGAGCCGAGACACGACGTCGTTGACGTCGCTGTACTTGTCGCGCGACTCCTCCGAGGGACCAGAGATGATCAGCGGGGTTCGAGCTTCATCGATGAGGATGGAGTCGACCTCGTCGATGATCGCGTAGTTCTGTCCGCGAGCCTGGACGTAGTCCTGCAGACGGAACTTCATGTTGTCCCGCAGGTAGTCGAATCCGAACTCGGAATTCGTGCCGTAGGTGATGTCGCACGAGTACTGCCGCTGCTTGTGGGCTTAATCGTATCCGTGAACGATGATGCCGACGTCGAGACCCAGGAAGCGGTAGACCTT
>CAYYOT010000032.1:0-49266 GCA_964473255.1 uncultured Myxococcales bacterium | reverse complement strand
CTTCCGCACCGAGCGCCTCGAGCGTCTCGATCAAGACCGCGGTCTGGATCGTCATGTGGAGGCATCCGGCAACGCGGGCACCGGTCAAAGGCTTGCTCTGCCCGTACTCTTCGCGCAGCGCCATCAGACCCGGCATCTCGGTCTCGGCGATCTCGATCTCTCGGCGGCCAAACTCCGCCTGCGAGAGGTCGCGAACCTTGTAGTTCTTTCCTTCATCCATGATCGTATGTTCTCCTTTTGGGGTTTTTACCCACCCATATCCGTTTATCCGGAAAAGCGGATGACGGCGTCACCCTACTCGGCGCTGGCCCAATGTCAACGATGGAGGGCCGCGAAGGCCTGGTCGAGGTCGGATTTCAGGTCCTCGACCGACTCGAGGCCGATCGACAGGCGGATGAACCCGGGGGACATGCCGGCGGCCGCGAGCTCGCTGGCCGAGAACGACCGATGGCTGGCCATGGCTGGGAGCAGAGCCAGGCTGTGGGTGTCTCCGAGACTGCCGGCCCGCTTGAAGACCTGGAGGGCGTCGCAGAAGCGCTTGGCGGCCGCGAGCCCGCCCGGCAGCTCGAACGAGACCATTCCGCCGAAGCCGCGCTCCAGCAGATCGGCGGCCCGGCTGTGGGTCTCGTGCGACGGCAGTCCGGGGTAGCGGACGGCATGCGCGGCCTCGGTCTGTTCGAGGTGACGAGCGACTTCCAGCGCGTTGGCCGAGTGCGCCGTCATTCGCGGACCGAGGGTCTTCAGACCACGGAGGATCAACCAGGCGACGAACGGGGCGCAGGATCCTCCGACCAACAGATTCGTCTTCCGCATGCCGCGCGCGAGGTCTTTGTTGGTGGCGACCAAGCCCGCGATCAGGTCGCCGTGACCGCCCAGATACTTGGACGCGGAATGGATGACGGCGTCGGCTCCCAGCTCCAAGGGGCGGCAGAGCGCAGGCGATGCCAGGGTCGAGTCGACGAAGAGCGGGAGCCCCTGGCCGTGAGCGATCTCGGCAAGGGCGGGAAGGTCGCTCACCTCGAGGGTCGGATTGGTGATCGTCTCGGCATAGACGAGCTTTGTGCGGGGGCGAATGGCGCGACGGAAGGCCTCCAGATCGCCGTTGGGCACGAAGGAAACGCCGATTTCGAAGCGGGGAAAGACGTGGGTGAACAGCGCGTGGGTTCCGCCATACAGCGTTCGTGGGGCGACGATGTGGTCGCCGGAAGCGACGATGCTGGTGACCGCAGCGTGGATCGCGGCCATGCCCGAGGCGAACGCGACACCGGCTTCGCCGGTCTCCAGGTCGGCGATGGTTCGCTCGAGTAGATCGACCGTCGGGTTCTTCAGCCGCGAATATGCAAAGCCCTTGGTGGAGTCGCCAATGACCTCATCCATGGCCTCCATCGACTCGAAGGCGAAGGAGGCCGTCTGAAACAGCGGCGGCCCGATCGGCTCGCTCGGGATCTCGGTATCGTCCAGCCGTCCGTGGATGCTGCGCGTTTCGAGACTGAGGCGTCGGGTCATGGGCGGACGCTACCCGTGACGTGGCCCTACGGCAAAGACTGCCGACGACTCACTCCAGGTACCGCGTCAGCGCCACCGGAATTCGCAGGAGCTCGTCCATCGGAACCACGTCGACGCGTCCGTTCGCTTCGACGTAGAGCGCCTCCTCCGAAGCGTAGTCACCGATCCGAACGTCGGCCAGCAGCTCTCCATCGGCATCGAAAAACTCGAATCGACGTGATGGTGGTTCGAGCAACCACGCTCGGCGCTCCTTCGCCGTGGGCCGCCGCGTGACGGTACTTGCGCCCTTCAGCGAGGCGAATCGAAACACGATGTCGCGCATGACCGACGGGCGCGCGGAGGCCGGTGACGGATGAGTTCGGCTCCAGGCGTCTCGGTCGTCCCGGTCGCGCTCGAAGGTCCAGGCCGCCTGGCGCCCGTACTTCATGCGGACGCGAGCCGCGCGGCTTGGCGGAAACCTCGATAGGGTGCGGTCCCGCAGGCCCTCGGCAGTCGCGCGGACCACCTCCTCGGCGGCGGGTGCGTACAGCTCGACCAGACTCGGTCCGACCCAGCCGTAGGGCGTGGGCTGGGGCTGAAACGTCGAGGTCGCGAGCGCGATGGTCGCCGTCCGCACGTGCCCGCCTCGACTTCGAACCTTCAAGACGACGGCCGAGGCCGGCTCCACCCGTGCGCCTTCGGAAGAAGGCGGCGTCGGAAACGGCGCCTCGTCGCTCACATATGCTTCGGCTTCGAGACGAAGGGTGACGGCGGCGACGAAGACGGCGACCTCACCCTCGCCGGCCACGAACGACGAATCGCCGACCGTCACTCGAGGGCTTTCGTCCTCCATGGTCAGCCGGAACCCCGTCCCGTTGGCGCGGTGGAGGGCAATCTCGGCGACGTCGTCCGCGCTGAAGGGAAACAGGCGGTCGTTGCGAAAATCCGTGAACGGCCGGTCCACGGCCCACCGAAACCCGGGGTCGACCAAGACCACGGGACCGTCTTCCTCCCGCGCGTGGAGAAGGTCGGTCAGTCGGTTCACCGAGCCCAGGACCAGCCGATGTTCGGCTTCGCGGGTCGTCACCCGAAGCCGCAGCTCGGGCTTCGACAACCCGGTATCCTCCAGCTGTCGGGCCGAAGGCTGAGCGTACACCTCGCGGACCGCCCTCAGCCCGGCCACCTGGTCGATCATGGCCTCGACCGCCTGCAGGTCGGCGGGCCAAAAGACCGTCTTGCCCACCGACCACGAGAATGCGTCGTCGCGGCGAAGTTCGAACGTCTCCTCGGTCCGTTCGACGACGGCTTTCGTCACCGAGAGGCGACCGAACTGAAACAGCCGCTCGCTCTCGATGCGGGTCTTGAGGCGCTGGGCCGAGCTAGGCATCCGGGCCGCGACGAAGACCGCCAACGCGATGCCACCCACGCCGATCAGGGATGCGGCGAGCGCCGTTCGCTGCAGCCGATTCACTGCCGTCTCCGCACCGCCCAGACGGAAAAGCCCATGCCAACGATCAACAGCGGCAAGAGGTTCACGGAGAAGAACATGATGCCGTACAGCTGAGCCTCGGTCACCGGCAGTCGGTCGCCCTCTCGTTTTTTGGGTCTCAGCGTCACCCGATCCTCGTGTCCGAGGAGCCAGTTGCACGCGTTCATGAACAGGTCGCTGTTGGAGCCCACGCCCCAGAACTGATTGGTGGCAAAATCGACGTCACCAAACACGACTGCGCGCGTGGGAGCGACCCGGGCCTCGGGACCCGTCCGTTCGACCGCGACGACGAAGGGCAGCGGCCCCGGTTCATCCACTTCGTCGAGTTCGTACGGCGGGGCGGCCTTCGCGTCCGCCTCGGCCCAGCTCGATTCCGACGAGCGGATCATCGTAGTCACCGACGTCTGCCCGAGCTTGGGCGACACCGACTGCGCGCGGGGAAACAGCGTGACCTGGTTTCGCAGAGGATTGGTGATGGGGTGGGGCTCGTAGGCCCGGACCACCGGAGCATCCTCATTGAATCCGATGCTCTTGGCCGTGGGATTCGCGTCCACGATCACGTTCTTCCCGAGGACTACCCCCAGCTCCTCCAGAAGACCGTCCAGACCCGCTTCGTCGCCCGGTTCGGCGAGTAGGAGCATGCGGCCCCCTTCGTCGAGGTAGCGGTCCAGGGCCTCGATCTCCGGGTCGAGCAGCATGCGCGCGGGTGAGGCGACAATCAGAAGGTCGCTCTCGATCGCCCCGTTCGTCAGGTCCACGGTCGCGACTTCGTATCCATCGTCGTGCAGGGCGCGGGTCGCACTCCCGATGCTCCGGGGCTCGATCGCGTCGGTATGGCTACGCTCGCGATGACCCGTAACGAAGCCGATGGTTCGAATGGGCCGTTCCGTGAGATCGACCAAAGCGTTGGTCAGAGCCTGCTCCGTCGTTTCCGCGATCTTCACGTGGCGGGTCGATGAGGCGACCACGATGCGAGGACCCTTGGCGTCGAGTTCGAAGCGCTCCAGGAGCTGCGGGCTGGCGCGATCGGGATCCTCCAGACGGGTCTCGATGAGCGGCGTGAACTGCCGGTACAGCCGGACGAGCTCCGCGAGCTGACCTCGGCGAGGGTCGCTCGAAGCGAAGAAACCGTACACCGTGATCGTTTCCGTCAGCCCCTCGGCGACCTGCTGCGACTGGGGGTGAAGGGTGAAGAGCCGGTCCCGCGTCAGGTCCCACTCCTTCTGGAGGCCCGCGGCTGCGTAGTTGGCCACGACCGCGAGGCTCAACAGACCCAAGGCCATGACGACTTCGAGGGCAACCAGGGGTGCGGAGCGTCCGCGGAACGCCCGCCCGAGCGCCGGCCGATTGGTGACCGCATAAGCGACCAGTCCGAACGCGCCGAACAGACCGTTGGCGACCGCCAACGGCAAGAGTCTCGGTTCGAGCAAGTAGAGCACCAAGCCGAAGGCGATCGCCGTGGTTCCGAGAACGCCGAGGACCAGGCCGGCCGTAGCCGCGGTCGACCGCGGAGGGGCCGCGCCTTCGTCCGAGCGGGGCGGCGGGTTCTCGTCGGTCATCGCCATCGATGGGACTCCACCACGCGGTGCGTGAAGAAGAGGCAGACGACGGTGACGCTGGCGAAATAGACGACGTCTTCCAGCAGCACGCGGCCCTGAATGCCGCGGCTCACGTGGCTGATCGGGCTCAGGTATTCGACCACCATTCGCCAGTCACCCTCCAGGCGGGCGGCGATGAAGGGGAGTACATAGCCCATGAGCAGGATCCCGAAGGTTCCCAACGCGGCCAGGATCTGCGAGTCGGTCATCGCCGACACCAGGAGACCGATACTGACGAATGCGATCCCCAGCAGCATCGTGAACGCGATGGAGCTGAGGACGGGGTTCCACTCGACCGGACTGGCTCCGGTCCCGGCCGACCCATACGCGTCGAGGATCACGGGGAAGATCACGGGAATTCCGGCCATGACGACGATCATCGCCGCCGCCGCCGAAAACTTTCCCAGCACCAGGTCCCAGGACGTCACCGGAGCGGTCATCAGGAGCTCGAACGTTCGCTGGGACTTCTCTTCGGCGAAAAGGCGCATGGTCAAGAACGGTACGAAGAAGAGAAACATCCAGACCCCGGACGAGAACATTGGGACAAGGATGCTGTCGTTGAAGTTGAGCGTCTCCAAGAGGTCGGGGCGCTGCTGGCCCAGGTAGTATTGAGTGAGCTGCTGGAAGCGGTTCAGCGCCGAGATGAAGAGGATCCCCATCAGGAACGTGTACGCGCCGAAACCGGCATAGCCCACGGCCGTGGTGAAGAAGACCTGGAGCTCTTTGCTCGCGATGGTCGCCGCGCGCTTCATCTTCAGGATGCCATCGCCAAGCGAACGAAGACTTCTTCCAGAGTAGCGCCATGCTCTGCGGATAGATCATCGATGCTGGCGTCGGCCACGATACGACCGCGCGCCAACATGATGATCCGCTCGCAGACGGCTTCGACCTCCCGGAGAATGTGCGTGGACAGGAGGATCGTACGCTGTTCGTCTTGCCCCAGTTTGCGGATCAGCGCGCGTACCTGCTCGATCTGAATCGGGTCCAGGCCGACGGTGGGCTCATCGAGGATCAGTACTTCGGGGTCGCCGATCAGCGCCTGAGCCAAGCCGACGCGTTGTCGGTAGCCCTTGGAAACGTTTCGAATCAGGCGATTCGCCACGTGATCCACCCCCGCCTCCCTGGCGACACGCTGGACTTCCGACGCGACCTGCCGGGACCCCATTCCCTTGAGCCGAGCCACGAACCGAAGGTATCCGTTGACCGTCATGTCCAGGTAGACGGGCGGGATCTCGGGGAGATAGCCGACCCTTCGTTTGACGGAGAGCGGATGCTCGAGGACATCGTGACCCGCGACCCACACCTGGCCCGACGTGGGAGGCATATACCCGGCCAAGATGCGCATCGTCGTCGACTTGCCGGCGCCATTGGGACCCAGGAAACCAACGACTTCGCCTCGTTTCACGCGAAAATCGAGGTCACCGATCGCCAGGTGGTCTCGGTAGCGTTTGGTCAGCTGTTGCACCTCGATGGCGAACTCAGAATCGCGGGGCTGCATCGTTAGCCAAAGAGCGACTTAGGGGGGTAGCCGAGGGGAGTCAAGAGCAGTCGCTTTGTGCAAGTCAGACTGCATTACGTACCTGCTCCAGCAAGGACGGAAGAACGTCGATCACGAAGTCCAAATCTTCGGCGCGGGTCGGCTCACCCGTGCTGAACCGCACGGCGGAGCGTGCGTCCTCGGGGTCGAACCCGAGGGCCAACAAGACCGGGCTCGGCTCCAGGCTGCCGCTCGAACACGCACTGCCGCTGGACACGGCGATGCCCGCTAGGTCCATGGCCTGAAGCAGGGCGTCACCGTCGACGTCCTGAAACACAGCAGTCGTGGTGTTCGGCACTCGCGCGGCCTGGTCCCCGACGATCTGGACGCCCGGAAGCCGGACGAGCGCCGTCTCGAAGCGCTCGCGGAGCCGACCCAGGCGCGCCATTTCCGCTTCGCGTCGCTCCTCGGCCAGGACCACCGCTTCGCTGAGGGAGACGATGGCGGCCACGTCTTCCGTCCCCGCGCGCAGGCCGCGTTCCTGCGGTCCACCGACGAGGTGGGAAGCGAGAACCACGTCGCGGCTCCGCACCAGACATCCTGCGCCCTTGAGCCCACCCAGCTTGTGACCCGAGATCGCGACGAGGTCGGCCTCTGCCGGGAAAGGCAGCTTGCCCACCGACTGGACGGCGTCCACGAAGAGCCGCGCCCCGGCTCGTCGACACAGAGCGGCCGCGCGGTCCACGTCGTGCACGATGCCGGTCTCGTTGTTCACGCTCATGAGCGCGACGAGCGCGGTCGGGGTCTTCAGGAGCGCCTCGAGATCTTCGAAGCGGACGCGACCCCGTTCATCCACCCCGAAGAACTCGACGGTCACACCGCGGTCGGCGAGCACTTCGGCCGCGGCCGTCACCGCCGGGTGTTCGACCGCCGACAGCACGACCCGTTTCGGCTCGACTGAAGGGTGGAGCACGTGGCCGAGCATGGCCAGGTTGTCCGCCTCCGTGCCTCCGCTCGTGAAGATGATCTCGTGGGGCGCCTTCCCGATCGCATTCGCGAGTCGGGTCCGCGCCTCTTCCAGGGTGGCGCGGGCGGCCTGGCCCGCCCAGTGGACCGATGATGCATTGCCATACCGACCGTCGGTGGCGTCGCCGAAGAGGAGGGGCTCGACGACTGATCGGATCTCCGGTCGTAGCGGTGCGGTGGCGTTGAAGTCCAAATACACGCGCGGCTGCGCTGAAGACCAAGCCGGCATGACTACTCGGGCTTGGCCTCCTCCGTCTTCTTCGGGGGATCGGAGCGTCGGTTGTCCGCCTTCTTGGCGTCGTCCTTCTTTTTGGTCCGGTCCCGGGGGGGCGGAGGCTCCAAGGTGAGCTGCTGGTCCTTCTTGGAGAGAATGCGATGGAAGTGGCGGTAGTCCTGGCCGAGGGCCTGGACGATCTGGCCGACGACCGTTCGACGCTGATCGGTACGGGCGCGCTGGGACTTGCCCTCGACGGGGATGCGCGCTCCGGCCATCGGACCGTGGCCGCCCGCCGTGCCGTAGCCGCCCCCGTTGACGATGGAGTGCAGAATCTTGCCCGCGTTCCGGTTCCGCGAGCGGGTGCGCAGCGAAAGAAACAGACTTTCCTCGTACCAGCCGGTGGCGAGGGCATGCTTCACGCCTTCGATTTGCAGGAGGCGCTCGGCCACTTCGGCGCAGAGGTCGGGGGTGTAGATCTCGCCCAAGTCCGACACGACCATCGTGCCGTAGATCTTGGCCTGCATGAGCGCCTTGTTGAATATCCGGAAGTAGTCGACCGGGACCTGCGGGTTCTCGATTTCGGCGAGCGCCCGCGTATCGGCCAGCTGAAACAGATACAGGTAAGCGGCGACGTCCGCCGCCGAAGCGTCTCGGGCCAAGTTCATGGTGTCCGACTTGACGCCGTAGAAGAGCGCGGTGGCGACCTGCGTGGGCGGCTGAAGGCCGGAAGCCATGATGAGCTCGACGACCTTGGTCGACGTGGCCCCGTATTCACCGCCGACGTCGAAAAAGGCCGGCGCCTCTCCCTCGAGTTCCCGAGGAAAGTGGTGGTCGAACACGATGTCGGGGGGCCGGTCCTGCGGGACCGAGTGATTCCCGACTTCCGGCTGCGTGTCGAGCAGGGCGACGAGGTCGTACTTCTTGAAGTCGGCTGCCGCGGTCCGCTTCATCTTGATACCCAAGACCTTGATCATGGTCTTGTTCTCGGCGCGTCCAATGACGCCCGAATAGCCCGCCGTCGGCTCGATGCCGGTCAGCTCTTGCAGCAACCACCCCAAAGACAACGCCGAAGCGATGGTGTCCGGATCCGGGTAGTCGTGCGTCTGGGCGAGAAGGGTTGATTTGCCGCGGGCCAAGCGCGTGAGCTCCTCCAGCTTGGGTTTGGCTCGCGCGACACAGTCCTCCATTCCCGGAGGTTTCACAACGCGGCGAGCATTGGTCCCCGTCTACATCGAGTCAAGGACGAGACGTCGTCGCGCACTCGTTCTTGCGGTCCATCACGGAATCAGAGCGGCAACCGCCGCTCCGACGAAGTTGACATCCTCGAGCGGTGTGATTTCGACCGCCCGTTCGGCACACAACTCGGACAGACGGCGCCGCACGCGGTTCGCGTACTCCGGGTCTCCCCAAAACAAGCTTCCCTCCGCGAGCACGCCGACGGGGCCGGCAGGGCGATCATCGATCACCGCCGCCAATCCCGCGGCGACCAAGTCGGCCGAGCGGGAGAGAAGCGCCCGCGCCAGGTCTCCGGGCTCCCCTCCCTGGGCGCACAGCTCGACGAGTTCCGCCGAACTCTTGAGGGCGCGCACGCCGGTGACCTGACCATAGATCAACGGGAGATAGTGACCCGATATCGCCTTTTCGAATCGCTGGCGTCCGGGGTTCGAGCTTTGCCGATCGACGATGCCGTCGTACTCGGTGAGGTGGGGCGGGTCGAAGTTCCCCGATTCCAGGTTGATGGCGGTCCAGCCGTCGACCGCTTGCCGAGCGAGCTTTTGGGCGAGCTTCGGGTTGTAGTAAGCCGCCATGTTGGTTCCCGTACCGGCGATCAGGCCGATCACGTTGGGCGCGGGGAGGGCCAGTCGGTGCACGCCGCCCAGGAGAGCTGACACAGTATCGTTCATGACGGTGATCGACCGGGGCTCGCACGCGTGTCGACTGAGCGCTTCGCCGAGGGCGGCGCCCACCCGCGTGCCGATCACGCCGGGAACGTTGAAATCCTTCGTCCAGCGCAGCAGCTGGGCGTCACGGTCGCGGAACACCTCGGAGGGAAACGAGAAGACGTACCCCAGGGGCACGGGCCAATCACCCTCGAGCGCCGCGACCAGCGCCGCCTGGTCGTCGAAGAAGGCTTCGCGCGAGCGGGGACTGTCGCCGCGCATGCCCGATAGCTCGCGTTTCAAGGGACCGCCGGTGAACCGAAAGGCGCCATCCGACGAGAGCTGGACCCGCGCGGCGCGCAGGTTGGTGCCCCCGAGATCGACGACGACGGCCTCGCCCTCCAAAGCCGGGGGCGGGGCCGGCAAGAACGCGGGCAGGCATGCAATGGAACGTCCGTCTTCCTGCAAGCCTTCGTGGATGCGGTCGCGTAGGGCGCGACGGATCTCGTCCAGCTGCTGCAGGGTCAGCGAGAACTCTGCGGGGCGGGCGGTCATGCCGACAGCTTCCCCAGATTTGCCTTCCGAGGCCAAGCCCGGTGGCGACCTTGCCGTCTCAGTAGACCTGGACGGCGTTCACCGAAAACCCGAAGTCGGTATCGCCGGTCGTCAGCACACCGAAGCCCCCGTAGATGTCGACTTGCAGGAAATCCAAGAGGAGTAGGTTGAGCCCGATGCCGACATTCTCGACGAGCTGCGGCCCCAGGGAGTTCTCGCGAGCGTCGTCCAGCTCCTCGTAAAGGCCCAGGTCATTGAAGAACGCGACCTTCACGTCGTCGCGAGCGATGGCGAGACGATACTCGACCTTCACGCTGCCGATACGGTTCGTGAAGACGCTATCGAGAAAGGCGGCGCGGATATAGCCGTCGCCGAACGCTACCTCGGTGAAGAAGGGAACGTCGCCCAAGAGCAAGGCTCCCGGCACCTCGAGCCTCAGCTCGTCGTAACCGAAGATCCAGACCTTCCGGTAGCGGGCGAGGAGTTCGGCGATCGGCTCGCGAGCTTGGGGGCCCGCGGACAAAAATCGCGTATCGAGGTTCACCGTGTGGTGCTGATCCCGGCGGAGGGTCGGCTGGTCGAAAATGTAGCTGCCCCCCAGGGAGACGTAGGGGCGCAGGTTGCTCTCCGGGACCTCCACCTGGCTTTCGGGCGGCTCGGCGGGGTCGGTTTCGACGCGTCGCACCTCGTACACGAAGCGCTGCTCGAAGCCGAATCCGAGGTACAGATTCATGGTCCGCGTGACGACGTCTCCGAACACCGCGGCGCCGAGCGGCGAGAAGAGATAGCTGTCGATCCCGATGTCCTCGCGGTCTCGACCCAAGACCTTGGCACTCAGCAGCAAGTGGCTCCGCAGCCACGAGGGTCCTAGAGGCGGCGTGAACCAACGCGCCTCGACCGATGCCCGGGTGAGACCGAGCCGGTCGGTCGGCTCGTCGACGAGCTCGAACACGTTGATGGAGAGACCGGCATCGAGGAGGAGACGATCGTGGGTCAAGATGACCGAGCCGAAGCGGAACCGAGTGTCCGCGCTGACGCCGTCGGGCGGGCTGATTCCCAGGCCAATCTCGAATCCCGGCGTCCACTCAGGCATCACGACGTGAATGTGAAGGTCGTAGCGGGCGGGAGCGTGCAGGAGCGTGACCCCGCCGACCTTCGTCTCCTCCTTCCAGTCCACCAACGACGTTCCGACGTCTCGAGTAGGGACCAGCTGATAGCGAGCCTTCAGCCCTTTCCTGCTCTTTCGCAGACGCTCCAGTTCGGCTTCGATCAGGAAACGATTGAAGATCCGCCCGGGGAGATCGAGGCCCAGTGACCCCGAAACTGCGGTTCCGGTGTCGGCTCCCAAATAGATGATCCGATCGATGAGCCCTTCATCCAGCGTGAGTTCGATGATGCCGTTCTCGTCGACCTCGTGGGTCACGCGAGCGATGTCGTATCCACTCGCGTGAAGAAAAGCGGTCAAGACGAGCTCCGCAGCGCGCCCGCGGTCGGCAGCCGTCGTCGCATCGGCCACGGTGGCCGACCGGGAGAGCACGACGCGGTACAAGCCCTCGGGGAGCGCGCGCTCCCCTTCGATGATGATGTCCGCCGTCCGCATCGCGGCCTCGACGGAAGCGAGCCAGCCGTAGGCTCCGGTCCCGTCGACGGGCGAGGCCGCGGATGATGTCAGCGTCAGGTCGTCGGCCGTCGGATCCGGCCGCGGTAGTTCGGGGACCCACTCGGGCTCCCGGGCGCTGGCGCCGGCGCTGAACGCCAACACGGCAACCACGGCGAACCAAACCCGAACGCCGAGGGCCATACGCAGGCGAGAGGAGGACGGCCCCGCGCCAGCGTCAAGCCGGATGGCGCGACCCCCGCCGATTCAGTCGGCGTAAAATCGAGCGCCTTCGCGAGCCATGGTCAACAGCCGCGGTGGCGGGGCGAATCGGGGGCCGAAGAGGTCCTCCAGCGCTCGCATCCGGCGAACCAGCTCGCTGGCGCCTACGCTGTCGACCATGCGCAGGGGCCCACCGGTGTAGGCGGGAAAGCCGAGTCCGAAGATCGCACCAACGTCGGCGTCGCGAGCCGACCGAACCACATGCTCGTCGAATGCGCGGATCGCTTCCTGAACCATCTGCAGTACGAGTCGATCACGGAGGCGGTCGACATTGTGAACCGTCCGGCGGTCTGGCTGCACGCCGAGGAACTCGTACACCGACGGGTCCACCTGCTTTTTCCGTCCCCCATACAGGTAGAAGCCTCGTCCGCTCTTCTTCCCCGTTCGTCCGTCCTGGACCAGGCGCTCGAAGCCCTCGGGGGCGGGCAGGCGCTCGCCATACTCGGCCTCGGCGATCGCGCCGACACGGGCAGCCACATCGATGCCGACCTCGTCCAGAAGCGTGACCGGTCCGACGGGAAATCCGACGTCGCGAGCCACTTGGTCGATCGTTTCGATCGGAATGCCTTCGGAGATCATCCGCGCCGCTTCGTTGAGGTAGGGAGCGAGCACTCGGCTCGTATAGAAGCCGACGCCATCGCGGACGACGATGACGGTCTTCCCCTGCCGTTGGCCCAAGGCCACCGCAGTGGCGACGGTCTCGTCCGACGTGTCCGGTGTCCTCACGACTTCGAGCAGCGGCATCCGATGGACCGGCGAGAAATAGTGCATCCCCACGATCCGGTCTTTTCGCTTCGACTTCTCGGCGATGCGAGCCACGGGGATGGAGGAAGTGTTGGAGGCGAGCACCGTGGTTGGGGGAGTCGCTTCTTCCACCGCCGCGAGGAGCCGCTGCTTGAGCGCCAGGTCCTCGAAGACGGCTTCGATCACGACTTGGCAGTTGGCGAAAGCGTCGTCTTCGGTCGAAGCTGACACCCGATAGAGTATCCGCTCGACGTCGGCGGCGGACAGCTTCCGCTTTTCGGCGTGCTCGCGGATGAGGTCGGCGACCGACCGTAGGGCGGAGGTCAGGGCATCGTCGTCTCGCTCCTTGATGCGGACGCGTAGGCCGGCCTGCTGGGCGGTCACGAAGGCAACACCTCGACCCATGAGCCCGGCTCCCAGCACGCCGACCTGGTCGACCTCCCGTGGCTGGACGGCGACGTCCGAGACTCCTGTGTCCTTTTCCAGCGCCTTCTTGGCGAAGAACAGCGCCATCAAGCGCCGCGCGACGTCGCTGACCGCCAGCTGCCCGAACTCTTCGGCTTCCGCCTCCAAGCCCGCGGCAACGCCCCGCTCCAGCCCGATGCGGACGACGCGAAGGAGGGCCAGCGGCGCGGGGTAGTGGCCACTCGTCTTCCGCGTCACGGCCTTCTCCGCCTGACCGAATACGAGATTACGTCCCAGCGGGTTGTGCATGACGGCGAGGTCCTGAAGGTGCTTGGGCTCGGCGAGCTCGGAGACCCGGTCGGCCATGCTCGGTGGCTCCGCCCGAGCGCGGGCCAGCTCCAGGCCGAGCTCGGCCGCCGCATCGAGGAGGCGGGACGCGGGCACCACGTCATCAACGAGACCACGCTGTCGAGCCCGCTTCGCATCGAGCTGCTTACCGGTGAGGAGAAGGTCCAGGGCCGTCTCCAGACCCACGCAGCGCGGCAGGCGCTGAGTTCCGCCGCCGCCGGGGATCAGGCCGAGCTGGACCTCGGGCAGCCCGATCGTCGTATGGGGCTCGGGGGTGGCGATGCGAGCCTGACACGCTAGCGCCAGCTCGAGACCCCCGCCGAGGCACGCCCCGTCGATGGCCGCCACGCTGACGAACGGGGCCTCCTCGATGCGCTGAAACGTCGCCTGGACGCGGCGGGAGATCTGCGTGACTTCTTCGGCGGTTTCCGCGGTCAGCACGGCTTCGATGTCCGCTCCCGCGACGAAGGAACGAGGTTTTCCGCTGTTGAAGACCACTGCGGGCGGGGGATCGGCGACCAGACGGTCGAGGACGGTGGTCAGTTCATCGATGAAGCCGCCATCGATGGTGTTCTGCGCAGCATGACGAACGTGAATGGTGACCACGACGACTCCGTCGGGTCGGGCTGCGATTCGAAAGGACTCTTCCATGGTTCGCTCCTTGCTCAGCGTTCGAGGACGACGGCCGCGCCGAGGCCGCCGGCGGCACACTGGGCGACCAGGGCCAGGCCGCCTCCGCGGCGGTCGAGTTCGCGGGCGACGGTCGTGAGCTGACGGGCCCCCGTGGCGGCGAAGGGGTGTCCCAATGCGATCGAGCCTCCGTAGATGTTGAAGTTCTCGAGGTCGATCTCGCCCAAGGCCCGCGAGCGTCCCAGCTTGTCTTCCGCGAACGTACGCGACCCGAACGCCTGAAGATTCGAGAGGATCTGGGCGGAAAACGCCTCGTGGAAGTCGACGAGCGTCAGGTCGGCCACCGTGAGTCCGGCGGCATCCAGTGCTCTCGGGGCGGCGTAGGCCGGACCCATCAAGAGCTGCTCCGACGGATCGAGCGCAGCGAAAGCGAAGCTGCGGAGCAGCGCGAGAGGACGGTGTCCCAGGGCGCGCGCGGTACTCTCCCGCATCAGCAGTACGGCGGCGGCTCCGTCGGTCAAGGCCGAGCTGTTGGCCGCGGTGACCGTGCCCCACTTGCGGTCGAAGACCGGCTTCAGTGCGTCGTAGTCCGATCGCTCGGTTTCGAAACGCACCGTGTTGTCTCGGGCCAGCGGTGCATAGTCGGGCCGTGCGAAGACCTTGAAGACCTCCTCTTCGAGGATACCGCTTTGGTAGGCTTGACCGGCCCGCGTGTGGCTCCGGTAGGCGAAGTCGTCCTGCGCTTCCCGAGGGATCGCGTTTTCCTGAGCCATCTTCTCCGCCGATTGGCCCATGCTCAGCCCGGTGATGCGCTCGGCGATCGCGGGCGGCTCTGGCAGGAGATCTTTGGGTGAAAGGCCGGCGAAGGCGCGGATCTTGTCCATCGGCTTCTTCGCCTGGCTCGCATCGACCAGAGCGTCGCCCAGACGGCGCCCCACCGTGATCGGCACGTCGCTCATCGAGTCGGCGCCCCCCGCCACCACGACATCGGCCTGACCGGTCTGGATCATCTGTGCCGCCGACGCGAACGCCTGCGTGCTGGTCGCGCACGCCCGAGAGACGCTGAAGGCGTCGACGGAGGGCGGAAGTCCCAGCGAGAGTACGACCTCGCGGGCGATGTTGGGGGCTTTGACGTCGGGCACGACCTGACCGAACACCACGGCGTCGAGGTCGTCCGGCCGGAGCCGGGTCTTTTCGAGCAGCTCGCGGACCGCCAGCACGCCGAGCTCGCGCGCACTCAGGTGGCGATAGGCGGTGCCGCGTTTGGCAAAAGGCGTTCGGAGGCCGGCGATGAGAGCCACCCGCTCCCGGCCGTCGAAGCTGCGTATCGGTCGATTCATGCGATCTCCCCGCGAGGACAAATCCTTAACGCGTCGCGTTACAACCTGGCCCCGGCGGACCGGGCTGTCAAGCGAGGGCTAGGCCCCCCAGCGGAACGCTGCGTTCGCGTGGGCGGACGGGGGGGAACGGGTGGCGCGGCCCTCTTCCACCAGTTTTTCCAGGTGGGCGATCAGGGAGCGCTCGGCGAGCGGCCAGAGCTTTGGCGGGACGTCATCGTAGGCGGTCGGCAGCAGGTCGGCTGGCGTCGCCTCTTCGAACGAACGGAGAGCGCGTATCACCTTCGCTTCGCGCATGGCGCGATGGTCGAGGTACTCGGCAAGTTTTGCCGGGCCGTCGAAGATCGGTGGCCCGTGCGCGGGAAACAGGACGCCAGGATTCATGTCGCGCATGCGCGCGAGCTGCTCCACGTAGGTCTTCATCGATCCCTCATCGGGGTCGACGATGATCGTTCCCACCGAAGCCACCATGTCGCCGACGATCATCGCCGGTCGCTCGGACTGGCGCTTGTCGACCAGCACCAGGTGGCCGGCGGCGTGCCCGGGTGTATGCACGAGGTCGAAGGCCACCGACCGGCCGGACCGGTCCTGGCCGAGGTCGATCACGTCGCCTTCTTCCAGGGTCCGATCCACGGGGATCGTGCCCGCCAGCAGCTCGGCGGTCACGGGGTGGGCCCATACCGGGGCCCCGGTTCGGGCTCGCAGCCACTGGACTGCGCCCACGTGGTCTTCGTGGTGGTGAGTGAGGAGGATGGCGGCCAGCGGTCGACCGATCCGGGCGAGGAGCGTGGCGAGTCGCTCCCGCTCTTCTTCGTGCGGGGTCGCCGGGTCGACGACGAGCAGTCGCTCGCCGCCGAGCACGTAGCAGTTGGTATGCGTCGCCGGGGGAAGCGTCGGCGTTCGGAGCGGGAGCGCCTGGATCCCCGACATGGGCTCGAACTCCTCGGCTAGGCTCCGGTCGTCGTCATCCAGGCTCTCGGCCAAGGCGCGGGAGTCGGTTGGGTCGGCGAGCCGAACCAGCGCTTCGAGCATGCGCCGCGTCGGTGGGGCGATCAGGTACCGGAGGTCTCGCCAACCCGCCAGCAGGTCGGCCGGAGCCTCGAAGCGCAGCGCCTCCATGTCTTCCTCGGTCGGCACCGGAGCGTCGGCTCGCTCGACGACCACGTGGAAGAACCGAGTGCGGAAACGGATGGGGTACCAGGCGGGCGTCGTCCAGCACACGACGCTCGGAGCGGCTATCGGGTCGTCGGGAGGTGCTTCGGAACGGACGAGGCCTTCCTTCGAAAGGCGGAGCCCGGTCTCCTCCCAAAGTTCGCGGTGCGCGGCGCGAGCCTCGGCTGCATCGCCATTACCGTCGGTCTCTGGGTCGTCCACCCCCCCGGGGTAATCCATTAATCCCCCCATGTAGCGTATCTGGGGTCGCCGCCGTCCCACCAGCACGGTTCCGTCCGGTCGCGTGACGACGACGCTCGCCGAACGACGCGGTGGCTTGAAGGCACCCACGGCTCAGCTCAGGTCCATACCGAAGATCCGGTAGGTCCGGTCGATGTGACCATCCATGGACTCGATGGCGCGATTGATCAGGTGGTTGTCCTCGAGGGTCCAGCCGACCTCGCCCGCGACGTAGCCGTGCTGGAGACAGCCCTTGACCGTCTCGATGAAGAGGAGGCTCTCCAGGCCGCGCTTACGGTATTCGGGGAGCGTCCCGAGCGTCCAGAGGCGGGCATGCCGGCACTTCTTCAGGTTCAGTAGACGCGTCCAGGCGAAGGGGAAGAGCCGACCGTTGCGCGGCATGCGCTCCATGATGTTCGGGAGCGTGAAAGCGAAGGCGACCGGCTTGCCCTGATACTCGACGAAGAGGGTCAGCTCGGGCCAAGCGATCTTCTTCAGGTCGTGCGCCAGGTCGACGAACTCCTCTTTCGGGGGCGGAGCGAACCCCCAGTTCTGCTCCCAGGCGCCGACATAGATCTCGTGGATGAGCGCGATCTCTCGGTCGACCTTCGACAGGTCGCCGTGCCGGACACGCACGCCCTCTCGTTTGGCGATCTTTTCGGCGATGCGAGCGATACGCGCACGCTTGGGGTTGTGCAGCCCGTCCTGAATGTCCATCCACCAGATGTAGAGGTCCTTCGCCTTGCCCAGTCCGAACGAGGTGAGGAGCTCTTCATAGTACGGAAGGTTGTAGGTCGATTCGACGAAGGGGGGCCGTGAGAAGTTGTCGACGATCAGTCCCGCCGGATGGTTCAGCGTGAAGTTCGCCGGCCCAAAGACCTCGACGCATCCCTTTTCCCGCAGCCAGGCGAGGCCGGTGGCCAAGAGCGCGTGGGCGACCGTCCGATCGTTGGTCGACTCGAAGAAGCCGAAGAAGCCCACGCGACGTCCATTGTGTTTTTCGTATTCCGAGTCGACCTGGACGGTAAGTCGACCGACGTCCTCGCCGCCTTTGACGGCGATGAACGCCCGTAGATCGAGGTAGCCGAAGGCCCGATTCTTGTCGGGCGTCAAAAACTTGTTCTGCTCGATCCGAAGCGGCGCAATGTAGTGCGGGTCGTCGCGATAGAGCGGGTCGGCCACGTCCATGAAGCGAGCCCGATCGGCGGCTTTGGCGAGGTCGACCTCGACGACCTGCACGTCGCCGGGCGTCGTCCGTCGCGACGGAGGGACTTCGGTCAGCTTGGGAAGGTCGGTTGGAGGGGCCCCGAACAGGGGAGATTCATCCGGGGAAGAAGTCTTCGGGTCGGCTTCGGTGCTCATGTTGCTGCTTTCGGCGAGGGAACCCATCCCTGTTCGCGATACCACGCCCAGGAACGCTCGACGCCCTCTTCGAGATCGACGCGAGGCGTGAATCCCACTTCGCGTGTGATGGCTTCGGAGTCGCAGGTCCAGGCTTCCTGACGCCCCATGATGGCTTTTTGGCGGTTGAAGAGGCGCGGCCGGCGGTCGAGCGTCGAAATGACCTCGCCCCCGAAGGCGGCGAGATCCACGAACATGCCCGGAAGGTCGATGTCGCGAACCGGACGAGCGGCCCGCGCCGCGATCGTGCTTTGAAAGCGCTCCCAGCTCACGGGGTCCCGGTCGCAGACGAAGTAGGCCCGGTCCTCGGCCGAGGGACTCAGCCCGGCCTCGATGGTCGCATCGACCATGTCGGAGATGTAGATCTTGGAAAAGACGCGCTTTCGGTTGCCGAAGTAGACGTTCAAGCCTCGGGCCGCCGATTGGAAGAGGTTGAAGTAGTCGACATCGCCCGGTCCGTAGACGCCTCCAGGGCGAAGGATCGTCCAGGGGACGTCGGAACCGGTGACGACCTGCTCTGCCTCGAGCTTGGAGCGACCGTAGAACTCGACCGGTTTGGGGGGTGCTCCTTCGACGTGCGGCTGCTCCACGGAAGACGGGCCGTGGCTCACGAGCGACGACATGTGGATGAAACGGGCGAGTGGCGCGCCCGATTTCTTCACGGCTTGCAGCAGCGACGCCGTAGGACGAACGTTCGCTCGTTCGAAGTCACCGTACGTAACCCCCTTGGTCGCGCCTGCGACGTGGACGATGTAGCGCGGCCGCTCGCGCTCGAAGAGCCGGCCGAGTCCGTCGACGTCCTCGTAGGTCACCTCGGCCGACCGACCCACCGAGGCGGGGGGCGAAGCCGGTCGTCGGAGGGCGAGGACGTCGAATCCCCGTTCGAGGAATGCGTCTCGAATCCAGCGACCGATGAAGCCGCTGGCGCCGGTCACGACCGCTACCTCAGACATCGACCGGCGTCCCATAAGCGCTCGCCACCTCCGGCGACAAGCACATCGCGGACCGATCCGCATTGACAGGCTCGTCGGGTCCTCGTAGCTTCCAGCGCCCTGCCGACACTCGGCCGAGGGAAGGGAAAACCGTGAACGAGAAGACCGCCAAGCTCATTCGCAAGTACGCCGAAGGTACCGAAGAGAGCGAGCGCGCGCTCAAGCAGCGCTGGAACGAGATGAGTCAGGACGAACGGCACGCCTTCCGCCAGGAGATGCAGGCCAAGGTCGGCGATACCGGCGATTCAGGCGAAGACGGGTAGCTCCACTTCGCACCGCTTGCGCGACGGCCGCATGGAAGCCATGACCCTCGCATGCGCGCATGGCTAGTTTGGGCGGCCGTCGGAAGTGCCGCCTTCGTATTCACCCCCCGGGCTACATTCGCTCAGGAAGAAGAAGCGACGTCCGTCGAGGATATCGAGAAGTCCCTCGATGAGGAAGAGGAGCAGAAAGACGGCTGGACTCTGACGCTCAAGCTCGGCGGCAACTTCAATCTCAACGACTCACAGAACGTCATCGGCAGCGACGATGGCCTCACCATCCAGTTCGGACTGCTGCTCGGCGCGAACGCTCGGTTCAAGAAGGGCCAGCATCGCTGGAACAACGAGCTCGTCATCCAGCACAACCAGACGCTCACTCCGCAGATCGACCGCTTCGTGAAGTCCTTCGACCTCTTCGACCTGCGGACGATGTACATCTACAAGCTCAAGAGTGTGGAGTGGCTCGGACCCTACGTTCGCTTCGCCATGCAGACGCCGCTCTTGCCGGGTTACGCGGTGCGTGCGGAAGAGACCGAGGTGATTCGATTCGATGAGGACGGGGAGACCGAACTCGAGCGGGAGACCATAGGGTCCGGCGACGAGATCTCCCTGACCGGAGCTTTCGAACCGCTCCAGCTTCGCGAGTCAGCTGGCCTCTTCGGTGACCCGATCGACGAGCAGGAGATCCGGTTGGCTTTCCAAATCGGCTTCGCCGTGCAGCAGATCATTGCTCGCGACGGCTCCATCATCTCGAACGAGGACGGCAACGTCATCGAAACGACCCGTATCGAGTCGCTCAACGACCTGGGCGCGGAAGCGGAGCTCGCTCTCCGTGGTGAGATCGTGAAGGACGTCTTGAACTACCGATTCGTGAGCAACGTTTTCTGGGCAGCCGTAACGTCCAGCGATCGCGAGGAACTTCAGGAGTTCGAGAATCAGATCAACCTGCGGATCTTGGCCGGTATCGGCGTGGCGATCACCGAGTGGATGAACCTGGAGTACAGCCTCAACGTCATCCGGCAGCCGCAGGTTCTGAACGAGTTCCAGGTGCAAAACGGCCTGCAGCTCCTTTTCGAGTACAACGTACTCTGACTGCGAGCTTCCGCGCCGTCCCGCTCGCTTTCGATGCCGATGTGAGCCTGGTACGGTCGGGGCCGATGGCGGGGTGGTGGCAGCGCTGGTTCGGCTGGCTCTTTGGCCGACCGAAACCTGCTCCGGGCTTCGGTATCCCTGCCCCGAAGACGCTGGTGGCCAAGGTCCGGAGTGCCCAGAACGACGACCGTCGGATGGTTCGGGTTGCCGAGGAGAGCCTTCGCCGGGGGTTCTCGGACCAAGCCGAGCTCCTGTACGACCGGGCGGCGGAGGTCTACCGCGCGCATGGGCACCATCGAAAGGCGATCGCCGTTCTCCGGGCGTTGACCCGACTACGGCCTTCGGATCCCGAAGTATTCGTGAAGCTGGCCGAAGCCTTGGAGGCGCTCGACCGTCGCATCGACGCGGGCCAGGCTTTGCGGGAGGCCGCGGAGCGCTTCGATGGGCACGATGCGCCGGAACAGGCGCAAGCGATGCGACAGCGAGCCCGAGAGTTCGAGCTTCGACCGGACGAAGCGTTCATGCCGCCGGAGTCAGCCCCGCGGAGCGCGGGGCCGCCGGCGCTCGAGCCCCAGAGCGATGGACCACCGGTGTTCGATTCAGCAGCGTTCGGCCCGCCGGCGTTCGGATCGCCTTCCGATGGGCCGTCTCCGTCGGTCGACGTCTCCGAGGAGGAGGTGAAGAGCCTGGTGATGGAGGCACTGGAGCTGCCGGGGCTCGAGGACGAAGCCGACCCGCATCATCGGGAGCTGGATGACGTCGACCCGACGAACCCCAGCCTGCCGACCCCCCAAGCGCCGCTTCCGATCCTCGTTTTGGACGAGACCGACGATACGACCGACGACCTCGAGCCGCCCCCCGAAGTGCCCCGTCCCCAGGTCAGCATTCCCTCCGCGTCGACCGTCTATGACCCCAGAGGGTCCGCGGCCATGACCGGCGACTTTCCCGAGCCCGTCGTAGGTTCGTCGGTCGAAGCCGACCGGTCGACCCGCGTCGCGGCCGACGTCGAGGTGAAGAGCCTCCTCGAACGTCTTCGCAAGAACAAGAAGCGCGGCTGACGCGCCGCATCAGCGCAGCAGCTCGGCCAGGAGATCCCACCCGGCGTACCACGCGGAGCGCGACCAGCCGGGGTGGGGCACGACGAAGAACCAGACGACGATGAGAGTGGTGCCGGCCATCCATCCGATGAGTCCCGTGCGCTCGATGCTCCGCCGGCCCGACGACGGGGGAAGAACCAGGTCGGTCAGCGTGAATCCGACGGCTGGGATACAGCCGAAGAAGACGATCGCGGCGGCGGCGAACAGCGCCTGGTGGAGTTCGGGCCAAACGCGCGCGTAGGTTGCGGTTCCCACCATCATGAGGGCCGCGGGCAGGCACAGGGTGGCGAAGGCGCGGGGAGCGGTCGGCGGTCGAGTGTGACCGCTCGAGCGGTATCTCAAGACTTCGAAGATCAGCGCCATCAGCCAGATGAGACCGAGCTGTCCGCTAAGGAATCGAGGAGACGCATCGATCCGCTCGAGGAGTTCCGCCGTCATTTCGAGACTGTTGAACAGGAAGACGGCGGCCGCGACCGTCGCCAAACCGAGGAGCGCGACCGGGATCCCTTTGCGTCCATCGTCGCTCGCGAGGAGTCGCAGCCCGGGAAACAGCCCGAGCAGGACGCGGCTGGTACGGGAGGTCGACTGCGGGCGTCCGGTACGATGGGGGTATAGCGGCCGACTGCGGCCGCGATGGTCGACGGGCGCGTCTTCCACGCCTCGTGTTGTCGCCTCCGCCGGCACCGCTGTAAAGACGCGTGAAACAGGCACGCAGCGAATCACGCGACGGCCGTACGTCAGGTGTGCTGGCCCACCAGCTCGAGAATGTCGGAACCGAACTGTTCCAGCTTGGTCGGTCCGATCCCTGGCGTATCCCGTAGCTCGGCCAAGGTTCGCGGCCGGGTTTCGCACAGAGCCACGAGCAGCCGATCATGGGCGACGATGTAAGGTGGCTTGCCGAGTTCGCGCGCCCGTTCGGTGCGCCACGACTTGAGCGCATCGAAGAGGAGTTCGGCGCCGGGTTCGACGCTGGCGGTCGCCGGTCGGGCCGACGCAGTCTTTTCTTCGGGCATGTCCAGCGCCAGCGGAGCTTCGTCTTTGAGGACGGCCGCGCCGCGCTCCGTGAGACGGATGGTGGGGTAGTCGGACCCAGCGATGCGGGCGTAGTCCCCGCGAACCAAGCCATCGATCAAGGCCATCGTCCGCTTCTTCGTCCAGGTGCTCAGAAGACCGTGGGTCGAAAGTCGATCGAGACCGGCCCCCAGGACCGCGTCGGACTCTGAGCCTACGAGGACCTCCACCACGCGACCCTTGCCGTAGCGACCGCGCATGCGGGCGATGCACGACAAGGTGATCATGGCGGGGCGCTTCTCGTCGCCTTGCAAGACCGTAGGTGGCGGGCCCGAGCATCGATCGCAAAGACCGCACGCATCGGGCCGTCGAGGGTCGCCGAAGTAGTCGACCAGATACCGACGGCGACACGCAGCGCGCGTGACATAGCCGATCATGGCGTCCAGTCGGCCTCGCTCGCGCCGCGCTCGTTCGTTCAGGGCCTTCGGGTCGACCTGGGACCGCGCTTCGACGGCCCGCACGCCGTTGGCGTCGATCCGGATGCTGCCCGACTGCTCCAACGCGATCACCGCGGCCCGAGCCGATGGTCCGATGACGTTTTCGACTTCGGCGACGAGGTCTTCGAATCCCAGGGCCCCGTTCTCCTGGATGAGCTGAAACGCGGCTTCCACCGCCTCTGGCGTCGGACACGAACGCTCGTATCGAAGGTGCGCGTGGCGCAGGTCCGCTTGGTCCCAGACCAGCAGGCCGACCGCCGGCTGCCCGTCGCGGCCTGCACGCCCAACTTCCTGGTAGTAGGCTTCGGGCGCTCCCGGGATCTGAAAGTGCACCACCGCCCGTACGTCGGCTCGGTCGATGCCCATGCCGAAGGCGGTCGTAGCGACCACGACCGGCCGGGGCGCTGCGTCGAAGTGAAGCTCGACCCGCCGACGTTCCGAGCCCGACATACCCGCATGATAAGCGTGGGCGTCGAAACCCACGTCGCCGAGAGCCGAAGCGACTTCGTCGGCTTTCTTCCGGGTGGCCACGTAGACGATGGCCGCGCCGCTGGTGACCGCCTCGAGCGCCTCCGTCACTCGGGCCAGCTTCGCCGTTCGTTTTCTCGTTTCGACGACTCTGAGCTCGAGGTTCTCTCGGTCGAACCCGGTCACGATCACGTTGGGACGGCTCAGCTGGAGTCGGAGGCAGATGTCCTCTCGCACCGCGGGGGTCGCCGTCGCCGTAAGGGCGGCGACGCGCTCGGGCCGGAGCTCGGCGATCACATCGCCGAGCCGCGCGTAGTCGGGACGGAAGTCGTGGCCCCACTGGGATATGCAGTGGGCTTCGTCGACCGCGAACATTGCGATGTTGGCCGCGCGGAGCGCCTCGACGAAGGCTGAACTCCGAAACCGTTCGGGCGCGACGTATACCAGGTCGAGCCTGCCTTCGCGGATCTCCTTCAGGGCGCGAGTCCGCGCCGAATGGTCGTCGTGACTGGTGATCGACCGAGCCGCGATCCCGCGGGATTCGAGGGCCCGGATCTGGTCGCGGATCAGCGCGACGAGCGGGGACACGACGACGGTGATCCCGTCGAGCATGACCGCCGGCAGCTGATAGCAAAGGCTCTTCCCCGAGCCGGTCGGCATCACCGCGAGGGTGGGGCGACCTTCCAGGATCGAAGCGATGACTTCCGGCTGACCGGGGCGAAAGGATCCGAGGCCGAAGCGCTCCTGAAGAACCTCGGTCGGCTCCATCAGTTGTCCAGCATGAAGAAGGCGTCGGGCTGGGCTTCGCCCTCGGCCGATGCGAACTCCGCGGGCTGGGTCCCGGCGATGAACGCTTCGAGGACCGAGGTTTGAGAGCCTTCGCGGGCTCGCTTTCCCGTGCGCGGATCGATGCCGACCATGACGATGCCCGGCGGCGGGGCAAATTCCTCCGCCGGACGTGCGACCACTTCCTTCATGTACGACACCCATAGGGGGAGCGCGGCGCGCCCTCCCTGCTCGTACCGACCCATGGGCAGGACGTAGTCATCGAAGCCGACCCAGGCGGCGGTGACCAGGTCGGGACTGAAGCCGACGAACCATGCGTCGAACGAGTCGTTCGTCGTGCCGGTCTTGCCGGCCACGGGGACTCCGACGTTGCGCGCGGGGCGCCCGGTGCCGTTTTCCACCACGTTGCGCATCAGCTTCGTGATGAGGAACGCGATCTTCGGGTCGATCACGTCGCGTCGGGGCTGGTCGCTGACCGCGACCGCGCGCCGAAGTTTGGTGCCGAAGCCTGCCCAGGGATCCCGCGGGTGCCCGCGGTCCATCAGAATCCGACCGTTTCGGTCCTCGATTCGGGTGATGAATCTCCGGGGCGTATCGACGCCGCCGCTCGCGAAGATCATGTAGGCCCCGACCATCTCGCCCATGGTGACGCAGGACGACCCCAAGGCGAGACCGAGCTCCGGTCGCAGCTCACTCTCGATCCCGAGGCGTCGCGCGTAGCGGATCGCGTTCCCCACCCCCACTCGAGACAAGATGCGGATGGCCGGAACGTTCATGGAGTTCATGAGCGCCGTCCGCAGCGTGACTTCACCCTGGAAGCGACCCTCGAAGTTGGCGGGCTTCCAGCGGTTTTGGGCCGTGGCGTCGTTGAACGCGAGCGGGGCATCCAAGATGATGCTGGATGCCGTCATCTCGGCTTCGTCGAGCGCGGCCGCGTAGACGACCGGCTTGAAGGACGACCCGGGCTGGCGGCAGGCTTGGAGGGCGCGATTGAACTCGCTGCGCTCGAAGGCGTAGCCTCCGACCATCGCCTCCACGTACCCGGTCTCGACCGACTGCGACATGAGGGCGGACTCCAGGTCGGGCTCTTGCTCGAGGGCCACGAGCGTCGCCTTCTTCGGAATCGTCTTCAGGTAACCCTGGGCATACACGTCCTGGCGGAGCGCCTTGAAGCTCGTGACCCGGACGTGAAGCACGTCACCTTCCTGGAAGGACCGAGGAAGGCTGCCGAGCAGCCCGCCCTCGTACCAGACTTGGGGGTCAACGGGTCGCGCCCAGCGCATGGCGGCCAGCGGAAGCACCGCGCGGTGCGGTCCGACTCGAAGGTGGAGGTTGTCCCGCTCTCGGTCCACCCGCTCGACCAGCCCGAGGACGAGCTCGCCTTCCTGGAGCGGGCCATCGCCTCGTTGACTCCGGAGCTCCGCGGTGTAGCGTTCGTGGAAGTTGGAGCGTTCATCAGCGTCGGCCAGGCGGAGGAGCGGGCCGCGATAGCCCTGGCGCTTGTCGACCAGCCGCAGCTTTTCGTACGTGGCCCGCTCCGCGGCTCGATACTTGTCCAGGTCGACGGTCGTATGGATGGTGAGGCCCTCTTCGAGCAGCTCGTCGGTGTCGAATCTCTCGTTCAAGAGCCGCCGCACGTGCTCGGTGAAGTACGGCGCGACTTCGCGGATCAGGTCGGGAGCGCGAAACACCTGGATGGGCGTCGCTTCGGCCGCCTGCAGCTCGGCTTCGCTGACGTGCCCTTCTTCGACCATGCGCCGGAGCACGTAGCGTCGTCGTTCGCGAGCCACTTTCGGGTGTCGAAACGGCGAGTACCGGCTGGGCGCCTGGGGAAGGCCGGCGATCAGGGCCATCTCGGCGAGGTTCAGCTCCCCGACGTTCTTGCGAAAGTAGGCCTGGGCGGCCGACTGGACGCCGTACGCCTGGTTACCCAGGAAGATCTGGTTCAGGTACAGCGCCAAGATCTCGTCTTTGCTCAGCTTTCTCTCCAATCGCCGGGCGAGGATGGCCTCGCGGATCTTGCGGGAGATCTTCTTCGCGGAGCCGGCGCGGTAGCCCTCTTCGGAGATCAAGAGCGACTTCGCCACCTGCTGGGTAATGGTCGAGCCGCCTTGCACCACCCGTCCGGCTCGGAGGTTCGCCCAGGCCGCTCGCAGGATGCCGAAGAAGTCGATGCCGGAATGCTCGAAGAATCGTGCGTCCTCCGACGCGACGAACGCCGCGACCAGTCGCGGTGGGATCTGTTCGTAGGCCAGCACCTCACGGCGCTCGCGGAATAGCTCACCCGTCGCGCATCCGCTCTGGCTCAGGATCCGGCTCACGACCCGAGGCCTGTAGTCTTCCACCGACTCGAAGTTCGGAACGTCGCGGGAATATGTTGCGTAGGTCACGGCGCCCACGACGAAGCCCCCGACGGTCCCCATGACGACCAAGACCGCGAAAATACGGAGGATCGGACGCCAAATGGGCGCCAAGGAACGCTGCCCTTCGAAGTAGATCGTCATGGCGAGGTCGCGGCGTGCGGCGAGGCGTCAGCGACGCTTTTTGGTCTGAACGGCCTTTCGATGCGGAAGGCCCACCGGGCGAAGCCTCCGATTCGCGACCGGGTTCTGATGCGGATCGACGTCGACCGACTCGCGCAACCGCTGCTTCGAGACGACGGATCCACCACCCCGCACACGCGACAAGAGCGAAAGTCCGCGCTTGCTCACGAAAGGACTGTGCCAGGTGCGTCCCAGTCGAGCAACCCGCAGCCTACATCGACGCCGACTTGCGCACGGAGCATGTCGAGGTCGGTCGCGAGCGTCGAGCCGTGAAACCGCCGGTTCGCGGGCCGAAAGATTGATCGCCGCTCAGACCGGCATTAGCGTCGGCCTGCTGGTGCAAGGGCGTACGGCATACATCCTCGAGGAGGACCACGACTTCGCGCTGATGGTCGCGGCGCCTCTGCAGGCGGCCGGCATGACAGTCACGGTCCTGGAACCGCAGGGCGACCCGATCGAAGACATTCGGCGGACGAAGCCCGACCTCGTTTTGATCCGCTCCGAAGGGCGGGGGCGGGAGTCCGGCTTCGCTTTCGTGAGCCGACTGAAGAACAACCGCCGGTTCCGACGGACGGCGGTGGTGCTGTACACGAACACCGACGACTCCGCGGCGGCCTTCGAGCCTCACAAGGAGTCGGCGACCCCCGCCGACGGCTACGCCGTCCTTCCCGCGCAGCCACCGTATCGCTGGGACCAGCTCCGTACGCTCACGTCGAGGCTTCTCGATCGCCTGGACCGGGAGCCGGCGCCGCCGCCGCTGCCGACCAGTTCGACGGAAGCCCGGCCTTTGACCGACGAGGACAAAGAACTGTTGGAACAGATTCAAGCCGAGCCTGCGGCCGGGGCGTCGCCCGACGTCGCGGAGGACGAGCCTAGAGCTCGTCGGTCCGGTCGCCGCGCCACCGCCGACACGAAGCTCGAGCTGCTCCGGCAGCAGCTCCGTCAAAAGGAAACCGAGCTTCAAAAGTACAAGGACCTCTTCCGCACCAAAGAGCGTGAATACCAGGAATGGAGCGAGAAGGTCGTCGAGAAGGACGTCGAGCTCCAAGGCCTGAAGATGGAGCTCGAGGAGGCCCAGAGCTCTTTGAAGCAAACGACCGAGGAGCTGTCTCGGCGTTCCTCCGAGTTCAACCAGTCCTTCAGCGCCCAGCAGGAAGAGAAGATCAATCGTGAAAACGAGCTGATCCAGGTCGTCGCCCTCAAAGAGAAGGAAATCGCCGACCTCCGCGGCGAGCTGAACCAGACCAAGGCTGACCGGCTCCAGTTCGAAGACCGAACCGAAAAGACGATCTCCGGTCTCGAGGGGGACCTGACTTCGGCGCAGGCTTCGGTCGCCGACCTGGAGTCGGTGCTCCGGGAACGTGAACAGAGTTTGAGCGAGCTCACCGATCTTCAGGCTCGGACCGAGAACGAGCGCGGTCGTCTCGAGGAGCTCAGCGGCGATCAGGCCCGGCGGCTCGAGGCGGGCGAGCAACGTATCGGCGACCTGGAGCGCACTCTGGGCGACGTCCGCGGCGAGCTCGCCCAAAGCCGGGACGCCGTCGACCAAGCGGGCGACCGCTACGCCCGCCGGGAGGCTGAGCTCAAGCAGGTCGCGAGCGGACTGCGGGACGACCTCGACGATGCGCGGGCGCGGATCGAGCAGCTGCTCGAGGAGCAGCGCCAGCGCGACGAGCAGATAAGCGGGCTGGAGACCGATCTGGAGGCGAACCGGCGGTCTCTCGGCGAACTCCGCGACCAGAACGCGAGCTTGGAAGCGGCGCTGGCCGACGAAACCGCCGAGCACAAGCAGACTCAGACCACGACGTCCAACACCATCGAGACCCTGAGGTCGCAGGTGGAGCAGCTGGAGTCGCAGCGGCAGGGTCTCGAGGTCGCGCGGGTCGAGCAGGAAGAGAAATACGAGGAGCTGTCGGACCGCTACCGGGCGACCTCCGAGCGTCTCGAGGAGACCGAGCGGACACTCGCCGGCGCCTCCGAGCGCGGGGACGAGCTCGCTTCGATGCTCGACTCCACGCAGGAACGCTTGCGGCAGACCGACGCTACCCTCGCGCAGACGCAAGGTGAGCTGAACACGGCACGCGAGACGCTCGCTTCCCGCGAGGGTCGCCTCACCGAGCTTCACGAGGCGCTGAAGACCGAACAGCAGGAACATACGGATACCCGGGCGCAGCTCGAACAGCTCAGAAGCCAGTACGACCAGCGCGGCGCCGAGATCGGCCGACTCGAGGGGCGCGTCTCGGCGCTCGACGAGCAGGCGCAGTCGCTCAGAAACCACAACGAGCAGCTCGAGAATCAGCTGACCGAGGATCGGTCGGTCATCTCCGAGCGTGCGTCGCAGCTCGCCGCCTTACGGACCGAGCTTCAAGAGCAAGAGGAGCGGCTGGCCGAGCTTCGGGCGCAGATGGACACAGACCGCCGGGAGTGGGCCGAGCAGCGGTCGGGTCTGGCCGGCGAGCGCGACGAGGCGCGGGCCGACGTTCGCCGGCTCGACGCCGACCTCGACACGACGCGGCAGGAAAAGGAGGCTCTCCAGCGGGAGCTGGACCGCACCCAGCAGCAGCTCGCGAGCCTGGAGGAGCGCGGTCGGGTCCTCCAAAGCCAGGCATCCGACGAAACGCGTCGGTACGAGACGCAGGTCGGAGAGCTACGCCAGCAGCTCAGCGTCTCGAACGCCCGGGCCGAAGAGTCGCAGCACGAGCTGGCCGAAGCGAAGCGTGCGACCGACGAGGCCAACCAGAAGAACCGAGATCTCAGCCACAAGCTCGAGGCCCTCCAAGCCGAGCAAGAAAAGTTCCGGCAGCGCTACGAGGAGCTCGAGGGCCGCTACTTCCGCGAGCTCGAGGAGATGAACGACGACTTCATGAACCAGATTCAGGAGTCGGATAAACGGCATACCGCCGAAGTCGAAGCGCTCCGCGCCCAGGTGCTGGACGCCAAGCGGGCCTACAAGACGTCGGAGGTGCAGCGCGAGCAGCTGGCCAAGAAGCTCACGAAAGCAGAGTCGGCGGCCCAGGCGAAGTCGGCGCTCGACGACGAGTTCGAGGCTGCCCTGTCGTCGCTGTCGGAATCGGCCGAGCTACCGACCCTCGATTCGGCCGGCGACATCGCCGCTGCGCCGGCCACCACCGCCGGCGAGGACGTCGACGACATCCTCGCCTCCCTCGACCAAGAGCTCGGCAAGCCCTGAGGTCTCAGACGGGGGGCAGAGCCGCCGTTTGCTAGACGTCCTTCGTCGTCCGCGGGTCGGGCGCTCCCCGGTCAGGCGCCGCTCGAGCGGAGGGCGGCGATGCGATCCGGGAGGGGTGGATGGGAAGCGAAGAGCTTCATCCACGACTTGCCGCCGCGGATACCGAACGCCTCGACCGCCTCGGGGAGGGTCGATTCTTGGTCGGCATCGCCCCCGAGCCGCTGGAGGGCGCCGATCATCGGCGCCGCCCCGACCAGCTTGGCCGCGCCGGCGTCGGCCCGGAACTCGCGATGTCGGCTGAACGCCATGACGATCAGGCTCGCGCCGATGCCGAACAGGATCTGCGTGGCGATGCTGGCCAAGAAGTACGCTCCGTAGGAGAGCCCGTCGTTGTCGCGGCTGAGCGCCCGGCCGATGACCCAGCCGATCGCGCGCGAGGCGGCGATAACGAACGTGTTGAGGACGCCCTGGAGCAGGGTCATCGTCACCATGTCGCCGTTGGCCACGTGGGACACCTCGTGGGCGAGGACGGCTTCCACCTCGTGCTTCGACATGCCGCGAAGGAGGCCGGTCGAAACGGCGACGAGTGCGCTGTTCCGGTTGGCGCCGGTGGCGAAGGCGTTCATCTCCGGGGCGTCGTAGATGGCGACGTCGGGCTCGCCGATCCCGGAGGTCCGCGCGAGCTGCCGGACGGTCGACACGAGCCAGGCTTCGGTGTCGCTTCGCGGCTGCTCGATGACTTGGGCGCCGGTCGACCAGAGGGCCATCCGCTTCGACAAAAGGAGCGAAATGAAAGCCCCTCCGAAGCCGAACACGGCGGCGAAGCCGAGGAGCGCGGGTAGATTGAGCCCGTAATCGGTAAGGAACCGGTCGACGCCGAGAAGGCTGGCGACGATGGCCAGCACCACCAGCACGGCGATGTTCGTACCGAGGAACAGGAGAGTCCTTTTCATGTCACGGCCGAGGTAAGCACGCCCATCGAGCCGTCTATTCCCGGAGGGCACGTGCAGAACGACGACGTCCGTCTCGCGTGGGCAGAACTCGCGCTTGCAAGGCGCGCGTCTGCGACCTAGGTTGGCGCGATGCGTCGTGTTTTCCGGTTCCTCGCGGGCTCGGCCCTCGTTTGGGGGGCCGTCGCGTGCGCCAATCAGGGCGGGGGAACCATCGATGATCCCGACTTCGTGGCGCCGGGGCTCAACCCGGACCAGGGCGAAAGCATCCCGACCGTTCGCTTTTATCAGACCGCCGAGGAGAACTGGCGCGAGGGCGAGCGCCGCTTCGACAAAAAAGCCTACCTCGCGGCGCAGCAGTTCTTTGCCTACATCCGGGCGAAGTTTCCATACTCGCGTTTCGTCCCCCTCGCCGACATCCGCATGGCCGACTGCCAGTTCGAGCGTGAGCACTACCTCGAGGCCATCGACAGCTACCGGAACTTCGCCCGCCTCCATCCCACGCATGAGCTGGTGCCGTATTCGCTCTTCCGGATCGGCATGGCGCACTACGAGCAGATCCCGGGCAGCTGGTTCCTCCTCCCCCCGGCTCAGGAGAAGGACCAGACCGCGGTGAAGGAAGCGGCGCTGGCGCTGGGGACCTATCTCCAGCGGTACCCGGAGGACCAATACACCGAAGAAGCGGAGAAGATCTTCCGCGAGGTGCAGACCCGTCTCATGGCGCACGAGCGCTACGTGGCCGACTTCTACAAGCGGACCCGACACTACAAGGGCTACGTGATGCGGCTGCTCACCATGAAGAAGAAGTTCGAAGGGGTGGCGCTCGACGCGGGGCTGCTTCTGGAGCTGGCGGAGGGCTATGCGAAGCTCGGCGAGCCGGACAACGTCTTGGCCACTTTCTACGAAATGAGCGAGAAGTTCCCGGATGCGCCGCAGCTGGACGAACGCGACAAGGTGCTCGACCAGGCCCAGGCGCAGAAGGACAAGAACGAGGGTCGCGACTTCTAGCGGGCGGTCAGCTGGCGAGCCCGTAGGGCACTTCGAGATCCACCGACGACTCCGCGACGGCCGGGCTCGAGACTCCACGGCTCACCGATGGCCGCCGCATGCGCCCGACCGGTTGGGCCACGTGATTGCCGAAATCCAGGTTGCGGTGCTGGGCCTTCAAGGTCTCGAAGTCGGAAGCCCTGCGCACCAGCGTCCGGCAGCCGGGATAGGTCAGGCTCAGCTCGAGCCCCCAACGGGTCGCGGCGACCTCGTCGGGTGTCGTCCAGACGCCCACCAGACCATCATGGTCATGGAGCACGATGAAGAACGGCATGTTCCCTCCCTTCCCGGGTTCGACTGTGTCTCCGTCGGCCAGAAGACATGGGTAGCAGACCTCCCACCCGAATGTTAAGAGCCCCGGAGGATCGCCGACCGGGCTCTCCCGCCTGTCGGTGGCCGCGGCACGATGCAGGCCACGCGTTACTCAACGGGGCTCACCATGGCGCTGTTCATCGCGGCTTGCGTCATCCTCTCGTTCCTCCCGGTGCCTTCATGGCTGAAACCGCTCGAGGTTTCGGACTCCGACCAGCCGGTCCGATCCCTCTTCGTGCGCATCATCAGCCGCCCCCAGTCCGTCCCTCGGCCGTCCCAGGGATACGTAGCCGGGGGAGGGGCGCTGGACATCGCCGACGAAGACATGGCGGTCCTCGACCCCGACCCCGACGACGACGACGTTCCCGTCGAGCTGCCGGCTACCGAGGGGCCCCGACCGCACTGGGAAAAGCCTGAGCGCCCTCGGTTCGAGGCGTGGGCAAAGCGGTTGGGCCTCGAGGCGGCCGAGCTCGATCGCGGCTGCGCCCAGGCCCGGCCCGACGGCGACTGCGAGCGACGAGCGCTGGACCGGTTCTTCCTTCGCCTTCGACGGGTCGAAGCGGAAGCCGAGAGCGCGGCCCCCGTGCGGATCCTGCACTTCGGAGACTCGCTGATCGCGTCCGACAAGATCACGGATCGCGTACGATTGCGCCTGCAGGAGCGCTTCGGGTCTTCGGGTCGTGGTTTCTTGATGATCCGAAAATTCAACCGGTTCCAGCGCGGGCATCGAACCGGGAAAGGCTCCGACGGCTGGCTTCTGGATGTCATTACGCAAAGCGTCTTGCAGGACCATTTCTTCGGCTACACCGGCGCATCGTTCACCGCTCAGACCGCACGGGAGTGGACCCTGTTCTCCCGACTCGGCGGATCCCGCTTCGTCGACGTCTACTACCTCGAGGAGGCTAAAGGCGGCGTTCTCGACGTTTTGGTCGACGGGGCGGTGGTCGGCCGGGTCGACAGCCGGGCCACCCGGATCGGGTCCCGCTCTCGGGCGCAGCGCTTCGAGATCCCCGCGGACGCCGGCGAAGTGAAGCTCGAGGTGACTCGAGCGGGGATCCGCGTCTATGGCGCCGTGCTCGAAGCGGAGCGGCCAGGCGTGGTCTACGATTCGATCGGCCTGCCCGGCGCGACGTCCGAGGTGTGGCTCCGTCCCGACGAAAGCGACTTCAAGGAGCTGTTGGCCCGGCGCGACCCGGCGCTCGTGGTCCACATGGTGGGCGGTAACGACGCGCTGATGCTCGCCAAGCGTCGAGCCAAGCTGACGCAAGTCGAAGCTTCCATGCACGCGTTCTTCGACCGGGTCGCGGCCGCGGTTCCGGAGGCCGACTGCCTGATCGTCAGCCCCCTGGAGGCGGTTCGTGCCAAGACCGACGGTCGAATGATCCCCAAAGACGAGGTCCTTCAGATCATCGAAGTCCAGCGACGCGTCGCGAGCCACCGGGGCTGTGGTTTTTGGTCGATGTACGATTCGATGGGCGGACGGGGCTCCCTCGCTCGCTGGGTCCAGGCCGACCTCATGCTCGGCGACCTGATCCACCCTCGGTCGCGCGGAAGCGATCTCCTGGGAGAGATGATGGCCGAATCGATCATGACGTCCTACGACGCCGCGGAGCTCGCGCTGCAGGGGCCCGGACCCGAAGCCAAGGCGGGAGCATCGCGCTGACATGCTCTTTCACAGTCTCCAGTTCCTCGTCTTCTTGCCGGTCGTCTTCTTCGCTTACTGGTCGGTTTCTGCGCGCGCCACGCTCCGCAAGTGGCTCCTGCTCCTGGCCAGCGCCATCTTCTACATGGCGTGGAATCCGCTGCCCTTTCTGATCGTCCTCTACTGCGCGACCTTCGACTACTTCATCGCGCGCGGCATGGAGCGCGCGCACAAGCCTTCGGTCCGCAAGCTGCTGGTGGCGGCCAGCGTGGTCAGCAACCTGAGCGTCCTGGCGTTCTTCAAGTACGCCAACTTCATCTACGAGACGATCGCCATCGTCTTTGGCTGGATCGGCGTCGAGATCGTCTACCATCGACTCGACATCCTCTTGCCCATCGGATTGTCCTTCGTCGTCTTCCAAACGCTCAGCTATACGATCGACGTCTATCGGGGGGACTGCAAAGCCCGCCGCTCGTGGGTCGACGTCGCGCTCTTCATCTCCTTCTTTCCGCAGATCATCGCCGGGCCCATCGTTCGCGCCGCTCAGTTCATGCCGCAGCTCGACGCTCGCCCGGAGCTCGACGAGTCGAAAGGCGCGGCGGGTCTCATCCGCATAGCCAAGGGGCTGGTCAAAAAGCTCCTCATCGCCGACCTGCTCGCGGCCAACTTGATCGACCGGGTCTTCGCCAGCCCCGAGCTGTACACGTGGATCGAGGTCTTGGCGGGCACGTTCGCCTACACCCTTCAGATCTATTACGACTTCTCGGCCTACTCCGACGTCGCCATCGGCTCGGCCGCGCTCTTTGGCTTTTACATTCCCGAAAACTTCAACCGGCCGTACAAGGCCAAGAATCTGCCCGAGTTCTGGAAGCGCTGGCACATCAGTCTCAGCACGTGGCTTCGCGACTACCTCTACATCCCGCTGGGCGGGAACAAGCGGGGGCGGCTTCTCACCCTGCGCAACGTGATGATCACCATGATCCTCGGCGGCATCTGGCACGGTGCGTCGTGGCGGATGGCGCTGTGGGGCGGCATTCACGGCGTGGGGCTGTGTCTGACGCGGCTGTTTTGGTGGCGCTTCGGCATGCCGACGGGTGCCGAGCCCATCTGGCGGACGGCCATCTCGTGGACGATCACATTCCTGTCCGTGATGCTCGCCCGTATCTTCTTCCGCGCCGAGTCGATGGAGCGGGCCTACGCCATGTTCGCCGGTCTCGTGCCCGACGGAACCTGGCAGGCACCGAACCTCACGCCGCGGGTACTCACGGTGATGATCATCGCGACCGTGATCCACTTCGGCCCGACCAACCTGTTCCAGTGGTTTTCGGACCGATTCGTAGCGATGCCGGTGCCCGTGCGCGCGGCCGGCCTGGTGGCGATCGCGCTGGTCGTCAAGCAGGTCGCCGATTTCGAGGTTCAGACCTTCATCTACTTCCAGTTCTGAGGCGCGGGTCCGAGTCGACAGTGCTCCCGGGTTCGTGGCACCGTCGGGGCATGACCGAGCAGGCGGAATTCATCGAGAAACTCAATGCGGTGCACACGTTTCCCTGCTCCTACACGTTCAAACTGATCGGTCCGGCGAAAGCCGATCTGGAGAGTCGGGCCCTGGAGATCGTGGAGGCAGAGATGCCGGGAACTCCCCCCATCGTGAGCACGCGCGAGTCGGAGCACGGCAAACATCTGGCCGTGACCCTCGTGCTGCCGATGCCCGACGCGGAGTCGGTGGCGCACCTGTACCGTCGGTTTCACGCGATCGACGGACTGAAGATGCTTCTCTAGGCGGCGTCGAGCCTCGACGAGGCTGAAGAGAACGCAGTGGGGCCGGCCGGCTCAGGGAGCGGCGGGGTTCAAGTCGAGCAGCCGGCCCACCTCCCGCAAATCGAGCTCGAGCGTCCGGAGAGCGTCGACGAGAGCCTGCACCCGGGCCCGCCCGGGCTCGTTTTCCGCGCGGACCTCGTTGTCGAAGGGATCCAAGAGCGCGTCGGCAGCCGATCGGGCCGTATCGAGGCTGGAGTCGACCTGCGCCGCCAGCTCGGGGTCGACCGCCTCGACCACCGCTCGCAGGCCCACGCCGTCGACGAAGCGGCCGTCGGTCCGGACGTAGCGCCCCCGCCAGAGGTTCGAGACCCCTCCAAGGCTCAGGCCGAGCTCCTGCTCCGTATTGTCGCTGAAGCGAGCGAGCTCTCGGTCGTCCTCCCCCGTTCGGAGAGCCGGCTCGAGCCGCTGCTCGACGAGCTCGCGGCCGGTCAGCACCGTCATGCCAGTGAGGATCCGGCGCAGCGCCTGACGCGGTGTGAGCCCTTCGAACTCGCTTCGGTAGTTGTCTTCGCGGTCCGGCGCCCAGGCGTCGGACAAGGTGTTCAGATCGGCTTCCAGAGCATCGACCGCCGTTTCCAGGTAAGCGGCTCGACGGTCCTGGTTGGTGTCCGGCACCGAACCGTCCTGGATGAAGTCGCTGGCCGGTCGGATGCCCGAGTTCGCCGTATCCCTGTCCTCCCCGTGCAGGAGGTACTCGATGGCAAAGTAGCCGAGGACGACGCCGTCATCTTCGCGCTGCAGGCCCCGGAGCGCTTCGGCCTCCAGCGGAACCGAACGGTCGTTCACGAGACCGCCGTCGGGACTCGACGTCGTGTAGTCGATCACCGTCGGCTCCGCCGGCCACCCGGCGATCGCGTCGAGCGGCGGGGCATCGCCCCCGTCGATGGGGCCCCCGTAGAAACGATAGACCTCCGTCTGCAGGTACGGGCGTCGGGCGTCGCGCCAGCCGTTCTGAGCTACGTTGAGGCTCGCGGTCGAGGGTGCCTGAAGCAGGGCATCCACCGTCGTGTCCAGGATCGACACGGCTCGGGCGGCATCCTCGTAGTTCGCGAACACCATGCGGGCGTAGCCCGGGGCGACCAATTCCGCGTCGGGAGGCAGCTCCAGCGGCTCGTCTTCGGAGCAAGCGGCCAGAGCGGCCGCCAAACAGACCGGGCCGCAGACGGCGCGCATGAGGCGGGTTCGCGACATATCGGCTGAAGGGGGTATGCAGAAACTCGTTTTTGGGCAACTTCCGTCGGTATGTCGGACTGGAAGAATCGAGCGGAGAGCCCGGCCGAAGTCGTCGGTCGCCTGCGAAGCGGCATGAAGGTGTTCGTTCACGGGGCCACCGCCACGCCGACTCCCTTGCTGGCGGCGATGGCCGATCTCGACGACATCGAAGGGGTCACGCTCTACCACCTTCACCTCTCGGGCGACGTGCCGATTACCGATCCCGAGTTCGCGGGTCGATACTACAGCTACTCGCTATTCGTCGGCCCCGGCCTGCGAAAGCCGATCGCCGAAGCGCGAGCCGACTACGTTCCCATCTTCTTGTCGGCGATTCCGGACCTTTTTCGCTCCAATCAGGTCGACCTCGATGCGGCCGTCGTACAGGTGTCGCCGCCCGACAAACACGGCTTTTGCACCCTGGGCACGTCGTGCGATGCCGCGCGTGCGGCGGTCGACTCAGCCGGCATGGTCCTCGCGGAGGTCAACGAGCGGATGCCTCGAACCTTCGGGCACACCGCGCTCCACGTGGACCGGATCGCGGCGTTCATCCACTCGGACCGACCTTTGGCCGAAGGCCCGCTGCCCGGTCGCGAAGGCGAGGTCGAGGCCCGGATCGGGGAGCTCATCGCCGACCTCGTCGAGGACGGCTCGACCCTCCAGATGGGTATCGGCGGCATCCCCGACGCGGCGCTGTCGCGCATGAAGGGCAAGCGCGACCTGGGGGTGCACACCGAGATGTTCTCCGACACGTTGATCGACCTGATCCAGGCCGGTGCCGTCACGAATCGTTTCAAGCAGGTGCATCCCGGCCGCGTCACCACGTCGTTCGTGTCTGGCTCTCAGCGGGTCTTCGACTTCGTGGACAACAACGTGACGGTCGAGTTCCACCCGTGCGACCGCACCAACGATACGGCGATGATTCGCAAGAACCCCAAAGTGGTGGCCATCAACTCAGCGATCGAGGTCGACCTCAGCGGACAGGTCTGCGCCGACTCGATCGGCTACCAGATCTACTCGGGGATCGGCGGTCAGATGGACTTCATTCGCGGCGCGGCGCTGTCCGCCGGTGGAAAGCCGATCATCGCGCTGCCTTCGACCGCGGCGCGGGGTCAGGTCTCACGGATCGCGCCCTTCCTGAAGCCGGGTGCCGGTGTCGTCACGACCCGAGGGCACGTCCACTGGGTGGTCACCGAGCACGGCGCCGTGAACGTCCACGGCCTGGGCCTCCGGCAGCGCGGCGAGGCCCTGATCTCGATCGCCCACCCCGACTTCCGTCCCGAACTCACCCGCCAGCTCTGCGACGCCCGCCACTACGTCATGTGAGCGCTTCGGTCGGGCTCGACGCTAGCACCGCCGGCGAACGAGGGTGACCGGCGTCGACGAAGCGGTGCGGCTAGCTCGGTCGCTCGGAGAGGCGCTCGAGGAGCGCGACGACCGCGAAGCCGACGAGCATCGCGAGCACCGGTCCGACAATGGGGCCCGCGTAGGCGGGATCGAAGGGCCAGGCGTTGGTACCGGTGGAGACGGTCTTGCCGGCCACCACGAGCGGCTCGTCGAGCGCGACCTTGAAGGGCCATATCTTGCGGAGCGACCCCACCATCAAGCCACAGAGGGCGGCGAGCGTGATGTTTCGGAAGCGCGTGAGCAGGTAGCGCAAGAGCCGGCTGAAGCCGAGCAGGCCCACCGCACATCCGGCGCCGAAGACGATGATGACGACGATATCTCGCTCGTGGATGGCATCGAGGACGCGCGTGTACTGGCCCAAGATGAGAAGGAGAAACGAGCCGCTTACCCCCGGCAGCAGCATGGCCGAAATCGCGATCGCCCCGCACACGAAGAGGAAGGGCAGCCCGGACTGCACCTCGAATAGACCGAGTCCCGCGATCCAGAACGCGAACGCGGTCGCGGCGACGAAGGAGATACCTTCGGGTAGGCCTCGTCGCGAGAGCATGCGGTAAGGGACGGCGATCGAAGCCGCGATCATCCCGAAAAAGAGACCGTTCATCGTGGCGGGGTACGTCTCGATGAGGTCGGGGATCAGCTTGGCCAGACTGAGGAGAGCCACCAAGATCCCCGCGCCGAGCGCGACGAGGAAGGGAACGTCGGCTTCCTTGGCAGCGCGCCACAGGCCAGGGACGCCGTCCGCGAGCCCGGCCAGCATGCGGCGGAGGAGCCCGACGTCGAGATTCGTCAGGGCCTGAATGAAGCGGGGATAGATCCCCACCACGAGCGCGATCGTCCCGCCGCTCACCCCGGGCACGACGTCGGCCGCGCCCATCGCCACGCCGCGGAGGCTGATCGCCCACCACGGCATCGAGGTGTCGCCCGACGCTTCGGACTTCGGGGGAGCATCGAGCGACACGGCGACGGGGTGAACCACGTTTGGCCCGCGGGGCCAAGGGCTGTTCGGGTCAGGCCTTGGCGACGGTGGTGTCGGCCATCATGCGGCCCAGCTCGTCGACGTCGATCTCGTACCGCGCCAGACAGAAGTCGCAGTCCACGGTCACGGGGTCGTCCTCGATCACCATCTTTGCGATCTCGTTTGCGCCCATGAGGCGGACCGCGTTGACCGCACGCTCCCTCGAGCAGGGGCAGTGCCAGCGCAGCGGGAGGTCGGCGTCGATCGGCTCGGCGTCGGACTGCAGTGCCTCGAGCAGGTCGTCGATCTCGGCGTTCCGCAGGATGCGAGCGAATCGACCGTCGGCCAGGCGCTCTCCGATCTGCCGAAGCTCATCGCGGTCGCCGTCGGGCAGTGCCTGGACCAGCACCCCGCCCGAGCGGACGACCCGCCCGTGCGCGTCGACGAGGGTGTCGGCGACCATGACGCTGGGGATCTGGTCGGAGCGCTCGATGAAGTAGCGGAGGTCGTCGTCGACCTCGCCGTTCAGGAGCGGTGTCATCGACTGGTAGTAATCGCCGTTGGGCCGCCGTCGAACCACGCTGAGGCTGCCGGGGTGGACGAGGCTGCCCACCCTTCGTCGCCCCTCGGGGGGCTCGCCCAACGCCAGCGGGAGGTCCAGCCGGGCGTTCTTGATGTATCCGCGGAGGTCGCCGGTGTGCGTGGCATCAACGAAAATCTGGCCGACGCGGCCCTTCGACAGGACCTGAAGACTGGTCTTGCCCTCGGCCTTCGAAGTGGCGGCCAGCAGGGCTGCGCTGGTCATCAGCCGTCCGAAAATGACCGTCGAGCTCGAGCGAAGGTCGTGGATTCGTTGGGCTGCGGCCGTCGCTCCGGTCGTCAGGGCCACCGAGACATCCAGGCGATTCGGCGTTCTCGCCCGTACACACAATCCTTCGAGCATCCGAGCAAGGTACCACTAGGCCCGACCGAGAACGAACCGATTCTCGAAGTTGTGGAACTGGCGGAACGACTCGGGTAGGTTTCAGAGGGCTGCCAGGGGTCCTGCGAGGGAAGTCGGCATCGAGTTGACTCCCCTCGGGGCCGTCCCTAGCTTCCCACACGTCGCTGCGGCGGCCACCAGACAGATGATTCTCCCGAGCACGAAACCGGGGCCGGCACCTGACAGCCTGGTCTCTCGATATGCCGATTCTGAAATCCCCACCGCCCACGGGCCCATCACGACCGTCGTCTATCGCGAAGTCGTCGACGGCCGACCGGTGGAAGACAAGGAGCACGTGGCACTCCTCATCGGCGATGCCCTGGCCAACCCGGCCGAAGTGCTCGCCCGCGTGCACAGCGAGTGCCTGACTTCGGAAGTCTTCGGCTCGCTCAAGTGCGACTGTCGCCAGCAGTTCGACCACGCGGTCCAGCGCGCCTTCGAGGCCGGGGGCGGCATCGTCGTCTATCTCCGACAGGAGGGGCGCGGCATCGGCTTGGGGAACAAGATTCGCGCCTATTCCCTCCAGGCGCGGGGCGCGGATACGGTCCAAGCCAATCATCAGCTTGGATTCGAGACCGACCTGCGGTCGTACGACATCGCGGCCGCCATCCTCGAAGACCTCGGGGTGAAGGGCGTGGCCCTGATGACCAACAACCCGGACAAGGTGCGCCAGCTCGAGCAAAACGGCATCAACGTGGTCCGCCGCGAGCCGGTGCTGGTTCAGCCCAACATCCACAGCGAGAAGTACCTGCACACCAAGCGCGACAAGTGCGGTCACCTGATCGACTGAGTCGATTCGCCGCGACGCCGACCGAAAGTTTCGTTTCCGGGCGGGCGAGGAGCCCAGCGCGAGCTCAGGCTTCGCCCGTCGGCACACCCCAACCGAAGGAGGGCGGCGGGCCACTGTCGTCGCCGCCTTCCGGCCGCTGCAAGAGGGACGCGCCCAACGTGCCGGCCACGAGCTGAAGCCGCCGATCCACGTCGGCCTCGGCCAGGACCGACTGGCGGTCGTCGCTGTCGTTCATGACGGCCGCCGCGACCATGTCCGCGAGCTGACCCGGGTCTTCGACGTGAGTGAGGTTCTCGAATTCCGCCGCTTCCTTTTTGTCCATCCGAGTGACGGCGAGATTGCACAGCGCCCGTACCGACGCGACGGAGGCGGACAGCGTGGCCTCGTCGGACGGCACCACGTCGGGAACCACCCGGGCGTTGGCGCGGCGATAGACGCGGTCCGGCGGAAGCTCCTCGTTGATGTCGACCCGGGCGATCCCTTCGAGAACGATGTTGAAGCGCCCGTCGGGCAAGCGGATCGACCGCCGAAGCGCGCCGAGACCGGCGACCGGGTGAATCGCGGGTCGCCCGTGTTCATCGGGGGGCATGTTCGGGTCGAACATCGCGATCACGAGAAGACGCGTGCCTTCGATGCAGTCCTCGGTCATCACGCGGTAGCGCGGTTCGAAGACGTGGAGCTGGATGAGGGTACGGGGCAGCAGCACGGTACCCGGCAGTGGGAAGACCGGAACCTCGCGGAGGTTTTCTGGCGTGATTACGCGGACCCTCATGCGGACCTCCGAGGCGGCAGCACTTTGCCGGGGTTCAAGAGGCCCTGCGGATCGAGGGCGGCCTTGATCGCCCGTTGGACGTCGATGCGCGTCTCGCTCTGCTCGATCGCCAGCAGGTCTCGTTTCAGGAATCCCACGCCGTGCTCCCCACTGATCGTCCCTCGCAGCTCGACGGCCGTTTTCGCAACCTCGACCAGGGCTTCTTTTGCCCCAGCTTCGCGATCCGCCGGAAACAGCAGATTCACGTGGAGATTTCCGTCCCCTGCATGCCCGTAGGCCGCGATCCGAATGCCGGTTCGCTTCGCGATGTCCTGCAAGGCGTCCAGCAGGTCGGGGATTCGCGACCGCGGCACCGCCACATCCTCGGAAAGCTTGCGGGGGGCGGTTCTGCGTAGGGTCTCGGAGAGCATGCGCCGTGGGCCCCAGATCCGCTCGCGCTGGACGTCGTTGTGAGCGACGTCGATGCGTCGAGCGCCGTGCTTCGTCAGCACGTGCGCGACCTGATTCATCTCTTCGAGCGCTACATCCGCGTCCAGACCGTCGGTTTCCGCGATCAGCATCGCTCGGGCAGCCGGCACCAGCTCGGAATGGGCGTCGCGGAGCGCGGTCGTCGCGACCTCGTCGAGCAGCTCGAGCGCGCGAGGCAACAGGCCGGCAGTGAAGACCGGGGTTACCGCCTCACAGGCCGCACGCGCATCGTCGAAGCAGACGAGGGCCGTGCAGACGCCGCCGGGTCGAGGGCGAAGCCGGAGGGTGGCTTCCGTGACCACGCCCAGCGTTCCCTCCGAGCCCACGAGAAGGCCCGTCAGATCGTAGCCCGCCGCCTGCTTCGCCGAGCGGCTGCCGGTCTGGATGACTTCTCCATTCGCGAGAACGGCCTCGAGGCCGAGGATCCACTGGCGGGTGACGCCGTACTTCAACGCCCGAGGCCCGCCGGCGTTGCAGGCGATGTTGCCCCCGATCGAGCATAAGTGGGCGCTTCCCGGATCTGGCGGGTACATGAGCCCGAAGCCGGCGACCGCCTCCTGGACCTCGGACAGCGGCGTTCCGGCCCGAACGCGGGCCAGAAGGTCGGAGGCGCTCACCTCGACGATTCCGGTCATCCGCTCCAGGCTCATCACGATGCCGTGGGTGGACAGCGCGCCTCCGGCTTTGCCGGAGCCCAGGCCGCGCGGCGTGACCGGGACCTGATGCTGCTGCGCGATCTGGAGGACCAGCTGAACGTCGGCTGTGCTGGACGGCAGTACGACGACGTCGGGGAACTGGGGGTCGGCGCCCGACCAGTCTCGGCTGTAGGCGTCCAGGTTGTCCGAGCCCGTCAGAACCGCCGCGGTTCCGAGCGCCGCGGTGAGCCGACCGCGGACCTCCGAGATGTCGAGGTCGGCCATGCGCGGATCGGCTCTACTTGGCGACGGGCCCGAGGGGGCGCTTTACGCCGCCGCCGGCCACCTTGTCGCCGGTCCCTTCCAGCTCGGGAGGAAGCGGCCACACCGCGACCGGAAGCTTCGTCTCGGCCGAGAAGGTGCCCTTGGCCGTCGAGCCCTCGACGGAGATGGTGTGGATCCCCTCACGCCGCGGCGTGAAGTGCAGGCCGTACTTTGACTTGGAAAGAGGGTTGGGCTGAGCCCGGAACCGACCCAGCACCTTGCCGTCGGCGTCCTTCATCGTGACGACCACGCTCGCACCCTCGATCGGGCGACCACGGCTCAGTCGGGACCGGCTCTTGCCGACCTCGCTGGCAACGATCGTGATGGTCGTCACCTGATTGGGGTCGGGGATCCCGGGCTCGAACAGGAACGAAATCGCGAACGGGTCCGAGTTCACGTTCCAGGAGCGCGTCGCCGGTTTGGCGGCGACTTCGTCGGCCTCAGGGTCCCCAGCATAAGGAGGACCTGCGTTCGCCGGAGTCCAGACGGCCGCCGCGGCCAGGACGGCCGCGGCAGCGAGGAACGATAGCGGTTTCGAGACTTCAAGGTATCGCATCAGTGCTGCCTGGACCCGGACATTGGCCGCGGAGCCGCTCCATGTCGACCCAGTTTTCGAGGTTCGGGAGGGTGCGGGGCAGCGTGAAGGGGCGTCCGTTGATGAAGATGGCCGGCGTACCCTGGACACCGGCCTTCTGACCCAGGCCCTTGTTGTCCATCACGATTTCGCGATGGCGGGCCGTTTCCACCGCCGACCGGATGGCATCGCCGTCCAGACCGAGCCGGGTGCCGATTTCGGTCAGCCGGTCGACGTCGGCGGGCCTCGACTGGCGGTATAGCTCGGCCGAATACGTCCAGAACTTGCCCTGCGCCTGGGCCTCGGCCGCGGCCAAGGCGGCCCAAAGCGATGGTCCGTAGCTCTGTAGCGGATAGAAGTAGAAGACGATCTGGACGTCGGGGCGAGTCTCGCCGAGGGCGCGAAGAACCGGGGCGAGCTGCGAGCAGTGCGGGCAGACGAAGTCCGCGAACTCCACGACCTGGACCGCGGCGCCGTCCGGTCCGTTGGTCGGCTGGACGGAGGTGTGGAACTCGAACGGCGCCCGCGTGAACGAATCGCTCCACGCCGAGGCCGCCATGTCTTCGACCTGAGCTCGCGTGTTGCCCGCGCGAAACATGTCGAGCGTCCAGCGAGCGAGGAGCTCGGAGCACTCGCGACAATCGCAGGATTCCGAGGGCGTGATGCACGTCGCAACCGACTGTGGGCACGGACAGCTGGGGCAAAACGACGTTGCCAGAACGTCGAGCACGTCCTGGCGACGGTTGGGAGGGATTCCTTGCCAGTCGATCTTGGGAGTTTTGGCAACTTCGATTGCAGCTTCGTCGGTTTCGTCCGTCGGTACCTCGAGTTTCGCGGGCTCCGAAACATACCGCTGGCCGGAGCAACCGACGATCGCCAGTACCAACAAGCCGCGCACCAAAGTCACGGCCGGGCCTTAACCATCGGCCCCGCCCCCGGTCAAATCTGTGGTGAAACGACCGTCGACGGGGGGGCAAGTAGGTTTCGCCCGACACCCTTCATCGAACTAGATCTGGCAGCAGGTAATCGCGTAGTGTCTGACCGATCTGATGACCTACGACGACTCCGTCGAAGGATTCGAGGTAGACGAGGACAAGACCGCGGTCCACGAGGTCTCTCCGCTCGTCCCTGCCGATTCGAGCGCACGCTCGGCCGCACTGATCTGCATTAGCGGTCGGTCGATCGGGCAGATGTTTCTGCTGAACAAGTCGGAAATCGTTCTGGGGCGCGCGCCGGAGTGCGAGGTCTTCCTCGACGACGAAGGCGTGTCCCGGCATCACGCCAAGGTCATCCGCCAAGACGGTGCGGTCATTTTGATGGACCTGCGCTCGACCAACGGCACTTGGCACGAGGGCGAGCAGATACAGGTGCTCACGCTGGCCGACGGCATGAAGCTCCAGCTCGGCACGGCTACCATCCTTCAGTTCCGATATCAGGATCAGCGTGAGGTCCAGTTCCACGCGCTGATGCAGACCTTCAAGACGCACGACCCCATGACCGAGGCCTTCAACAAGCGGGCCTTCATGGTGGAGCTCGAGAAAGAAGTGGGGTTCGCCCGCCGCCACGGCCTTCCGCTTTCCCTGGTCATGTTCGACCTGGACCACTTCAAGAAGGTCAACGACTCGTTTGGTCACCAGGCCGGCGACAACGTGATCCGAAACGTCGCCCGGGTGGTGCAAGAGGCGAAGCGAAAAGAAGACGTCTTCGCGAGGTATGGAGGAGAAGAATTCGCTCTTCTTCTCCGCAACATCAATCTGGAGCAGGCGTTCATCGCCGGAGAGCGCATCCGCCGGGCCGTCGAAAACATGGAGATCATCCATAACGGCCAGCGGATCCCGTGCACCGTCTCCGTCGGTGTCGCCGTGCTGGACGAAGCGGTCGAGCATCCGCAAGAGTTGATCGAGCGTGCCGACGAACGCCTCTATCTGGCCAAGCGCAAGGGCCGAAACCGAACCGAGTCTGCGCTGTTCGACTGAGTGATCTCGGTACGCGCCAGAGGTCGCGAAGAGACGCTCGACCTCGAAGAGTTCGAGACGCGGGTCCGCGCGGGGCGGATCCTGCCCTCGACGATGGTGAGGTTCCCCGTCGTCACCGGCGCGGCCTGGGTCAAGGCTCGCGAGCTGGAGGTCTATCGCCGGCTCTATGCTCCGGCGCGCGCCGAGTTCACGCGGAGCTTCTCGCTCGGCCGCTTTCCCGTCTTCACGCTGCTCCTCTGCGCGCTGCAGGTCGTCATTTTCGTCGTCGTCGGGGGGCCGGATCAGCTCGCGGTGGCGCTTCGGTTTCCGTGGTCCGAGGGCGCCATCCCCATCGATCCGCTCATCGAGGCCGGGGCCAAGGTTCAGCCGAACATCCTGGAGCTCGGTCAGAGCTGGCGATTGCTTACCGCCAACCTGCTGCACCGCGATGTGGGACACTTGGTGTTCAACCTCTTCTTCCTCTTCAATATCGGGGGCGCGGTCGAAAACGCCTTTCGTCTGCGTGACTACGTCTTCGTGCTCCTGGCCAGCGGGGTGGCGACCACTGGTCTATCCACGCTGATGAGCCCGGTCCCGTCGGTGGGGATCAGCGGGGTGGTCCTCGGGCTCTTCGGATGCCTCGCGGTGTTCGGCTTTCGCTACGGGTCGGTGCTTCCTTTGCGCTACCGCCGCTACTTCGGGTGGGCGGCGCTGCCGTACGCGCTCTTCATTTTGTACGTCGGTTTGCTCACGCCGCGCACGACCGACAACTGGGGACACCTCGGCGGTCTGCTCGGGGGGATGGCGGCGACCACGTTTCTTCAGCCTCGGCTTTGGGTCGAAGCGCACTCGCCGCCGAGCTTCGGGATCCGGTGGGGCGGTCCGATCGGGTCCGTCTTGGTGGTGGCGTTCGTGTGGGCGCTCGGTCCCATCCTGGTTGCTCTCGGTCCCCGTATGGAGGTCCTCCGTGACGGGCGGAGCGGTTTGGTCGTCAGCTATCCTGCGACGTGGTTCGCCGGACGCAACCACCTCGACTACATCGCCAAAGGCAATGCGCTGGGGACGTCGATCGGACTCACGGCGGAGACCCGAACCTCGGAGCCTTACACCATCCGCGAGGTCCGAAGCTGGTTCGTCGACCAGGAACTCGGTGCGAGGGAGTTGGCCGGCGACGTGACTCGGGTGCAGGTCCTTCAGGAGCGCCCGCTCTTGATCGAAGGCGGCCGAGCTCTGGAGGTTCGAGTCGAGCTGGAGAGTCGCGCGGGCCGTCAGTTCACTCGCAACGTTCTCATCTCCCGCGGCTACTACCGCTACGCCATCTCGCTTTCGGCACCCCAGCGCTGGGCGGACGACTACGCGACCATCCTCGACCGGATGGTCGCAGCCATCCGGCTCGAAGAGCCGGACTCGTTGATTCGGGCTCGACGCGGCATCGAAGTGTTTCCGGGGATGACGTCGGCCCACGTTCGCTTGGGGACCGAACTGGCTCGGGGCGGCCGGGCCGAGGAGGCCGCCTCGGCCTTTCGGCGAGCCCTCGGGTCCGACCCGGAGGACCGCGACGCCCTCTACGGCCTGGCCAAGCTGTCGGCCGACTACGGGGGCGATCTCTCGAGCGCCGAAACCGTGACCTCGGAGCTGTGGACCCGGGAGCCGGAGGAGCCGGCTCTGGCCGGCCTGCTCGCCGACCTGCGCCAGCGCCTCGGCGACCGCCAAGGTGCGTGCGATGCGCTCATGACGACCTTCGACCTTCTGGACCGTCCTCCGGACGAGCTGCGCTCCAAGGTCGTCGAGCTGCGGTGCTTGCTCAGCTACTGACCGCCTACTTGCTCCAGCCGCAGCCGCCGTAGCCCTGGTGGGCCTTCTTCATCTCGGCGTTGTCGAACGTGGCGTGAGGACAGGCGCCGCCCGACTCGCCGCTGTAGGGGCAGGCGTGAGGCGAACGGGTTTCGAGGGTGCGCGTGTAGCTGCGATAGGTGAATGCACCCCACAGCATGAGAACCGCGGCCAGCGTCATGCCGATGACGCCGACGGCGAAAGAGGACGGGTAGAGGTCGCGAAGCCGCATGCGAGCATCCTAGCGAATCTCGGCTCGAGCGCTCAGTGGGTTCGACCCTTCACTCGCGAAAAAGTCAGGTGAGGGGAAGGAGTGGACCGAGACCGCCCGAGTCGCCGGACGGGGACGGGGACGGGGCCGAGAGGACGCCGCGATGCTTCAATCGCGGACGTTGAAGTCGACCGTGACGGTCGACGTTTCTCCGGCCTCGATGGCAAACGGCTGGGTCACCGTCGACGTGATCGGCACCAGATCGTCGAGGATCGTCCGGAAAATGGTGAATTCTGCGCGCGGGATGCCCTGGGCCAGGATGTTCGGGAAGTCTAGGCTGCCGGCGTCGCAGGCCGCAGTGGCGGTCTCGATGGTCTCCCAGAGGAGGTCGAGGGTGTTGAGTCTCTGGACGGCAACTTCGACCTCTTCGACGTCCTCGTCCGCGCACGCAGTTGCTGGCTCCTGACCCTCGACCGTCCAGCGAGCGTGAACGGTCGCCGGCTGGATGGAGCCGATGTTGAAGTTGAAGGTCGCTGAAACCTCCTGCTCCGGCAGGACGTTGACCGATTGCTGGTCGACGGCGAGAACGCTTTCGTCGTTGGCGATCAGCTCGGCTCGCACCGTGTAGCCGCCGACCCGCACGTCCGAAAACGGGATCGAGTCGTCGATGCAGGAGGCGCTCCCTTCGAGATCCGTCAGTGATCCAGGGACGGTGCGAATGCGAACGGTGGTCGCGCCGAGGTCGACGCACTGAAGCTGCGCGTCCACGCCGTCGATCAGCCAGCGCAGACGCAGGTTGCCGAGCGTGAAGCCGGTTCCGGAGATGCCGATCGTTCGGTCGACGGTGGTGGTCTGCTCCGCCTCCACGACCGCCGTGCCGCTCCATTCGGCGAGCACCGCTCCGGCGGCGTCGAAAACCTGAATGACGACCGGGTAGGAGCCGGGCTGGAGGTTCGTGAACAGCTCTCGCTGCTCGTCGCCGCAGAAGGCCGGCGGGGGCGTGCCGCCGTCCCCTGCCGCCGCACGCGCGCGGTCGCTGGCTCGGCCGGCGACGTACACGAAGGTCTCGATCGCACCGACGTCCGAGCACGACGCGGGCTGTCCGTCCTGTCGCGCGAAGCTCCAGGTGACCTCGACCAAACCGATCTGAGCGGCGGGACCGGGGTCGGTGCCCATACCCTCTTCGCCGCACGCGACGGTCGTGGCGGCCAGGGTCGAGAAGAGGAAAGGGAGGATCCGAGGCATCAGGGACTTCAGAGAACGCGCCGAGGACCGACCGTCTTCCCGAGGGCGGTCGGACTCTCGCCGACCGATCCTGGACGTTCGCAATCTGCCTCTGTGGGCCACGGCGGGATGCTATGGCAAGATCCAAGCCAGGTCCCGCAGGAAGGCTGTCCCGTCCCGGTTCTCCCGCCGCCCCGCCATTTGCGTCGCGGTGAGTGGGATCGTGGACGCGGTCAAACCGTCCTTGACTCCGCGAGGCCCAAGACTACACTCCGCGGCTCTCGGCCCCAGGTCGAGACGACCTTTCCGGAATAGCTCAGTCGGTAGAGCGGGTGGCTGTTAACCACTAGGTCGGGGGT
>CAYYOT010000031.1:0-49352 GCA_964473255.1 uncultured Myxococcales bacterium | reverse complement strand
CCTCCGTACAGGTTCCGTCTTCCGGCGCCGCTCAAACAGCGGAGCGACCTGGTGCTGGAGCACGGCTGGGCCTACGGAGCGACCGGTGACAAGCTCCACGGTCGGGTCGCGCTCCACGCGTTCACCGCGGGCGGCCGGGTGAATGCGTACCAGCCCGGGGGATACAACCGGTTTCCAGTGCGGAGCCTGACGCTGGCATTCGAACAGACGGCGCATCTATGCGGAATGAGATACCTGGCGCCTTTCGTCGTTCACGGAACGCTGGCCATGGACCGAAGCGCCATCGATCGAGCCGCCGCCGACTACGTTCGCGTCCTGGAGGCGCTGCGCGACGGCCGACTGGATCTCGACCGGGCGGCGGAGCTGCCGCGGCTCAATGAAGATCTCGACGCCCTTTTGGGCGCCCAGACTACGGGAGTGGGGCTCTGATGGCAGGAGAGGGCTTTTTCTATCAGGCCTTCGTGTATTTGACGGCGGCGGTGCTCGCGGTGCCGCTGGCCAAGCGACTCGGTCTCGGGTCGGTCCTCGGCTACCTGATTGCCGGGGTGCTGATCGGGCCTTTCGCCCTGGGACTGGTCGGAGCCGAAGGGGAAGACGTCATGCATTTCGCCGAGTTCGGCGTGGTGATGATGCTCTTCCTCGTCGGTCTCGAGCTCGAGCCGTCCTTGCTTTGGCGGATGCGCGTTTCCGTGCTCGGCATGGGGGGGCTGCAGGTCCTGATGACGGCGGTCGCCGTCGGGGCGGTCGGGCTGCTGCTCGGGCTCGACTGGACGGAAGCGCTGGCGATCGGGATGGTTCTCGCATTGTCCTCCACGGCCATCGTCCTTCAAACCCTGCAAGAAAAGGGTTTGATGCGAAGCGCAGGGGGGCAAAGCGCGTTCTCGGTGCTCCTCTTTCAGGACATCGCGGTCATTCCCATGCTGGCGCTGTTTCCGCTCCTCGCGACCCATGCGGTCCACGCCGACGACCATGGTCACCACGCCGCGACCTTGACCGCGGGTCTTCCGGCCTGGGCTCAGACCATCGTCGTCCTCGGAGCCGTCGCGGGAATCGTCGTCGGAGGACACTACATCATTCGGCCTGCCTTCCGCTTCATCGCTCGTACTCGGCTTCGCGAGATGTTCGTGGCCGCGGCCCTTCTCCTGGTCATCGGAATCGCCCTCCTCATGACCCAGGTGGGGTTGAGTCCGGCGCTCGGTACGTTCTTGGCGGGCGTGGTGCTGTCGAGCAGCGAGTATCGGCACGAGCTCGAGAGTGACATCGACCCCTTCAAGGGGCTGCTGCTCGGCCTCTTCTTTATCGCCGTCGGTGCTTCCATCGACTTTCGCGTGGTTGCCGCCGATCCAGCCCGAATCTTCGGTTTGGTCGTTGCACTGATGGTGCTGAAAGCCGTCATCCTCATCGCCCTGGGGCGAGGGTTCAAGTTGAGCGTGGATCAGGCCCTCTTCTTTGGCCTCGCGCTGTCCCAAGCCGGCGAGTTTGCCTTCGTGCTCTTCTCGTTTGCGCAGCAGACCGGCGTTCTCCTCCCCGAAACGACCGCTCCGCTGATCGTCGTCGTTGCCATCAGCATGGCGCTCACGCCTTTGGCGCTGCTCCTCTACGAGCAGGTGCTGCAGCCGAGGATCGGTACGAAGGAGTCGGAGGGCGAGTACGATGCCATGGAAGGCGAGGCGCCCGTGATCGTCGCCGGCTTCGGACGCTTCGGACAGATCGCGTCTCGCTTGCTCACCGCTGAAGGTATTCCGACGACCGTCCTCGAGTACGATTCCGACCAGGTGGATCTCTTGCGCCGATTCGGTCGCAAGGTCTACTACGGCGACGCCAGCCGCTACGACCTTCTCAAGAGCGCCGGAGCAGCGGATGCCAGGCTCCTCATCTTGGCGCTCGACCGTCCCGATAAGACGATCGAGCTCGTTCACACCGCGCGAAAGCACTTCCCGCAGCTGGAGATCATCGCTCGGGCGCGCGGTCGGATCGAGGCCTACGAACTCATCGACGCCGGCGTCGACAACGTCTTTCGCGAGACCTTCGACTCCGCTCTGGCCGCGGGCGTACGGTCCTTGGAGCTTCTCGGCTATCGGCGTTATCGCGTTCATCGGGCAGCCCAGCGGTTTCGCCGTCGTGATGAAGAATTGATGCGTCGGATCGCCGGCCAGCACAAAGAGGATGACTTCATCGACCGCGTGCGGGCCGCCAACACCGAGGCCGAAGCCATCCTGAAGCAGGACCTGCAGCGCGAACGCGGCGCCGTCGACCACGGTTGGGATACGGAGAGCCTACGCTCCGACTTCGGACGACGCGACGACGATCGAGCGCCGATGGTCGATTGATCAGCCCCACGCGCACGGAGGCTGTGGCCTACGGCGCGACGTCGATCTCGACGTCGTCGGTCGCCACGTTGCCGAAGTCGTCGGTGACGGTGAGCGTGTAGGTCATGGTGGAGGCCGGCATCAGCGTGGCTTCGCAGTCCGTTGCGACGACGGTCGACGTGTCGGACCATGCGCAGGCGATCGGCGGGACGCCGAGCTCGGCCGTCCCGCTGAGCGTGGCACTTTCGCCGCTGGCGATCGTCTGGTCAGGGCCGGCATCGGCGCGATAGCCATCGAGCGAGGCCAAGATGAAGTCTCCGAAGTCCACCCGCTCCTGCGAATTGCTGAAGAAGGCAAACGCCCCGCTGGGATAACTCGAGTCTTCGATGGTGAAGCTGGTGACTGGCGTCCCCGGCACGCCGCTCATGACGGGTGCTTCCTCCACGAAGACTTTGGTCTTCGTGGCCGTATAGTACAGGTCGATGCGATAGATGACGTTGTCGCGCCAGCCGCCGGTGGACGCGCCGCTGTCCCGCGGCGAGAGCAGGAAGATGGTGTCGTCTTTGAGGAGGCTGCCGCTGTTGCGGTCGGTCGCCCACATGTCGGAGCAGTTGTAGACGTAGTCCGTCGCGTTGAATCCAAACGATGGGTTGAAAGTGATGGTATCGGGGGCGCTGCGCGCGCCATCGAGCTTTTTCACGGCGATCCCCGCCAGAGCGTTGCCGCACGAACCAAAAGCCTGGTTCCCCTGCTTCCAGCTCAGCAAATAGGCTTGCTTCGGATTCCTCCATCCCCACAGCAACCCGATCAGATCGTCATCGCTCGCCGTAGAAACGCCGATTTCTCCTCGTATGCGGACGTTCTGCACGTCGAGGTCGCTGAGGACGATGGCGGGCTTACCGTTTACTAGCTGGCGTCGGGCCGTGTTGTTGGCGTCGCAGATGTAGTCTGGATTACCGCCGGTTGGGTAGATATTGCTCGTCATGACGACGACGTCCCAGCCGCAGAGCTGGGCCGGCTGGTCGGTGACGTAGACCGTGGTGTCGTCGGTCGCGACGTTTAGGCTTCCGCCATCGGTCAGCTCGAGAAAGTACTGCGTGGTCGCCGCGGGGCTGACGGTTGCGCTGCACGTCGTGGCGATGCTCGTCCCGTCGGACAGCGACCAGTCGCACGCGATGCAGTGGCCGTCGCGGCACGACGCCGCCTGCCAGGTCGCGGTGAGGGTGGCGGTTTGACCCAGCTCGATGTTCACCGCCGGGCCCGCGTCGGCCAGAAACGGGATCTCCGCGGCAACGAACGAGTCGGTTGCGACGGCGCCGGAGGCGTCGGTCACGGTCAGGGTGTACTCGACTTCAGCGGCCGGCGGAACGAGGCTTCGGACGCAGTCGTTCACGACGGTGGTGTCGATGTCGTTGGTCCACTCGCATATGAAGCCGCCGTTGGTTCCAAGGGCACCACCGTTCAGGAGCACGTTCGTGCCCGCGAGGTAGTCGACGTCCGGTCCCGCAAGCGCGCGCAGGTCCGGGCAGTCCATCATGCACGTGGAGCAGGTGTAGTCGCCCGAGCCGAGTCCATCGGTGCAAACGGTTCCGGCCAGGCAGGGGGCGTCGGCACAGGTCCCGAGGTCGGCGCATCCCAGCTCGCCGGGGCCGCAGCGCGGCAGACATTCCCCATCGAAGCAGATCTGAATCGTGGCGCACTGGATGTCGGAGCAGGGGTCCTCGGCACAGCGCTCATCCCAGCACACGTCCGGAAATGCGCAGTCATCGTCTTGGGCGCAGACGGCGAAGCAGGTTCCAGAGACGCACGCCTGACCGCTGGCGCAGAGAACATCGGCACACGGGTCGTCGGTACAGCGGTCTGCATAGCAGAGGTTGGGCGAGGTACAGTCCCCATCGACGATGCAAGGCTCGTAGCAGGCTCCCGCGTAGCAAACTTGAGGGTTTGGGCACTCGACATCGGTGCATGCATCTTCGGCGCAGATGCCGTCGAAGCACAGCTCACCATCCGGACACTCCTCGCTCATGATGCAGGTCTGCGGTCCAGCGTCGGGCAGCGAGGCATCCGCGGCCGCGTCCGGAAGCGAGGCATCCGCGGCCGCGTCCGGACCCGGACGCGATGCATCCGCGGCGGCGTCCGGAAGCGAGGCATCCGGCTCCAAAGGTGCGGCATCCGCTCGACCCCCGTCGACCCGCTCGGTCGTGCCCGAGTCGGGGCAGCCGATCATTATGAAGGCGATGACCGACACGGCGGAGACGAAGCGGATCGAGGCCATGAATCTCCATACACGCGTCGGATAAAGTTTTCGAAGGGGGGCGGTTCGGTACGCGGACTTCGACTCGATGAGTCAAGCCGCAGCCTGACCTCCAGCTCCACGAGCGAAGACGCCTTTCTGGCTTGGCGCTCACGTGATGAGGCCTCGACGGGGTTTGAGTCTATCTGTGGTCCGGGTCCGTTGGGTCAGACGTCTTCGGTCACCAGATTGATGAGCGGGTCGATCACCAGACGCAGCGCCTCTTCGAGGTGCGTCGGATTCAGAGGGCCTTTCCGCTCGTCGGGTAGCTCGTGAGCTAGGTCGAGGCCCCCTCGAGCTGCGTAGGCTACCTCACTCGACGGAGAAAAAGCGAAGACGGCGAGCGAGATGACGGCCGCGGTCTTCTTGGCGCTCTCGGGATCACGCAGCGGGCGGCGAACGCCGTCCCAATCGGCTTGCCCCTCTCGGATGCGCACGAACTTCGCAACGACCCAGACGACGACGATCAGGTCTGCCTTGGGGGCTTCCTGGCGGGCCGCCTTCCGGAGCGCTGCATCGAAAGTGTCCATCATGAGGTTGCCATCCATGTCAGTCAGCCCACCCGACGCCTCAGCACTCTCGAGGAACGTTGTCTGAAAGGCGTCGTTCTGCAGCACCTGGATCTGCGTTGAACGAAGGCGGTCGGTGACGGCGTCGGTGACGGCTGCGTGGTCCGATGCCGATATCAGTCGCCCCGGCTTGGGGAAGCCCGTGTCGGCAACGATCCACGTTGTGCGGCCCGCCAGCGCGACAGCGGGGTCGGTCCTGTAGGGGGGCGGGTTCGTTGCGCAGGCGCTGGCCGCTGCGATCAACACGGGTAGCCAGCTTGGGCGGAAGCGCTTCACCACGCGCGAGTCTTGCCAGATCTTGGTCCCGATGTGGATATGCGCGCGAGCACGCTCTACGGGCAATCACCGGCGGCGGAGTCGAAGAGCAGGGTTGCCTGGGTCGGAATCGATTCGCCGGACGTCAGAATCGTCGCTGTGAATACGAGCTGATAGAGGCCGTCATCGCCCGGAGTCATCGTCGTCGTGTTCGAGGTCAGGACGGACAAGAACTTCTGCGACTCGAACTCATCGGGAGCGAATCCGGTCTGCCCGTCGTACTGGAAGAGCAGCATCGAGGCATTCAACGCGCCGACCACGGATGAGCCGTCGGGCAGCTCTCGGTCCTCGAGCGTGAAGTCGATGGATACGTTCCCGGTGGGGTCGACGGTCCTCGAGCAGGAGATGCCGACCCGACGATCCTCCGGAAAGACCATGAACTCGATCGTCTCTTCGGCGCGGGATCCGATGACGTCGATGACCGCTACCCTCACCCGGATGAGCGAGCCACCTTCGTCGAGGCCGCGGAAGGCAGGCATGGGTATGGAGGCCGTTTTGGCGTCGGTCCCTGGCTGAAACCACTGCGGAGCGCAGTCTTCGACCGGTGCGTTTGCACAATCCTCGACGAATACCTGGGCCTCGAAGATCGGCTTCGATGCCTCGACGAAGATCTCCACTGCCATGTCTTCCGTGAGCCGGGGAGGCGGGCCGTTGCTCAGATTCACGTAAGGGGTCGGGTGAGCATCGAGGATCTCGGCTTCGGAGAAAGTGCAGTCGTTCGGGCAGGCGTCGTCATCGACTTGATTGCCGTCGTCACACCATTCGCCCGCGTCGACCACGCCGTTGCCGCACAGATCGAGGAAGCAGGTGGCCTGGCACCCGTCGCCGTCGATCAGGTTTCCGTCATCACAGGTCTCATTGAAGTCGACGACGCCGTCGCCGCAAACGGTGCACACGGAGCTGCAGCCGTCGCCTTCCTCGAAGTTGCCGTCGTCACATTGCTCGCTCGGGTCCAGGATGCCGTCTCCGCACGATTCGAGCTGGCACTGAGCGCTGCAGCCATCGCCGTTGATCTGGTTACCGTCTTCGCAGGACTCGAACTCGTAGACGTCGATGATCCCGTTGCCGCAGAGACCGGCGCCGGTGTTCTCGCTATCGATCATGAGCTCGCCCGACGCGGAGGCATAGGTCGTGTCCGCTCCGGGACGCTTCACGAACACGCTGACGACGATCGGTCCCTGGGGCAAGAGGCGGGTGTTGCTCTGGAGATGGCTATCCGACAGGTCTCCCGAGCATCGACCCATGAACATCTCCGTGCGAGAGAAGTCGTCCGGGCAGTCGGCGCCGCTATAGAGAAGGTCGCCGTATACGTCGGGGGAGAAGGTCCACGCGTACTTGAGACCGGAGACCGCTTCGCCGGTTTCCTTGTCGAAGGCCTGAGCGCGGAAAGAGAAGTCCTCGTCGGGGCCCACGACGATGCTGGCTGGCGTCAGCTCCACGCGAATGTCTGGAACGGTCGTCCCTCGCACCGGGATTTCGGCATGGTCGTCGGCGATGACGTCGCCTTCCGGCGTGACTCGCGTGCTGACGACCCGGAAGGGCACTGCTTCGATGAGCGTTTCGGGCTCGAAGTAGGGGCGTACCTCCAGCGTGACGGTGCCTTCGCACTCGAAGTTGCCGTCGCTGGTGGGCACGGCTGGCCACCCGCGAACCGGATCCAGTTCGACGTCGGCAGGCGGATCGAACCTCAGCAGCTCCGTGCTGAACTCTTGAGAGACCGCGTCATTCGTGGAGTGGGGTGTGCCTTCGAATCGACAGTACGCGATGGTCGAATCTTCGGAGCCGGCCACGATCGACGCGGCCACCCGCGCCGACTCGCCCCGAGCCAGCCCGGGATACGTCGGATACTCTTCGAGAAAGACGTAGTCGTGAGGCAGGGGGCCCTCGTCCCGCTGAAGAACGACGAAGACTCGGGACTTGAAGGCCAGTTTGCACGTATTTCCTTCGCAGGACTTCGCGGTGCCCTCGAACTTGCCCGCATCATCGCCGACTAGCATGTCCAGACGGCCAAGCCGCGACCCTGGAGAGGGGAGAACTATAGCCCGTCCGTATTCGCGCTCGAATCGACAGTCGCTCGCGTCCCGCCAGATGTCATCGATCACGTGACCGATCACCGCTCCGGCCGACACGACGCACTCGACGACGACGACCGGCCCGGCCTTGGTCGTGAGCTCGAGCTCGATCGTCCCGTTCCCGTTGCCTGACACCACCACCTCGACGAGCGGACTCTTGTCGCCGGGGCATGCCACGGCGACGGCACCGATCATGGTCGCCAGCACCAAGAGCGTTGCTCGACCAGTGTCACAGGGACGTCCGCTGTTACACTGTGTCGGGCGGGCGAGAACGCTCAACGGTCCCTCGACCCCGCTCAAGTGGCTGTTTCTCTTCGAATTCTGTCGTTCGAGCATCTCTATGTCCCTCCCGTGTGGAGGTTCATCTCAAGACCCGTGCCAGAGCTTGGGGGCGGAAGCGCTCTTGGCGCTACGGCTGTAGCCGTAGCTCGAGGACGCTGTCGCTCGTTCGATTGTTGAGCGTGCCGCTGGTGGCTGGAGTCGTCCCCACGTCGGCGAAATCGACGTCGCCGCTATTGAGGAAGTAGGCGCGGTCCCCCTCCCGCGAGAGGTAGATGTCGAACGCCGCGGGGAAGAACACTCGAGTGTTCGGCACCGGCTCGAGGACCGCGCCCGAAACGCCGAGGTCGAAGTAGTGCAGCTGACGCGTCGATGCCAGCAGAAGGCGCTCGGTCGCGGCGCTCGCACTGAAGGTCACGGCGCGCGTGGTATCGGTCGTGATGCGAACGGGCTCTCGGGGATACGCCTGGCGGACGTCGACAGCATAGAGGTCGACCTGTGTGCAGTCGTCGAAGTTGGCTTCGAAGATCACCCAGTCGAAGCCCGGGCCCCATTCGGCACTGGCAATGAAGTAGTCCGAGCACCCCTTGACGGTAGGCGTTCCGCTGACTTTGACGAGCGGCCCCGGAGTGCTGCCGGTGATGTCCGTGATGAAGACCTCCGGGTAGGAGGTCGTCGGGTCGAAGTCTCCCGTCAGCAAGAGGTGATCGCCGTTTTCGATCCGCCCTCGATGCCGAAGTCTCCATCGAACGTTCCCGTTTTGCTCTGTGCCGACCAGGTGAGCCTTGGCCGCGGGGTTCGTGAGATCCGTAACGTAGACCTTCCCCTGCTCGGTGACGTACGCGACTCTTCGGCCGTCGTCCGTGAAGTTGAAGCCGCGGACGCTGTCCATGGGATCCAGAGGCGCGTTGATGATCTCCGTACAGTCGTAGGGGGCACCCGTCGTGAGGTCCACACGATGCAGCTCCCATACCCCGGGAGACGTCTCCTTCCGCAGAACGATGAGGTCGTTGTTTCGCTCGATGCGGGCCTGCCAGACTTCGACCTCCGGTTGGATGGTGGAAAACGGGAGCGTCCCGGTACAGGCCGTTTCCGGCGCGGTCGGCGTGGCACCGGAAACGTCGACGACCTTGAGCGTCGTCCCCGTACGATACGTGACCCATTCGTCTCCTGCCGATCCATTCCACCAGGTCACAAAGTCCGTGGCCCCCGTGACCCGCTCCGGAGTTGCCGGCCCCGTGTCTTCGAGATCGATGTAATAGCCGCTCCTGCGACCGCCCCGTCGCTGGAAGTAGAAGCGGTTGCTCGTCTGACCGTAGACCAGAAAGTCGAAACCACTGGTGAGTGGGAACCGCGTCTGTGGTGCGGCCACCGCCGTAGGCGAGGGCTCCGTCAGGTCCGCGAAGTAGAGCTCCACTTCGGTGAAGCTCGTACGGTCCCACGCCCACAGAAACATCAGCCATGACCCGTCGTACGAAAACTGGACGGTGGTTGCGGCGCGGTCGAATCGACGATCGTAGCCGAGGAGGCCGGTGGCATCGGGGTCGAGGATGGTCGTGTTCTTCGTCGTGCCGTCCGTCGGCGCGATGCCGATGTCCTTTTCGCCATCGTCGTCCAGAGTGCCGAAGAGGACCACCCAGTCCTGGGGGTATCGAGGCTGAAGCGGGAAGTAGCGGGAGAACACGTTGCCTTCGCTGTCTTCGACTTCGATCACGGGCGTAGCTACGGCCGGGTCGGTCGTGGTGCCCCGAAGCTCGGCGGTCCCGTCGGAGAGGCTCGTCAGGCTGAGCCCCGTCGGAAGCGACCCCCGGCGGACCCGCCAGGTGTAGTCGGTCTCCGAGCCCCCCGAGGCGCTCAGCGTTGCGACGTACGGCTCACCCGGCACGGGTGGGGGGAGGGCCGACGTGTCGATCGCGAGCGGGCTTCGCACGTCGATGGCCAGCTGGGCTTCGTCGGACAGTCCGAGGATGTCTTCGACGCGTACGGTGACCGAGAAGCTGCCCAGCTCCCGCGGCACGCCTTCGAGCCGCCCGGTTTCGGTGAAATCCACCCCTTTCGGAAGCTCTCCGCCGACCAAGGACCATTCGAAACCGGTGCGCGCGCCGCCCGCCGTGCCCACCTGATGAACGAACTCGCTGAGTTCGTACGGTTCGAATCGAGTCTTACCGCTGACCCGCAGGGGTCGTGCCGGCCCCGTGACATCGAAGACGAAACGTGCCTCCGCACGCTCCCCGATCGTCGTATCGGCGACCGTAATCGTGGCGGTGTACGTGCCCGGGTAGGTCGGCACGCCGCGGACCTCGATGGTCGACGAAGTGAAAGTGTCGGGAATGCTCAACACGGGGGGGAGCTGGCCGCCCGGTTCGACGCGCCACACGAAGTCGCTCGGGCCGTTCCCGGTCGCGTTGTCGACGGTGAGCTGCAATCGGTAGAGCTCGTCGACGCGGCCGACCGGCGGTGTGACGGAGCGAATGCGCATGACCGGCGGAACGATGAGCAAGTCGAGCGTGCGGCTGATCTCCGTGACGAAGCCGGGCTCATCGTATTCGTCGGTCAGGACGATCGAAAGCTCGAACGAGCCCCGCTGCTGCGGTGTACCGCTGAGCTGGACGGACTGCGCGTCGGGACCCGGTTCGACCGATAGACCCTCGGGGAGGCCCGTTATACTCCAGCGATACGTGGCTTCGCGGGCCTCGGAGCCACCCGACGCTCGGATGATGGCCGAGTAGGGGAACAGCTGTTCGCCGTCGGGAAGCGAACCCGTGGCGAGGGCCAGGCGAGGTGCACCCTCGGCGATGATGAGGCGAAACTCGACTTCGGCGCGGTTGTCCCCCGAGTCATCGGCAACTTCGAACTTCGACAGCGTCGCCTCTGGCCCTCGGGTTTCGGGCGGCACCCCGCGCAGCCGACCGCGGCCGTCCGGCATCGACTCCAGGGTGATGCCGCCGGTGATGCCGCCGAGCCACCGCCACGTGTAGCCCTGCCCGGTCCCTCCGCGGGCTTCGAGGAAGACCTCGTACGGACGCTGCTGCTCCCCGACCGGAAGCTCGACCGTGACGATTTGTAGGTCCACGTTGGCGATCGAGAAGGTCAGAGTCCTCTGCGCCGTTCGCCCGAGCGCATCCGTCGCCTTCAACGCGACGTCGAACGATCCGAACTCGGTCGGCGTCCCAAAGAGGCGGCCGGTCGCGGCTTCCAGCTCGAGGCCGTCGGGCAAGCCGGTCGCCTCGAATGCGTAAGGTTCCAGGCCGCCGTCGGCCTCCAGCCGGGCCTCGTACGGGTCGTCGATCCGGCCCTCGGGAAGCTCGGCCGTGGTCACCTCGACCGGGCCCAAGATCACGATCGTTGCATCGAGCCCGACGCTCTCGCCTTCCGTATCGAAGGCGCGAACGGTGAAGAGGGCGGTTTCTACCTCGACCGGCGTCCCCGAAATGACCGCGGTGGTTGCCCCGGTGCCCCGCAGCGAAAACGGCTGGCTTCCGCCCTCCGGGAGGAGCCCCGCCGTAAGCTGCCAGGCCTCGATTTGCTCCGAACCGCACTCGACGACGAGCTCGGCTTCGTACGGCTCCCCGACGAAGCCGTACGGCAAGTCGGGACCGGTCGCGAAGGCCAGCGGGCACGGCTGCTCCACGTCGTCGGGTTTCGCGGACGGCGAACTCCCGCCGCCACCGCAGGCGGACGTGAGCAGCCAGGGAATCAGAAGGTAGCTTGCCGAGATGACGCGCATCGACGAACGCCCCGAATCGATACCCCCATAAGACGTGGCCACAAATCTGTTGGCAATCACCCCGGGTCGAACCCTAGTCCACCAGGACGAGGTCCTCGAGCGGCCCTGCATGCAGCGCGTCATCGGAAGGTCCCCTCCGGTTACGCAGTGCACGGGACGATAGTCATCGATCACACGGAGTTTCGGGGTCGGTTGATCGCCGAGTCAGCCTGATGGCACTTCGGACGTAGTCCTGAAATGACCCGAACCAACGCGTTCATTACGGTGCTGGTCCTCCTGGCGACCGCCGCGTGCGGCGCCGAGCCGAGTCGCGTCCAGGTCCGCTTCGAATGGCCCGACGGCCGGCCGGCAGACCTGGGACGCGATGCGAGCATCGTCCTGCGGGTCGAGGTTCGAAGCGTGCCCTTCGAGCCGGGCGGGGTGCTCTTCGCCACCGAGCCGCTGCCCTTCGGCGTCGATGACTCATGGTTTCGGCTTCCCGGCATCCCCGTGGGTTCAAGGAGGACCGTCGTCGTCGAGCTCCGACGAGGTCGCGACGCGTCGCTGCCGATCGCGTTCTACGGGATCAGTGCGCCGTTCGATGTGCCGGTGGAGGGCGGGGTCGAGGTGCCCGTGCCGCTCCGTCCTCTCGGGGCGACGCCGGGAGCCGGGAGCCGCTGCAGCGGGGTGCGCGCTCTGGGGCCACCGGAGGGGATCGTCGGGCCGGGCCCCGTTTCGCTCGGGCTCAGCTCAGAGCTGGCGGTCGAAGTGCTCGTCTCGAACGAGGGTCGACTCCTCGAGGGCACGGCGGCGACCCGCCGTTTCCGTCTGGAGGCGCTGCCGTCGTGGACGGGCGACGAAGACTGCCGCGGATGGCGGCTCGATGACTGGGATCTCGACGCGGGCGTACCGCCCTGCGTCGAGCGGGACGACGGCGTCTGCTCTCGCTTCGTCTTCGCCCGCTTCATCGACGAGTACGGCTACTCCGGAACGCCATCTCTGGCCGAAGTTCGAGTCGATAGCCGCGGGCCCCAGCTGATCGAGGGCTCGGTTCGCGTCGCGCTCCGAGGGGGCGCTTCCAGCGCCAGAGACGACGTCGAGGCGCTCTCCATCGAGGGGCGCATGAAGCTCTCGTTCGCGCTCGATGAGCCTGTGGCCGACGCCCCGGTGGTGCAAGCGGTCGGCCCCGGGCTTCGGACCGTGGAGCTGGAACTCGAGGCGGCAGAGCCTACCGGCTTCACGTATGCGTACCGTGTCCCCGCAACCGTAACCCCTAGGCCGGGAGAGCATGTGGTCCGCGTCGAGGCTCGGGATGTGTACGGAAACGTCCAGGTCATCGAAGGCGTGGCCAGCTTCACGATCGACGTCGGTGCACCGGAGCCTCCGGACGTCCGAACGCCGGGGGTGATCCGGTTTCATCGCATTCCGTGGGGAGCCGAGGTGAGCTTCGGCGAGCCGGATTGGCGCCTGGTCGGTGAAGACGGTGCGGTTGAGAGCAATGCGCTCGTCGTGGCCGTGGATTCTCGCGGGATCGAGGTGGGCCGGCAACGGGCGACCGCCGAGGGCGCGTTCGGCGCGGTGGAACCGTTCCGCGTCATCGTCGACGACCCGACCACGGTCGAGGTCGTCGCCATCGACCGGGCGGGCAACCGGAGCGATGCGGTCCAGGTCAAAGACGTCCGCTGGACGGGGAGCCTGGGCCGCAATCCGGTCAGCCCACCGAACCCCCACATTGCGCAGCTCATTGAAAACGCGCGCCCGACGCTTTGGCAGGCCAGCACGGGACTCGGGCTTCGTCCTTTGAGCGACGCGGAGCGGGCGGCTGCCGTCTGGACCGATGGTTCGACCGTCACCGTTCGGGGATCCGCGTTTTCGTGGGAGCGCGTCGGGCGGACCCGCCTGAAGAACGTCGATGGGCTCACCGAACATGCGCTGGCGTTCGACCCGGTGCGAGGGCGCCTCGTGCTGACGGCCGCCGTCGAGCGCGGCGTCGGTACTGCGCGCCACCTGGACGCGGAGTACCACGACCACGAATGGCTCAAGTATCGGCTGACCGACGCCGTCCCTCCGCGCGATGGCGCCATCCTCGTCTATGACGGTGCACGCGGCGGCATGCTCTTGTTCGGCGGGGTCGACCGCACGACGAGGCGACCGATGGCGGACCAGTGGTTTCTCGATGGGAGCGTTTGGCAGCGGGACGAGCCGGCCGTGGTCCCCCCGGCCCGCTTCGATGCGGCGGCCGCCTACGACCGAGCGCACGGGCGCGTGGTTCTGCACGGCGGTCGCACGATGGAGGGGCATCTGGACGACACGTGGACATGGGACGGCGAGACCTGGGTCCGGCAGGCGATCCCGGGACCGTCGGCGCGGTCCGGTCATAGCCTCACGTGGGACGAGCGGCTCGGCGCCGTCGTGGCTTTCGGAGGTTCCTCCGAGTCGACCGCGGCCACGGCGGATCCATGGAGCTACGCCGGCGCTCGATGGACGCGCTTGAATGGAGCCTCGAGTCCGCCGGCTCGGAGCCAGCATGCGGCGGCGTACGACCCGAACCGAGCGCAGCTCGTCATCCATGGGGGGCTCGATGTGAATGGGCAGGCGCTGTCCGATCTGTGGGCCTTGGGCGTCGACGGCTGGACGGCGCTGGAGTCCAGTGGGGATCTCGTGCCTCCGCCTCGCGCCCGCCATGCCGCCGCGTACGACGCCATCCGCGAGCGCCTCGTGTTCATCGGCGGCGAGGACGCCGACGGGAACGCGAAGGCCGAGGCGTGGGCGCTCTACGACGACGGTTGGGCGGTCGACATCACCCCTCGCGTTGGCGAAGTGTGGCCGCCGAGTCGAGGATGGTCCCAGATGGCCTTTCATCCCGGTCGTCGGCTCCTTCTGCTATACGGTGGGGTGTCGACGGCGAACGTGCCGAACGGCGACACGTACGCCTGGAACGGCGACATCTGGAAACTGCTCGAGGACTCACCGCCGCCCCGCTTCGGGCACGCGATGGCCTATGATCCAGAGGCGGAGGAGGTCGTTCTGTTCGGGGGCTGTGCTCTGTACTTGCAGGGCCGCGACTGTCAGCGATTCAGAACCCGCGACGACACCTGGGTGTGGGATGGCCACTGGCAGGAACTCGACCCCGCATCGTCTCCTCCTGGGCGAGCCAATGCGGCTCTGGGCTGGGACGAATCCGGCCGCCAGCTTCTCCTGGTGGGCGGCGATATCGGCCCCCTCGACCGCACTTCCGACGTTTGGGCGTGGGATGGTGAAGAGTGGCGTCAGCTCGCGCTGGATCCGGCCCCGCCACCTTCATACGGGGCGAAGCTCGGCACGATTTTCACGACCGGCGCCACCACGATGGTGAGTTTCTTCCGGAACAGCGCACCTGCCGTCTATGAGCTGATGGCGGGAGGTTGGCAGAAGGTCGTCGACCTCCAGTACGTCGACGACGTCTCGGAGTGGGCCGATGCGCACTGGTTGAGCGCACGTCGGTCGTTCCTCCATTCAAGAGGCTTTGCCTTCGGGAGTGGGACTTGGGGGTTCGTTCCCGAAGTGGGGTTCAGCGGTCAGACTTTGCGTGAGCCGATGATCGAAGCTTCTCGAACCGAAGGGCTGCTCTATGGCTTCCTGGGGCAGGGGAGTACGGAAGACGTCCTCTACACCCGCGAGGACTGGCAGCGACTGGGCTTGATCGTCGAGTTCGTGATGCCGGACGACATCGGGGGTCTCGATTCTGCCCTGCTGGTGGTCGAGGGAAGCATTGCCTCTCGCGGTGAGTCGGGTCTGACCGTCGATGTTTGGGACCGACAGCGCGGGCGTTGGCGTACGGTGTACGGCGGCGACGGCGTTGGAGCCATCGAGGTGTCGATACCTGATGAGCTGGTCAACGATCGCGTGCGTGTTCGCCTGACTTCGCAGGACGTCTCGGACTTGGTTTCCGGCTACCGGCTCGTGCTCGAGCGACTCGAGCTCACGGTGGACGGGAGACTCCCGGAATAGGGTCATGATCGCGTCGCGACACCAAGCGGTATTCTGGTTGGTCGTTTCGAGTGCGGCGTGTGCGGCCGACGAGGGCAGCTTCAGGATCGAGCTGGACCTGCCGCCGGGTGCTTCCCTTCGGGGTTCGGAGATTCGCCTCCGGCTCGTGGACTCACTGGATCTCACGAGTCTGGCCGACGCGCCGTCGCTCCGAGAGACGCCGTGGATACCGTTCGGCGATAGGCTCGACATCGATACCGTGCCCGCCGACCAGAGCCTCGTCGCGGTCGTCGAGGCCCGCCAGGCGGAAGGCATCATTGCCTACGGTTTCAGCGAGCCCTTCGGTCTTCAGCCTGACCGCGCTGTGAGCGCGCGTGTCCAGCTTCGGCTCGTCCCGCGTGGTGATGGCGGAAGCGTCATACAGCTCGATGAGCCGGTCCTGACCAACCGAGCTCGACGAGCGCTTCGACTGGCCGCAAGCCGGGCCGTCCGATTTCAGCTCAGCGGCGTCGCGGAGTTCGTCCCCTTTCGCTCGGTCGGCTCGGAGGCCGGCGACGACTGCGCCTCGACTCCGGTCGGGCTCGAGTGCAAGGCGTCTTTCGACGTTTCGGGATGCGTCGCCGGTTCGGCGTCGTGTGCCCGTCGCATCTTTGCCCGCGCCGTCGATGAACACGGGTACGCCTCCGCGCCCGAGGAAGTCGAGGTGGTCCTGGACCCTCGGCCTCCGCGGATCCTGCGCGAGCGCACCGGCATCGCGCTCATCCCTCCGACGGGTTCGCTCCGAGACTCGGTCTCCAGCCTCACCGAGGGCGCGCGGGCGATCGTCGTCGTCGAGACCGATGAGCGCGTGCGCCGTGAAACGGCTACGCTCGCGGCTCCAGCAAACGATGCCCTCCGTTTCGCGATCGCCCAGGTCTCGGGCGCCGCGACCAGGCTGCGCTTCGAAGCGGTCGTGTCGGGTGCAGTTCCAGAGGGTGCGTATTGCGACCTGGAAGTTTCGGTGTCGGACGTGGCTGGTAATCGCGTGACCGAGAGCCTGGATGTGAACGACGAAACGTGTCGACTCACGGTCGACCGCACGCCCCCCCCCGCCGGGGAGCTCCCGCTGACGCTGGTTCGCGCCCCCGGCGGACTGGACGCTACGAACCTCGAGCCTCGCACCTGGGTTGAAACGACAGTGCCCCTGCCACCCGGGCACCTGGTCTTCGTGGAGCCGCTCGGTCAGGTGCCGGTCCTGTTGGACCCGGGATCGGACCGGCTCCTCGACGTGCAGGACGGGGCGCTGCCGGGAGCGACGTCGCTCGAGCTCGTCGCGCGGCTCGTCGATGCCTCGGGCAACGTCGGTCCTCCCGTGCCGCTCCTGCGGCAGCGCTTGATCGCCGTGCCGGGGAGCGAGGACTCCCTGGCCGTCTACGAAGCTCCGCGGACGACGTGGCACCTCTTTCCCGACGGTGCGTCGCCAGGAAAGACGGTCTCGCCCGCTGACGCCCGTGTATTGGCCGTATCCGGAGCACCCGGGATGCGCGTGTCGACTTCGACCCAGGCCCGACTCTGGCAGAGGTGGAGGACGCTGCCTCCGCGCCGCGACGGCATGGCGCTGGGGGTCGACCGTGTGCGGGGCGTCCTCGCCCTTCAGGGCGGATACGCCGCCACTCCGCTGGATGACGGCAGCACGAATCCCGTGACCGATCAGATCTGGGAGCTCGAAGGGCGCGCCGTACGGCAGATCGATCTTCGAGACCGATCGCAGACTTCCGCGGCGGCCAACCATTGGTTCGTCTTCGACGGCACGAGCGGAGCGCTCCTGTTTCCGGATACCGACGAGCAGGTCAGTCGTCGGCTCTGGCAGTGGACGGGGCGTGAACTGGTCCTCCGATCGTTCGCCGAGGTCGAGTTTTCTCCAACCCTGCCCGGGGCGTACGACCCGAAGCGGGGGGAACTGATGGTCACCGTCACGACGGGCGTGGAGGAGGAGTATGGCCTCGTCAGCTGGGACGGCAGCTCGTGGCGAACGCTGTACGAGTTCGACACGTCGACGCATCCGGCCACCGTTCCCAACTCGTGCGCCGCGTGGTCCCCGGAGCTGGACGGCATGGTGGTGTTCGGTGGTCGGGTCGTGGGGCAGCAGCCCAACGACCGCATGATCCTCCTGCGCCGTGATGGTCCTCTCTTCCCGGAACCCGCCATCGAGCGCCCCCCGGGACGTCTCGGCTGCGAGATGGTCTACGACGAGGCCCGCAAAGAGGTATGGCTCTTCGGCGGGCTCGACCACGACGTTTCCCTTTACCGCAGCGCATTCAACGATCTGTATCGGCTGGACCTCTTCGAAGATCGAAGCCTCGGCCAGCTCGTGGACCGCTGGGAGCTGATGACGCCGAGCAGCCCCAAACGTCCGCCTGCGCGGTCGCTGGGAGGCTCGACGTATCACCCGGGGCTCGAGCGAATGATCATCCAGGGGGGCTTTCCCGATTGGGATGAGAGTCTGAAGGACATCTGGTCTTGGGACGGCGACCGCTGGTGGCGGCATACGCCGCAGGTGGTCGGCACTCGTCGCCGCTTCGAGCATGCCGTGGCCGTCGATGACGACGGGCGGCTCGTGACCCACGGCGGCAACGGGGGTTCGCGCAAGACGTCGGTCGGTGAGTATCAGCCGCGCGGCGATACTTCGGTGTTCACGGGGGGGCGTTGGGTTCGGGGGCCCGACGGCGGTCCGGGCGTCGCCACGGGTCATGCCATGGTCTACGATCCGACCACGGGCCGCGCGGTGCTCTACGGCCGAGTGCGCGACGAGCTGGGGTTCGAGGCTCAGACGTGGGTTTGGCAGGCCGATGCTTGGCGAAGGCTCGCCGGCCCGCAGCCGCCGGTACGTTCCGAGCACGCCATGGCCTACGATCCGGTGGGTCAAAGACCGATGCTCTTCGGCGGCCGGAGCGTCACCGGCGAGCTCTTTTCCGACACCTGGGTCCTGGATGGCGACACGTGGAGCCTGGTGACTTCCTCCACGGTGCCGCCGGCGCGGGCCTCGCACGGTATGGCGCGCCTGGGATCGTCCGGCGTCGTCATGTTCGGCGGAGGAGACCCGGATACCTGGTTCTGGGACGGCACTTCCTGGTCCACGCTCGAGGTCGCCGGCCGACCTCCCCCCGGACCGGTGGCGATGGCCCCCTTGTGGGCCAAGGGCGAGGTCGTTCTGACGGCGACGACGGAGGCGAGTCTGACGACGTGGCTGTTCAACGGCTCGCAGTGGACCGTGGCCCGCCCGTCCTCCGCGCCGACGCTCGACGTCTTGGGTGAGCTGGCGCCGGACCCCACGGGGCAGGGCGTCTGGCTCTTTGGCGGCGGCATCGAGTCCATTCAGTTCATCGCCGCCCGCGACGCCACGTGGCGCTTCGATGGAAGCGACTGGACGGACTTCACGGAGCCCCCCCTCGCGCCGCCCGCCGCGCAGATGGTCGCGGCCTACGATGCGGATGACGGCGTGACAATTCTGTTCGGCGGCGAGAACGCCGAGACGTGGATGTACGAGAGTCTCAACTGGGTCGATGCCGCCGAGTTCGGTCCGCGGCCCTCGGCGCGGTCGGGCCACGCCATGGCGTATGACCCAGCCGCGGGTCGGATCCTCTTGTTCGGCGGCGAACGCCCCGACGGCACGTTCGACGCTGAGGTTTGGGGCTACGACGAGGCGGAAGGCTGGTCCGCCGTTGCCGCTCCGGGAACAGCGCCGACCCCGCGCGCCGACGCGGCCTGGGCTCAGCATCCAGAAGGGACGGTCCTCTTTGGCGGACGGGCACCCGGTGAGCTCGGGGACACGTGGACGTTCGATGGGGAAAGCTGGACGGCTCGCGGAGACGCTGGACCCTCCGCCCGGTGGGGATCCGGCGCGGCCTATCTTCCAGGGATCGATGCCGTCGTGCTCTTCGGTGGGACCAACGCCGGCGGAGCTGCGTTCGACGATACCTGGCTGTGGGACGGTCGGACGTGGACGGCCTCGAGCGCGACGGGCCCGCAAGCCCGCAGCGGCCCGGGGCTCGTCTATGATGAAGCTCGCCGTCGGCTCGTGCTGACCGGCGGCCGCGACGCGTCGGGCGACGTGCTCGCCGACGCGTGGACTTTCGACGGCTCCGTCTGGGAGTCCTTGGACGTCCGCGACCTGCCGGCCCGTGCTCACGCGGCCGTCGCGTATCACGCCAAGTCCGACGAGCTCGTCGTCTACGGAGGCGAGGCCGGCCCCCGCGACAGCGCTGCATGGTCGGACCAGACCGTCACGCTGCCCGGCGCTGCTCTGGACCGGCCCGGCATTGTCTTGGAGCTCGACTGGAAACGGCTCGGCATCGACGCCCGAGGAATCGATGCCGTCGAGCTCGAGGTCGTGGCGGGCGGCCTTGGCTTCGAAGCGGATGGCGCCCCGCGGGCTGGCTTCGAAGTCCTTGCCTGGCACGCTCGTGAAGGTCGTTGGACGTCCCTTGGGACGGATGAAGCCTCGGCCTTGGAGCCGGCGTCGCTCGTTCTGACCAGCACCGGCGCGGCCACCCATGACATCACGTACGACCCTCTCACCATCATGCTTCGACCACTGTCGGGTCGAAACGCGGGCCCTGAAGAGGCCCAGGTCGCCCTCGATCGCGCTTCGGTGACCATCGACTACACAAAGGCACCGTGACCCCGAGCTCCGCCGCTCGTTTTCCAAGGGTCGATCAACGGCTCTTCGAAGCTTGGAGCCGATCGTTACCGGTCGGTAATCGGAGCTACCCGCACCCAAGCGAGTCACACGGAACCGTTCTTGCAGCCCTACGGGCCGGGCTGGGCGTGCAGCCCGCGTGACATTCGGAGGCGAGCATGCGTGCGCGTTTGTTGGTTCTCACCACTCTTGTATCCTTCGCCGGGGCGGGCTGTGGGTCGGACGACTCGGATCTCCGACCGGTCGAGCAGCCGGAGGGAGTCTTCGGGATTCCCAACCTCGACGACGATGATCGCAACGGCGTCGCGGATTGGGACGACCAATCCGTCGTCGACGATGACGACCTAACGCGCTGGTCGCTGCCGATGCGCATCCGCGACGCCATTGTCGAAGACGGATCCGTCGAGCTGAGGCTGGCCGACCCGTCGCACGTACGCTTCTACCGAGATGGAGTCATCGTTTTGGGGACACCGCCTTCGAGCTCTGCGGTCGATGCTCTTCAGCTCACGAAGGACGAGTCAGGGCGGTCCTTCGGGGTAACGTTCGCAGACTTTGCGATCCAGACCGAGCTGCTGGTCCGGCAGCTGGACGCGGACGGCATCGAGACCGCCCGCGAGGTGCTCCCGGTCGCTTCGGCTCCCCTCCTGCTCAATCACCACCTGCAGCCGGTCGAGCGGGTCTGGATGGTCGCCGATGATCACCATAACCTTCCCTTACGGAACGTCTTGGAAGAGGTTCTCGGGTCCAGGTTGACCGTGTTGTCGGACGAAGACGTCTGGATCCAAGACCAACTGGAGTGGGCCTACTTGGCCGGGCCAGGGGGCTTGCGATTGGACGTCGCCATCAACTCCATCCGAGCGCGGTACGGCGGCCTTGCCTCCTGGGTGGATGGACTCGCGGCCCCGGGCGTGTGCTCCATGAGCTGGGGCGCAAGCGAGGAGCCCGTGAGCCAGGACAGCTTTGGAAACCTCGAGGTGACTCCGCCCCACACGGCCCGTGGCATCCACTACCCATTCGGTAGGATCTACTGGGGAGCTCGAGGAACCGCTGCACCCAACGCCGAGCTCCGGGACTTCTTGACGCGTCAAGCGCTGCAGGCTCCGATCGCGATCGACACCAGCTGGCTGTGCGTGGGTCACGTCGACGAGATCGTCTCGTTCATCCCCGATCCTGACTCGGACCTCGGCTTCAAGCTGTTGATCGCAGATACGGACGCCGCCTACGACGTTCTCGCCACGACCGAAGCCGAAACCTACCTCCCTCGCCTGGGCGCTGCTGAAGGCTACTATCAAGTCGCGGACCTCGTCGCCGACGACGAGGTCCGGGCGCTCAACCGTCGAGTCCAAGACGACTACCTCAGTCCCATTCGGGAGCAGTTCGCCGCCGATATGGAGCTGTCGCCGGACGACATCATCGCGGTGCCCGCGCTGTTCCGGGACCACCAAGCATGCACGACCGAGAACGCGCCGGTCGCCGTCTTGGCGCTGATCCCCGACTTGCTGAACTTGCTGGTCGTGAACGTGGAAGGAGAACCGGTCCATCTGGTCGTACCCGACCCGATGTTCCGGACGGCCTCCGACGAACCGGACGCCGACCCTTTCATCATCGACTTCAAGAACCGAATGCCAGCAAAGCTTCGGATCCACCACGTCGATAACTGGTTGACCTATCATCGTGGTGGCGGCGGCGTGCACTGCGGAACCAACGCCCTGCGGACTCCGACCGGTCAGTGGTGGACGGAGGGCCTGCACCTGCTCCCCTAGTCGGTACCGTCCGTTCGGCGGAAGCGCAGGCGGGGGTTCTTGACGGGGTCCGGTGGCCGGCGGCAGTGTGCCGGATTTCATGGCGCGGCGGGCGTACGAGCTGATCGAGTCCGGGGGGGTACCGGTCAAGGCGTGGACGAGGGGCGTCCCCGTCGATGAGGGCGCGCGCCGGCAGATCGCGAACATCGCGAAGCTCCCGATCGTTCACGGTTGGGTGGCGGTCATGCCGGACGCCCACCTGGGGAAGGGCGCGACGGTGGGGAGCGTCATTCCCACCGTGGATGCGATCATCCCCGCCGCGGTCGGCGTGGACTTGGGGTGCGGGATGATGGCCACCCGTACGTCGCTTCGCGCCGATGATCTGCCGACGAGTCTCGAGCCTCTGCGATCGAACATCGAAGCTGCGGTGCCCCATGGCCGCACTTCGGGTGGGCGCCGGGACAAGGGGGCCTGGGGCGACGTGCCCGCGCCGGCGGCGCGCGCGTGGGACGAGCTTTCGCCCCAGTTCGAAAAGCTCGCCGACAAGCACCCCAAGCTGAAGCGGGCCAACCACGTGACTCACCTGGGCACGCTGGGGACCGGCAACCACTTCATCGAGGTCTGTCTCGATGAAGAGGACTCGGTGTGGGTGATGCTCCACAGCGGCTCTCGTGGCGTAGGTAACCGGATCGGCACGTACTTCATCGAGAAGGCCCGAGAAGAGATGCGGGCCCACCTGGCGAACCTTCCCGACCGAGACCTGGCCTACCTACGGGAAGGCACGAGATCGTTCGATGACTATGTGGACGGCGTCACCTGGGCGCAGGACTACGCGCGGCGTAACCGCGAACTCATGATGGCGGCGGTCTTGAAGGCGATGAAGAAGACGAAGCACATCCCGCGCTTCGAGTACGACCTGGTGGCGGTGAACTGCCACCACAACTACGTGCAGCAGGAGCGCCACCTCGGTCGCGACGTCTGGGTTACGCGGAAGGGCGCGGTGCGGGCGGGGAAGGGCGAGCTGGGGATCATTCCTGGCAGCATGGGCGCGCGTTCGTTCATCGTGCGGGGCAAGGGCTCGTCCGACAGCTTCGAAAGCTGCAGTCACGGCGCGGGCCGCCTCATGTCGCGCGGCGAGGCCAAGCGCCGGTTCACTCTCGCCGATCACCGCCGCGACACCGAAGGCGTGGAGTGCCGCAAAGACAAGGACGTCATCGACGAGACCCCCAAGGCCTACAAGAACATCGACGACGTCATGCGCGCCCAGTCCGACCTCGTCGACATCGTCCACACCCTCAAGCAGATCGTCTGCGTCAAAGGTTGATGAACTCGGGCCAAGAATTTCGCGCTGCTGTGGTCTTTCGGGTCGGCGAGCACCGCTGATGACTACCGACGGTTCCTCGAAGGCTTCTACGCTCAGATGGCGGCGCTTGGCGTTTCTCCAAGCGGAAGGTCACCCCCGACCAGGATCTCTCGGACCTCGCGGGCGCCAAAGGGTGAGCCACTTCCCCTCGCTCTAAACGGTCGCCTTCGCGAAGAGCGAAATCGTCCCCGATCGGGTTTCGGCGTGAGCCCTGCCGACTTCCACTACACCGGAGGGCCCTGGTAGCCCTGGTGCCGATGGAGATTCGTTGGATCGAGGCTCTTCTCGCGGTCACTGATCTTGGAACTTTCACCGCTGCGGCCAGGCGACTCGGATCGAGCAAGCAGACCGTCAGCCGACATGTCACCCAGCTCGAGGAGCGGGTCGGAGCCGCTCTCCTCGTACGCACCTCGGGCACGTCGTCCCTTACGCCTCAGGGCCGCGCCTTCGTCGAGCACGCGCGGGGCGCACTCGTCGCACTCGACGCCGCGCGGGCCTCGGTGAAGCGTCGAGAAGACAGCCTCGTCGATCACCTTCGGATCGGAACGCCGGCGCCTCGATACCGAAACGTGCGCGGCGCCGCCGGTTAGAAAGCACAGGCTCCGACCCAGAGCAGGTGGGCTAACGGTCGGTCTCGAAGAGCTTTAGGTACTCGCCATAGCCCTCGTCCTCGAGCTCATCCAGGGGGATGAAGCGAAGGCTCGCGGAGTTGATGCAGTACCGCATGCCTCCCGGGCCGGGGCCGTCGGGGAAGACGTGGCCGAGGTGGCTGTCGCCGTGATTGCTGCGGACCTCTGTCCGGACCATGCCGTGGGAGTCGTCGCGGCGCTCGAGCACGTGCTCCGCCTCGACGGGGCGGGTGAAGCTCGGCCAGCCCGAACCGCTGTCGAACTTGTCGAGCGAGCTGAACAGGGGCTCGCCGCTGACGACGTCCACGTAGAGTCCTGGTTCGTCGTTGGTGTAGTACTCGCCGGTAAACGGGCGCTCCGTCGCGTCGTTCTGGGTAACTTCGAACTGAAGCGGCGTAAGGCGCTCCTTCAGCTCCTGAACGGGGGGTTTGGCAAAAGGCTTCTTGGTGTCAGTCATGGTTTCTCCGAACGGCCTCATCGGCCGACCATCTGGATAGACGTTCTCTGCGGCCCGAGCGTTACCGGGAATTCGGTCCCCGCAGCAATCCAGACTCGCCACTCTCAATCTCGGCCTGCCGTCGCTCTAATCGAGCAGGAATCCCTTGGGGCGCCAGACCGAGAAGGCGGTGATGAGCACCGACGCGACCAGCCCGATCCAGATTAGGGTTGGCAGACGTTCATGGGCTACCGACAGACCGGGAAGAGTCGCGAGTCCGACGTAGGTCAGAGGTGCGGTCAAGAAGATCTTCATCCAGACCCAGCCTCGCGAGAAGAACGAGGGGCGTAGGACCATCGCCCATAGGCCGCTGACGCACACCACCACGAAGCAGGGCGCAACGAGCCAGATGCCGATGGCTCCCAGCAGATCGGCCTTGACCTCCGGGTCGGTCGTACGACGAGCGAGCACGATGAGCTGCGCCGCGAACCCCCCCGCGAGCCCGTACGAAGCGAGCTCGTGCACGAACTTCATCAGCAGCTTCATGCGTCCGCGGAGCCACTCGTGGTCGACCGAATCGAGGACACATCGCGGGAGCAGTCGGGACGACCGTCCGTCATCCCTTCGCCGCTTCGGCCTCGGCCCGCTTCTTTCGCTGCTTGGCGGCGGCGAACGCGAGGCCTTGGGCATTGAGATCGATGTCGAGGGCGAGTCGTTCCCAGGTGGTCGGATCTCGACCGGTTGCCGTGTCGCCGAGGCGGTCCTCGAAACGGGCTCGAAGCTGGGGCTCGATGTAGCCCTCGAGCGCCTCGTCCTCCAGGGTCGAGTCGCGAGCCTCCTCCATGAGACGCTCGGAGAAATCGAGCCAGTCGAGCATCTGGTCTCGGGCCTCCTCGATCTGCTCGACCGGACCGAAATGCGTGGGGAAGGCGCGGCGCATTCCCGTGTCGGCGATGCGCCGCACGGCCTCGCGCGCCAACTCGCCATCGAAGTCGGTGGGGCTGGTCGAAGGAAACACGAACAGGCCGTCGCGGCAGAGGTCGGGGTAGCACAGCCCGAAGGCATCGCCGGTGAAGACTGCCGACTCATCGGCATCGACGATCACGAAGTGGTGATTCGCGTGGCCCCGCGTGTGCAGGAATTGAAGTGAACGACCGTGGAAATCGAGGGTCTCGCCGTCTTCCATGATCCGAATCCGTGACTCGGGAATGGGCTCGATGACGCCGTAGAGCTCGCGGAATTTCTGTTCACCGTAGACGGCCGTGGCGCTGCCGATCAGCTTCTCGGGGTCGAGGGCGTGCCTGGCCGCCCGCGGGTGAGCCACCAGAGTCGCTCGTGGGCAGGCCGCCATGAGCGCCGAGCTTCCTCCGGCGTGGTCGAGGTGGATGTGCGTGATGATGCACAGCTCTACGTCCTCGGGGCTCAATCCTCGGGCCCTCAGGGCCCCCATCATCAGCGGCACGGCATGGGCCGTGTTGTTGTCGATGAACGCCGCCTTGCCTTCCTGAACGAGCAGATAGGCCGCCGCATAGCGGGGCATCGTGTAGTGACAGTCGATCGTTTCGATGATCATCGATACATCGCTCGCCGGGCCGCGTTGATGCCCGGGGGATCGATGCGATAGGAAGAGGCGAGATGTCAAAGAAGAGCGGAATGGAACGACGAGACTTCCTTCAAGCGGGCGTCGTGACGGTCGCTGTCCCGGGTTTCCTCGCCGCTTGTGCCACCGGGCGTTCGAAACAAGGCCCAGCCTCGCTGGCCGCCGGGATGTCGCCTGGGTACTTCGAGCAGAACTTCGGCGTCACCAAGGAAACCATCCGGAAGGTCATGGCGGCCGCGCTGTCTCGGGGCGGAGACTTCGCCGACCTGTATTTCGAGCACTCGAGCGGCCTTTCGGTCGCTTACGAAGACGGCCACGTCAACAGTGCCCAAACCTCGGTGGGGTTGGGCGTTGGCATCCGAGTGGTCGTCGGTGACCAGACCGGCTACGCCTTCACGGAGGAGCTAACGGTCGAGTCGATGACTGCGGCGGCTCGCACGGCCGCCGGCATCGCCAGCCTCACGCCGGGCACGCCTCCGGCGAACCTCACCCCCTCTCGCTACGCGCACCACTACGACGTGGAATGTGACTGGCGCGAGGTTGGGGTGGCGGACGTCAAACCGATGCTCGAGTCGTTGGCCGAGCGGGCCCACGCCCTCGAGCCGAAGCTCAATCGCGTCCAACAGAGGTTCGTGGCCGGCCAGAAAAACATCATGATCGTCGATTCGGACGGTCGTGTAGCGGTCGACAGCCAGCCCATGACCCGGATCTACATGACCGTCGTGATGGAGAAGGACGGCGAGAAGCAGTCGAACGGTTACAATCTCTCTGGGCGCGAAGGCATGGGCTTTTACACGCCGGAGCGCCAGGCGCGGCTGGTGCAGGTCGTCCTCGACCGGACCCGGATCCTCTTCGAATCGGGCCGCCCGCCCGCCGGCGAGCTGCCCGTCGTGCTCGCCGCCGGCTCTTCCGGTATTCTACTGCACGAAGCCATCGGCCACGGCATGGAGGCCGACTTCAATCGTAAAGGCATTTCGATCTTCTCGGACCGTATCAACAAGCGCGTGGCCATCGACGATGTCACCATCATCGATGACGGAACTTGCCCCGATACTCGGGGCGCGATCAACGTCGACGACGAAGGCAACCCATCACAGAGCACTCTCCTCGTTGAGCAGGGCATCTTGCGCAGCTACATGCACGACCGCGTCAGCGCCGAGCAATACGGAGTCAGTCCCACGGGAAGTGGGCGCCGAGAGTCCTTCAAGCACGTGCCAATGCCTCGCATGCGCGCCACCTACATGCTCCCCGGGCCGCGCAGCCCCGAAGAGGTCATCGGCAACGTCAACCGGGGCATCTACTGCGAGTCGTTCACCAATGGTCAGGTCAACATCGGTTCGGGCGACTACTCGTTCTACGTGAAGAACGGCTACCTCATCGAGGACGGTAAGAAGACGCAGCCCATCAAAGACGTGAACATCATCGGCAATGGACCCGAGTCGCTCTCCCGCATCTCGATGGTCGCCGATGATTTTCAGATGGACGAATCCGGTTGGACTTGCGGCAAAGACAACCAGGGCGTCCCCGTGTCGCTGGGACTGCCCACCATCCTCGTCGACGGCATCGTCGTGGGAGGTAAGGCGTGAAGAAGCTGACCGACCTCGCCAAAGACGTCGTAGCCAAGAGCCTGAAACAAGGAGCCAGTGGAACCGCGGTGAGCCTGGAGCGGAAGCGCTTCATCGAGTTGAAGCAGCGCGACGGTCAGTTGGAGCGCGTACGAGAGTCGTCGTCGGCGGAGCTAGTTCTCAGCGTGTACGCCGACGGTCGCTACTCGCAGCACTTCACTTCCGACCTCCGACCTCGCGCCCTCGATGGCTTCATCGAGCAGGCGATCACGGTCACTCGGCTTCTCGAGCCCGACGAACACCGGCACCTCCTCGATCCGAAGTACTACGAGGGTCGGCAGACCGCACCGCTCGATATTCGTGACACCAGTTACGAGTCGATCGACACCGCCAAACGCACCGAACTGGTTCGCGCCGCCGAGGCCGGCGCCAAGCGCCTCGACGGACCGATTATTAGCGTGAGTGCCGAGTACTCAGACCAGCTCTTGGAGCGTGTCCGAGTGCACTCGAACGGTTTTGAAGACGGTGAGTCGTCGACCGCGTTCTGGATCAGTGTCGTGACGTCAGTCGATGACAAAGGTCGAAAGCCCGAAGACTGGTCTTACATCGGCGGAAGATTTTTGTCTGACTTGAAGGCTCCGGAGGCCGTGGGCCAAGAAGCTTCAAGGCGCGCCCTCGACCGGCGTGGTCAGAAGAAGCTGGCTTCGGGTTCCATGAACGTCGTCGTCGAAGCCCGCACGGCAGGGCGACTGCTCAGCTACTTCATCGAGGCTCTCAAAGGCAGCGACCTTCAACAGCAGCGTTCATTCCTCTTGGACAAGAAGGGGCAAAGCGTCGGCAGCAGACTGTTCACCCTCGTGGACGACCCTTTGCTACCTCGCGGAATGCGCAGCGCCCGCTTCGACAGGGATGGTATGAGCCTCAAGAAGCGCACGCTTGTTGAGGCAGGCAAGCTTCAAGGCTACCTGATCGACAACTACTACGCCCGGAAGCTGGGCGTGGCGCCGACCGGCGGTGCACACACGAATGTGATCCTGCCGGCGGGTCAACAATCCCTCGACCAGATCGCTGCGCAGCTGGGCACCGGCGTTCTCCTGACGGCCATGCTCGGCGGCAATGCCGATCCGTCGACCGGCGACTTCTCGCACGGCTTCAAGGGCTACGAGATCAAAGATGGAAGATTCGGCGGTCCCGTCGGCGAGATGAACATCACCGGTAGCCACCGCACCTTATGGAGCAAGCTGAAGATGGTCGGCAACGACCCCTTCGTTTACTCGCGCTGGCGACTACCGAGCCTCGTATTCGAAGATATCTCCGTCAGCGGCGCCTGAATTTCGTTCGGGCCGGCTCCATCTAGAGCTCCGCGCTCCTCGGATCACGGCTCATGGGCCTCCGCTCTGCGTTTTCGGAGCCGGCGGGAAGGTGGCCATCATCTGCTCGAGCGTGGCTCGTAGCTGGTCTTCGTCCAGGTCGCGGGTTGCCTGTGCCCGGCTCTGCCAGAGGTGGCGGTTGGTGCTGCGCTCGAACACGTCGAGAACCAGGGTTGCTTCATCGATCTCGCCGGGCTGTTCGATATCGGACCGCTCGGTGCCGCCGCGGACACCGAAACCAGCGTGGAGGAGCAGCTCGGCGCCCTCAAGGGGTACGATCGAATAGCCCAGCTGTTGAAAGCGGGTGCGGATGTAGTCGGCGACGAGTCCCTCGGCCCTAGGCGTCATTGTCGCCCGCTCCCAGCCGGTCGGAGGGTTGACGTCTCCGGCGTAGGCGATGGTTCGGTAGGTCTCGGTGTTGAACTCGCTCGACGTATAGCTGCGGACCCTGGAGCCGCCTGTATTGGCGCAGCCGGCGACGAGGATCCCGATGGTCAAGAGGCCTGCGATTCGAACCGAGGATAGGACCATGACCTCGAATAGCGCTCGGGCGTTCTCCGGACAAGACTGCGCCCACGAGGAAGCTGGACAATTCTTCCCGGAAGATGACCTTCGTGATCGCCACCGCAGAATCTTCATGTCGTAAACGTGCGCGTGGGGGCCCCAGCATCGGCGCCACGATAGGCCAAGCCATCGAACGGACCGCACATGATGAATCCATCGGATGTCTCGCACCTCATCGCTCTGGATGCGCTGCTGCAGGAAGGTAGCGTAACCCGAGAGGCCTCGAAGGGTAGGTCTGTGGACGCCGGCGATGAGTCATCCTTTTGGCGCGCATGCGTGGGCGCTTCGGTGATCCGCGACTAGCACGCGGGGGCCGAGGCGCGGCAGTTGGGCCTCGCGGACAGGACCGTGTGACTCTTGCGCGACATTTGGAGTTCAGCTGTGTCCAGAGTGAGTGCACTACCCCCACTGTCGCAAGATGGGGTGTAGGGGGCCGAACTGGTTACAACGCTTTTTGGCCGTCGGAGGCGGGCTGCTCGTCGCGGCAACGACGTTCGGTGACCGCTCCTTTGCCGCGCAGGCTGCGGACGATGCCGCGGAAGTTCTGCCTCCCACGCTGCGGGCGGCGTGGGTGCAGAGCGTGCAGCGAGATGCAGGTGAAGCGTACGCTTTTCGGAAGGCTGGGGACGCGTACATTGCCCAGCACCCAGGGCAAGACCTTCGTGCCTCGGTTGGTCTTGCTGGTACTTCGATTTCGGACAGACGGGGGCGCAACGAGTTTCATTTGCGTCTTCGTTCTCTGAACGGCGTTTCGTTCGGCAACTCGGAGGTTCGAGCTGAAGGGAATCGAGTCGAGCTCCGGTCGGCGGGCGTGACCGAGTGGTACGTTCATGGACCGCTGGGCCTCGAACAGGGGTTCACGGTTCAAAGACCGCCGGTCGTCGGCGACACCGTGCGACTGGATGTGGAGTTCGCGTCCGACAGTTACCGACTTCATCAGCGCGCGGGTGGCGTTGCGCTCGTGAGCTCGGAGGGTTGCAGTCTTCGGATGACCGACACCTTCGCCTACGACGATGACGGTCGAGCGCTTTCCGTCTCGGTGAAGGTCACCCCAGCCGGCTATGCGCTGGTCGTCGACGTCCGCGGAGCCTCCTGGCCCATCGTCATCGATCCGCTCTTCTCCGAAGAACAGCAGCTGGAAGCCAGCGATGCCGCAGTTGGGGATGGATTTGGTCGAAGCGTGGCCGTCGACGGCGACACTGCCATAGTCGGCGCACCTGGCGCCTTCAGTAGTTCCAATGCTGGCATGGCCTATATATTCGTCCGAAACGGTACCGCTTGGACGGAGCAAGAGAAGCTCGAGGCAAGTGATGCCGCGGCATCCGATCTACTCGGATGGAGCGTTGATCTCGATGGTGACACAGCCGTTATCGGTGCGTACCGAGACGATACGGTTGCCGGTTCGGATGCTGGCTCGGCGTACGTCTTCACCAGGAACGGCACGACCTGGACGGAAGAGCAGAAGCTGGAAGCTAGCGACGCAGTAGCTGGCAGCTTCTTTGGCGGTGCCGTCAGGATCGATGGCGATACCGTCGTAGTCGGGTCTCATCTTCACGACACACTCGCCGGAACGCGAGCCGGATCGGCGTACGTCTTTGTTCGCAGCGGGACGACCTGGACCGAAGAGCAAATCCTTGAAGCCAGCGACGCAGCGACCAATGACTTCTTCGGCCGAAGCGTCGCGCTCGATGGGGATACAATCGTCGTTGGTGCGAGCGGGGACGACACTTCCGCCGGAGCGAGCGCAGGCTCGGCGTACGTCTTCACGCGCAGCGGCACGACATGGACTGAACGGCAGAAGCTCGAGGCCAGCGATGCAGGAATCGACGACCAGTTTGGGAACAGGGTCGCCCTTGATGGCGACAGGACGGCGGTTGGAGCGCTCCGGGACAATACGGCCTCAGGAGGCATCGATGCTGGGTCGGTGTACGTTTTCGTGCGCGGTGGCTCAACTTGGACGGAAGAGCAGAAGCTGGAAGCCAGCGACGCAACGGACTCGGCCTTCTTTGGTAACAGCGTGGCTCTGGATGGCGACACTATCGTCATTGGGTCCGACAATAACGTCGGCGCCGTAGTCAACGCTGGGTCGGCCTATATCTTCACTCGGAGCGGCACCGCGTGGACTCAACAGCAGAAGCTCCAGGCCAGCATCGGCGGTGTCAACGCTTCCTTCGGGTGGAGCGTGGCGCTCGCCGGAGACACCATCGCAGTAGGAGTCGTCGGCGATGACACGAGCGCCGGCGTAGATGCGGGTTCGGCGTACGTCTTTGCCATTCCCCCACCGCCGCCCGTGGGGGAGGTGGAGGCGGGGTCGACCGGGGGGGAGGCCCCGGGGCCCGAGCCGGCGTTCGAGCAGACATCGGCGGTGTCGGGGTCGGGTGATGATGTCGTCTTCGTTGGTGGATCCGGTTCGGGTCGCCAGGGGGTCTATCGGGATTCGGGGGGCCAGACGGTGGTGGTGGCCGATGCCTCGACGTCCGTTCCGGAGGGGACGGGAACGTTCGATTCGCCGTTCATCGACGTGGACGTGGAGAGCTCGACCGTGGCCCTTTCCTCGGAGCTCGGCGTGTACGCCAGCGAGGGCGGACCACTCTTCCGGGTGGCCGATGCGAGCACGTCGATTCCGTCGGGGGGAGGCTCCACCTTCGATACGTTCGGTGAGGTCGAAGTCACCGACGGCGACATCGTCTTTCAGGGCGGAAGCGGAGGAGCGGTCACGGGCATCTATCGCGATGAGAATCGCGTGTTGAGTCGAGTTGTCGACACGACGACGTCGCTGCCTGGCGGTCGCACGGCCACGACGTTCGACGAGCTCGAATCGTCGGAAGGCGAGCTCGCCTTTTCCGTCGACAGCGCAACTGGCCCTGCCGTCTACAAAGAGAGCAGCGGGGCATTCACGCTGATCGCCGACAGCGCCACCACGGTTCCCGGCACCGCCGAGACGTTCGACGACTTCGAAGAGATCGCCATCTCGATGGGGGATGTGGCCTTCGTGGGAACATCGGCGACCCAGGTGGGGATCTTCGAGAACTCGGCCGGCACGGTGTCCACCATCGTCGACGGCGATGACTCGATTCCGACGAGCCCGGCGGAGACGTTCGGCGCTTTCGACCTCGCCGGCTACCTCGACAACGGCGAGGTCGCCTTCGTGGGTCTCGACGACTCGGACAATACGGAGGGGATCTTCCGCGGCTCACCGACGACGACGGTGCAGACGATGTTCGACGCGTCTCAGGTGTTGCCCAACGGGCAGGGCCCGCTGACGCGGATCAGCGAGACGGCGGTGACGGGCGACCAAGTGATCTTCGTGGCGGTGGACGCCCAAGACAGCTATCTCGGGACATTCACCGTGAGCGTGGGCTCGGCGGCGTCGGTGAAGCCTCTGCCCGAGATCCCGGGAGGAAACGTGTTTCTTTCCCTAGGGCGGCCACTTCTGTCTGGCAGCCGAGTCGTGTTCCTGGGGAAGACGTCGGCGTACGATGGACTGTACACGTCGACGCTGGGCGCGGTGCCCGAGCTTCTCGTCGATACCCAAGCCGCATTCTCCGGACTTCCGCAGTTCGCCGAGTTCCCCGACTATGCTGCGACGGGGAGCGACGTTGCGTTCGTGGCTCTCGACGAGGATGCCGAGTACGGCATCTATCGGGGGGCCACGTCCCTCAGCCTATCGTCCGTGGTGACTCCGGGGGGCTCGCTGCCCGGAATGCAGACGCTGGGAACCGGCGGTGCGCCCAAGCTTCAGGCCGACGGAGACAACGTCGTCTTCAGCAACGTGAGCTCGGGTATCTATCTGAACGACGGCACGACGACCACGACGATCGCGGACACGTCGACGCCCGATCCCGACGGGACGGGCACGCTCGGGGCGGACTTCGGGAATGCGCATGTGGAGAACGGGGCCTACGTGTTCATGGCCGAGGACACGAGCGGGAGCCCCGGAATCTATCGCAGCGTGGCCGGATCGATTCAGCTGATCGCCAACGACACGGTCGAAGATCCCGAGCAGCCAGGGAGTAACCTCGACGGCTTCAACGTGGCGACGACGTCGATCGTCATGACGGCATCCGACGTCGTCTTCGCCGTGGACGATGCGAACGCCGAGCCCGCCATCTATCTGTGGAACGGCGGGACGCTGCAGATGCTCGTGGATGCGAGCACGCCGATCGACGGCACGCCTCGTACCATCCAGGATCTCAGCACCACGTCCTTCGACTACGACAACGCTCGCCTGGTCTTCACCGCGGAAGACGACAATGGGACCAACGGCGTCTTCCTTCTGTCCGGCGGACAGGTCGCCGTCCTCCTCAGCGCGGGCGACGCCGTCCCGGACGGTGACGCCACCTACGTTTCCTTTTCCGGCATCTCGATCGACGGCAACATGGTGGCCGTCTCCGCCGAGGACTCCGACGGTACCCTCGACATCTACACGCTCGACCTCGCGCCCCCGCCCCCGGCGCCCGGCGTCCCGGCATTGCCGTTCGCGGCCGCTGTCCTGCTGGCCTTGGGGCTGGCGGGCCTCACTTTCATCTTTCGGCCAACATTCAAGCGCTCGGGTGCGTGACAAATTTAGGCTGGTTCGGCCGTCCGCCGCGACCAGTTGAAGGCCGGGGGCCTTGACGGGTTGAGAGCACGTTCGCCTGAGTATGCGCCCATGGGGAAGCGGGGCGAGGGCTTGGTCCAGAGTAGGAGCGGGCTGCATTGGATTTTCGTGGTTTCGATTCTGGCGACGTCGGCGGCAACGGCTCGAGCAGCCGCAGGCTCCGATGATCGCTCGACCGAACTGCCTCCGGGGCTGACGGCGGCCATCATCGAGACGATTCAGCGGACGACGCAGCCCGAGTATGCGGTTCAGACCGAGGGGCGCGAGATCGTGGCATTACAACCAGGTGAAGGGACGGAGGCTCGCTTCGAGCGGGAAGGTACGCTCGCGTTCGTCTATGGTGATGACGTCGCTTTTCGTATGCATCTGTCGCGTCTGGACGGGCAAAAGGTTGGCCCAGCCCTTCTGGAGGTCGATGGCAATCGCGTCACCTTCCGACGCACGGGCGTTGACGAATGGTACGTGAACGGACCGCTCGGGCTCGAGCAGGGCTTCACGGTCCACGAAGACCAAGGTCACGATACACTGACGATCGAGCTCGAGCTCTCGGCGCCGGGGTACCGACTCGACGTCGATACAGACGGCGCCCGGCTCGTCCATCCTCATCGCCCCGCCATCGCCATCCGACATCTGCACGCTTACGATGCAAGGCGTCGAGCCCTACCCACGCGCATGAGGGCCAGCGAGCGTGGCTTCACCCTCGAGACCGACGTTGCGGGCGCAAAGTGGCCCGTCGTCGTGGACCCGCTGTTTGGTCGGCAAGACCAGTTCGGCGAAGATGGAGACTAGTTCGGTCTCAACGTGGACCTCGAGGGTGATACTGCCGTCATCGGATCGTATGACTCAGACTTCACGGGGTCCGAAGACGGTGCCGTATACGTTTTCGTACGGACGGGCAACGCGTGGTCTCTCCAACAGGTGCTGACGGAAGCACCAAGCAGTGAGTACGGATACGATGTCGCGATCTCGGGAGATACGCTCGTGGTGGGTGTTCGGTCGGACGGCGAGGCTTATGTCTACACGAGGAGTGCTGGGGTGTGGACCCAGCAGCAACAACTGCTTCCGAGCAACACGGCTGGGCAGGGTGCCTTTGGAGAAGCCGTCGATATCGATGGAGATACCCTCGTCGTTGGCGACCCGGGCGATAGCCAGACGAGTCCCCCGTTCTTGTCGAGCATCGGCGCCGTCTACGTCTTCGTGCGGAGCGGAACGACTTGGACTGAAGAGCAGGTTCTTCGCGCTAGCGATGTCGAAGCGAGCGCCGTCTTTGGCTCGAGCGTGAGCATCGATGGCGACACGGTTGCCGCCGGGGCTCCCCTGGATGGGGAGGCTACGGATCCGGATCCGAACGCAGGTGCTGTCTACGTCTTTACGCGAAGCGGAACGCTTTGGACTCAGCAACAGAAATTGCTGGCGAGTGACATCGCGGAGGATGACCAGTTCGGTTCATCGGTCGATCTCGACGGCGATAACCTCGCGGTTGGAGCAGTCTTCGGCGACGGCACCGTCGTGGATAACACAGGTTCGGCTTACGTCTTCACCCGAAGCGGAACCACGTGGACCGAGCAGCAGAAGCTGAACGGCTCGGGTACGACCACCAGTTTTGGAAACGACATTTCCCTCCAGGGAGACTCGCTGGCTGTGGCCAGCTTAGAAGCAGAGCAGGTCTTCATTTTCGAGAGGGATGGCACGGTATGGTCCGAGACACAGGCGCTCTCGAACCCCAGCAGTAATCTCGATGGCTTTTTCAATGTGCCAGGTTTCGGGGCCGCAGTTGCTCTCGACGGCTCAACGCTCCTGGTTGCGGCCGTGAGGGAAGGTGACAGCGACTTCGAGCCCTCGACTTACGTGTACGCGGTCCCGCCTCCCATCCAAGGACAGGTCTCGACGGGGAAGACGTTGACCGATCTGCCGGGTCCGGCCGCCCAGTTCGAAACCCTCCCCGCGCTGTCCCGGGCATCCGGCGACCTCGCCTTCATCGGGCAGTCGGGGGCGGGCCGTCAGGGCATTTATTCCGAGGTCGGAGGGACCATCTCCGTCATCGCCGACGCCTCGACTGCAGTTCCAGGAGGGAGCGGCACGTTCTTGACTCGCTTCATCGACGTCGACTCCGACGCGACGAAGACGGCCTTCACCTCGGACCTTGGCGTCTACGAGTTCGAGTCCAATACGCTCAGCGCCGTTGCCGATACGGATACCGTGATCCCGGGCTTTTCACCGGCGACGTTCGGGGCCTTCGGCGACGTCGAAGTCACGAATGGCGATGTCGTCTTCTTGGGAGGGGAGACGTCGATCTTGGGTATTTTCCGAGATCAGAGCGGAACGCTGAGCTCGGTGGTCGATACGACGACCTCACTCCCCGGTCTTCCGACGACGCCGACCGACTTCTTCAGTCTCGCCACCGACCAAGGGGACATCGCCTTCCGCGTTGATTCGAGCGGCGGACCGGGTGTGTTCCGAGAGAGTGGCGGGACGATCACGCTGATCGCCGACCTTTCAACTGCGGGTTCGGGCTTGTCCACCTTCACCGAGTTTCGTGGTGTCTCCATCCGAAACGGAACGGTTTCGTTCGTCGGCCTCCAGCAGCCTTCGATCGGATCCGAGTTCTTCGCCATCTTCCGGGGCTCAGGCGGTGCTCTCAGCTTGGTCGTGCTGCGCATCAACCTTAATGAGCTGGAGCTCATCGGGGAGCTGGACAACGGAGAGGTCGCCTTCGTCGAGCGCACACCGTCCGGAGACTTGGTCGGCATCAACCGGGCAAGCTCGCCAGCCACGGATACGGTGATCGTCGACCCGACGATCCCGCTCGTCGATGGGAGTACACTCACCGACGTCATCGCGAGCGATACTGACGGAAACACGATCATCTTCTTGGGAACCGATCCCGCCGATCAAGTGATCGGTCCCTACGAGGTCAGTGTCGGTTCCGCCGTAACCATCCGACCGATCGAAGACATCCCGAGCGGCAATACCGTAACCAACGTCGGGTCCCCCCGTCTCGAAGGTGACGTCCTCGTGTTCGCGGCTCGAACGAACAGTTTTGATGCGATCTATCGAGGTCCCGTGGACGGCGAGCTGGAAGAAGTTCTTCGCACGGATCTCGCGAATGCCGGTGGATTCGAGTTCAGCTTTCCCCTCGAAGAGTCTCCGCTCACCGACGTCTTTCCGTCGGTGGATGTGAGCAACGGCCGAGCGGTCTTCGTGGCCTACGATTCCGCGTTCGGGGAGTATGGGCTCTATGAAGAGGGATTCAGCTCCGTCTTCGAACTCATCCAAGGCGGGGAGCAGCTCCCCGACGGCGTCGTCTTCGGGAGCGGAGGTCCTCCCGTGATTTCCGCGCAGAACGTCAACGGCGACTTGGCAGTGGCTTTCGACAACGCATCGAGCGGCATATACGCCTACGACGCTCTCGCTGGCGGCACGGTCATTCGTTCGAACACGAATACGGCCGATCCCGAAGGGACGGGGAATCTAGGGGCCGACTTCGCGCAAGCCTCGCTGTCCGGCGACGCCGTCGCCTTCGTCGCCGACGACTCGCTGGGCGCCCCCAGTGTGTATGTGGCCAGGCCCTTCGGAGATGTGACGCTCGTGGCGAACGATTCGACAAGTCCGGCCGGTTCCACCGGTACCCTGGGCGGATTCACTGCGGATACCTCGGTTGCGGCATCCGAAGGTGCGGTTGCCTTCGTGGCCGACTCGCCGACGAACGCGCCAACGATCTACTTCTGGTCGGGAAGCGACGTCCGGCCGCTAGTCGAGGAAACCGACGCGATCGCCGGCGGCGGGACGATCGACGACTTGACCGACGCCGACATCGATCTCGAGGGGGTCCGCGTTGCCTTCACCGCCATCGACGACTCGGGCAGCTCCGGCGTCTTCGTGAGCAACGGAAGCGGTCTCATTCAGAGGCTGGCGACCGAAGGTGAGGCCATCAAGGGCTCGACCTCGCGCACCTACGCCTCCTTCAGCGACGTCTCCCTGTCCGGCGACCGCGTTGCCTTCGTTGCCGTCGACAACAACGGAACCGCCGGCGTCTTCGTCTCCCAAGACGATCCCGACTTCGTCCCCGTCCCCCTCGGCCGAGAATGGCTCGTGATCTTGGCGCTGCTCCTCCTTCTCCCAGCCGCGCGTCTTCGTTCGCGCGCAAGCTGAGGCCTGTGGATTCAGGACGAGGCCGGCGAGACATGGCGTGACCGCGTGGCATGCACGGCCGTTCGTGAATCAAGCGACCGTGAACTCTACGGAATCCTGAACGGATCCGGCTGGGCGAGGCACTCACGAGCGATGTCGGTCACGGTGTTCGTTGCGCGCATGCTCGTGGTCTCCACGGGGTTTTCGTGGCTCGTGGCGTGCGGCGCCTCGGATTCGGAGGGCTCCGGCGAGCGGCCCGACGTCGGTCGGGCCGACGTCTTCGGCCGACCGGACGCCGTCGACCGGCCGGACGGTGGCAACGATGCTTCGCCCCCGGATGCCGCGACCGATGCCGCCCGGCCGGATGCGTTCGCGGACGCGGCGAGCCTCCCGGACGTTGGCCTTCCCGACGCCGACCTGGTCGATGCCAGATTCGCCGACGCCGGAGGCTCGGCCGACGCCGCCGTCCCGGACGCCAGCACGCCCGACGGCGGCATTCCGCCCCAGTTGGCTGGGCCGTTCAGCTGGGCCCGCCAGCGCGGGCCTACGACCAACAACGTCTCCAATGGCCGGCAGGCGCTCCTCGGATGGACCGGCTACGAGGTGGCTACCACCTCGCCGCGGTGCTGCAATTTCGGCGGCGTGAACGAGGTCGTTTCGCCGTGGGTCGATGACCCGTGGTTCAAGTTTTCAAACGTCGACCAGAACATCTGGGGCTCCGTCGTGAGTACCGGGACGTCGCTGTTCGTGTGGGGCGGGGAGAGCGGTGGCCTCGGCCAGGCGTCTCAGAGCCGCGGCTACATGATCGACGGCCTACGGCGCGAGAAGTGGTTCGTGCGCAATCCACTTGGCGCCATGGACGTCCCCATCGGTGCTTGGTCGGGATCGGAGTTCATCTTCGTGCACCGTAACCGGTGCGACTACGACGTCTTCGACCCGTGCATGCTCAGCAACGTGAAGTACGATCCGGTGGCCGACGAGTGGACGGCGCTATCCACCGTCGACCACCCCGACGATCCTCACGCCGCCGTCTGGGCCGGCAACCGGCTGCTCACCTGGGGTCCCGACCCCGACGACCGGCGCAGCTACAACGTGGGCCTCGACGCCTGGAGTACGTTCGCCACTCCAGCATTCCCGCTCGCCGGAACGCGAGCCGTCTGGAATGGCACCGAGATGTTCGTCTGGGACGGCGCGGCCGGGGGCCTGTACGACGTCACGACCGACAGCTGGACCCAAACCAGTACGTTGGGTGCACCGGCAGGCGACTTGGTGGACGTGGAATGGACCGGGTTCGAGTTCATCGTTTTGACCAATCAAGAGGGTGCTCACTACGATCCCGCCGCCGACGCCTGGCGGCCGGTTGCCGACGACTTCGAGGGTCCGAACTACTCCGTCCTTCGGGACTCGTTGTGGACGGGGTCGGAGCTGATCGTCACCACGGGCGCCGGCACGCACCGCTACGGCCCGTTCCTCACCGGGACCGCTACGTGCACCGGCGTCGACGACGAGCTGCGCATCGAGTCCATCCGACCGACGACGCGGGTGGCGGTGCAGGGTGACCTGCAGGTCAAGGCCACGATCGAATCCGACCGAGCGGTCCTGCGGGCCGATTGGATGCTCGATGGCGTCCTGATTGCCTCGGGTGTCGAAGCCACCATCCCCTTGGGCGGACTGCCGAGATCCACGGTCAACCTACGTCTCGAGGCCGAGGATGCGGGCGGCCGTACAGCCTGTCGGGACCGCACCCTGTTCATCGACGAACGGCCGGAGCTGGACATCGAAAGCCCGGAGAACGGCGCCGCCGTGCACGCGTCGGTCGACCTCGCCGTCGACTGTACGGACGACGGACCCAACCCGTGCACGATCGTCGCCGGGTTCGAAGACGACTATCGCGTGGGCCAGGGCTCTTTCTTGGAGTCCTTCGACGTGACGGCGTTCGACGGTGGAGAGGCCGAGTTTCGGGTTTGGGGGTTCGATGAGCGCCACCAGCGGACGGAGACGTTCATCACCGTGCCCGTCGAGGCCAGCCCGGACATCGCGATCTGGGCTCGGGCTCCCTCGAAAGACATCTGTGACGTCGCGACTGACCGCATCCTGTACGAGACCGCAACCGGCGATCTGGCCGTGTTTGATGTGGCAACCTCCACGACCACGCAGGTCATCAACGGCGCGAATCGGCTCGACTGCGCCCAGAGCTTTCTTCTGCCCAACGCTCGGACGCTGAGTCGTGTTCGCAGCACGATGACCGAATGGACTGCCGGCGGGCAGGTCGACTTCAGCTGGACGGCCTCCGCGGTCGAGGGGGATGGTCGATACTTCGGCTCGCTCTCTTCGGTCGTCGAGCGGGCCGATCTCGATCTCAACCGTGTCGACCTCCTCGAGGCGATGCCTGAGCCCGGTCGGTTTCGCTTCGCCGGTGGACCCGCCGGCGGCGTGGTCTGGACCGACCTGAACCTCGACCTCTGGTTCGAGGCGGCTGGCGGCACGGCGACCATCGTCGCCGCGCTTCCTGACAGCGACCTCCCGTATCCGGCAACGGACGGGACGCTGGTCGTCTGGCGGGAAACCGCCGGGACCGACGTCTGGGACGTCCGCGTCTGGGACGGAACGACCACCACCACGCTCCGAGCGGCGGCTTCGCTCCCCAGCCGGGGTCCGATATCCGGCCGTGACCACCAGGTGGTGAACGGCCGGGTGGCATTCCACGACTACGACGTCAGCGACCGTCGACAGGTCTGGCTCTGGGATCCCATCAGCGGGGCGCAGATCGTGACCGGCTTCGTCGACGAGACCCGACTCCTCGCCATCGACGACGACGGCGACGTCCTCTACGAGCGCGCCGATCGGGTGTGGCACTACGACGCCTCCGCGAACGCTCACGCGGACATCGCCTCCGACCGCGTCACCGTCTGGGTCGACGGCGGCACCTTCCTCCTCCAGCTAGGCACGGTCTTCTACGAGGTCCTGCTCTAGGACCAGCCCCGCGGAGGCCCCGGAGAATCTCAGGGCCGCGAGGGGACGAGGACGACACGGTGGACATCTACTCACCGGACCTCGCGCCTCCTGCTCCGGTGGGTGAGGTTGACGTTGGAGGAGCGGTGGTCGCGGGGGAGGGCGTGGTAGGGGTGGGGGATGAGGCGGAGCGCGTTCGGTCTGAGCTGTATTGCGATGGGGTTGTTGGGAGGGTGTCCGCCCGCGACCGATGGCGAGCGGGCTGCCGCGGAGGGGGCGCCTTATCAGACGGGAATTGCGTCGAGGTATGCAGACTCGCTGGCCGGCAATCCGACGGCCAGCGGAGAGCCCTACGACCCCGACGCAATGACCTGTGCGCACAAGAAGCTTCCGTTTGGCACTCGCGTGCACATCAAGGTGCTGCGAACCGGCGCCGAAGCCACCTGCCGCATCAACGACCGGGGCCCTTTCGCCAAAGACCGGATCCTGGATATGTCTCGAGCGGTCGCCGAAGAAGCCGGCATCGAAGGAATCGCGAAGATCGAGCTCAGAAAGCTCGAAGGGAAGCGCTGAGAACACTCTTTACGCCGTCTCCCTTCGGCAACCGAGCTCGGACCGTGCGGTCGAACGCCGCATGCGCTCTTTTCCGCGATCTCGAGTGTGGTCGCGGCTCGCTGCCCCCGATGCGATGCTCAGCTGCCGGTGACGGGGGCCTCGGCGACTTCGTCGGAGGACTCGCCGCCGGGGGGGTCGGTCTCGGTGTACTCCATTTCGAGGTTGCCGGTTTCCTCGTCGACGTCGACGTCGACGTGGCCGCCTTGGACGAGGCGTCCGAAGAGGATCTCGTCGGCCAGGGGGCGCTTGATGTGCTCCTGGATGATCCGAGCCATGGGCCGGGCGCCGAACTTCTCGTCGTAGCCCTTCTCCGCAAGCCACTCTCGGGCCGCCTTCGAAAGGTCGATGGTCACCTTCTTGTCAGCGAGCAGCACGTCGAGCTCGTTCACGAACTTGTCGACGACGGACAGGATCACCCCCGGGGGAAGCTGGTCGAACGTGATGATCGCATCGAGCCGGTTTCGGAACTCGGGCGTGAAGACCTTCTCCAGCGCCTTGTTGGCGTCGGACATGTCGCGACCACGGGAGAAACCGATCTTGCCGCGCTCCAGGTCGTAAGCCCCGGCGTTGGTGGTCATGATGAGCACCACGTTCCGGAAGTCGGCCTGGCGCCCGTTGTTGTCGGTCAGAGTGGCGTGATCCATGACCTGAAGCTGGTCGTTGTAGATGTCGGGGTGGGCTTTTTCGATCTCGTCGAGGAGGACGACCGAGTGCGGAGTCTTGCGAACAGCGTCGGTCAGGAGCCCGCCCTGGTCGAAGCCCACGTAGCCCGGAGGCGCACCGATCAGCCGGGAAATGGTGTGGTGCTCCATGTACTCCGACATGTCGAAGCGCACGAAGTTGATCCCCAAGACGTTGGCCAGCTGCTTGGCCAGCTCGGTCTTGCCCACGCCGGTGGGGCCGGCGAACAGGAACGAGCCGACCGGCTGATTGGGTGAACCCAGCCCTGAGCGATTCAGCTTGATGGACTGGCTGAGCTTTTCGACGGCCCGGTCCTGACCGAAGATCACCATCTTGAGCTGCTGGTCGAGATTGGCCAGGGCGTTGCGGTCGTCGGCGCTCACGCTCTTCGGTGGAATCTGCGCGATCTTGGCCACGATCGTCTCGATGTTCTCGGGACGGATCTTGGTCTGGCGGTCCTCGATGGGCAAGAGCCTTTGGGCGGCGCCGGCTTCGTCGATCACGTCGATCGCCTTGTCGGGGAGGAAGCGCTCGTTGATGTGCTTCGACGACAGTTCCGCCGCCGTGCGTAGCGCGCTGTCCGTGTACTCGACGCTGTGGTGCTCTTCGTACCGCGGCTTGAGGCCCTTCAAGATCTCGAACGTCTCTTCGATGGAGGGCTCCTTCACCACGATCTTTTGAAAACGGCGAGCGAGCGCATGGTCTTTTTCGATCGAGCTCTTGAAGTCCTTGTGCGTGGTGGAGCCGATGCACCGGAGCTCGCCGTTCTGCAGGGCCGGCTTGATGAGGTTCGCGGCATCCAAAGAGCCGTCTTGCGTCGCGCCGGCTCCGACAACGGTGTGAATCTCGTCGATGAACAGGATGGAGCCGGGACGCTTGCGGATCTCGGCGAGCACGCTCTTGAGTCGCTCTTCGAAGTCGCCGCGGAACTTGGTGCCGGCGAGGAGCGCACCCATGTCGAGGGAGAAGACGACCGCCTCCTCGAGGATCTCGGGAACGTTGCCTTGGTGAATCCGCAGGGCCAGGCCCTCGGCCAGGGCGGTCTTACCTACGCCCGGTTCGCCGACGAAGATCGGGTTGTTCTTACGGCGACGGCAGAGAACCTGAACGGTTCGCTCGAGCTCCGTCTCGCGGCCGATCAGCGGGTCGATCTTCCCCTGGGCGGCCATCTCGTTGAGATTGGTCGCGAACGCCTCGAGGGGGCTCTTCTGAGCCTCCTCCCCGAGCTTCATTTCGCCGCTCTCCGCGCCCACCACGGTCTCTTCGTTCTCCTCCGGTACCTTGGCGATTCCGTGGGAGATGAACCGCACGACGTCGAGCCGAGAGATGCCTTGCTTTTGCAGAAGGTAGACGGCGTAGGAGTCGTGCTCGCGGAAGAAGGCGACGAACAGGTTCGGCGAGTCCATCACCGTCTTCCCCGACGACTGGACGTGCATGACGGCTCGCTGAAACACCCGCTGAAAGGCCAGGGTCTGCTGCGGGTCCTGGTCGACGTCTTCGGGCAGCGGCGTGAGGTTGGCCGTGAAGAATTCTTCGAGGTCGCTGGCCAGGGCATCCAGGTTTCCGCCACAGGCGCGGATGATCCGAGAGACCTTTGGGTCTTCGACCAGAGCGAAGAGGACGTGTTCGAGCGTCACGTACTCGTGACGTCGACGAAGCGCCTGGTCGAATGCTCGGGCTAAGGTCTCTTTGAGTTCTTTCGAATACTCCATGGTCAATCCACCGGTTCGATCGTCACTTCGAGTGGAAACTCGTGTTTCCGAGCCAAAGCGATCGTGTGCGCCACCTTCGTCTCCGCGACCTCCCGCGTATAGATGCCGGCAACCCCGATACCGTTGGTATGGATGTGCATCATGATGCGGTAGGCCGATGATTCGTCGTGGCGAAAAATCGTCATCAAGGTCGAGACGACGAACTCCATCGTCGTGTAGTCGTCGTTGTGGAACAGGACCTTGTACATGGGAGGCTCATCGGTGGCCTCCTGCTCTTGAACCAAGGTCTCCGTACTACCTGTCGGTTTGGTAGCCATCGCGCTTTCACTCGACCCGCCCGTTGAGGCGACCGAACTTCCGGAGCTTATCGCACCGTCCCGGCTCCACGCGAACGGAAGCCGACGTGCGCAAGATTCGTCACCTAGGTGAAAGACCCGATGCCCGGAAGACGCGGTCGAGGACGACGCTCGCCGCTGCTCTCGCGCGCTCGGCGCCTCGCTCCAGGATGGCATCCAGTGTCCCACGGTCGGCCATCAACCCATCGTAGGTCCGCTTTTCTTCCGCAAAGCGGTCGATAATGAGGTCTCGGAGCGCCTTTTTCGCGTCTCCCCACCCAAAATAGTTGGTGGACGGGTTCTCGAACGCGTCATCGGACCGGGACGGGTCCTTCCGCCCGGCCCGATACTGGGCGCGGAGGACATCCACCTGAGCAGGATCAGCCAGCGTCGAATACAGGGCCAAGATGGCGTCGCCGTCCGCCGGTAGCGGCGCGCCGTACTCGGTGGAGTCGGTCTTGATCGTCTTGATGCGCTTCATGAGCTCCCGGTCCGACATGAACGCATCGAGCGTGTTGCCGTAGCTCTTCGACATCTTCTGCCCGTCGAGGCCGGGAACCGTCATGACTTCGGGATCGATCCGAGCCTCGGGGACCTTGAACACCTCGCCGTAGCGCAGATTGAACTTGCGTGCGGCTTCCTGGGCGATCTCGAGATGCTGCTTTTGGTCCTTGCCCACCGGGACCAGATCCGTATCGAACGCGAGAATGTCCGCGGCCATCAGAACCGGGTAGGAGTAGACGCCGAAGAGCACGTCCTCCGGTCGAGTGCCCCTTGCCTTGGCGTCCTTGAACGAATGCGCCCGGTTCAGGAAGCCTACCGGCAAGCTGCAGCCCAGGGCCCAAGCGATTTGGGGGATCTCGGGCACGTCGCGCTGGCGATAGAAGACGGTGACTTCCGGGTCGAGCCCGAAAGCGAGCCAGGCGGCCGCGACCGAGTACACCTGCTCCTGAAGCTCGGTCGGCTCCGGGCGTGTCGTGAGCGAATGAAGGTCGGCGATGAAAAGGTACGCCTCCGTATCGGGGCTCCGCGTGAGCTCGATCGAGGGACGGATGGCGCCCAGGTAATTGCCGATGTGCGGCACCCCGGTCGGTTTGATGCCGGTCAGGACCCGCTTCATGTCGAACGTCTCGGTCGCGTCGAGAGCGCCGTCAACTAGCGACTAGGTGGCGGCTTCGTTTTCCGAGCTCGAGCCCGATGACTCCGGCGGTGGCTGCGGCGGAGCCGGGCTGTCGGATTCGTCCGTGGTCGAACTGGCGGCCTTCTTTTCCTTTTCCAGCTGCCGCTTCAACGTATCGATCTTCCGCTTGTCCGGGTTCAGGAGCATCGTCATCTGCCGGCCGTTCATCTTGGGCGGGGTCTGGACCTGAGATATGTCGGAGAGCTTCTCCGCGATCTTGATCAGGCGGTCTTGGCCGATGTCTGGATGAGCCATCTCTCGCCCGCGGAAGCGCTGGACGAAGTTCACCTTGTAGCCCTCCAGCAGGAACTTCCGGGCCTGCTCCATGCGCAGAGCGACGTCGTGCTGGTCGATTTTCACCGAACGGCCGAGGCGGATCTCCTTCGTCTCATTTTGCTTTTTGTTCTTGTTGGCGGCGCTCTTGCGCTTCGACTGCTCGAAGCGGAACTTGCCATAGTCCATGATCTTGACGAGGGGCGGGCGGCTGTCGGCCTGGACCTCGACGAGGTCGAGACCGGCCTCTTCGGCGAGTCTCAGCGCCTCATCACGCTCGATGACGCCAACCTGCTCGCCTTTTTCGTTGATGACGCGAAGTGGTGAAATGCGGATCTCCTGATTCCTGCGAACGCGATCCTGCGGGCTCACCTTGCCCCGGTACTTGCTTCTGATGGTCGGTTCCTCCTAACCGTGCGCGCGAACGTATCGATTTTGAAGCCGTGGAGTGACCCTCGGCCCCTCCCACAGCCCAACCGTCGGTGTACTCAAGGCTTCCCGAGGGAGGCAAGCACCCGATCGATTTCCTCCAATGCGGCCGCGGTGGCATCGGAATCGACCGGTGGGCTGGAACCCGGAGAAAGCGGCTCTCCGGGGACGATCGTGGGAAGGAAGGACGAACCCTCGGGCAGGTCCCCGTACAGCTCGACGTCGACCGGGTCGGTCGTCGGAAGGCCGAGGTTTCGCGCCACGAGGCGAACGAGCTCGGGACCCACCGTCGTTTGGCGGTTGAGTGCGCCTTCGAGCAGCACGTTGTCGCACACGGTGTTGATGAGGCGAGGGGTTCCACCGGATGCGACGTGCACCGCGCGCACGGCCTCGGAGTCGACGATCGAGGTTTCGGCCCCGGCCGTGCGCAGGCGGTGCCGAATATAGGCGTCGGTCGAGCCGAGATCGAACGGTTCGAGGCGGACTTTCAGCGCGACCCGCTGCTCGAGGGGCGGGTCCATCTTCAGGTTCGTTTCCACCTCGGGCAGGCCAAAGAAGACGAAGGACAGGAGCTTCCGTTCCGGTACCTCGAGGTTCAGCAGCCCTCGAAACTCCTCCATGAGGTCCCGGGTTGCGAGCATCTGTGCTTCGTCGATCAGCACGACCGCCTTCTTGCCCGATTCGTAGATGTCGACGAGCCGTCGGTACAGCTGAGACAAGAGCGATAACTTGTCGGGGCTCGGATGCTCCACGCCGAGCTGCACCGCGAGTCGCTGCAGCAGCCAGTCGGTCGTGATGTCGCGGTGGATTATCACGAGCAGGGCGGCCTCGAACTCTTCCTCGGGGAGGGCATCGAGAAGCCGACGGGCGAGGGTGGTCTTGCCCGCGCCGATGTCGCCGATCAGCAGCGCCAACCCTTTCATGCGCTGAAGCGCGTAGGTCAGCCGCACCAGCGCCTGACTGTGCTGGGCGGAGTCGTAGTAGAAGTGGTGGACGGGAGCGTTGGAGAAGGGCTCTTGCCGAAGGCGGTAGAAGTCGAGGTAGTCCATCCAGCTTCCTACAAGTACGAGATCTTGTTCTTACGAGAAGACTGCGGGGCCTTGGAAGGGGCGGCGCCCTTCGACGACTCCAGGGCCGCGAGGCGAACGCCGACGTCCCGGTGGTTGGGGTACATGTCCCGACATCGACGGAACCACTCCGTGGCCCGATCGAGATCGTGGATCTGCTCGTAGGCGGCGCCCACCTCGTACTGTAGATTCGCCGCGGCTGCTCCCTGGGCGCCTTGGCGGAGAGCGAGGCGGAAACACTCGATTCCGGCTTTGGGTTCGCCTTTCGCGATCAAACAGTGACCGATCATCTCCAAGCTCGCGATCGCCCGACCCGGAAGCCGGGCTGCGGCACGGAACTCGCGGATCGCGTCGTCGATCCGGCCGAGATCCCGGTACATCATGCCTTGGTCGAAGCGGTGCTCGGTGGTCGGCTCCTCATCGTCTTCCGCCAGCATGCGTTGGACGTCGATCGCGATGTCCTGGGAGCTCTGGCCGGCCCCGGCGTCTGCACTGGCGCTCCCATTGGCGTTCAAGCCCGCGAGTAGCTCCCGCGCACGCTCCGACGAAGGGGCGCGGCCAAGGATCGCTTCGAGCAGCTCGCGGGCCTCGTCGATGAGGCCGGCTGAGACCATGAATTCGGCCTCGTCGAGGTCGTCGGCGACGTCCGCTTCCTCGACCAGCGCCGCCGCATCGACGTCTTCGGGGCGCTCCGGAAAGTCGGGCTGCCGAGGCGCGGCGCTCGGGGCGGTCGTCGGCGGCGGCTCGAAGACGGGCTCCCATCCGGGCTCGTCCTGGGGCTCCGGCGCGGGCTCCGGCTCGGCGACCAGCGATGGGTCCGTCCGGGCCCCGACCACGGCCTCCGGCGCGGCCTCCGCCGCGGCGTCCGGATCGGACGCGGGGGCGAAAGCGTCGACCGGAATCGAATCGTCGCCCGGGCCGAGTGAACCGAGCTCGCCGAGGGCCAGGAGCTCGTCCTGAGAGAGCGCGTCGACCGAGATGTCGTCGGAGGGGGCCGCCTGGAAGGCCTCGGGGGGCAGGATCTCGGAGCCCGTTTGCGAAGACCACTCGTCGCCATCCAGCTCCTCGAGCAGGAGAACACTGGCGTTCGGGCGCGACGCTCCCGGCGGCTCGGCTCCCGAGGGACCCGCGAAAGTCGCCGCCGGCGTGGGCACGTCGAAGGCTGCCGATGGGATGACGTCGGTCGCGTGGGGCGTCGGCTCACCCGACGCCGGCTCATCCGGCGCCGGCGGGGGCTCGACGACCGCGCCGGCAAACGGGTCCGGCTCCGGCGGCGGCGGCGGGGCGGCCACGGCGCCCGCAAACGGGTCGGGCCCAGGAGGCTCGGCCGCGATCGAGCCGGCGAACGGGTCCTCGTCGTCGGCGAGTCCCATGTCGGCCACCGAGATCTCGAGGCTGCTCGGGTCCTCCGTAAAGACGTCGACGCCGTCGAGACTTTCCGAACCCTCGCTGATGTCGATGCTGATGCTCTCCCGGTCCGGCTGCACGTCGGCAGAAGGTACGATATCGATGGCCGGGTCGAGGTCGGCCGACGGCTCCACGCCCTTCGCGAGGGGGTGGCCCGGGATGAGGTTGGCGAGAATTTGCCGGTAGCGCTGAACCCCTTGCTCATCGCCCCGCCGGACACAGATCTGGACGATGTTGGCGACGGCTTCTGCCGCGCGGTTCGTGTCGCCAGTGGAGAGGTAGATCTCCCGCATTTTCTCGAACGCAGGAATCGACTCGGCGTCGAGATCGAAGACCTTCCGGAGATGATCGAGCGCTTTGTCCTTCAGGTTGTATCGGATGAAAACGTCGGTCTCGGTCAGGATTCTGTCGATGCGTCCTTCGTCGGAATCGGGCGGCGGCGCATCGGGAATCGCAGAAGCGGGCATCGCCCCGGGGTTGCTGCGGGAGGGGCCCGAGAAGACAACCACAA
>CAYYOT010000030.1:0-51335 GCA_964473255.1 uncultured Myxococcales bacterium | reverse complement strand
CCCCCCCCCCCCCCCCCCCCCCCCCGCCCCCCCCCCCCCCCCCCCCCCCCCGCCCCCCCCCCCCTTACGACGGGCCGGGCGAAGCTGGCGCGGCCGCCTCCACCCGATCGGTGGACGCGGGCGCGACCGGCGGCGGGTGGGCGACATCAACCTTCGGGGACGCTCCCGGAGCGGGCGGGGGTTCGAAACGAGCCAGGACCGCTCCCCGGGAAGACGGTTCGGACGAGGCGGGCGCCGGGGCCGAAGTATCCGAAGCCGATGGTCCGGGCGCGCCTTCGCTGCGTGCGACCAGGGGCGGCGCCGCGGAGATCGCCTCATTGGCAGTCGCAGCGGCGGAGGTCGCCGGTTCGACCGCCGACTCCGCCTCTCCTTGGTTCGGTCGGGGCGCGGGCGTCGGCGCGGGGGTCGACGGGGTGGCCGGGGTCGCCGCGAAGACGATGTCGTCGATCTCGGGCGGAGCCTCATCGGGGATTTCGACTTGGGCCAGGGCGCGATGCGGGACCTCGACCGAGGGTTCGGTCAGCGGTCGCCCCGCCGCCGCAGGTCGGGGGCTCCCGGCCGCCACGGCGGGCGGTGATGGAGCCCGGGCGGTCCTGTCCTGCTTCATCTTCAAGCTCCGAGGATCGATGTCCAGATCCACCCAGACCGCGGTCGGCTCGGCTCGAAGCTCGTATCCGACCTTCCGATTCATCCGAATCGTGACTCGGGTGACGAGTTCGCCCTCGCTTCTCAGCTGCGCGACACCGATCCCCATCAGGTCGGGGTGCGAGGCCGGGTTCCTTTGGTCCACGGCTCCGGCCTCACTACCGGCCCAGTCGACGACGATGCGAAACGGCTCCGACTCGACGAAGGCCGTGAAGTTCGGAGCATCGGTTCCCTGCAGGTTCACGCGGACACCGTGCGGCGTGGGCTCGAGCCGAACCGCTTCCAGCGTGGACCCTGCGACTGTCAAGCCGAGGATCAGGGCCGCGCTCATGACCTCAGTCGTAGCATCTGCCCAGATCGGGCAGCAAGTTCATGGACGCTTCAGGAGGAGAGCTCGGGCATCTCCCACCAGATATAGACTCCCGCATACCAGCGTCGCACGCCCGTCAGCTCGGGAACGCTCCACGGTTCGCCGGAGCGCCTCGTCGATCCGAGGCTCCACGTCGACGTACTCCGCGTGGGATTTCTGGAGGAGCGCCGCCAGTTCCAGAGGGTCCCGCGCCCGGACCGAGGCCGGCCGGGTGAGGGTCCACGAGGCCGCGAACGGCTTCAGCGCTTCGATCATCTGGGCTGCGTTCTTGTCGCGGAGGGCACCGAAGAGCACGTGCAGGGACCGCGGCTCGTGGTTTTCGGCCAGGCTGGCGGCGAGGGCATGGGCGGCGTGAGGATTTTGGGCGCCATCCAGGATGACCTTCGTTCGCCCGGGACCGCGGACTTCCTCCAACCGTCCGGGCCAGGATGCTTCCGCGAGCCCGACCTCCATCTCCGACAACTCCATGTCGGGAACCATCAGCAAGGCCGCCTGCATGGCCAGGGCCGCATTGCGAGCCTGATGAGGGCCGCGCAGGTGCGGCGAAAACTCCACGGTCTGACCGCCGCTCGAACGCATGCGCACCCGTCCGTCTCGCCGGTCGAGAATGTGGAAGTCTCGGCCCAGGCGATGCACCGGCGCACCCGCGGCCAAAGCGAGGTCATCCACGACCGCCATGGCCTCAGCCGGACCATCGGCCATGACCAGCGGTCGACCTCGGCGCACGACGGCTCCTTCCTCGCGGGCGATGTCGGCCAGCGTATCGCCGAGTATCGCCGTGTGCTCGAGCGAGAGATCGGTCAACACGGCAACCTGGGCCGGTACCAGCCGCGTTGCGTCCAGCCGCGCGCCGAGACCGGCTTCGATGACTCCGACATCGATACCGATCCGTGAAAGATGCACGAAGGCGGCGGCGGTTATGACCTCGAAGAAGCTGAGATCGCCAAACCCGGGGCGCACGGCTTCGACCGCTCTCACCGAGTCCACCAGATCTTCCTGCGATATCGCGGTCCGCTCCTCTCGAGTGACGGTTTGCACTCGCTCGGTCAGCGACATGAGGTGCGGCGAGGTGAACAGGCCGACCGAGCCGTGCCGCTGGGCGAGGACCGAGGCCAGAAACGCACTGGTCGACCCCTTACCGTTCGAACCGGCAACATGGACCGAAGGAAAGGCACGCTCCGGATGCCCGAGCTCCGAAAGCACACTTGCGATCCGCTCGAGGCCGAACTTCGTGCCCCCCCGCGAAAGCGCATACAGGCGCTCGACCATCTGCCGATAGTCGGGGGCTTCTTGAGTCGCGATTCGTCCGGGTCCGTCGAGTAAGAGCGGTGACTTGTCCATGACCCTCAACGAATCAGCATCTCGGTGATGATCCCGATCCGGTCTCGAAGCTCGGACCGGGGAACGATCATGTCGACCATCCCGTGCTCGAGCAAGAACTCCGAGCGCTGAAAGCCATCGGGCAGCTTTTGCCGGATCGTCTGTTCGATCACCCGCGGACCGGCGAAACCAATGAGCGCTTGCGGCTCGGCAATGATGACGTCGCCAAGGAGAGCAAAGCTCGCGGCCACGCCGCCCGTCGTGGGGTCGGTGAGGACGGAGAAGAAGGGTCGATGGGTCTGTCTATACCGGGCGATGGCGGCCGATGTCTTGGCCATCTGCATGAGGGACAGAATGCCCTCCTGCATGCGTGCGCCTCCGGACGAAGAGAACACGACGACGGGCCGCCGGTGCTCGATGCCGAGCTCGAATGCCCGAGTGACCTTCTCTCCGACGACCGATCCCATGGAGCCCCCCAAGAACTTGAAGTCGAAGGCTCCGGCCACGATGGGCACGCCGCGCAACCGCCCTCGGGCCAAAATGAAGGCCTCCGTCTCCTCCGACTTGGCCTGAGCCGCCTGGACTCGATCGAGGTACTTCATCGAGTCGCGAAAGCCGAGCGGGTCCTTGGCCCTGAGGTCCGGCAGCTCTTCCTCGAACGAGCCTTCGTCCAGAAACGCCTTGAGGCGCGCGCGTCCACGGATGCGATAATGGTGTCCGCAACTCGGGCACAGCTGGAGGTTGGCCTTCACCTCCTCGGCGAGTTGGGCATTGCTGCAGCTCGGGCATCGTACCCACAGGCCCGTGGGCACCGACGTCTTGGACTCACCCTTCACCTTGGGCGAAGCCATGCGCTTGAACCAGGCCACGAGCGGCTATTCCCAAGAACGCTCTGGGTTTGTAAACCGCCGTCAGCGGTATCGCCAAAGCGACCAGAGGATCTTGGTGCCGGCCCCCACGATTCCCCGAATCGTCCCCGTGACCTTGGATCGACCCGCCCGGCGGGCACGATTGTGAACGTCGACCTCGGCCACGTCGATGCCGCGGCGGATCGCCTTCAGCTGCATCTCCATCGTCCAGCCGTAGTCCGGATCGCACATCTGTAGCGAGTTCAGAGCGTCCCAAGCTACGGCTCGATACGGACCCAGGTCGGAGAACATGGACCCGTACAGGTTGTTCATCAGCCCGGTGGCCAGACGATTCCCAAAGGACTGAGCGACCGTCATCGAATTCGCATCGGCGTAGGCGGTCCGCGAGCCGATCACGAGCTTCGCTCGGCCCTCGACGATCGGCCGAACGAGAATGGGAAGCTCGCTTGCATCGTTGGATCCGTCTCCGTCGGCGAAGACGACGATGTCTGGGGGCCCCGCGGGTCGCTCGGCGAGATGGCGCAAGGCGGCCAGGCAAGCCGAACCGTAGCCCCGTCGGAGCTCGTGGACGATGACCGCACCGGCGGCTTGGGCTCGTTCGGCCGTCCGGTCCGAACTGCCGTTGTCGGCGACGATGACCGATTCGAGCCATGGGCGGCCCGCAGCGTCGAGCGCCGTTCTGATCTCGCGCACGATCTCGCCGATGCACGCCTCCTCTTCGTGCGCCGGGATCACCTAGGCGAGCCTTCGGGGCGGAGGCGCCCACTCTTCGGCCACTACGGACCCCGAGGGACGGTGTCCAAGTCGAGCTGGTCCAGCGCGTGGCGGATGATCTGGGACTTGTTGGCCTTGGTGTGGCCCCGCCGCTTCAGCTCGGCCACCATCTCGTCCAGGCGTCGAAGGTCTTCGGTGTACAGACTGATCGAGATGACCTTGTAGTGCGTCGGGCGCTCGGTCCGCTCCGACCGGTGCGGCCTGCGTTCGACGGGTTCCGGCCCTTCAACCGGTTGAGCCGGGGGCTTGGCCCGCCGCGGCGCCCCGTAGAACCGCTCGCGCAGGAGCTCGTCGGTCGTGAGTGGATTGTCGGCCAGGCCGCTCGGCTTGCGTTTGCCGTCAGCCATTGGAGACCGCTTGCGATGCCGGGATCCGGACTTCCTCGTGCAGCCGAGCGACCATCCAGTTGACCATGGAGTCGTAGTCTTGGGCCCCGTTACTGTCCGGCGCGTACTCGAAGATGGTTTGCTTGTGGGAGGGCGCTTCCTTCAGCCGGGCATTGACGCGGATGGGGTCGATGACCCGCTCCCCGAAGTGCCCGCGCAGGGCCTCGATCGCCTGCTTCGAGATCCGATTTCTCGAGTCGTAGAGGGTCGGGAGAACGCCCAGGACCTCGACCGGGTGCAGCAAGACGTCCTTGACGTGTTGGATCGTTCTCAGCACCTGACGCACGCCGACGAGGGCCAGGTAGTCGCACGAAACGGGGATGACCACGTGGTCGGCAAACATCAGAGCATTCTGGTTGAGGAGGGACAGCGACGGCGCGCAGTCGAGGATGACGAAGTCGTACGCGCCGATGCTCCCTTCGAGTCGTTTCTCGAGGAGCCGAGCCCGATCCGGCGCGTTGACGAGCTCGATCTCGGCTGCGGCAACGGTCTGGTCGGAGATCACCGCGTGCAGACCGGGCCGTGCCTTCACCTTTACCTGGTCCAGACTCATGCCGTCGATCAGGAGGTGATACAGCCCGAACCTCGCTTGGAGGCCCAAGCTCACGGCGACGTTCCCCTGAGCATCGAGATCGACGAGCAGGACTTTTCGCCCGAGCTCGGCCAGGCGCGCAGCCAAGTTCACGGAGGTGGTCGTCTTGCCGGTTCCCCCCTTCTGGTTGAGCACCGCGATGCGGTGCACTTCGCGCGCGGGCGAGACGGCCGCGTTGGGCACGGCCGATTCACGGCACGCCGTGGAGCAAACGACCTTGCGTCCGCCGGGCTGCGTCATGACCTGGTAGGCAAACTCGAGCGTGAAGGCTCGCCCGCATACCGCGCAATGGTGCTGAGCCCGGCCCGGCGCCCTGCTCGTGCCGCCGAGCTCGGGCGTTCGGCAGGCGATGGAGCAAAAGTGTCGAAGCGAACCGGATCGGTCTTCCGTCTGATAACTGAAGCGAGGGAGAAACCGCTTCTTGCAAACGTCGCAACTTGCCCAATCAGTCATGTGGCGATGACGGGACGCTAGCACGGCGATCGATCGAGTCAAGGGTCGCCGGCGAGTCCTGCAGCTCTTCCACCATCGCGTTCATGACCGACGCGACGTCGGCTCGCAGGCGGTCGATGGCGCCATCGTCCGTTCCGTACCGAGTCGAATCGATCGATTCGGCGACCCGAAAGCGAACCGTGCCCGGACGCAGCCGCCAGTCTCCGGGCGTCCAGATGTCACGGGTCCCCATGATCGCCACGGGAACGATCAAAGCATCCGCCAAAAGCGCGAGCTTGAACCCTCCTCGCTTGAGAGGGAGCATCCGCCCGTCTCGGCTCCGCGTGCCTTCGGGAAATACGAGGATGCAGTCCCCAGGCCCGAGCTGAGACGCGGCTCGCTCCAGGGACTCATAGGCCTGAGCGGGGTTCGCACGGTCGACGAACACCATCCCCGTGGCCGCCATGTATCGTCCGAGGAACGGCACCTTCTTGAGCTGACTCTTGGCCACGAAGCGAACGTCCACCGGCAGGCGACTCAACATGACGGCGACGTCGGCGTTGCTCTGGTGATTCACCATGACCACGCTCCGACGATTGCGGGGGAAGGGCCCAAAGCTGTCGCCGACGACACGTGCTCCCATGATCCGCAGAGCCGGTGGCGCCCATGAGCGCATGAATCGACGGGTGAGCCCGTTTCGAAAGGGTCCGACGATCAGCGCGATGACGATGGAGAAGATGGACCAGCCCAAGAGGACGAAAAATCGCAAACTCCCCACCACGGATGCCGAAGCTAGCCGGGAAATCAAGGGTCGAACAGGGAGTCCTGCCCGCTATGGGTCTCCAAGTAACGCTTCAGTCGCACCTTGCGACGGGTGTTGTCCGACGACATGTAGCGGACCTTGCCGAAGATCGGTCGTTCCGGGCCCCAGGCGCGGTCATACCGACCGAGGACCCAGAAGATGCCGGAGTAGGAGTTGGGATCGCGGCCATCGAGCGCATAGCGATTGTTGAGCTCGATCATGACCTCGAGCGCATCTTCCGGTCGGTTCGACCACTCGAGGATCTTCTTGCCCCACAGCATTCGGAGGTAGTTGTGCATGCGGCCTTCGACCTTGAGCTGCCGCTGGGCCGCGTTCCAGATCGGGTCGTGGGTTTGGGCGCCGTCGAACTGCTCGAGGTCGTAGATGTGCGGCCGAGGGTCGGAGCGATGTGCATCCAGGGTACGTTGGGCCCAATCCGGCAACGACTCATACGTATCGTAGGCGGGCCGCTGCCAAGCCATGTTGAGACCGAGCTCGCGCCAGGTCACGAGCTCGTCCAAGAAAGACTCGGCCGCCGATGACATACCCCACCAGCCAGACCGACTGCCGGTCGCCTTCGACCCGGCCTTCTCCAGCGACCATCCCTCCCGGGCCGCGAGGTCCCTGAAGAGCTCATGGGTGCTGATATGGCCCCAGTGCAGATACGGTGAGAGGCCGCTCGAGACCTCGTCGTCCGGGTCGTTCCGGCCCTCGCCATAGCGCGAAAGCTTTCGCTCCAGAAACTCGGACCATCGCTTCCGGGCGGCGGTGTGGCCGCCGGGCTCCGAGACGGCTGCCACCGCGTGGTCGATCGGGAAGCCATCGAGCCCTTCGGCCCCGTCGAGCAACGTCTCGCGGACCGCGGGCCAAGGCTTCGTGAGCTCCGCGGGCACCTCGAAGCCGCGGGGAAAGTCGCGGCGCTTCAGCGGGTCGGGCTCGGGTGTGTCGGTCAAGATCGTCGGCAGCCGCTTTTGTAGATGACGACGAAAGTCGACGGCTCGCGCGAAGACTCGATCGGTGTCGCGCAGCGGATACAGACCGTTGGCGTCGACGGCTTCCAAACGGACGTCGAGACGCGACCCGGCCGCCTTCATCATGCGCGGCAAGAAAAAGGCGGGGAAGTCGTCGCCGACGACGCAACAGGCGTGGCCGGCCCAGTCCTCGAGCAGCCCCCGCGAAGCCTTGGGTTCCGGCTCGAGGTAGGCGTGGTAGGCGACCCCGTGCTGGTCGGCGTGCTCTCGATTCACGGCCATCCCGTCGATCACGAAGCGGTGAAGCCGATCCGAAGCCCACGGATAGTCCACCCGGAGCCCTTCCAGAATCACGAGGGGCTTTGCGAGCTGTGCGGCCAGGTCGACGGCGCGCTGCAGGGCAAAGTTGAAACGGGTGCGGCGGTACGCCGTCATCCAGTAGAGGACAAAGCTCCGATCCGAACGGACCGGAGCCTCGTTGACGTGACGAATGCGGAGAGGAGGGACGGCCACGACGCCAACCGGGCGTCAGGCGGAGACCTTGTGGGCCGAGCGAGAGCCACGCTTGCGCTTGGTCTGAGGTCGCGGCCGATGGCTGCGGATCATACCGACCTCGCGGAAGCGCAACTCGGAGCGCGCGATGGGCTCACCGAGGATCTCTTTCAGGCAGAGCTTGTTGATGTTCACGCCGCTGGCCACGGTGAGGGTCGTGGCGGGCGAGCAGCGTAGCCGTACGGCGTAGAGCATGGGGACGCCCCGCCCATCGCGACGGAACTCTAGCGTTGCGCCAAAAGTCAGGCCGAGGGCCGCCGCCGCCCGGCGAGCAGCCTCCTGCATCGTTTCGTCGTGCCAAGTCCGGGCGAAGGTCCGCTCCTTTTCGCCGTCGCGAACCTCGGTCCGCGGAACGGCCGCGAGGACCTCGCCCGCGCTCGTGCACATGACGTCCACGAAGACCGGGTCGCCGATCAAGATCTCCTCGACCATGAGGTCGGGGTTGCGAGGGATGTTCTCGAGGCTTTCGGCGTTGGGCACCACCGTTCCGCCGTGCACGCGTCCCCCACGACGGGGCTTCAGCACGAGCGGGAACGTCCACCCATCGACGTCGAACGTATCGTCGTAGACGGCGAACTTGGGGGTCGGGACGACCGGGCGAGCCCGCTCCAGCATGGTGGCGCGGTCGCTGCAGACCTCGAGCGACGCCTCGGATGGTCCGAGGATCCGAATCGCTCGCGATTCGAGCATTTCCTGGTGCTCGAGCAGCGCGTGCAGGTGGTCATCGGTCGCAGGGATGATGACCGAAATCTGCTTCTTCGAGCAGAAACCGAGAACCGACTTCATGTAGCCGGGGTCATCGGTGGCCGGCAGGACGTGCCGGGCCCGCTTGCCTCGGAGCTCCATGCCGGGACCTTCCTTCGTGCGGTCAGCGGCAAACAGGTCGATGCTGTCATCCTCGAGCGTCCTCAAGGTCACGATGCCGTCTGCCGAGTTCGCTCCCAAAATTAATACCTTCGTCCGCATAACTTCCTCCGTGTCTCCTGCCTTCGGCGTCGTCGCGAATCCGGATGCAGGCGCCGACTCGGGCCCGATCGCTTTGTGCCCTAACCCTCGGCCGACACTCGCCCTTTTCGTTGTCTAACCTTTGTCCGATTACTGACTCGATTCACATAGGGTATGCATGGTCGATTTCCGGCTCGGGGCGGGCCTTAACCCGCCCGATCTGAAGCTCAAATCTGCTCAAAACCTATACAACCGAGAAAACTCATTTTCTTTGACGATGGCGTCGACCACCGAACCTGCCCCTAAGGGAACATTCGTTCCAACTTAGAACCACGCGGGCGCGGGATTCGTTCCCGTCCAACGAAAGTTTTGAACCGCGCCGAGCCATCGTCACCTGACCGTCGCGTCCTGGACGTTCCGACTTCATTGATTTTCGCCGGGAGGCCCGCTAATCCGCCCCGTCGCAGGAGGCGTCATGATTCGTACGCAGTCCGTTTCGAAGTATTACGGCCGGAGTTGCGCCCTGCGGGACCTGAGTCTGCGCATCGAAGACCGCGAGGTTGTAGGGTTTTTGGGGCTCAACGGCGCCGGGAAGACGACGACGCTCCGGATCCTGGCGGGGCTCCTGGCTCCCTCGCAGGGGACCGTCGAGATCGACGGCGCCGACCTGTTGGGCCCCGATGGCCCCAAGGTCCGGCAGCGCATCGGCTTTCTGCCCGACCGGCCCCCCGTCTACGACGAGATGCCGGTCCGCGGATACGTAGCCTTCGCCGCCCGACTTCGCGGCCTACAAAAGGACGTGGACGAGCGGGTCGACGAGGTGCTGCAGCAGGTCGAGCTGACCGAGGTCGCGCAGCAGACCATCGGCTCTCTGTCCCACGGATTCCGCCAGCGGGTCGGGATTGCCCAGGCCATCGTCCATCGGCCGGCGCTGGTGATCCTCGACGAACCGACCAGCGGCCTGGACCCGGTCCAGATCGCCCACATGCGAGGGCTGGTCCGGAAGCTCGGCGAAGCGCATACGGTCCTGGTTTCCAGCCACAATCTCCCGGAGATCGAACAGACTTGCGATCGGCTCCTCGTGATCCGCGATGGAGCTCTGGTCGCTCAAGGGACGGAGGCCGAGCTCGCCGCTCGTTCTCGTCGGACCGACACCGTCTCGGTCGAGGTCCGCGGCTCCGAGGAGAGCGTGCGGTCCGCTCTGAAGGCGGCGACCGCCATCATCGAGACCTTCGACCTGACCCCTCTTCCGGACGACGTCTGGCGGCTCGACGTCGCGCTCGTGCAGCCCGTCGAGTCCTTCATCCGACATCTCGTCCATGCCGGACTCGGTGTTCGCCGAGTGACGCCGCACGCCGGGGAGATCGAGGAGCTGTTCATGGAGCTGGCCTCGGCATGAGAACGCGACCCATCGCTCTGATCGTCCGCCGCGAGATGCTGCAGTACGCCACGACCTGGTCGGGCTACCTGATCGCGGCGGCGCTCCTTCTACTCAGCGGACTGCTGTACAACGTTTTCGGCGTCGGCTCCGTCCCTCAGTACTCGCGGGACGTCCTTTGGAGTGCTTTCTACTTCTTGAGCGGAACCACGCTCACGGCGGGAATCCTCTTTTCGATGCGCCTGATCGCCGAGGAGCAACAAACGGGAAGCCTGCCGCTGCTGGTCGGCAGTCCGATGACCGACGGCGAAGTGGTCGTGGCCAAGTACTTCTCCGCCCTGATTCCGCTCATGGTCTACGTGGGCCTGACCGCGTACATCCCGCTTTTGGTCATGATCCGCGGACACATTTCACCGGGCCACGTGCTCGTGGGGTACGTCGGCCTGCTCGGGATCGGTTCTGCGGGCGTGGCCATCGGCCTGTTCGGCTCGGCCCTGTTTCGGACCCAGCTCGTGGCGGCCATCGTTTCCGGGGTGATCGCGGTCGTGATGCTCGTACTTTGGAAGACGTCGCAGCTCGTCGACGGCCCGCTGGGGGACGTCATCGCGGGACTGGCCTTGCACGACGACCACTTTCGTCCTTTTCAAGAGGGCGTCCTCAGCCTGGCCAATGTCGTCTACTACCTGTCGGTGACCGTCTTCTTCCTCATCCTCGCCCGCAACGTCATGGAGGCTCGCCGATGGCGGAGCTGAAGCGCCTTCACCCGCTGTGGCCATCGGTCGCCACCGCGGTAGGTCTTGCTGCCCTGTTGGTCGGGGAACGCAGCTTCTCCGACACGTCGACCGCCCGTCTCGTTCTGAGCACGGGTGGAGCCCTCGCAGTTCTGATCGCGACCGGAGCCAGAATCGTGCTGGCCTTCGGCGCACCGGCCGACCGGCGAGTCGTGGCGGGTCGACTCGCGCTGACGACCAGCCTGGTCCTGGTCGGCGTCGGAGCCTATGGAGTCACCCTCGTCGTCGACCCCGCCAGCTCGGAAATGGCCGCTCGGCTCTCGAGCTCGGCATGGGCGGCCTTCATCATTTTGCTCTTCGCGGGTGGGACTCCCTTGGTCTTCATCGAAGCCGCCGTGGCCCCGGTCGCTTTCAATCCCGCCTACGAAGGACGACGCATCGACCACGCCTGGGCGCGCGGCCTGTCGCTGGGGCTCCTCGTCCCGGTGTTGCTCCTGGCCAACTTCCTGGCCGAGCGGCACGACCTGGAAAAGGACTTCTCTTTGGGCCGCGGGGCTTCGGTTTCGGACCAAACCCGGGAGGTCGTTCGTGAGCTCACCAACGACGTGGACGTCGTCCTTTTCTTCCCGGAAAGAAACGAGGTTCTGAGCATCATCGGCCCGTACTTCGACGAGCTCGCTGCCGAGAGCGATCGCCTCGCGGTCCGCCGGGCCGACCAAGCCTTGGCTCGGGACGAAGCGGAGAAAGCCAAGGTTCCGCGCAACGGCTACGTCGCACTCATTCGCGGCGAAGCCACGAAGACCATTCGCCTCGGCCTGACTCGTTCGTCGGCAAGCGGCGTGCTCCGAAGCTTCGACCGAAACTTTTTGAAGGCGCTCTTCAACGTCGCCTTCTCCAAGAAGGTCGCCTACTTCACCGTCGGGCACGGCGAGCGTCCCTACGAGCGTCCACGCCGCGACGACGCCCGAATGCCGGTCTCCATCCTGGGAGATTATCTCGAGGACCTTCAGTACGACGTGCGCCCCCTGGGCCTGGCTCAGGGACTTCAGGATGTCGTGCCCGAGGACGCGGGCATCGTTTTCGTCATGGCGCCTCAGCAGGAGCTCCTCGAGTCTGAACAGGAGAGCCTTTTGGCGTTCCTGCGACGGGGTGGCCGCGTCCTCGTCGCCGCCGATGCCGACAGCGACGCCCGACTGGCGAAGCTGCTGGGGCCGACGGGGGTCGTCATCGACGATGGGGTGCTCGCCGACGAAGCCACGCACGTCAACCTGACCAGGTCCTCGGCCGATCGGGCCGCGATCGCGACGAACGGTTACGTCCGACACAAGTCGGTCGATACGCTGGCCCTCCGTCCCAATGCCGCAACCGTGTTCTTCCGCGCCGCCGTGCTCGAGGTGGGCGATGCGGAAGCCGGTCTCGCGCGGAAGGTGACCATCGAGTCGCTGCCCACGACCTTCGCCGACCGAAACGATAACCTCGAGCTCGACGACGACGAGAAGACGGCCAAGCGAGCCCTGCTGGTCGCCATCACGACGACGAGCACGACGGGCGAGGAAGGCCGCCTGGCCCTGCTGGCCGACGTGGACGCCGTGGGCGACGGACTGGCTTCGGCGATCGGAGGCAACGTGGCCTTGGTGCGTGACCTGGTCGCCTGGCTGCAGATCGAAGACGAGCCCGTCCTGGCGGTCGACCAAGAACGAGACGTGAAGATCGTGCACCGCGAGGAGGAGGATGCCGCCGTCTTCTTCGGTGCGACCTTCGGTATGCCGCTTCTCCTTCTCGGGCTCGGCTGGGCGGTTCAGCGAAGGAGGCGTCGATGATGAACGAAGCGCGCGGGCTCGGGGTCGTCCTCGGTCTTCTTCTCGTTCTTGCCTACCTGTCGTGGCACCAGCCTGACGTGCCGACCACGAACCGAGTGGTCCTGGTCGACATGGCTCCAGATGCGATCGAGTCCATCCGGCTGACGACGCGGACCGCTACGGTCGATGTGTCGATGCAGGACGACGGGACGGGTCGATACGCTTGGGTCGACCTCGTTCGGGCGGGCAACGCTCAGCGGTTCGTCGCGGGCTCGCGCTTTGATGCGGTGTTGGAAGCTGTCGCGTCGCTGAAGGCGGAGCGAAGCCTGGGCAAGGGCCTGGGTGAAGACCTCCTCGACAAACTTGGACTCGTGGGTCGATCCGGCGCGCTCGTCGTCACCGGTGCGCGAGGAGAGACCCGCCTGGTGGTCGGCGAACGCACCAACGGCCGAACGGGGAACTTCTATGTGCAGCAGCCGGGGCGAGATGAGGTCCTGCTGGTGTCCGGGGATACGTTGGGGGACCTCCAGTTGGCCCAGCGGTTTCGCCAGCGAACGTTCCGCGACGCGAAGCCGGAGGAAATCGCTCGCATCACCATCGTTGCCGACGCACGCTCTTTCGAGCTCCTCCACCGAAATGCCGGCGAGACCGACGCTTTTTGGGCTCGGGCCGAACAGCCCGGTGTGCGCGACGAATCCGCGACCAGCCTCGTCGACGCCACGGAGCGCCTGTCGGTGATCAGCTACCCGGAGGAACCTCCGGCGCCCGACTCCCTGAGTTCGCTCCTGACCCTCGCCTGGCTCGGGACCGACGGGGAAGACCTCGGACGACTGGAGATGGCCGAGCAAAAACGCGGGGCTGGCGACGAAACGATATTCGCCCGGAGCCCGCTGACCCATCGATGGGCGAAGGTCTCGCCGATCCAGGCGCGGCGTGTGCTGGACGCGCTCGCCGAGATCGAGGACTAGGCACTAGGCCGGTCGACCTTCGCCCGTCCGGAGGCGACGCGCGCGCCTCAGGCGCAGTCCGAAGAGCAGGCCGAGAGCCGAGACGACGAGGCTGAGATCGCCTCCGGAAACGCCGCGGCAGCCGCCTTCGTCACTGGACCTCGGGGGAAACACATCGATCGAAAGGGCGCCCAGACCGTCGACGCCCCGCGTATCCGTGGCCCGCACCGCGAAGACGTAGCGACCGGAGCGGGTCGACGTGCCCGTGATGCGCCCGCTGTTCTGCAGCGTCAGGCCGGGAGGCAGCTCCCCGTCGGCCACCGCGAAGCGATATGGGGTCGAACCGCCCTCGGCCTCGACGGCGGCTTCGTAGGACGACCCGACCGCGGTCGATGGCAGCTCGGTGGTCACGATGCGCACCGAATCGTCCTGCCGAACCCGCAACAGAAACTGCGCCTGATCGACGACGCCCAACGCATCCCGAACGTTCACGGTAAATCGGTACTCGCCCAGCGCTTCCGGCTGGCCGCACAGCTCACCGGTCCCGGCGAGCGAAAGTCCCGGAGGGATCTCCGCCGAGCTGAAAAAGAATGGAGGGAATGCACCTTCGGCTCGGAGCTGCACGACTTCTGGCTCGCAGTACTCGCGGTCGATGACCGCGTGCGGCAGGAGGTCCGCGATCAGGACCACGCCCTGACTCGGATCGACGACCTGGACGCGAGCGACACCTTCATCCGACGATCCAGTCGCGTCCTCGACTCGGACGCGAAACTCACGGACCCCGGTCGAGGTTTCGGTCACGGTTCCGCTGAGCTCGCCGGTCGACGACAGCATCAGCGCGGAAGGCGGGGCCTCCAGAGCCTGCCAGAGGTAATACTCGGTCAGGTCCGGCTCCAGGAGGGGGACGCCACCCTCGGGTACGAGCTGGGTGACGTAGTTCTGACCGATGATCGCCGGTGGAAGGCGCAGCTCTCCGACCGCGACATCGGTCGATGGATCGGCGACCCGCAGGGACAGCGTCCGCTGAGCCCGAGCAGTCCCGCTGACCACCTCCACCACGAGCTCATATCGTCCGAGCTCGAGCGGCGTTCCGGAGATTATCCCGGTCGATGATTCGAGCGTCAGGCCCGGCACCGCGCCTTCGGCCAGCCGCCACTGGTAGGCAGGGCTGGGCCCCCCCACCGCGACCAAGGCCACCGAATAGATGACGCCCCGGCGACCGATCGGAAGCTCGGAGGTCGCCACCTGAAGGTCGGGCGCGAACACCGAGATCCGCGGTCCTGCGACGACGTTGTCGGCCTCCTGAACTTCTTCCAGGTCCTCATCCGGGTCGAGGATCATGCCCAACCGGTACTCGCCCGGCTCGAGCGCCAGCGGGATCGGCGGCATGTCGGTCGTGATGGCGAGGCGGTCGACTTCGAGCGCCGGCACCGCAAAGCGCCCGAGCGACAGGTCCGACACCGCGATGTCTTCGTCCTCGGACAGCACGTAGAGCAGCTCGACCGGCTCCGTCATGTCGGCGAGCCCGTCGTTTTCGACGACGCGATTGATGAGAAGCGAGGCACCGGCCTCGACCGCGGTGGACGTGCTGATGATGTCGCCCACCAGGTTCGGCACCGGGTTCCGAACCGGGAAGGCGAGGATCTGCACGTTGTTGAGGGGTTCGGGATCGATAGGGTCCGGCGATTCGATGCTGGCCGTCAGCTCGGCGACGCCGATGGTCGTTCCCTCGGGCACGACGAACTCGCCGGTGAATCGACGCATTCGCAAAGAGATCAGGCTCTCCGGCGGGGTCCGCGCCAGCTCGACCTCGGGTTCGCCGAAGGGTCGCCAGCGAACGACCACCACGACATCGTCCGCGGTCGACGGGCCCCGATTCGAGTAGTCGACCTGGTACGGAAAACGCTCTCCGCCGAAACCCTGAGGAAGCCCTAGGGCGACCAATCGATTCACCTGCAGGTCGGCGCCTACGATGACGACGGGGCTCCCCACGACGTCGTTGTTCAGCTCATCGGTCTCCGGGATCAGATTCTGGGGGTCGAGCTCGGCGATCAAGCGAAAGGTCCCGAGCTGCTGGGGCGTGGAACCCAGCACGCGCACCTCCGTGGTGGTGGCCGTCACCGAAACGGTCGCGGTCACGACGACCGGGTCCAGCGGGTCGAGTACGTCGTCGGAAGAGATGCGGACCCGAACTTCCAGCTCGCCAGAGTACCCCGAAGGGGACTGTGCCAGCTCCACGTCGACCTCGAAGGGGTCTTCCAGGAAGAGGGTCGGCCTCAGACCCGTCGCATCGACGGCCCGCAGGTCGACCTGCGCCTGGGCCAGGGTCGGGAGGCCCAGGACGGCAACCAGCGCGCAGGCCACCTTCACGCGGGCTCCTCCTCGTGCGGAACGGCTCGCAGGAGGTCGACGAATCGAAAGCTCCCCCTCTGCTCGACCAGGGCCGGCCAGGGAGACTCGGTCTTGGCCGCGAGGAGGGCGGCGGTCGAGGTCTTCAGTCGCGTGTCTCGACCGGAGAACCAATCGATGGCCTCTTCCCACCCGGGATTGTGGCCCACGAGCAAGAGCGTCGCCACCTCGTCGGGAACTTCGCTCAGGACGTCGCGAAGCTGATGGGGGCCCGCGAGGTAGAGGCGCGGTTCGAGTTCGTAGGCCGGACGGGGATTCAGCGCCCCCTGCGCGAGCTCCCAGGTCTGCCGGGCCCGCATGGCGTCGCTGCACAGGACACGCTCGGGCACCCAGCCCGCTTCGTTCAGGCGCGGCCCGAGCAGCGGAGCCTCCGTTCGGCCCCGCTCGTTCAGGGGACGGCTATGGTCATTCACGGCGTCGCTCTCCCACGAGCTCTTGGCGTGTCGGAGCAGGATGAGCCGCTTCATGAATTCATTCCGGCACGTACCCGTCCGGGCGGGCCAACCCTTCCTCGCCGTAGAAGAACTGCTCGCACTGCTCCATCAATACCCGGACCGAGTTCGGGTCGGCGGCGTTGATTCGATACTCGTTGATGATCATCTTCGAGTGCTCGACCCACTCGTCCCAGGCCAGGGCGCTCACCTCGTCGAAGATCCGCTGCCCCAGGGCCCCGGGGTAGGGTCGTCGCTTCAAGCCTGGGAGGTCACGACCGTGCCGGATGCAGTGCACGCGGTGATGGCGACTCGAAAACCGGTTGTGCCCGTCGCTCGCCGCCGCTGCGGCATCCGGGGGGGCCTCGCTCTCCGGTTCGGACGCGGGCGCAGCGGCTTCGGCATCCTCGGCGTTCAACCGCAGGGCGAGGCTCTTGTACGAGCGGTCGTCCGGCTCACCCGTTTCGACGCCGAGGGGTCCGTCCTCCTGGAACCCGTCCGCCACGTCGTAGAGGTTGCCGTAGCCGAGACTCGCCAGCTCCTCGGCGGCCCGGTAGGACCGATTGCCGGCACGGCACAGCGTGATGATCGGGGTCGACCGGTCCGGGAAAACGAACTCCACCACCCGGACGAAGTCCTGGTTGGGGATCATCCCATTCGGCGTCTTGTGCAAAAAGGGGACGTTGTACGCGCCTTCGGCGTGGGCCTCGGCGTATTCGGGCATGGAGCACACGTCGAGGAGGACGTAACCCTGCTCCTGGACCAGACGCTGAGCGTCGGCGGCGGACAGCTTGTCGATCGCCATGTCGCCATCCATAGACGCGAACCGCCGGATGTAAAGCAACAAGCGATCGGGTCAGCTGACCAAGCAGGCGTCGATCGCCTGCCGGAAGGCCTGGGCGGACGGGAATCGTTCGTCGGGCTCCTTGGCCAGGGCGCGCATGGTCAGCGCTTCGACCCGGGACCTCGCCTCTTCGTTCGGGGCGGAGAAGACCATCGGCGGCGGCTGCTGGGTCAGCACCTTGGCCAAAAGCTGGACCGTGGACTCACCGTCGAAAGGCACGGTCCCGACCAGGAGCTGATAGAGGATCACACCGACCGTGTAGAGATCCGTTCGGTGGTCGACGGGCTCGCCCGCGGCCTGTTCCGGCGACATGTACCGCGGCGTCCCGAAGACGGTACCCGCCTGGGTGATCGACTGCTTGGCGTCCTCACCCCGCCCGAGCTTGGCGATCCCGAAGTCCAAGATCTTCACCTGGGCCGTCGCGCGGCCCGTGACGAGCATGATGTTCTCCGGCTTGAGGTCGCGATGCACGATCTCATATCGGTGCGCGTGCTCGAGACCGGAGAGGATCTGGTCCACCAAGGTGAGGGCTTCGGCGAGCGCGAACGGTGCCCGGTCCTCGATCGCCACGGAGAGGGGCTCGCCTTCGACCAGGTCCATCACCAGATAGAGAAGACCGTCGGCCGTATGACCGAAGTCTGTCACCCGGACGATGTTGGGATCGTCGAGCTGACACACCGAGCGCGCCTCGCGCTGGAAACGCTCGACGACGTTTTCCAGGCTGGTCAGCTCCGGGCGCAGGAGCTTGACCGCAACCTCCTTCAGCAAAAGCGTGTGCTCGGCCCGGTAGACGATCGACATGCCGCCGCGGCCGAGTTCGCCAAGGATCCGATAGCGATCGTGGATCACCGATCCCGCCGGAAGCTCGCTCGACCGGAAGGGCAGCGGCGCCTCGGATTCTTCCCGGGGCACGACCGCGCCGTCGTACGGCGTGCCCCGAGGCTCGACGCGATCCGGAACCGAGTCCCAGGGCGAGGGCGGCGGCGGGGGGGGAGGAGCCGCGACGGCGGGTCGCCCGGTCACCTTGCGCGGAGCCGACTCCGGAGGCGCCTCGGTCGGCGGGGGCGACGGCGGCGCGGGTCGGGGCGTCTCGGACCGGCTGCCCCCCGCCAGGATCGCATCGACCACCGAGTCGACGTCGAAGGCCGATGAACCATCGTCGAGGGCCTCGAGTGCCTTCTTGGCCTCACCGTCCGCCGGGACGACGGCTGCGGGCGCCGGAGCACGACCCACGATGTCGGCGGTGGCGAGGATCTCGGCCAGGTCTTCGATGTCATAGGACCCCGAGCTCGCCTCGGCTCCGGCGACTGGAGGGAGCGCATCCTCGAGGTCCAGCGAAGGCGTGGGTACGTTGCCTTGGACCGGGGGCAGGGAGGGAACCGGAGGGGCGGCCACCGCACGAGGCTCGGACGGCACTCCGACGGTCTGCGAGTACGGAACGGAAACGCGACGGGCCGAGCTTTCCCGAGGGGCGGGACGCCCTCCGACCGACAGGTCGGGGTAGAGGACCCGTACGTGCTCGGCCCACTCCGAAGCGAGGTCGTGCCCCGAACGGGTCACCTCCGCTTGGAGCACGTGTGAAACCTCCGCCAGGTCACCGATACGGTCCTTCGGCATCTTGGCCGTCATGCTCCGAAGCACGGCGTCCACCGTCGGCGGGATGTGGTGAATCCGGGCCGGCACCTCGTCGAGGACGGCAGCCTTGACCGCCGCGACGGAGTCGCGCTCGAACGTTTCGATCCCGGCGAGCGCATCGTAGAGCACCATTCCAAGCCCGTAGATGTCGGTCTCGGCGCGGGCGGGCTCCCGGCGGAAGAGCTCCGGAGCCCGGTAGGCCAGGCGGCTGCGCGTCGGGGGAAGACAGGAGCGCGACCGCCCGAGCCCTACGCCGGGAACTTTGACCTCCCCGGAGATGCTGATCAAGACGCCCGCGGGAGCCACCTGGCCGATGAGCAATCCTTCGACTTCACCGGCGGACCAGGGTCGCTGCTGGGCGGCATCAAGCATCGCGGCCAGCCGCGCCCCCATCCAGAAGATCGCCTCGACCGAAAAGGTGCGTCCCGCAGCTCGAGCCCGTTCGCGCAGCCCCCTCCAGCTGGGACCGATCACGCGCTCCATGGCGATGTACAGACCGCCCTCGACTTCCTCGATCCGCTGAAGAGCCAGCGCGACCGGATGCCGAAACGCGATCGCCGACTCCGACTCCGTGAGAAGGGTCGCCACGTACAGCGAGTTCTTACGGAAGCGCTCGTGAATGACCTTCACCACGCACGGCGTTGCATCGCCTTGGTGTCGGGCGACGTAAAGTCGACCGGTGCCCCCCTCGGAAAAGTCCCGAAGAAGGCGATATTCACCGAGGCGCTCCATCGGAGGTCCAGTCATCGTACCGCCTCCGGCATGCGGCCGCACGCTCCAAGCCCGTTTCGATGGCCCGAATGTCAGTGTGCTTCGTCCGAGAGGAGCCTCGGACGCACGACCAGCCCCTCCAAGGCCTTCGCGTCGCGGAGGAGGCGTTCGACCGGGTACTCCCGGACGAACCCGATTCCGCCGTAGACCTGGATGGCGTCGTGAGCCAGGCGCGACGCGGCACCCGTCGTGAGCCGGACGGCGCCGCGTGCGCGGTCGATGTCGTTTTCGACCACGGCGAGGCGAAGGAGCGCTTCGGACGCCTCGAGTTCCGTGGCCCGGTCTGCCAGGCGAAACTGGAGCCCCTGAAAATCCGCGATCGGCCGACCGAACTGCCGCCGCTCCAGAGCGTAGGTGACCGCGTGCCCGAGAGCAGACCGTCCGACTCCGAGCGCGACGGCGGATGCGAGCACGAGGCCGGCAAGCCAAGGATCGGTCGCGTCCACCGCAGCACCGGAAGCCTGGTCGTCGATCCACGATAGACCGGAAGACACGAGTCCCAAGGGGCGCTCGACCGGCGAGCCGAGTCCCGACGACGCCTCGAGCAGCATCGACTCACTCGGCCCGACCAGCGCGACGTGCGTCGGGCCAAAGGTCGTCGGCGCGACCGAGCGCCGACCGATGCGCAGGGCGGCGCTCAAAAAGAGCTCGCCGGACGCGTAGGGCTCCAGGTCCACACCGGCGGCGGCCGCGCACGACAATCCGAGATTGTGGGCGGCGACGGTCCACGCGAGCGAAGCGTCCCCCTTGGCCAGTTCCACGACGGCGGCGGCCGCCGCAGCCAGGCCGAGCCCCGCGCCACCTCGGGCTTCGTCGAGCAGCAGCGTGCCGAGCCCGAGTTCGTGCAGGGCCTGGGCCGTCTCTGGCGGCACGGCTCGCGACTCTTCCCAAGCCGAGGCGCGGGGTCTCACCTCGGCGTCCACGAAGCGCTGGACGGAGTCGGCGACGAACCGTTCATCCTGGCTCGGCAGCAAAGGCGTCGTCATACCGGAGTTACCGCACGTTTCTTGTCGATCGGCGAGCGGTCCTTGGCGTCGGCGACGTCGAGCCGACGGACGAGCTCGGTCCTCAAGGCATCGGCGGAGACTACGGCGTCGACGACGTTCTCCGAGGCGAGTTTTTCGAGGTCGATGTCGGCGCGGTATGCCTCTCGTAGCTCCTCGATATACGCGTCCCTCTCTGCGGCCGGCTTTTCTGCAATCTTGTTGGCGTAGACCGCATTGACCGCGGCCTGCGGGCCCATGACGGCGATGCTGGCCCGGGTGAGGCAAATCGTGGCGTCGGGTTCGAAGGCCGGTCCGCACATGGCATACAGGCCGGCTCCGTAAGCCTTCCGGACCACGACGCAGAACTTCGGCACCGTCGCCTCCGAGACTGCATTGATCATCTTGGCACCGTGACGAATGATCCCCTGTCGCTCCACCTTGGAACCGATCATGAACCCCGGAACGTCGGCCAAGAAGACCAATGGGATCTGAAAGGCATCGCATAGCCATACGAAACGGGCCGCTTTGTCCGCGCTGTCGACGAACAGGACCCCGCCGAGGTGCTTCGGCTGGTTGGCAACGATCCCGACGACTCGACCGTCCAGCCGGGCGAGGCCGACGATGACCTCTTTGGCGAACCGCTTCTTGAGTTCGAAAAAGGAATCCGCATCCACGAGCGACTCGACGACGGCTCGCATGTCGAAGGCCTTGTTCTCCTCCGGGGGAATGATCGACATCAGGTCCGCGGGGTCGCGGGCCGGGAAGCGGGACTCGGCGCGCGGGCGCTCGCCGCGCCACCAGGAAGGCATGTAGCCGAGATAGCCCCGTGCGGCGGCAATGGCCTCATCTTCGTCCTTGGCCAGGAGGTCGCCGCAGCCACTGACCTCGCAGTGCATCTTCGCGCCCCCCATGTCCTCGAGCGATACGTCCTCTCCGATCACCATTTTGGCCATTCGCGGCGAGCCGAGGTACATCGAAGCGTTGCCGCGCACCATGAAGGTCTGATCGCAAAAAGCGGGGATGTACGCCCCGCCCGCCGCCGACGGTCCGAACAGCACGCACAGCTGAGGCACGTACCCGGACAACTTGTTTTGCATGTGAAATATCCGACCAGCGTGACGTCGACCCGGAAACATTTCGATCTGGTCGGTGCTCCGGGCGCCCGCGGAATCGACGAGGTAGACGAGAGGTAGCCGATAGCGAAATGCCTGCTCCTGCAGCCGCACGATCTTCTCGACGGTGCGCGCACCCCACGAACCAGCCTTCACGGTGGAGTCGTTGGCCATGATCGCCGTAGGCCGACCATGAACGCGGCCGATGCCGGTGACGACGCCGTCGGCGGGAAGCCCTTCCGCCGCGCTGTTCACCAGCGCGCCATCCTCCACCCAGTCCGGAGCATCCGCATCGAGGAGGCGACGGATGCGTTCCCGGCAGAACAGCTTTCCGGCGTCCGTGTTCTTGTCGTGGTACTTGTCCGCCCCTCCGGCATGGACGCGGCGGAGCGCCTCGGCGAGCTTGCTGTCGGTCAGAGTCACGGCCCACTCCGGAGTCTACGCAAACTGACCTGTCAAGCTCGGAAGTGCCGCCGAATACGCTTTCTTCGCCTTTCTTCGCGAGCGGCGGCGGGCAAACACAGAATTCACGAAAATACAGCCCGGCAATGGGCTCCATGGGCCTTGAAAGATCCGTGCAGAGTGTTAGATCGCACGCTGCCCATGGGTAAGTATCTGAAGATCACTCCACCCAAGCGCGGCTCAAAGATCACAGTCGCGAAGAACGGTCAGCTCCAGGTTCCGGATGATCCGATCGTTCCTTTCATCCAAGGGGAAGGCATCAGCGAGGAGCTCTGGGGCCCTACCCAAGAGGTCCTCGACCTGGCTGTCGAGCGCTGCTACGCGAACGCCAAACGGCTGGAGTGGCTCGAGATCTTCGCCGGCGAAAAAGGCAACGAAGTCTACGGACCGGGGAACTGGCTGCCGGACGACACGGTGCGAGCCATCCAGGAGTACAAGGTCTGCATCAAGGGTCCGCTCGCCACCCCCGTGGGGGCGCAGCGTAGGCTCGACGACGAACTCCGCGAAAAGCTCGACCTGTTCGCGAACATGCAGCCCGTCCGCTCGCTGCAAGCTTCGTTGTCGCCTCTGCGCGGAGCCCTGGGCTTCGACATGTACCTTTTCCGGGAGCACACCGAGGATGTCTACAGCGACATCGAGTGGAAGAAGGGGTCACCGGAGGCCAAGCAGCTGATCAATCTCCTCAACACGGACCTCGCTCGCCAGCTCGACAAGAGCGTGCGGCCCGATTCCGGGATCGCTGTGAAGCCGATCAGCGCGACCGCGACCAAACGGCTGATCCGGCTGGCCCTCGAGTACACCGTCAAGCAGAAGCGGCGCTCGATTCACTTCGTCCACGGCGGCCCCTTCATGAAGCACACCGAAGGCTTCTTCAGCGATTGGGGATACGAGATCGCGCGCAAGGAGTTCGGCGAGTACACGGTGACCGAGCAGCAGGTCGCCGAGGAACACGACGGCGAGGCGCCCCGCGGACGGATCCTGGTCGGCGACCGCAGCATCTCGGAGCTGCTGCAGCAGATGGTGACCTCGCCCGACCAGTTCGACGTATTGGCCACCACGAATCTCAACGGCGCTCTAGCTCAGAGTCTGGCCACGGCGTCGGTCGGCGGCGTGGGCATGGCTCCCCAGGCGTTTCTCGGAGCCAAAGCCGCCGTATTCGAGGCGACGCACTCTTTGCGCGGCCGCCACGTCGAGCCGGGCCGAGAGAATCCCGCGTCCGTGCTGTTGTGCGGCGTCATGCTGTTCGAGCACCTCGGGTGGAAGGACTCGGCGGAGCTGGTGACCAACGCGCTGGTCAAGACGATCGCCGACAAGCGAGTCACCGCCGATCTGGCCCGCGTGATCGAGGACGCGGAAGTCATCGACACGGCGGAGTTTGCCGAGACGATCATCGACAATTTCGAAGAGGTGCGGAAGTCTCGCGTTCGTCAGGCGATGAAACGAGTCGCCAGCGTCGGACGTTAGTTCGACCGGTGCGCCCTCGGGCGCGGCAGGAAAGGCAGCACACGATGGCACGTCCAAAGATCGCACTGGTGGGTGCAGGACAAATCGGCGGGAACCTCGCGCTCCTCGCCGCTCAGAAGGAACTCGGCGACGTCGTCCTCTTCGACGTGCCGAAGGCGGAAGGCATGGCCAAGGGCAAGGCTCTCGACATGCAGCAGATGTCGACCGTGGAACGATTCGACTCCGTCCTCGCCGGCACTTCCGACTATGACGACATCGCGGGGTCGGACGTCGTCATCATCACGGCCGGACTACCGCGCAAGCCGGGCATGAGCCGAGAGGACCTGCTCGCCACCAACCTCAAGATCATGACCGATGTGGCGACCAACCTGAAGCGCGTCTGTCCCGACGCCTTCATGATCAATGTCGCCAATCCTCTCGACGCCATGGTGTACGCGCTGAAGCAGGTCACCGGTGGCTCGCCGCAAAAGATCGTCGGCATGTCGGGCATCTTGGACACCGCTCGCTTCAAGTCCTTCATCGCCTCCGAACTCGACGTATCGATGAAGGACGTGACCGCGTTCGTTCTCGGCGGGCACGGAGATGACATGGTGCCCATCACCCGTCTCACGTCGGTCGGAGGCGTCCCGGTCGAGGAGCTCATCCCCGCCGAGCGTCTGTCGACGATCGTCGACCGGACCCGTAAGGGGGGAGCCGAGCTCGTCGGCCTCTATCAGACCGGATCGGCCTATTTCGCCCCGGCGGCGGCGGCGGTGGAGATGGCCGAAGCCCACCTGCGCGACCAGCGCCGGGTCCTGCCCTGCGCCGCGTGGTGTCAAGGCGAGTTCGGCATCGACGACATGTACTTCGGCGTTCCGTGCGTCGTCGGGGCCAACGGCATCGAGCGGATCCTCACTTTCGAGCTCACCGCCGAGGAGCGCGCAATGATCGAAAAGAGCGCCACCAGCGTGGCCAAGACGGTTTCCGACACCAACCTCTGAGGCCGGCAGGCCCGGGCGTGGCTTGATCCGCCGGACCGCCCCTGATTGATGGGACGGGGAGCTCCCGCAAGGGAGCGGTTCACCGATGCTCCGCCGATTTCTCAGATCGCTCGAGTCGATGCTTCGAGCGAGTCCCAACGAAGTCGAGCTGTCGGTGATGATGTTCGTCTACCAGCTCGCCGTGGTTTCGAGCTTCATCGTGGGCCGCGCGACCCGCGACACCTTGTACCTCCGGCGCATGTCTCCGGAGACCCTGCCCCTCATGTACACGGCGACCGCGGTCTCGGTCGCGCTCTTCGGCTATGCGTACAGCCGACGCGCCGACCGCCACCGGCGGGACGTCCTTTGTCAGGTCGTCCTCGCCTCGTCGGGCGCCCTGACCTTCGCCTTTTGGGCACTGCTGCATTGGGACCCGAAGCTGTGGATCCTCTACCCGGGCCTCTACGTAGCTGTTGAGATCATCGGCAGTATCACGGTCATTCAGGTTTGGACCCTGGCCAACGACATCTTCACTTCGCGTCAGGCACGACGACTCTTCGGCGTCGTCGGGGCGGGCGGAGTATCGGCCAACATCGCCGTCGGCTTCATCATCGGAGGCCTCAGCTGGGTCGTGGGTCCCGCCAACCTGCTGCTGGTCAACGTCGGACTCTTCCTCGCGACCACGGTCCTGGTGGGGCGCATCGGGCAGAAAGCCGACGCTCAGCTGCGGGATGCCCTCGAGCGCCCGCGCCGCACGAGCAGGATGGCACCCCCGAGTCGAGACCCGCACCTCCGGTCGGTCGCCGGCCTGGTCCTCATCACCTTTGCCGTCGTCACTTTGGTCGACTACCAGTTCAAGATCGTTGCCCGAGAGACGTTCACCAGCGAACGAGCCCTGGGCTCGTTCTTCGGCTACTTCTACGGCTTTGCCGGGATTGCCGCGAGTCTCGTGCAGTTCTTCTTGACCAACCGAATCGTGCAGCAGGCGGGCATCCTCGTCGGGCTCTCCATCCTTCCCGCGTCGATCTTGATGGGCGTATTCTCCTGGCTCGTCGCGCCGCTCAGCATCGTTGCGGTGTCCCTGATGCGGGCGGCCGAACACATCTTCCGCTACACGGTCTACGACACGAGCCTGCAGCTCTTGTACGTCCCGGTGGCCGCATTTCGGCGCGGTCGGGCCAAAGCCTTCATCGACGGCGTCCTCAAACCGGGAGCCATCGGACTCACCGGCCTGTTGCTCGTGGTGGGCGGCCTCGTCGCCGCCCCGGTCGCCCTGGCAAAGTCGACCCTGTGGGTCGATGCCGCGCTGATCCTGGTCTGGTTCGCGGCGGTTTGGCGCGTCCGCAAGACCTACGTCGGGGCTCTCGTTGAGGCCATTCAAACGAACTCACTGGAGATCGCGACCACCGTCGATCTGGTCGACGACGACGCCAAGAGCCTTCTGCGAGATCAGCTGAAGAAGGGTTCTCCGCAGCAGATCATCCATGTACTCGAACTTCTGCGCGACGTGAGCGTCGACTGGACCGACGAACTGCTGGAGCTGCTCACCCACGAGGATCGAGCGATACGTACGGCCGCCCTCCAGCAGCTCGAGCGCTCCCGTCGCATCGAAGCTCGAGCCGCGGTGCGCTCGCTCATCGACGACCCCTACCCCGAAGTTCGAGCCGCGGCGGTCCGCGCTTTTTGTACACTGGACCGGACCCGGGGTCGGGCGGCCGCCTTGGACCGCCTCCAAGACCCGACTCTCGAGGTTCGAGCCGCCGCGGTCGTAGCTCTGGCCCAGCATGGGGATTTTCAGTCCATGAGCCGCGCGGCGCGGACGCTCGAAGACCTCATGCAATCGCCTCGAGAGGCGGAGCGAGCCGCCGGTGCCGAGATCGTGGCCGAGGTCAAGTGGGCCGACTTTCAGAGCTCCATCATGCGGCTCATGAACGACCGGGCAGTGCGCGTACGACGAGCCGCGATCCTGGCCGCCGGTCGGCTGGGCTCGACGGAGGCTCTCTTGCCGCTCGTCTACAAGCTTGTGCACCATGACACCGCCGGAGCGACCAACCAATCGCTGGTTCGCATGGGTGAAAAGGCGGAGCCCGTGCTGCGAAAGGTGCTGGCCAATCCCCAGGAAGACCTCAGGATCCGGCGCCGCATTCCGGCCGTCCTCGTCCTTTCGGGCTCCGAGCTCGCGCTGAGCGCGCTCATCGAGCAGACGCGAACCCGAGATCCCGAGCTCCGGAGCGCGGCCGCCCGCGCCGCGTCCCGCCTCCGGGAGCGCAATCCAGACTGGGCCATCAATCGTCACGTAGTCCACGAGGTTCTCGGGGCCGAGATCGACGCCGCACATACCGACGAGCTGCTCGCGACCGCGGTCAGTCGGTACCAAAATGAAATCCATCCCGTATGCGGGCTCTTGGCCGCGAGTCTTCATGACCGCCTCGGACGCCGAATCCGCATCCTCGGCGACCTGCTGACGGTCATGGCTCCCGGCGTCGGGATCCGGACGGCCTGGGTCGGACTTCGTTCGAAAACGCCGTCCATCCGTTCTCATGCGGTCGAGCTCCTCGACAATCTGCTGAGTGATCAAGAACTCCGGCGGGTCTTGCCGCTCGTGGAAGGCGTTCGGTCGCCAACCCCGTCCGCAGTGCCGTGGAATAGCTACGAAGAACTGCAGCGGCGCCTGCTGGAAGAATCCGATCCGTGGATCGTCGCCTGTGCTCTTCAGTGGGTCGCGGAAACGAAGACCGCCGCCTTGCGCCCCCGCGTTGCGGGTTTCTTGAGCTTCCCCGACCCCGTCGTGCGCGAGGCCGCGATTCGGACCCTGGGAGCGATCGGCTTGGGGACGACGCCCCTGGAGCCGGAAGCGATGAACTCGCTCCGGCGTCTGCAGTCCGATCCCGACCCCCGGGTACGCTCTACTTTTTTGCTGGCTCGCCGGCAGCTCGACATCGGCGCCTGACCTCGCGAGAGCCCGCGCGGTAGGCCGTCCAAATCTCGTCCCGGTGGCTTGTCGTTCGACCCCCGCGGCGGTCAGCATCACGCCATGCTGCGCTATCGACTGTTCGGAAAGTCCGGCTTGCGGGTCTCACAAGTCTGTCTCGGGACCATGAGCTTCGGCGACGAGTGGGGCTTCGGGGCCGACGAACCAACCAGCCACCGAGTTCTGAGCCTCTATGCCGATGCGGGCGGGAACTTCTTGGACACCGCCAACAAGTACCACGGTGGCCAGACCGAGGAGATCGTCGGTCGCTGGCTGCCCGGACGCCGGGATCGGATCGTCGTGGCGACCAAGTACACCCTGGCGATGGACCACGATGACCCGAATGCCGCGGGAAATCAGCGCAAGAACCTGGTCCGTTCGGTCGAGGCGAGTCTGCGCCGTCTCGACACCGACTACATCGATCTGCTCTGGGTTCACGCTTGGGACGACGACACCCCGTACGAAGAGACGATGCGCGGTCTCGACGACCTCGTTCGTGCGGGCAAGGTCGTCTACGTCGGCATCAGCGATACCCCGGCATGGGTGGTCTCCGCATCGAACGTGCTCGCCGAGCTTCGAGGATGGACGCCCTTCGTCGGGCTTCAAATCGAGTACAGCCTGCTGGAGCGAACACCGGAGCGCGACCTGCTGCCCATGGCCGAGCACTTCGAGATGTCGGTCGCAGCCTGGGCACCGCTCGGCGCCGGGGTTCTCACCGGAAAATATACTCGAACACCCGACGATGAATCGCTGCGGCGCCAGGGCAACGAGTCCCGCGGCCGGACGTCGGAGCGGGCTTTGAGCATCGCGCGAGCCGTCGATTCGGTCGCCGACGAGCTGGGGGTGACGTCAGCGCAGGTCGCGACCGCCTGGGTCTCCTCTCGGGGCTATCGCTTCATACCGATTGTCGGTGCGAGAAAGGAATCGCAGCTGCGGGATACGCTGGCCAGCGTGTCGGTCACGTTTACACCCGAGCAGCGGGAACGACTCGACGAGGCAAGCCGAATTTCGCTCGGCTTCCCCCACGAATTCCTCCAAGCGGACGCAGTCCTGGACCTGGTGAAAGGGGAAGTCAGAACCCGACTGGACTCTCGACCGCGACGGGGCTAGCCGAAGCATCCTTGCGAGCCCGCGTTGGAGGCTCTTGGCCACCGACGTCGACCCAGTCGGGATTTCGGGTCGTAAGCATACCTGCAGCTTGACGGGATGCATGATTCCATCGGCGTGTGGGTCCGATGGACTCGGAACGCGTACTGGACGTGCTGCGCAAGCACCCGGATCGCGCGCTCGCGCTCGCCCAGCTGATGGACGAGGCGCGGATCCCCATGCGCAAGGAGAAGGAGCTCAAACGCGCGCTCAAGAACCTCGTTCGTCAGGGACTGCTGGAGCGGGATCGAGGCCGTCGCTACCGCATCTCGCGAGCCGGCAAAGCCGTCGAGGGACGGGTCGAGGTCGACCGCAAGGGTCGCGCATATCTGGTTCCCGAGAAGACCCAAGGACCGCCGCTCCCTCTGGTCAGCCTCGAAGGGACGCCGGTTCCCCAGCACAACGACCGCGTTCGGGCCTCGGTCGTGCAGCAGGGACGACCTCGGCGCCACCTGGCCGAACTGATCGAAATCCTGGAGCGACCTACGGTCCGTCACTTGGGCATCGTCCGCCGTCGCCAGGATGCTCGAGTCGTCGAGCTGGAAACGGGGAACGGACTGCCAGCCGCGCTTCGACTCCGGGAAATCCTGCTCGACCCGGAGGCGACCGGAGGGGCCAAGGACGGCGATCTCGTCGAAGTGGAGTTTCAGCCCGGCGACGGGAAGAAGCGGGCTCCGATAGGAAGCGTGAAGCAGATCCTCGGTCGCCCCGGCGACCGGGAGACCGAAGTCAAGAAGCTGCTCATCGAGCACGGCCTCGACCGCGCCTTCCCCGCGGCAGCTCTGGCCGAGGCCGACGCCTACGGCACCGAGCCTCGTCCCTCCGACTATGATGGCCGCAAAGACGTTCGCGACCTCCCCCTGGTGACCATCGATTCCGAGAGCGCCCGAGACTTCGACGACGCCGTCTGCGCCAGGAAAGAAGGCCGAAACTACCGGTTGTACGTAGCCATCGCCGACGTGTCTCACTACGTCCGGATCGGCTCGGCTCTCGACGACGAAGCCTTCCGCCGTGGAACGAGCACCTACCTGACCGACCAAGCCATACCGATGCTTCCCGAGCAGCTCTCGAACGGGTTGTGTTCGCTGAAGCCGGACGTCGACCGCCTGTGCATGCTCGCCGAGCTCGTCATCGGCCCGAGCGGACGGGTCCGAGAAGCGAGCTTTCACCGCGCCGTCATGCGTTCGCACGCTCGCTTGACCTACAACCGGGTAGCCCAAGCGCTCGACGGCGAGCCGGACGAGGAGTGCCGCGAGTTGCTGCCCACCCTGCTCATTCTCGCGCAGGTGTCTCGTAAGCTGCTCGAGCGTCGCTTGCGAAGGGGGTCGGTCGACCTCGACCTGCCCGAACCCCAAGTCGTGTTCGATGCGAAAGGGCGTCCCATCGACACGATCCGGCGCCCGAGGAACGAAGCCCATCGAATCATCGAAGACCTGATGATCGCGACGAACGAGGCGGTGGCTCGATACTTCGAAGAGCGCGAGCTGCCGACGATGTACCGGGTCCACGAAAAGCCGGATCCCGAGCGTTTGGAGCGGTTCGCCCGGTTGTGCGAGACCCTGGGCGTGGAAGCTCGGTTGTCTCCCGACCCGAGTCCAGCCGAAGTCTCGCAGCTCTTGCTGCAGGTCTCCGATCACGAGAACGGACGATCGCTTCACACGCTACTTTTGCGGAGTTTGGCCCAGGCCCGCTACGCGGCGGAGAACTTCGGTCACTTCGGCTTGGCCTCGAAAGCCTACCTGCATTTCACGTCGCCCATCCGACGATATCCCGACCTTATCGTCCATCGACTGCTCAAGCAGAGCCTGGACGAAGAAAAGGCTTGGTACGGAGTGAATCGGCTCGAGGAAGTGGCCGTCCATTGCTCCGGCACCGAACGGGAGGCCATGCTCGCCGAGCGCGCGTCGCTGGAGCTCGACCGAGCCCTCGTGGCCAAGGAGCACCTCGGCAAGCAATTGCCGGCCATGATCTCCGGAGTGCAAAACTTCGGACTGTTCGCCGCCGTGGTGGAGCCGTTCATCGAAGGGCTGGTGCCGGTCCAGGGGCTGCCCTCCGACTTCTACGAGCTCGACGACTTTGGTTCTCGGCTGACGGGAACGAACACCGGCCGGTCCTACGCGCTCGGCGACGGGATCGAAGTAGAAATCCAGAACGTCGACATCTCCAAGCGACAGGTGCAGCTGCGTCTGGTGGACGACGGTGCCCCCTCGAGTCTGCCTGGTCCGCGCCGTCGGCGGCGGGAACGCTACCGGCCGGCCCATGGCGCTTCCACCTCGACCGACCGAAGGAAGCGAAAGCGCCGCTAGCCGTCGGGACCGCCTCGCCGTCGCGCTTTACCCCCTACCCCCCTGCCTGGTACGAGTCCGGCGGTGAAGGTCTCCGAGAAGCTCCAACCCTTCGGAACCACAGTGTTCTCGGAAATGACTCGCCTGGCGATGGAGCACCAGGCGATCAATCTCTCGCAGGGCTTCCCGGACTTCGAGGGTCCCGAGGAAATCAAGCGCGCAGCCGCCGACGCGATGGCCGCCGGCCACAATCAGTACGCGCGATCCCTGGGGGTGCCCGAGCTCGCCCGCGCGGTGGCCAACCATCAAAAGGATAACTACGATCTCGAGTTCGATCCCCAGTCCGAGGTCGCGGTCTATTCCGGTGCGACCGAAGGACTGATGTCGGCGATGCTGGGACTGCTCGATCCCGGGGATGAAGTGGTTCTCTTCGAACCGCACTACGACAGCTACCGGGCCTGCATCGCCATGGCGCACGGGGTAGCTCGGTTCGTCACGCTCGAGTTTCCCGACTACCAGCTCGACGTCGAAGCCCTCGAACGAGCGATCGGTCCCCGAACCAAGCTGCTGCTCCTGAACACGCCTCATAATCCGACGGGCAAGGTGTTCACTCCCCAAGAGCTCGAGGCGATCGCCGGGCTCGTCGAGCGATACGATCTGCGAGTGGTGTGCGACGAAGTCTACGAACACTTGACCTACGACGAGCCTCACGTGCCGCTCGCCACCCTCCCGGGCATGCGGGACCGAGTCTTGACCATCTCGAGCTTCGGTAAGACCTACTCGTTTACCGGCTGGAAGGTCGGCTGGGGTACGGGGCCGGCGGAGCTGGTGTCGGCCGCACAAGCCGCCCACCAGTTCGTGGTCTTCTCCACCGCTACGCCCTTACAGCACGCAGCGGCCTACGCCCTGACGCATTTCGGACACGCGTACCACCGCACTTTGGCCGCCGAGTACCGGCAGCGTCGTGACTTCCTGGTAGCCGTTCTTCGACAGACCGGTCTCCAAGTTCCCGAGCCGCAGGGGGCCTACTTCGCTCTGGCCGACTTCCGATCGGTCTTCGGCGGCGACGACGTCAGCTTTGCTCGGCATCTGACACGCGAGGTGAAGGTTGCCGCGATTCCGCCATCCGCGTTCTATACGCAGCGACCGGAAGAGGGACGACGACTGATCCGCTTCGCTTTCTGCAAGCGACGGCAAACGCTCGAGGCCGCGGCGGAGCGCCTCCGAGCGCTTGGTTCGGATGACGCGTGAGACCCCTGCAGAAGAAGGACCTCCGCCCGTCATCCGAGCTCACTCGGAGTTTCTTTCGATCTTCGTGTGCCGAGCTCGATCGGCGCCGCTTTCGCGAGCGCTGGAAGACGTCGAGCGCAAGTCCCCTCGCCTTGCTACGTGCCTTTCCATCCGCCTGGTACGTCGACCTCGCGGACCTTTCCTCCAAGCGCGTTCCCGGCCGGGAGGTATTCGGCTACGGCAACGCCGATCCCGACCGATTCGCGGTCTTGCTCCTCGACGCGATACCCACCTTTGCCTTCGATGAGCTCACCGATGCCGGGCCGGTACCCGCGGCGCTCGACGCGCTCCGGTACTTCGTCCTGGTCAGCCACGGGTATGCGAAGCGGGATGAGCTCCAACAACTCATCTCCCTCTACGTCGACATCACCCTGGACCGGGATCACGCCCGCTCCCTGCCCCTACACCTGTTGCCGGACCTGGACTCGGTGGCCCGAGAAGAGCTCCTGGCTTGGACCGACGGGACGGTCTTTCGCGCGGACACCGAAGACCTGCAGCCGCTGCCGTGCTGGCGAGACGACCGTCTGCTCGAGTGCATTCGTCTCGAAGAATCCGCATCCGACCTCCGCATCGAGACCGTCGTCCAGCGCGGGGCCAAGCCCAGCCGGGAGCGGGACCGCCGATACCTCGTACTGGCCCGAAGTCTCGACGGCCGTCCCGAGCTCCTCGAGCTCGATGAGCAGAGATTCCCCGCATCGAGCTGGGCTCGGAGCCTCCGCGTACCGGACGACCGGCTCGTCCGGGCCGCATCGCTGGCCTGGGGACGCCGTCGGCCCCGTCACTTCCGCGTGGTTCGAGTCGGACGATCGGACTTCGTTTTGCGCAGTCGACTGGACCGGGTCGCCTTACGGCCGCAGAACCTTCCGCCCGAGCAGTGCCGAGCGCTCCTCCAGGCTCAGGTATCGATCCTGGCCAAGGCTCATCGCGGCGCCTACTCGCCCGAGGAAGACGCTGATGTCATCGAGTGGCTCGCGGCGGGCACGCGCCTCATTGGCCGACGCTACGCCGCGACATTCGATCGCCTTCACGGCTGACCGCGTCCTCGACGACGTCCGGACGGTCATCGACCAAGTAATCACGAATGCCGCGAGCCAGGGCGTTGGCGATGGCCCTCGCTGGCTCGGCCAGCGGAGACCCGAAGGGTCCTTCGACGACCTTCCAGATCAGATCTTTGCGGATCTCGACCATCAAGGTCGACACCTGCTCATGGGAACGGGAGAGCCCATGCACGAGCGGCTGACGATGCTCGGCGACGAAGTCGCGGATTCGATGGTAGTCCGACCGGGCAAGATCGAAGACCCGCTCACGGCCCGGGGGGGGCCGACTGAGGCGGTGGAGATGGCTGCGCAGGAGCTCGCTCGTACTCGAGCGCTGGTCGGTGTCGAGAAGCATGTCCCAAACCAGATCGCGCGGGACGACGTCCCCGATCTGCTGCCGCGCCGGGTGCAAGAGCTCGAATGCGGCTCGAACTCGTTCGAAGAACCGCCAGGCGATCGTTCGAACATGGAAGCTTCCCTCCGACATCAGGTAGGGGAAGTTTTCCGTAACGTGGAACCCTCCGTCCTCGAGCGCATGCGCCAACCGGACTCGCAAGAGGCGATCGCTCGTCGACTCCAGCAGTTCGGAGGGAAACAGCGGGTCGAAGGAGGAGAGCGCACCGGTTCCCAAGGGCGATGCGGGCAGCTGCGCCCGCGAAACGAGACTGATCGGCGGCCGCAGTCGACCCAATGGATCCCGCTCGTCAAAGGTATGGATCGACACGTGGAGTCGAACCTGAGGCAGCATCGCCTCGAAGCCTTCCCCGATCACGTCGTAGTGACTCTCCAGCAGGTGCTGCTGCTGAACTGGGTCGAGCCAGCGATCGAAGGGCGTATCGATCGCGAGCCGGTCGAGACGATGAGACTCTTCCGAGCTCACTCCAGGAAATCGATTGTAGTCGATCAGCGCTCGGGCGGTGTTGACTCGCATGAAACCCGGAAGATGCAGAGCCGACGCCAGATACCCGGCGACCATGGACGAGCCCCAGTCTCGCTGCTCCGCGTAGCCGGCCAGCAGTTCTTCCCAGTGTCCGGAGGGAGCACGACTCAGGAACTCCGCCGGGATCTGATTGCCATCGTGGATGGCGTCGACGAGCACGAAGGGGCGAAAAGCCGGGGGGCAAGCGGGAGAGTCGCGTTCGGGCTCGACACGCACGCGCTCCAAAGGGACCGTTCCCGTGAGACTCGGGTCGGCCGGCAACGCTGGTCCGAGGACGGACATCGGTCGTGAGTATGAATCGGAAAACCCAACTTGCAAGCATGCAAGCAGGTGACCTTTCAAAGAATCAGGTGAAATCCAGGTGGCAAGTTTGGATCGACCGTGGCGGGACCTTCACGGACTGCATCGCTGTCGACCCTCGTAGCAACGAAATTCGGATTGCGAAGGTCTTGTCCTCGGACCGTGCGCCGCTCGTAGGCATTCGGAAACTACTCCATCTCGGCCCCGAAGAGCCCATCCCGGCCTGCGATGTGCGAATGGGCACGACCATCGCAACCAATGCCCTCCTCGAGAGAAAGGGAGCCGAGTGTGGCCTCCTCACCAATCGGGGGCTCGAAGATGCCCTGTTCATCGGCACTCAAGCGCGACCGGCGCTCTTCGCTCTGCGTATCGTCAAGCCAACCTTCATCGCCCACGCCGTGTGCGGACTGGGGGTTCGCCGGGACCACCGGGGAGCCGTGCTCGACCCCCTGGACGAAGCCGAGGCGGAAGCTGCCCTGCGCGAGCTACAGGAACGCGGCTGCCGCTCGGTGGCCGTCGTTTTCTTGCACGCCCACGCCGACGACTCCGACGAGCTTCGGGTCGTTGAGATGGCTCGATCCATGGGATTCGACTACGCCGTGTCGTCGGCTGAAGCCGCCCGGCAGCTCGGGCTGGTCGCCCGCGGTGACACCGCGGTGGTCGATGGATATCTGACTCCTCTGCTCGCCGAGTACGTGCGTTCTCTTCTGGCCGAACTGCCCGGAAGCCATCTTCGCATCATGCAGTCTAGCGGCGGCTTGGCGTGGGCCGAGGACTTCCGAGGACGGGACGCCATTTTGAGCGGTCCCGCCGGGGGCGTGGTCGCGCTCGGTCACGTCGCGGCGGCCGCCGGCTTCGACCGGGCGATCGGCTTCGACATGGGGGGAACGAGCACCGACGTCTCCCGCTGGGCCGGAGAACCCGAGCGGATCTACGAGTCCGAAGTCTCGGGCGTCCGCATCCGAACTCCGATGATGGACATCCATACCGTTGCCGCTGGCGGAGGCTCGGTCTGTCGCGTGGACGGCGCCCGACTCACCGTCGGCCCCGACTCGGCGGGCAGCGATCCGGGTCCGTTGTGCTACGGGCGACCAGCGGCTCTCGAGCTCACCCTCACCGATGTCCTGCTGATCTTGGGCCGAATTCGCCCGGAGCTCTTTCCGCTGCCCTTGGATTCGACGCGGCCGACGGCCGTGCTCGACGCCCAGCTTGCAGACCTCGGGGATGCCTTTCCCCATCGGGAGGCCCTCGCCCACGGCTACTTCGAGGTGGCCGTCGACTCGATGGCGGAAGCGATCCGTCGGATCTCGGTGGCCCGCGGCCACGACGTTCGAACGCATGCGCTCGTGGTCTTCGGCGGCGCCGGTGGGCAGGCGGCCTGCGCCCTGGCCCGTCGACTCGACATCCGAGACGTGCTGATCCACCCCCTCGCCGGAGTGCTGTCCGCACTCGGTATGGGACTCGCACCGGTCACGCGGCACGCCGTCCGGGACGGCGGGCGACGCGCACTACCAGCCGCAAAGCTCGAGACGACCTTTGCCGAGCTGCGCCGCACGGTCGAGCAGCAGATGGCTGCCGAGGGCGTGTCGAGAGCCGACATCGAGTTTCGCCATCGAGTGGACCTCCGATACCGCGGTACCGACACCTCGCTCACCATCGATGCCGACGAGCAGGCTCTGGAGGCCACGTTTCACGAAGCCCACCAGCGACGCTTCGGCTACGCCCGCAGAGATCATCCGATCGAGGTCGTCAGCCTGCGGGTGGATGGAGCGAGCCGCCTGACCGAGGCCCCCTCGCTGGCGGTCCCTCCGGATGCCCAGCGGACGAAGACGGAAGGTCGATTGTTCATCGGCGACCAATGGGTCGAGGGTGTGCCGATACGAGACCGAGGCTCAGTGGGTCCCGGCCGTCATGCCGGCCCTCTGATCATCGTGGAGCCGACCAGCTGCATCGTCGTCGAGCCTGGCTTCGACGCCGAGTTGCGGGGCGACGGCACCATTCACCTTCGGCATCGCGCGCAAGCGTCGGATCGCCGGCGATCCGCCCCTCACTCGAAGCCCGACCCCGTCACCCTCGAGATCATGGGCAACGCGATCATGTCCATCGCGGAGCAGATGGGCGCCGTGCTGCGGAACACTTCGATGTCGACCAATATCCGCGAACGCCTCGATTTTTCTTGTGCGGTGTTCGATGGGGACGGGGGTCTCGTCGCGAACGCACCGCACATTCCCGTGCACCTGGGTGCCATGGGCCAGACCGTCGCGTCACTCGTCCGGGAGAGGAAGGCCGACCTTCGGCCCGGTCGCGTGTTCGTTTCCAACGACCCGTATGCCGGAGGCTCCCATCTACCCGACATCACGGTGGTGATGCCGGTCTTCGTCGGGGACGGCGAAACTCCCGAATTCTTCGTCGGCAGCCGAGGGCATCACGCGGATATCGGCGGCATCACCCCTGGCTCGATGCCTCCCGATTCCTCGCAGCTCTTCGAGGAAGGCATCGTCTTCCACCATCAGCTCGCGGTCGACGAAGGGCGATTCTTGCGCCAGGAGCTGGTCGAGCAGCTGAGCCAGGGCCCGTATCCCGCCCGGGATCCCGAGCAGAACGTCGCCGACCTCGAAGCCCAGATCGCGGCGGATCAGACGGGTCAGCGTCTGCTTCGCGAACTGTGCGCCAAGCACGGTCTCGCCACGGTGGTGGCCTATATGCGCCACATCCGCGACGACGCCGCCCATCGCGTACGCGCGGCGATCCGTCGGCTGGGTGATGGGCGACGGACGTTCGTCGACGCGATGGACGATGGGAATCCGATCACCGTCACGGTGACGATCGCGGACGACGCCCTCAGCGTAGACTTCACGGGCACGGGGCCGCAGAGCCGCGGAAACCTGAACGCTCCCCGAGCCGTCACCGTGGCCGCGGTCTTGTACGTCCTTCGATGCTTGGTCGACGCGCCGATTCCGCTGAACGACGGGTGTCTCGAACCGGTGGAGCTAAACATTCCCCCGGGCACACTCCTCGACCCAGAGCCGGGCCGTGCGGTCTGCGGTGGGAACGTCGAGACGTCCCAGCGGGTCGTGGACGTATTGCTCGGCGCGCTCGATCTCGCGGCCGCGAGTCAGGGAACCATGAACAACGTGACCTTCGGGCAGGCGCGCTTCGGGTACTACGAGACCCTCGGCGGTGGGAGCGGAGCAACCGCGGAAGGCCGCGGTGCGGATGCCGTCCACTGCCACATGACCAACACACGCCTCACGGATCCCGAGGTCCTCGAGGCTCGCTACCCGGTCCGGGTCACGCATTTCGGGATTCGACGCGGCTCCGGGGGCCGGGGGACCCATCGCGGCGGCGACGGACTGGTGAGGGAGCTCGAGTTCCTGGAGCCCGTCGATGTCAGCCTCCTGACCGAGCGACGGCTGCGGCAGCCCTTCGGGCTCCACGGGGGCGAACCCGGCGCCACCGGGCAAAACTACGCGGACGAGACCCCGGTGCCCGGGCGGTTCAGCGGACGAATCGAGGCCGGAGCCCGGCTCAGGATCGAAACGCCGGGCGGCGGCGGATGGGGCGAGCCCTGAAACCGTGACGGCGTGTAGGCGCACGGCGCCGTCCGTCTCCAGACGCGACGTCCGACTCGGCTTTATGGTTTGGGAAACCGGCTGGATTTCGGTTAGGGAGAGCAAGTTTCGAAGGGCGACCGGACGGCGGGTTCCCAGCCGCTCGCCCGCAGAGCCTGGCCGCCATGACCGGACCGTACGCAGTGCCGCCGAAGGAACCCATGACCCCACCCGACGTCACGACGCCGCATGTGGCGATGCCCGGTCCCCGCGCAAACAAGCCGGGGGAAACGTCGGCCGACCGGTCCTCGACGGTCGAAGACGGGGCGTCGGACGGCCCGAAGGCGAAGCCCAAGGTCGGTAGCTGGGCGTGGTTCCGATATCTCGTCGTTCACCACATTCTTCATCTGGACGATACGCCTCACCGGATCGCTTGGGGCGTGTTCTGGGGGTTCGTGATCGGTGCGACGCCCACCATCGGCGTCCAGTTCGTCCTGTACCTGATCGTCTGTGCGATCGTCCGCGCCAACAAGGTCTCGGGTATCATTCCCATTTGGCTCTCGAATCCAGTGACCGCGCTCCCGCTGTATTATTCCGAGTGGATGCTCGGTCGATTCCTCATCACGGGTTCCGTCGACGCCTCCACCTCGGCCTGGGAGGCGATCGCCGATGCGATCAAACCTCGCCCCGGGCAAAGCTGGTGGGACCGGCTGTTCGAGTTCGACCTGTGGGTCACGGTCTTCGAATCCTTCATCAGCCTCGGCACCGAAATTTGGGTGGGCAGCCTGGTAGCCGGTGTCCTGGCTGGAGCGGTGGGATACTGGGTGACTTATCGTGCGGTTCGCTACTATCGCGCGCGCCATCCGATTCCCAGCGACGGCGAGTAAGCGGCCAGGATGGCGATGGGAGAGCTGCTCCAGGAGGGAGGGTGGGCGATGTGGCCCATCTACCTCTGCTCGATCGCTGCACTCACCGTCTTCGTGCTGAAGCTCCAGGAGCTTCTGTATGCCCGCATCTCGGACGTTTCGTGGTTCGACGACGTTCTCGCCGCCATCAAGCGAGACGATCGATCCGCTGCAACCGCAAGGCTGGAGACGGTACGTCATCCGGCCGCCCGCGTCCTCGAAGCCGCCTTGGAGCTGGGAGTCCGTCGTCCGGATCGCGCCGAGGCGGAGGCCCGTCGCGTGGCCAGTTTGGAACTGCAGCGAGCGGAGAGCTACCTGCCGCTGCTGGCGTTCATCGCCCAGGCCGCGCCACTGCTCGGCCTGCTGGGAACGGTGCTGGGCATGGTCGACCTCTTCGTCGCTCTTCAGGCATCGGGACTCCGGGAGATCGACATCTCGCTCCTGTCCAGCGGTATCTGGAAGGCACTGCTGACGACCGCCGCCGGACTGACGGTTGCCGTGCCCTCGCTGGCGGCCTATTCGTACCTGATTGCGCAAGCCGATCGCTTACGACTGCAGATGGCCGACATGATTCAGCGGCTGTTGAACGAGACCACGGCTTCCGAGGAGCCCCGCGCGTGAGCTTCGAGCTCGACGGACCGCGACGCCGAGAGCCGACCATCAACATCTCGGCGTTGATCGACGTCGTGTTCATTCTGATGATCTTCGTGATCTTGGGAGCCAGTTTCGAACGTCTGCGAGCCTTGGGCATTCAGTTGCCGCAAGGCGACTCGACCGACGCTCCCCGGTCCGAGCCCATCATGATCGTCATTTCCGCCGAAGAGTCTCCCCTGGTCGACGGCGTCGTCGTCCCCATGCACCGGCTACGGGAACATCTGGAGACTCGTCGGTCCGAGTCCGACGCGGTCGTGATTCAAGCCGACCGAACGCTGCCCCTTCAGCGCGTGATCGATCTTCTGGACGCCGCTCGGGCTGCTGGCTTCACCGCAGTGAGCGTCGCCACGCAGCCCCGGCCCGTCGCCCAGTAGCCGACGCCACGTTCGGGGCGCTAGGGACGGGAGCGATCGATCTCGACGGCCACGTTTTTGGCATCGGGAATCGCGCCCGGCTTGGCGACCCGAACTTCGACGCGCACCACGGCGGGCGCACCCTGCAGCACGCCGTCCGCGATCTCGGCAGCGATGGACTCGATCAGATCATGGTGTCGGGCTTCGACGACCGACCGGCACAATTGGGCGATGCCATCGTAGTCCAGAGTATCGGCAACGTCGTCCGTGCTCCCGGGCGGAGCGAGGTCGATGTGCGCGGTGACATCGACTTCGAGCCGCTGCCGAATCCCGCGTTCGAAGTCGTACACACCCACACCGGCCTCGAGCACGAGGCCTTCCAGTCGCACGCGATCCATACTTCAATAAAGTCGTGGCCACTCGGAGGGCGGCCGAGAGGGAGGCTCGTCGACGGTCACGATCTCGTCAACACTCAACCAGTCGGCCGAGCCACTTTGAATCGCGACCCGCCCGACGATCCAGATGTCGCCGCGGGTCGAGGACAAAAAGTGAGGCCCCAATGGACGATCGGTCAGCAGTCGACCCTCGAAGAGCACCCGGAGCAGCGCGTTGCTCCCCGGAGCGGTCCCATCGGAGAGAGCCTCGACCGCTACGCCATAGACGCCGTCGGGCAAGGACTCCGTAAAGAGCTGCTCGGGACCCTCGCCGTCGAAGTCATCGAGGACGGTGCCGGCCAGGTTTGGGTCGGCGAGCCGCGGAGAGAGTATGCCTTCGAAGCCATCGAGGGTCGCTTCGGGGCCGAGGAGCACCAGGTCCAGGTCCGAGTCCGTCGCATCCCAGGTGAGCACCAGACGGAGGCTGTTCTCGGGGGCCGGGGGCCCGGTCACCGACGTCGAACAGCGCCCCTCGACGGCTTGCCCAGAGACCGGCACCAAGACTTCGACTTCGTTGAAGCCCGGGAACACGGGAAGTCGGTCCTTGCGAAAACGACTCGAGCCATCGGCAAAGGAGAGCGTCAGAGGGCCATCGAAGACCTGTCCCTGGGCATCACGTACGCGCCACATCGCGCGTCCGTCGATGATCGCCGGCAACACGGTTCCGCCGACTCGAGGGAGAACGGGCGCGGGGAGAATCGGACTCCCTCGCGGCTCTTCGAGCACGACCTCTGGGCATCCGGGACACTCGAGCTGCACGTCGACGAAGTAGCTCCTCGTGGCGTCGCCGACATCAGCGACCACGCGAACCGCTGCCGGACCCGGCGTGAGGGGCACGCGATCCAACGTAAACGGAATCTCGGACAGGGTACCCGGCTGGGGATTGGTAATCCGCACTTCGCGGATCGATTCCGACTGACATCCACCTTCACTGCGAACGTCGACGGTGAGTGTGATGGTCGACGCGGCGGAGATCACGCGCCCCGCCACCGGCATCGCCTTGGTACCCGGGGCAAAGACGGCTCCCTGCAGGGGACTCTCGACGAGCAGCCGTGGCTCCCGTCCGGCGGTCGCGCAGCGGCCCTGATTGTTGCAGATCGCTTGGCGAGTCGGGGAGGACGGCGTCGGGCACTCGGACGCCTTCAAACACTCGAAGTCGCACTGGCCATCGGAAACGCGACAGAACATCCCGGTCGGGCAGTCGCGCTGCGTATCACAGGGAACGCCCTCGCAGGCGACGAGGACCCCGACAAAGATGACGACGAACGGCCTCACTGACATTGCGGGACGTACGAGACCTCGATGTGACTGAGAGGCTCGGGGGCAGGGCGAATCACCACGACTCGCGATGTCACCTCGCGGCTAAAGCGATCGCTGCCCACCGGAACGCCGTCGATCATCACCTCGACCGGAAAGCGCGCTTCGGGCAGTGCGTCGAGCGTGAAGCTGTCAAAAAGAGCAAAGGCCGTCTGGCCGAGGTCCTGTAGGTTCCGACCCCAGTCACCACAGATGGAGAAGTGATTCCCGCCGGCCAAGCGGAGCAAATCCTGATAGCGCGGAGCGGGAAAGGCGCCACCCTCGCCGCATCCGTCGATTCCGCCGGAGACGACGGCGAGGATCAGCTCGGAGGATGCACGACGCAGGTCTTTGAAGTACGAACTCATGGGTGCGGGCGAAGAATCGTCTTCGTCGCTTACGATGAATACCGCCAGCACTGCGTCGTCCCGGCGAAGGTCACGATTCGGACGAGATCCACGTCGAGCCTTGTCGAGGGCTTTGACCGCCGACGCCGCCCCTTGCTCGAAGCCCGAGCCATTGATCCCCACCCGAGCCTGAGTCCCAAATTCACTGATGATATCGGACCGGCTCATCGTCTCCGAGTCGATGACCGGACCTACCAGTCGACCCTGATCGGGCCAATCCGAGGTCGTCGTGATGCCGATCCGGAACTTCACGTTTTGCGGATCGGCCTCCCGAATGAAGGCATCGGCGTTGATGGCCAAAGCCTGCTGATCATTGGCCATCGAGCACGAGTTATCGATGACGAACAAGACGTCGACCTCCGCCGTATCGCGCTGACGAAACTCATCGACCCGGCGGGCGTCCGGCGATGCTTCACCGCGAACCGGAATCCGGAGGGGGAAAGGCAGGTCGGAAAACGAAATCACGAGGTCCGTCTCTACGGTTCCCACCTGGGTCGGCCGATAGGTTACCGCCCAGGACAGCGTCTCGTCCCCGCGCAGCTCGACGGGCGTGGAGGGCCCGCTCACGGAAACCCCGGTAACCGGCGGGCGAAGCTCGACGTGCGCGACCTCAAAATCGATCGTGCCCGCGTTGAACAACGTGACTGTTTCGCTCTCTACGTTGCAGTCGGGCCGGAGCGCGCCGAAGTCGATGGAACTCGGCTGTGTGAAGATGTCTGCATATCCGATGCTCGAGGCAACGAGGTTGATCGTTGCCCGCGGGGCGACGGGGTCGTTGGTCCGAACGACGACGGTTCCCTTCGCCTGGCGCTCGTCGCCGGGGGCGAAGGTGACGACCGCCTCCATCTCCTGACCAGGGCTCAAGGCGGACGGCCGATTCGGATCCAGAACCAGCGAGAAGGCCGGATCGGAGCTCGGCATGAGACCGATCTCCAAGAGTTCACACGCTTCGGTGCCGGCATTGCTCAGTCGAACGACCTCACTTCGACGACTGCCCGGCGCGACCACTCCGAAGTTGATGGGCGCGGGCAGCGCGATCAGGTTGCAGAATCGCTCACCCCGAAACGCTCGCACCGGGACACGGATGGTCGGGCTCGCCGGGTCATCGGTTCGTAGCGTCACCGTCGCCGTATAGGTCCCGGTGGTCGGCGCCTCGAGACCGACCGAAGCGAAGACCGAGCCACCCGATGCCAGGCGCAAAGGTGCCGACGGAAGGTCTGCCCAAGAAAAAGCCGCGTCACCGGCGAGCTCGATGCGCTCGACTCGCGCGTCCGACGACCCCGAGTTTATCAACAGCAGCTGCCGCTGGGTGAACGACGCGTCGGGAACGACGCCGAACTGAAGCACCTCGGGCAACACTTCGAATCGCGGCCCCGCACCTTCACCCTGTAGAGGTACCAGTCGCTCGGAAAAGCGGTCCTCGTCGGTGGTGAGAACCAGCGCTCCCCCGAGCGAGCGGGCGCTCGTGGGGGCGTAGGTCACCCGGATCACGAAGAACCCATCGGGTTCGAGGCGGACGGGGAGGCCCGCGTCGGCGTCGAACTCGACCTCACCACCCGCACCGTCGACCCGAAGACTCTGCACGAGGATGGGGGCGGTGCCGCGATTCGTGGCCACGACCTGCTTTGTGGAAGACTCCCCCAAACCGACCGTACCGAAATCGAGCCCCAGGGGCTCGAGGGCGAGCTGAGGAGTGACGGCTTCCGCCCGCACCTCCACGAAGACACCACACGCATCGCCGCAGGCTCCGGTCAGCTCGAAGAGCACGCGGCCATCGTCGCGGCCGATCTCCTGGGGCTGATAGGCCAGCTCCAGCACCAGCTCTTCGGCTTCGGCGAGGGCGAACGGCTCCGATTGACCGAAGACGGGCACCGAACCGAGCTCGAAGTGCTCGGGACGAATGAAGGCATCGGTGACGATCTGACCCTCGACCGGGACAAAGGTCTGACGGACCAAGATGATCTCGCGGATGGCTCGCTCGCCCACGCTGACCGCCCCGAAGTCGACCACTGGGGGCGAACCGCGAAGCACGGACTGGACACCCTCACCGCGCAAGGCAACATCGACGGCTTCTTCGTTGGCGTTGGTAGTGAATCGGAGACGTCCGGTGGTCTCACCGGCGGTCGCTGGCGAAAACGTGAGAGCCACGGTCCGGCTGCCGCCGGCTGCGATTTCCGTGGCCGTGAGATCCACGGTAAACGGCGCCTCGATGGCGACGTCGGCTACGGTCAATACTTGTTGACCGACGTTCTGCAAGGTCAGCTCGACGCGCTTGGTCGCTCCGAGCGGTACCGCGCCGAAGTCCACCGACCGGACCTCGAGTTCGAGGCGGGGAACCTGCGAAACGAAGCCGCTCGGATCGTCACAGCCTGCGGCTAGGGCGGCCAGGCCGGCCATTGCGATCGAGCGGCGCACGAGCACGACTGTACGTCATGCCGTTCGACCTGCGAAGTCATGGTGCTCCTTCCGGAGGTGCGCTAGAGGCTCCGCTGACGTACACCTGCCCTAAGGTGACCTCGTCGGCGTACACCCCGGCGACGGGGCGCGTCCCCTGGTTCGCCCAGATGTCGGCTTCCGCTTCGCCGTGCTCGGGCTGCTCGAAGCTGATCCCCACCCGCGCCCCTTGGGCCTCGTTTCTGTAGGTGAATCCCTTCGGAAGCAGACCGTCCTCCCGATACATCCGGTAGCTGTCGTAGTTCGTCCGATTGAAGAAGGTTCGCCCGGGGGGCGCGAGCTCATCGAGCCGCGGATAGATGGGGAAGGTGACGTATCCCCAGAAGCTGCGCTGCATTCCGAGCTCGGCTGCGCCGCGGATCCCACCCGCCAACTCGTTGTAGTAGCCGATGCCGTTCGGATGCGCTCGCGCGAAGCCTACCCAACCCGGAAGCGCAATCAAGGTCGCGCAGGCAACACCGACCGCCGGTCGCGACCCCAAGAGACGCGGGCCGAGCTCGCCAACACCCCAAGCGATCGCCCAGGCCGCGGCGATCGAGAGGGTGGGCAGTGCGTTGTACCAGTGCTTCGTGCCGCCGAAGATCGGCGTCGTCGGCAGAGAGATCAGCGCGATGGGAAGGAGCGTCCCCGCCCAGAGGACGGCTACCGCGGCCCGGCGAGGTCGAGGCTGGCGCAGGCTGCCCAAGAGGCCGACGACGGCCAAAAACAGAAGACCGGCCGGCACGGTGAAGAGGGTCATCACCCACGGAAACGCCACCGGAAACGGCGGCCGTACCAAGAGTTGCCCGAAGTACGAGATCGGGTAGTGCTCATGACCGAGGTGAAAGCGAAAGTACTCGCCCAGTCGAGCAACCACGTCCGGCCATAGCCATGGCCATGACGCGACGAATACCAGGGCCGCGATCGGCGCCATCACCAAGAGAGACCAGGGAAGGTAGACCCCCCCGAGCTCCTGCCGCCCGTCCACCGAGACCAGCTTCCGCGGCCACCACGGGGCCGGCGGGTCCACCAGCCAAACCCATACGAACACCATGGGCAGAAACAAGGCATTCAGCTTGGTCCCGATCGCGAGGCCCAGGACGACTCCAGCAAGCGTAGCCCGACGCAAGACTTTGGTCTTGGGTGCCGCCCACATCCAAAGAAACGAGGCCAAGGACCATACCCACATGGCGGCGATGGGAACGTCGAAGCAGGCCAGGTGGGCGTCGAACGTGAAGCGCGGCATCGCGGTGAGCAGGAGCGCCGCCATGAAGCCCACCAGGGGTCCGGCCACGATGCGCCCCAGAGCGAAGGTCCCGAGGACGGCCAGCACCGCGTAGAAAAAGCCGGCAACCCGGAAGCCTTGGGCCGCGCTCGTCCAGCCCAACCCGTCGTGAAAGATACGGTGCATCGCCCCCTGCACCAGCTTCACCAGCGCAGGGTGTTCATGATTGTACTCGAAGCGTCGATCGATGCCGACCTGGGTCAAGGCCCCTTGCGGGTCGGCCCACACGTCCGAAAACCACTCGACGTACTGATCCCCGGCTTTGAAATAGTAGCCCTCATCTCGCACGAAGCCGATGTCGGGCGCGGTTGACGCGAGCACCCCCGCGTAGATGGCGGCGACGACGCCGGTCGCGATCCACCACCTCACGAGTTTTCCTTTTGCGGAGCGCGGATATCGGCGGCGAAGCAGAAGTGATTTGCACCCGCGTCTTCCGACCAGATCGCGAAACTCACCGTGCCCGTGCGAGCCCGAGGTCCCAGCGCCACGCGAAACGGTCGCCACGTGTCGGCGACGGCAAAGGAAAACCGCTCGAATCGGCCGCTGCCGTCGTCGATCGCAACTCCGAGCTCGACCGGTGCGCGGGCGGCCCCCACTGCCTGAAGCGTGTGGCCGCCGTGCCCGACGAGCTCTCCCCGGAGCAGCACGTCGGGAAAGTGAATCCAGAGCTGACCGTCGCTCGGCGGGTGCGCCCAGAAGCAGCGGCGAGGGGCGTCACCCATGCGGTGCCATTCGACCGCGACGTACTGCCATTCCGCGTCGCGAGGGCACGTCCATCGCAGGCCGGGTGCTCCCTGTTTCGTGGTCGACTTCTTTTGGTCGCACGCCTCCCTCCGGTCGGACTGGCGAAGCTCGACCCGCGCGCCATTCAGCGCGTCCCGGAGGTCGCGTTGGACACTCCAGGCCCGCGGGTTTCGGTAGACGTCGACGACGACGTCCCCTTCGCCGGGGGAATGTAGTTCGAGGCCCGCCGCCACGAAATCCGGCCGGAGCCTCTCGGCCGCCCCGAAGAGCCCGAGCACCTGCACGTTCGCATGCACCTGAAGGTCTTCCAGCTCGGGTCGAAGCGGAGCGACCGGCTCCAGATCTCCGAGATACTCACGGGCTCGCGTAGCATAGGCCGGAGCCAGGAGGACGAGGTCGCCGGGCGCGTGCACACGCCGCAGGTCGAAGGCGGCTCTCCGGACCGCCTCCGCACCCGGCCCGCGCCTTGCCAGCACGAAGAACGTAGTGCCGTAGACGGCGAGCGCGAGACCGATCAGCAGCGATGTGCTGCGCCAGGTCCATGGGCCTTTCGGCACCGGACGCCCCTAACACGGAGGACGTGCGGGAGAACACGCGAACCGCGAAGCGCCGCTTGGGATTGCGGACGCGGCATCGCCGCGTCATGGTGGCGCCGTGCTCCGTCGAGGGCCCATCGCGCTCGCCCTGCTGTTCGTCGCCGGGTCGTCGGGGGCCGCCACCCGTTTCACTCGCCTGGCGGAAGAACAGGGCGGTCCGATCCACGTGACTTCTTCCCCCCGAGCCCGGAGCAACGATGCCCCGAGACGAGTGAACGAGGTGTCGGCAGTCCCCTCGCTGGAACGAGCCCGGGCCTACGCGACCTCGCGAGCCCATGAGCTGTGGCCGTGCCGAGACCGAGCCGGGTTCGTCGCCGAGCTGGTCGTCGAGCTGAGCGTGCGTCCCACGGGCCGCATTCAGGCCCTTCGAATCTCACCCTCGACGGATGGAGCCACACCCTTCGAACGCTGCATCCAAAAAGCGATGCTCGGCTGGCGCATGCCGAGCTACGACGGCGAGCGAGCGGACGGCATCGCCGTAGAGGCGGCCAATCTGAGCCTCCCCTTTCGATTTCAGCGCTGACGTCAGACGGCGGCGGCCAGAAACGGCTGCGACTGCGACCACGACACCTCGTGGGGAAGGACCACGCGATTATCGGAATCCTGCCCGGCCAGATAGTCGAGGAAATTCTGGCGAGTATCGAGGAAAGCGTATCGTTGAGCCTTGCGGCCGGTCAGGACCGCACGCCGACCCTCATCGGCCAGGTCGGCAACGGTGGGCAGGAGCGGTTCGACCCTGATTCCGTCCTCGGCGACTTCCAAAATGCGAGCCGCATGCGGGAAGGCGACCGGCGAAGCGGTCAAGAGATGGTAAAAGCCGTTGGCACGAACGCGACCGCCGATCCGCTGGATCCGAGAAGCGTGATGGTGGCCACAGAGATAGGCCCGCACCCGGGGAGCGCTCGACAGGAGAGCGATCACCTCCTGCCGGTTCGCCACCAAATACTCCCGGTCCCAGGCATCCAGCCGGTGAGGCTCCCAGCTGCGATGCAGCGGATGATGGCCCAAGACGACGATGTGAGGCTCGGTGGCCCGCCGAATCTCGCGGGCGAGGTACGACATGGTCGCCGGCGAAACATACCCCCCCGACGTGCCGGTCAGGACGGTGTCGATGCCGATGACCCGGACCAGCTCGCGCACCGACACCGAGAAGTTCGGACATCCGGAAGTGACCCCGTGGCCAGCCAGAGCCCAGAGGCAGTCTTCTTTCGACACCGAACCGGCCCGCGGCGCACGCGGCGCCTCGTGATTGCCCAGCACGGCGACCCAGGGGGTTCCGCGGTCAGCGATATCGACGAAGGCACGCAGGTCGCGCTCTCCATCTCCGCGGTTGTCGATGTTGTCCCCACCGAAGAGCGTCAGGTCGACGCGGCGGTTTCGGCACTGCTCGACCAAGTCCGAAAGGACTTCGCAGCTACGATGCTTGAGCGTGGCGGTCGGCCGCCCCGAAGGTGCGACATGGGCGTCAGTGATGTGCGCGATACGGACCCTGTCGACACGACTTTCCATCCCAAAGTTCCGAGCGCGAGCCTTCACCTTATGCACAGGGTTCGCCCGTTGAACAAGTAGCGCTGACGACAATTTTCGGACTGAGCGGCCGCAGGGTCGACCCACCCTTTCCGATACCTCGAAACTAAGGCACACGGGGGACGCTGGCGAGGCCGGCAAGTCACGCGATGACGGTCCGCCGCGGCATTCGGATTCGAGACCCCATCCACGGGACCCTGAACTTCGACGAAGACGAGCTCGTGCTGATCGACCACCGTGCCTTTCAGAGGTTGCGCTGGATCAAGCAACTGGGGCTCACCGACCTCGCCTTTCCGGGTGCGACCCACACTCGGTACGCCCATGGCCTCGGCACGACCCACATTGCGGCTCGCATGTTCGACACGGTCTCCCGCGACTTCGAGCTGTCGGCTACCGACCGCGCCCGGCTGCGGACCACGGTGCGGGTTGCCGCCATGTTCCATGACCTAGGGCACGCTCCCCTATCCCACACGACCGAGAGCTTCATGCCCGAGGTCGGTCGGCTCGACCTGGGCGCCTGGCAGATGGGTCCCGCCGACCGTCGGGCGAGTCACGAGGACTACACCCTGCGGATCCTCCTGGATTCCGACCTCTCGGGCCTCATCGAACGTCGATTTCGCGACCGAGGCATCGAGCCCGCCGACCTGGCTGCTCTCATCGCCGGGCGCAGGCCGACCGGGGCCGAGAATCGATTCATCGTGGACGGCCGGGACTGGATGCCCGTCCTCCGCCAATGCGTCAGCTCGGAGCTCGACGCGGACCGTATGGACTATCTCCTGCGGGATTCCTACTTCGCGGGCGTCCCGTACGGCCGCTACGACCTTGACTGGCTCATCGAGAACCTCGTGCCCATCGAGCTCGGTCCGAGCATCCACCTGGGTTTGAACGCTCGGGCGAGCTTCGGGTTCGAAGACTATCTCTTGTCCCGCTACCACATGTTTCTCAGCGTCTACTTTCATCACGTGCCCATCGCCTACGAGCTGATGCTGGCCCGGTTCTACGAGGAGGCGAAGGATGAGCTCACCTTTCCGACGGCCGTCGAGGACTACCTGGACTGCGACGACGTGTTCCTTCACGTGCGGCTGAAGGGTTCGAGCAATCCTTGGGCTCAACGCATCGTCCAACGCAGAGCCTACCGCTTGCTCCTCGAGATCAAGGAAGGACCGGGTGCGAGCCACGCGGGTCCGGGCGAATTCGAGGTCGAGGTCCAAGAGCTGGCCAACGCCAACATCTCCGCGCTCACCCACACCGTCGAGGGTCGTCTCTCGAAGTACTTCTCTCCGAGCGGCTCGCGGCCGCCCGTACCCGCCCACGACCCGGACCTCTTCGTCCGTGAGGAAGACGGTCGCACCTTCGCCATCGAGAGCTACACACCGCTCTACCGCCGGTACTCGGGTACCCTATCCATTCGGCGGCTGTACGTGGCCCCCGATGAACTCGAGCGGGCCCGCAAAGTGCTTCGCCTGGGCGGCTGAGGCTTACAGGTTTCTGAGCGCCTCCGTGGTCTCGTACTCGGCCTCGATGAAGCGCGCCGCCATCCGCACCAGGAAATGGGTGGGACTGACGGCCCGGAGCTCCTCGAGCTCCCCGTACGTATCGGCGATGTCGTCCTGGACGAGCACGAGCTCCGCCTGCGTACGGATGATCTCGGGCGCTCGGGTTCGCAGGGCGGTGAGGCGCTGCCGGCACTCATCCGGACGATTGCCTCGCTCCAGCGCGGCCATGGCGCGAACGTACTCGACCCCGGGCCGGTCGATACCCTCGGCCTCCAGGTATCGGTCCTCGCGGCCGTAGAGGGCCCAGTTCCGGATGAGTCGGGCGTACATGAGATTCGCGATATGCCCGTCAGGATGGTTGGGATACTCGCGGAGGGCTTCCTGCGCGAGCTGACCTCCGGCTTCGATGTGCGGCGGGATGAGAACGTTCAACGCATCGTCCACGCTCGTCATCGCACCGATCGTCTCATCGAGCTGGGCAAGGCGTTCCTTGTCCCGTGCCGAGGGCTCGGTTCGCAGCTCGAGTTGCCGCTTTTCCGTCGCGAGGACCGTCCGCTGCTCGATCAGGACGTTTTTGACGGTCCGGAGCGCACCGGCCCAGGTCAGCTCGAGGAAAGAACGCAATGCTAGCGCCTCGGCCCCGCGAGCACCGTCGGCAAGCTGTCGAGCTTCGGGGTAGCGATGGATCTCGTCGGCGCGGAGGATGGCGACGACGTCCGCCAAATCGGCCGGCGGCGGACTGGACGGTCGCTCGCCGAAGCCATACTTTTTCTGGAAATCATCGACGATCTCGAGCGCTCGCTCGATGCTCACGGTGTTCGAATCCGACGATTCGCCCGCCCCTGACGTCGCGCATGCCGCTGCCATGAGCCCACAAAGACCCGCTGCCCACGTCCTCATCGCGGCGGGACCATAGCAGAACCCTTGAGAAATCCTGCAGGACTTTGAGGGCCCCCCCTGACGGGAGCCGAGGGACTGGGGCAGCATCGGGTCATGCTGCGCTCGACCGTGTTGGCCCTGGTCTTCTTGTCAGCGGGATGTGAACGCTCGGAGTCGCCTCCCTCCCCGCCGTCCAAGGCCCCGCCCGAGGCACCGCCGC
>CAYYOT010000029.1:0-51620 GCA_964473255.1 uncultured Myxococcales bacterium | reverse complement strand
GACCGACACGTACCAGACATCGGCCTGGTTCTTTGCGTCCGTGGCCCCCGGCTGTGTGGTTTCGGCGACCGAAGCTCCGCCCGGACTCGTTTCGGGCGCGAACATCGCTTCGAAAGCGCTGCCGATCTCGGCGGCCGCCTGGGCCGGGTCGTGGCTCGAGCCGGGTTCGGTGGTCGAACCAATGCCGAGATCGCCCCCGAGTTCGTCGATAAGAGAAGTCTGCATCTCCAGGAGCTCGTTCCGCTCTTGGAGTTGTCCGAGACCATCGCTCGTGGACCCCGGCTCGTCGTCGAGGTCGAGGCCGAGCCCAACCCCCGCCGGCGGTCGCTCGGCCGACGTCGATTCGCCGTCGACGTTGGTCGCCGACTCTGGATCCAGGCTCCCCCGGGTCGGAGGTGCTGCTTCGGCCGCGGGCGCCGTGCGGTCGCGAGCCGCCTCCGCCTCATCGAAGGGGGGAAGCTCGGCTTCCACCGATCCGACGGCGTCCAACAGGCCTGACGCTTCATCCGAGAGACCCGACGCTTCCTCCAACAGGCCTGACGCTTCCTCCGAGAGGCCTGACGCTTCCTCCGAGAGACCCGACGTTTCATCCGACAGGGTGCCGTCGGCCTCGGCAGCGGCGAGGTCCGCCGATGGCTCCGCCGCGTCAGCCTCGGGCGGCCGAATCCGGATCATCGCTCCGCATTTCTTACAGCGAACCTTCGCCCCTTTGGGCCCCACCTTTTCATCGGCGATCTGGAAGCGGGCACCGCAACTGTCACAGTTGAACTTCATGGAAATGCGTTAGGGGTCGCTCGCAAGCGTAGGAATACACGGAAACGGGGTCAAGGAAACGCACCCCGGCGCTGAATGGGGTTTTCAGAGCTGCACGCGCGCCGAGAGCGCTTCGCGCAGAGCCAGGAACTCGGAGCTCAAGCTGAAGAGGACCAGCTCCCGCACCCGACCCTCACGCGGCATGTCGACCAGGGCATCCGCTTCCCCCAGACCTCGCGAAGCCGTGATCCAGTCCCCGGCCACGAGCAGCGCCGCCCTTGACGCACTGTGTTCGGCCCCCTCGAGGTAGGGAATGACATTCTGCAAGCTGCCCTGCCGGAGACAATCAGCGACGATCGGCGACAGCTCGGCGAGCGCGGCGTCGTCGAGCTGTGCCCGCAGCGCGCGGTTCCACGCCTGAACGACGCTCGGGTCGATCTGCGTGGCCATACCGCTCCCCTCGGGCTGGTAAATCTGGACGGTGGCTTCGGCCAGCGCGAGAAAGTCGCCCGCCGAGAGCCCCTGAGCCGGTGCCAGTTCGGGCCGAGCGATCGCCATCTGACGACCGACGAGCCACGCGATCTGCCGCACGGGCATGGTCTTGAAGACTTCGTGCTGCTCGCCTGCGAACAGGACCGGCCGAGGCGCGCCCGGCAACAGCCGCGGGGGCTCGACCGAGCCGGGTCGGCGGTAGTGTTCGACGTCCGGTAGACCGAGCACCTGTGCCACTCGAGCCCAGACGTCGAAGTACCGCAGGCGCACTGGTGCGTTCGGGCGCTTGTCGGTCAGATCGACCCGCTCCTTCTTCTTGAGAGCCGCCGTTCGACGCCGGGCCGAGAAGAGGTCTGGCGCATGACGATAGACCGCCCCGACCAATGCGCCCAGGGGACCGCGGCAGGCGGGGTGCAGGAGCACTCGCCGCCACTGCGAATCGGACACCCCCCCCGTCGGCCAGGGCGGGGCCTTTTCGAGAAGAGCCCGGTAGGCTCGGACTTCTTCCTCCTGGGCGACGCGAAGCAGCATCAGCGCACCCAAGCCCGCGAATGCTGCGTCGTACTGCGCTTGCTCGTAGGCGATTTCGGCGAACAGACGCGCCGGGGGCCCCGGGTCGGGAACCAAAGGCAACACCTGCTGACAAATGGAGACCGCTTCTCGCCGACGATCCGCTTGACGGCGGTACAGCTGAGCCAGCTGCAGGCCGACCTGCGGGTCCCCCGGCTCGAGGCTGAAGACGACTTCGTAGGCTCGAGCCGCGCCCTTGGGATCTTTTAGAACGCGGGTGTAGAGCTCACCGAGCGTCTTCCACAGCGCTACTCGAGCCTTTTTGTTCTCCTTGGGCAAACGTCGGATCATCCGAACGTAGTTTTCCTCGAGAGCCCGCCACTGCTTCGCCTCGGCCAGCATCGACTCGAGCTTCTGCAGGGCGACGGCGTGTCCGGGGTCGGCATCCAGCGCCCGATTGTAGCTTTCGGCAGCTGCCCCCCAATCGCGTTCCTTCGACCATTTCAGGTCGCCTGCTCGGATCCACAGGTCTCGCTGCTCCTCCGTCGAGTCCGCGGCTTCGGCGAGCTCGCCCAGGATCTTCACGGCCAGACCGAACTGACGCGTCGACTCGAGGAGTGGAACCAGCGTTCGCTTCACCTCGATGTCGTCGGGATGCAGCGCGAGAGCAGCCTGATAGGCATCGATAGCCCGATAGGGCTCGTCGATCTGGTCGCGACACAGGTTGCCCTGCCGAATGAGAGCTTCGAAGCGCTCATCCGGGTCGGCGAGCTGCTCGATCATGCGCTCCCGGAAATCGTACGCATCCTCGTATTCCTCGACGGTCTCGCTGAGATCGGCGAGCTCGCGCAGGGTCGGCGTGTGCTTGGGGTCGAGGTCCAGCGCTTTGACCAAGCTCTTCTTCGCGCGGTCGGGCTGTCCGCTCTTCCGCGCCATCTCACCCACCTGGTGATGCACGTCGACGATCTCGGCATCGGTCAGCGACGCCCGATGGTTGACCAGGATTGCTTGATACACGCGGAGGGCATCCTCGTGCCGCTCGGCCGCTTTGAGCGCGGCCGCCAGTCCTTCCAGGGTTGGCAGGTAGGTGTTGTCGGCCTCGTAGCTCGCCAAATAGTGGGTGAGTGCGCGAGGGTCGTCGCCCGACCGCTCGGCGACGTAAGCGAGGCGGTAGTGTTGACGCCCCAGCTCCGCGCGATCCTCTCCACCCTCGAGCACGGCGATGACCCGCTCCAAGATCGAGCCGGCCTCCTCGTACTGCTCGTCGGAAAAGAGAAGCTCCGACAGGTCGATGAGCGCCGGTTGGTGCGTGGGTTCGGCTTCCAGTGCGAACCGCAAGGACCGAATGGCTCGATCGACATCGTCGAAGCCATCCAAGGCCTGGGTCGCCGCGTCGTGGAACAGCTGGGCGCGCTTTGCTGCCTCGGGCTCGGCGGCGGCCTCCCGTTCCAAAAGGTCCAGGGCTCTCCCGGGATCGCGGTCTTCCTCGGCCATGCCCCGCAAGGCAGCCAACGCGGGGACGTAATGGGGGTCGAGTTCGAGGGCGCGCTCGAACGAGAGCGCAGCGAGCGTCCGGTCTCGCAGCTGGTCCCTGGCGATGGTCCCGATACGATGATGCGCCTCCACGGCCTGATCCTGGGGGACGAGTTCCGCTTCCCGCTTCCGATAGTCGAGAGCCCGGCTCCAATCTCCGTGACGTTCGGCCAGCATCGCCAGACCGGAAAGGGCCGACGTCGAGTTGGGCTCGGCCTCCAGGAGCTCGCGGTACAGCCCCTCGGCATCCTCGTAGCGAGACAGGCCCGACGTGTACAGCTCGGCCAGTTCCTCGGTGAGAGCGGGTCGATCGTCGGGCGCTCGGTGGCGCAAGCGCTCGAGAAGCTCGGCCCGCCGTCCGGGTTGCTCCAGGCTACGGTGATAGCGGACGAGCGTCCTGAGCGTCGGTTCGTGGTTCGGCTCGTACTCGAAGACGCGCTCCAGCGTCTCGGCCGCTGCTTCGATGTCGCTGAATTGGGCCTCATACAGACTCGCCATCCGGGTGAGGAAGTCCAGGGCCTCGGCAGCGTCGGCCGGGTTCGCCAAACGCTTTTCATACACGGCCACCAGGTCTGGCCATCGCTCGACCCGATTGAACAGTCGTTCCTGGGCCTCCAGGGCACTCCTGTTCGCGGGATCGATCTCCAGCGCTTGCTGGTGGGCTTCGATCGCATGGTCGAACTGGCCGAGCTCCTCGCGTGCTGCTCCCATCTCGAGGAGCGCACGGACCCGGGCCTCACCCTCCGCGTCCTCCAGACGCCGCTCGAGAAGATCGATCAGGGCATCGGGTCGTTGGGTGAGCCGATAGATCCGCTCCAGCTCTCGATCGGCTTCCTCGTCTCCAGGAAACCGCTCGCTGATCCGCAGCCAGGTCTGGGCGGCCGCCTCGACCCGGCCCAAAGCCTGCTCCTCGACCTGCGCGAGCTTTCCCAGGAGACCTCGTCGCTCCTCGGCGGATTCGACGAGCTCCGACTGATCACGCAGATGCAGCATGAGATCTTCCCACCGACCATCACGCCGAAGAATGCCTTCCAGAAGCTCGGAGGCCTGGGGGTGGCCCGGCTGCATGGCGAGGAGCATCTCGAGGTGCCGCTCTGCCCGCTCCGGTTCATCCGTGACTTCGGCCGCCAACCGCGCCACTTCGAGTCGCAGCGTCATCGCTCGCTCGAGCGGGACCCGGTCGACCTGATCCTCCATCACGTCGACGAGCATGTCTTGATTGTCGGTTTCCTCCGCCAAGCGCTGCATGAGCTGCTGCGCCTCGAGGGCGGCCCCACCGTCGGTGAAGGCCGCGCAGGCCGCCGCGAATGCCAGGTCTTTCGAGCCGAGGGCGCGCTCCTGCAGTTCGGCCACCCGCAGGTGATACTTGGCGCGGTCGGCTTCGGTTTCGGCACTCGACAAGCGGCGGCTCAAGAGATCGACCAGCTTGCGATGGTCGCCGATCGCCTCGTACAGACGGGTCAGCCCTTCGAACGCGCCGTCATGCGCCGGGTCGAGCTGGAGGATTCGCTCATAGGTTTGAATGGCACCGGCGCTGCGCCGGATCTTCTCGTCGTAGAGCTCGGCGATCTCCTCGAGAACCTCGATCTGCTCCGCCGGAGACGAGCTCTGCTCGACGCGGCGCATCTTCGCCTTGACCGCTTCGCCGTACGCTCCGGCCGCGATCAGGATCTCTTCCAAGCGGAGTAGTTCGGTCGGCGAATGAGGCTGAATGTCGATGATGCGACGGGCAACCTCGACCGCGTCGTTGGGGGCGTTCAAGTGCTCGAGGAGAACCTCTGCGAGCTCGAATCGGACCTCCTTGATCGCGTGGGGCTCGTTGCTCAACGTGAGAAGGCGGCGGAGCACCTCGGTGAGTTCTTCCCAGGCCTCCTGGGTGCGGAGGAGCTCACGCATCGCGGCCAAGGCCTCGAGGTCGTTGGGCGTGCGCCGGAGCACTTGCTTCCAGGCGTCGATCGCTTCGGTAGGATCGGCGAGCTGCTGCGCCCGCAGAGCGCCGAGCTGGCGGTGCAAGGCGACTTGCTCTTCCTCGTCGGAGGCTTGCTCCAGTCGACTCTCCAAGACCTCCGCCAGCTCTCCCCAACGTCCCGCCGCCCGATAAAGGCGCACCACTCCCTGGAATCCGTGTTCGTTCAGGGGTTCGTGCTCGAGCGTACGGCGGTAGTGCTCGAGCGCGGCATCCGGTCGATCCAGGACGTTCTCCGCCAGATGGCCCATGCGAAGGAGCACGGGGACTTTGTCCGTCGGCTTGGCCGCTCCCTTCTCCAGCGACTCGAAGACCTCGTACAGCTCTTCGGCCTCCGCTTGGGGGTCGAGTAGCCGAGCGAGACCCAGCGCGACGTTGCGATCCTGCGGTCGAAGCTCTCGCGCCTGCCGAAAGGCCTGGACGGCCTGCCGTCGATCACCGACCTGCTCCGCGAAAACGCGCCCCAGATCCGCGAGGAGCGCAAATCGAGCTCCTTCGTCCTGAGCGAGCCGGGCCTTGCGCTCCAGGACCTTCGCCAACTGCGGGCCATCGCCGCGATCGCGGAGACGCTCGTCGAGAACGTCGAGCGCCTCGGCATCATCGGGAACCCTTCGGAGAACCTCCTGCCACGTAGCGAAGGCTCGCTCCGGCTCGATGCCCCTTCGGTCGAAGACCCGCCCGGCCTGCCGGAGCAGAGCCACCGCAGCATCGGGATCGGCGGTTTCCGGGGCGATCTCCAGGTACGCATCGCCGAGTTCCTCCTCGATCCCCTGCCCTTCGGCCAAGATCTCCGCACGCACGCGGACGTCGGCCCGGCCAGGCGCCAATCGGATGGCTTCCAACAGAGTAGCGAAGGCCAAGTCTCCCTGGTCGAGATGGCGCCCGTAGACGTCGGCGATCTGGACCATGAGGTCCGCTCGCCCGGCTGCCTCCGGAGTGCCGTCGACCTGAGCCCGCAGCGTTCCGATCAGCTCGCTCCAGTCTTCGGTCGCCCGATACGCGGTCTGAAGCACCTGGGAGATCGGCTCCAGCTGAGCTCGGTTCTTCTCTTCCGACGCCGTCCGCAGGCGCGCTTCCAGCCATTCCCGCGTTGGGCCGTGGCTGGGAGCTTCCTGGAGATTGTCCCGCGCCAGCTCGATGCCGGCGGACGGATTCCCGCGGGCCACGGTTTCGAGCCTGGCCCAGCGAAGACGCGCATCGAGACGAACCTGGAGGTCGCCCGACTGCCCCACGAGACGCTCGAGGACCTCGACGCGTTCCTCGCTCCGCTCCTGCTGTTCGAGCCAGCGGTCCAGCTTGATGAGCGCCGTTTGGTCGCCAGGGTCGATCTCCAAGAGCCGGCGGAGGGTCGCGATCGCAGCCCCGAGGTCGTGGAGCCGCGTGGCCTGCAGTTCGGCGAACTGCCGCATGAGCGAAGCCTGCTGCTCCGGATCATCGGTCGCCGCGATCCGCCTTCGAAACACCTCGGACAGCTGGGTGAAGTCGCCCTGCCCCTCGAACAGGCGCTCGAGCGCCTGGAGGAGGGATTCGTCGTCCGGGGCGAGTTCCAAGGCCATCTGATATTCGGCGACCGCCCGCGCCCCATCGCCGGCCGTCTCGAAGCGCTCGGCCAAGCGACGATGGATCGCGATCGCCGACTCGGGCGAGAGTCCCTGCGAAACGACGGCCTGGTAGACCGTTTCCAAATCTTTCCAGCGCCCCGAACGCTCCGCCCAGGTCTCGCCCTGCTCGCGGACGCTCGCGTCCTCCGCCCGCAAGGCCACCGCCCGTAGCGCGAGTTCAAAGGCGCGGGAGGCATCGCCCGCCCCCTCTCCGGCGAGAGCCGAGGCCCGGACCCAGTGGGCCGTCTGTGTTCCTTCGTCGGGCGCGGTCTCGCCCAACACCGTATGCGCGCGGATCCGCTCTTCGATCGCATCCTCGTCCAGGCGTTCGAGCAATGCGGAAGCCGCGCGGGCCGCGACGGCCGGCGGTGCCGACTGCATGAGGTCCATTAGGCCGGCGCGAGCACTGGCGTCGTGCGGAGCCGCATCCGACGCCCGCACGAGAGCCGAAAACGCCGCTGCCGGATCCCTGCGCCGGTCGCGATGGAGGACGGCGAGGCGCAACAGGATCTGGCGCTGACCATCGCTGGTCTCGGCCTCCGCGGCGTCCTCCTCCAGCAGCTCGACCAGCTCGTCCCAGCGCTGTGAACGCTCGCACAGCGCCGCGAACCGCCTGCGGATCGCGGGCTCGACGCCCCCGACCGCACGCCAGCCCCGATACGCGTCGTACGCAAGGTCGTCGTCCTGGAGCTCGCCTTCGGCCAGCGCAGCTACCCGAAGCCACAGCTCGGCTGGCTGCTCGGATTCCGCGATCAGCTCGCGGTACAGCTCGACCAGGCGGTGAGCATCGCCACCCTTCTTGGCCAAACGTTCCAGCGCCGTGAGGGCCTCGCGATCCTGGGGATCCAAGGTCCGGATCACCCGGACCATGGCCAGCGCCGCGTCGGGCCGATCCAGTCGCTCCTCGAAGATCTCGGCCGCCCTTCGAGCCAAGCGGAGCTTCAGGTCGGGCTCGTCGCTCGACCGAACCGTCCGAGCTAGGAGCTCGGCCAGGTCGGAGTCCCGCTCCGATTCGGCGGCGGCAACCTCGAGCTCCTCCCGAAGGCCGTCGTCCTGCGGGGCATCGCGAAACGCGGCGGCCAGGCCCTCGTAGGCGGTCGATGGGTCCGCGAGCTCGTCGCGAGCCAACCCGGCCAAGCGTCGCCACAGCTCGACCCGGGTCTGCGGCTCATCCGTGGTCGCGACCTTCAGCCGAATGGCTCGAATGGCGCGGGCCGACTCGCCGTTCCGCTGCAGCGGCTCCAGGACGAGGCCGGCAGCCCGCCCGGCGACGTGCGGGTGCGACTCCGCCGACTCGACCATCAACGACTCGATGGCGTCGAGCACCACGCCGCGGTCCGGGGGACCGGCTTCCAACGCCGACTCGTAGGCAGCCAGCGAGCCGCCGGGATCGTGCAGCTCGGATCGACGCAGTTCAGCCAGGGCGACGAGGCGTTCGGCTCGCTCCGTCCCTACCGACGACTTGGCTCGCCGTTCGAGAACGGCGGCTCTTTGCTCGCTGCGTCGCGTCTTCGCGTACAGCGCGTCGAGCCGGGCGAGAGTGTCCGGGTCCGGATGCTGTTCGAGTACCTGCTCGAAGCAGCGGATCGCCTCTTGAGGCATGCTCAGCCGGTCCTCCCAGAGTGCACCAGCCCTTCGAAAAGCCTCGGCCGCATCGGCACCGGAGCGGTGCTGGCCGAGCGCCTGGAGGGTCTCGGCGAGCTCACGCGTCCGCCCGGAACGATCGTAGTACCCGGCGAGGCGCTCCAGGGCCTCGGGCGAGCCATCACCCAGCTGGCGCACTCGATCCCAAGCGGCCGCGATCCGAGAACCTTCAACCCCCAGCCGCTCGAGCCGAACCGCATGCTCGAGCGCACCGGCGGCTGGGTCGGCAGCCGCGGCCGCCCGTCGGTCCGAGCGCGCGATCACCTGCTCGATGGCACCGGTGGCCGTACCGAGACGCTCCAGGGCTACCCAGTGGTTCGCTTCGTCCGGTGCGCGGTCGATGACGTGCAGGGCGGCCTCGAAGGCCTGCTCCGGTCGGTCCAGCCGTTCCTCGTAGAGCGACCGGATGGCCACCCACTGCTCGAGTGCCGCGGCCGGGTCCTGCGCCCGCTGCGCCCGAACCTCGTAAAGCCGCACGAGTCGCCCCCAGTCGCCGTGACTGCGGTAGACCGGCTCGAGCAGGTCCGCGACCTGCACGCCGTGCGCCCCATCGAGGAGCGCTTCGAGACCTTCCCGCGCGCCGGGGTGATCAGGAGCCGCCTCCAGAGCCTTTCCGTAGGCATCGACGGCTTCCTCGGTCTGCTCCGTCGATTCGGCGAACCTCGCCAAGGCGACAAGCGCATCGGCGCGTCCCGGACCCGTCTCCTGAATCGCGATCATCTTTTCAAGTGCGGTCCGGTGTCGGGCCGGCTCATCGAGCTCGGCATATAGTCTTATGAGATCGGCGAGCGTCTGTTGGTCGGACGGCACGCGCTCCAAGGCGTGCTCGAGCGCTTCGGCCGCACCTCGCGGGTCATCGAGACTCTCCTCGAAGAGCGCGGCGGCTCGCCGCAGGTAGGCCGCCTGGTCGTCGGCGTCCGTGGCTGCCTCGGCCCGCGTCTTCAGGATCTCCGCCAGGCGCTGGGGATCGGTGGACGCCGCGAGGCGCTCCAGAGCATCCAGGGCCTCGGCATCCTGCGGCGCCGTTGCCAACAGCCCCTCCCACGCTCGCTTGGCCAAAGCGGGCTCGGCCACGGGCCCGTCATAGAGGCGGGCCAGCCGACGGAGCAGGTCCGGGTCAGTCGCCGCATCGAGGCGACCTGCCCAGAGTCCGGCCAGGGCCCGCGCCTCGCGAGCCGCCACCGCGACCTCCGTCCACTCGTCGAGTTCCGACGCTTCCAGCTCCGACGCCCGAAAGACGCGGGCCCACGCCTCGAAAGCCGCCGCCGGGTTGGCCAGCTCCTGGTGAAGCCGGGCAAGTTCGACCAGGGTGCTCCGTCGCTCCTCCACGGATTCCGCAGCTTCGACCGAAGCCGACAGAGCCTGAACCAGGTCCTCGGACCGCCCCTCATGTTGACGAAACACCGGCACCAACAGGCGGCCGGCGAGACCGGGGATGCGGGGATCGTCGAACATGGCCTCCAGTCCCGCAACCGCACGAGGATGGTCTGGAACCTGGGTGAGCGCACGTCGGTACTGCTCGACCGCGGCCTTCGGGTCGCCCTCTGCCGAACGCAGAACGTCGCCCATGCGGGCCCGCAATGCAGCTTGCTGCTCACGGTCTCCGGCCGCTTGTAGCATCGCTTCGAGGAGCCGGAAGAGCTCGTCATGGCGCCCTGCCCGCTCCAGGAGATCGGCCAGGCGTCCCTGGATGGTCGGGTCGGTCGGCGCCAGCTTGACCGCCTGGCGATAGGCCTGAGCCGCGCCCTCCGGATCCTGGAGCCGATGCTCTCGAACGTCGGCGAGGCTCAGAAGAAGCCTGATGAGGTCGTCTTGGTTATCGGTCCCGTCGATCTGCTGCTCCAGCACCGAAGCCAGCTCGTCGTAACGCCCCTGCTCCCCCAACAGCCGCTCGAGGGCGGCAACCGCGGTGGACGAACCCGGATCGGCCGCGAGAACTCTCCGGTAGCTGGCGACGGCGCGATCCGGATCCTGGAGCACCGACTCCTCGATCTCCGCCTGCGCTTGCGCCAGGGACGCGACCACCTCTGGAGCTAGATCCTCTCGCTCCAAAATGGTCGCGAAGACCTGCCCGGCTCGATTGAGCGCCTCGATCTGCCCAGCGGCGTCGAGGAGGCGACTCTTGACCGCTTCATCGGCCGGATCGAGAGCCAGGGCGACCGCGAGGTAGTCGAAGGTCGGGCCCGGCTCCGACAGACGGGCCTCGCAGATGTGAGCGGCACGCAAGGCCAGCTCACGCCGCCGAGGTGCGGTCCGCTCGGTTCGGATCAGCACGTCGAGCATCTCCACCTGACGATCGTACTTGCCGTGCTGGGCGTACCAGCGCTCCAGGATCCGAGCGATCTCGGACTCCCGAATCGCGCTCTGCAGGAGGCGCTCGAGAGCCGAGACGTGCTCGGTGCGGTCGGGCTGCCGCTCCAACAGCTCCGCGTAGAGATCGACCGCTTCCTCGGGCCGGCCCAACGTGCGGGCCAAGAGCCTCGCTCGCCGACCTTGGATCTCGGACAGGGTCTCCGGGTCGAGGGTGATTTGCTCCCTCCGCGCGAGGATGGCTTCCTGCCTTTCAGAGTCGCGCTTGGCGGCGTAGAGTTCGTCGAGCTGAGCCAGCGCCACTGCGCTTTCCGGATCGACCTGCAGGACGGACTCGAAGAGTTCGGCCGACTCTTCGAGCCGCCCGAGTTCCCGGAACAGGACCTGTCCCAAACGAGCGGCGATGAGGATCCGTTTATCGTCGTCGGCCGCGCGCTCGAGCTGCGTGCGCAGCAGCGCCGCCAGCGCCTCGGGGTCGTCCTGCTGGCGGAGAAGGCGCTCCAGCGCCTCCTGCATTTCCGGATCGCCCGTTAGGATCTCCAGCCCGGCCCGGTAGCAGCGAATGGCATCCTTCGGACGAGGAAGCCGCTGATCGTAGATTCTCCCCGCCTTGCGGTACAGCTCAGCCGCCCGCTCAGGCGGTAGTCGTTCGGCCGCCCGCTCCAGCCCTTGGGCCAACGAAGACTCGCGGTGGAGCTCGTACGAACGTTTTTCGAAGTCCTCGGCCGCGGCGCCGTTCGCGGGAAAGAGATCGAATCGCCGCCGCGCGACGAGGTAACCATCTTCGGGCGCTAGCTCCCTGGCCACGCCCTCCATCTCGTCCAGGATCCGACCGCGCGTCTCGACGTCGGGCATGTATTCGAGGAGGACCCGGAGAACGTTCAGAAGGAGCGGCGCCTCGTCCGCATCCCTATAGAGCGCTCGAAGCGCCGTTGCTGCTCGATAGTGCGTGGGCCGGAGGGCCAAGACCGCTTCGAAGTGCGCTCTCGCTCGCGGTGCGTCACCGAGCAGCTCGGCGTACATCCGGCCCAGCTCGAGGTGGAGGTTCACTTTCAGGAACTCGTCGTCCTCGGCGGCCAGATGCGTCTCCAGCAGACGGGCCGCTTCGGCGAAACGCTCCTGCTGCGTCAGCAGCGCCACCGCAGCCCGGCTGGCTTCGCGGTGCGACGGCTCGAGAGCCAGGACCCGCTCGAACAGCTGTACCAGGCTGTCGACGACGCCGGGCTCGGTCAGCGGTCGCAGTCCGAGCAGTCGGGCGATGCGGAGAGAAACCTCGACCTTGGTGGGCGCATCGCGAAGGCTGGCCATCAGCGCATTCAGCCGCTTGATGAGCTCCTCGATCTTTCCCTGCCCGACGAAGACGGCTTCCAGGTAGGCCAGCGCCGGCTTGTAGCCGCGCAGAAGGAGCGCGCGATTCAGCTGCTCATCGGCTTTGACCGGGTCGCGCCCATAGACCAGATGCATCTGGGCGGCCTGCAGGTAGAGCTCGGCCGCACGGCTCTTGTCCCGCGTCTCGAGCCCGGAGGCGACCAACCCTTGCGCATGCGTTCGCCAGTCCGCGCGGATGGCGGCAAGCTCGTCGAGGCGACTGAGAGCTCGTTCGTCGCCAAGCGCCCGCGCCTGCTCGAGACACGATTGGGCCGAGCGATGATGGAGCGCCTCCGACAGGAGGCGTACGCCGATCTCGAGGTAGCGGTGGGCGAGTTCGGCTCGGGCGGAGCGGCTTGCCCCGTCGAGCAGCGTCTCGTGGTCGCGAAGAGCGCGAACCGCGTCTTCCCACCGCTCGAGGCGAACCAAGAGGCGGAAGGCGGACTCCAGAACCTCGATCCTTCGGGGGTCGGCAAGCCGGGCCTGCAGGAGCGCTCGCAGCCCGCGCTCCTGCTGGTCGAGCTGGTCGACGGCGATATCCGCCACCTCGAGCCAGTACTGCGCTGCCCGCTCGCCAGACGCCGCCTGGGCCAAGCGCTCGGTCAGATTCGCCGCTTCCTCCCAGCGATCGGTCGACGCCGCCACCGCCCGCAGTCCCTCGAGCACCTCGATCCGGTTGGGATCCGATGCCAGAGCTCGCGCGAAGAACGGCTCCGCGCGACGGGCCGCCCCCAGCTCCTCCCGGCACAGCTGGCCTACGGTCGCCCAGGCCCGTCGCGTTCGGTCGGGATCGGGGCAACGGTCGGCCGCGAACGTGAGCATGCGCGCGAGCTCGTCCCACGCGCGCGCTTCACGCATACGCATCTCGAGGTCATCGAGGGCGGCGACATCGACGTGCCCATCCGGATCCAGGATGTCGGTCGGTCGCCACCGCGGCTCGGATGCTTCGGCCGAGGCCAAGGCACGCCCGTCACGCTCGGTCATTCTCATCGACGATAGCCCTCACCCGGGGAGGGGAAAAGCCCCCAAGCCCCGGCGATTCTGCCTCAGAAGGTGTATTTGATGAGCGGCAGCACCTGAAGGCTCACCGCCAGCTCCGGCTGGGAGAAAACCGTCGCCCCTGCGCTCAAACCCCACGAGAAGTGGCGAAGGCGCCCGTAATGCTCGTAAACGAGGGCCCCGCCGCCGGCAGCTCCTGGCCCGCCGAACGAATCCCCATCGATCTCTTCCGGCAAAGCGAAAGCGACACCGCCCTCGCCGCGGATGCGGAGGAAGTTGCGTTGCGTGGACACCAGAGCCAGCTCTATGCGGGCCATCGGCCCGACGTAGAGCAGGTCGGAGCTCGGTATCAGGTTGCCGTCGCTATCCTCGAGAGCCTCACCGGATCGGTTCTTCGTAGTGACGAAGGTTCCACCCAACGACAGGCTGAGTACGGGGAGGATGTCGTATCCGAAGAAGATGTCGAGGGCGACCCCGGGCCCATACTCTTCCTCGCCATCGCTATAGACGATGAAGCTCGCTCCGAGATCGGCTTCGGCAAAGAAGCCCCGCTCCACCGCCCGTATGGTCTGGCTTCGGGGCTGTGGGTCGGAGGTCTGCGCACCGGCCGGAAGCGAAAAGATCATGACTCCGATCGCCACTGCAGCCCGCACGCGCGCCAACGTGGCCCGATCCGGCCGTCACGTCAAACCGGAGACCATTCCGAAGCTACTTTACGAGGGCCGAGATGACCTTGAACGACGGGTCCTTCGCACCCTGCAAAAGATCGAAGAGCACCGCCTCGAGGCACGAAACCTGCGCTCCCGCGCGCTCCGCCATGCGCAGGCCGATCTCGCGATTCGTGGCCGTTCGCGACGCGACGCCGTCCGCGAGCACCACGACCGCCGAAGCGTTGAGAAGGTCACGGATGGTCTGAAAGACGCAGATGTGCGCTTCGATACCTACCACCACCCACGCGTCCACCCCGGCGGCTTTCACTCGCTCCGCGAACTCCGGAGTCCCCATCGCACTGAACGTCGTCTTGGCGATCGCCGCCTCGGGAAACGCTTCTCGCACGGGAGCTATGCTTGCTCCGAGTCCCTGCGGATACTGCTCGGAGATGACCACGGGCAGCCCTAGCTCCCGGGCGGCAGGCCCTAGGCGGCGAACCGTATCTACCACGGTCCCGAAAGACACGGGCTCGATCGCCGGAGCGAGACGCTCTTGGATATCGATGACGAGGATGCCGGTTCCGGTCCGTGAGAGCTTCATGAAACGAGATCATACGTGATCCACTCGCCGCGGGAAGCAGGGCCCCATACCACGTGGATTCGTCGCGCTCTGGGCTCGATGACGACGGCGCCGTTGCTGCTGATCCCATTGAAATCACGGCGGTCGATGGCGTTTTCACCGCCGTCCTGGTCGGCCAGAAAACGCTGGAGGTCCCGTACCGATATCTGTCCGCCATCGCGGAGCAGCTCGGACATTCGACGATAGCGCGCTCTCGAAGATCCCATCGGCGTCCCCTGAACCTCGAGAGACCGATTGTCCGGCTCGAGCATGTGGTTGGTGTGCACATAGGCTTCGTCGGGTTCGAGTTCGCGAACGTGGTCACGGAGCGCCGAACACTCGATGGCGGAGACTCCGCCGCCCGGACCTCCGACGTAGTAGAAGTGCGCTCCGGCGCGATGGGCCCGACGCACGCGTTCGACGGCGGCCGCTCGACTGGTTTCGGCCAGCGCCGAGTGGATCACGTCGAGGTAGCCCACCCCCAATCGGCCATCGACGGTCCGAACGTTGGTCGTACCCACGACCACGCCTTCCTCGTTCAGGCCGATCAGGCTCAAGCAGCCTACGAGGGTCATGCTGACCGTCGCGGGTCCGCCGTCGGGCCGCCGAACCACCAGCCGGACGAACGGCAGGTTGTCCGTAGCCAGGTCCCAAGTCTGAGCGAGCAACGATCCGTCGGTGCCCCGGCCTGGCCCTACGAGCGCCGCAGTGCATCCCTCTGCATCCGGGAGGAGCCAGCGCGGGTCCCCGAAGGCGGCGAGGTCGCGAAGATCTGTGAGTGCGTTCATCGCCCAGAGGCGGGGCAGCGACAGGTCGGCACCTTCGGCGATTCCCTGAAGCTCCGCCCAGCCTTTCGCGCTGTGGGCGCGCACGAACGGCAGGCACCGGGTTGCGATCGAGAGCAAACCGGCTTCGTCAACGGTGCGACCTCCATAGGACCGCGCTTGGTCGATGGCGTTCAGCACTCGGGCCCGGTACAGCTCGTGGACCTCGGCCCGACATGCTTCACCGAACGCCCGCCCCATGTGGCGAGGGCTGCCGGCGAGCTCGATGCACTTCACCGGCTCAGCCTAGCAAATCAGAAGCTGTTGCCGATGCTGAACTCGAAGAGCGGGGACTGGGTATCGCGGGTCCGAGGCGTGAGCGGGAAGCCCCATTCGAACCGAAGCGGCCCGATGGGCGAAAACCAGCGAAAGCCGAATCCCGCCGACCACAGCAACCCGAGAGGCAGCGTCGAGTAATCGAAGAAGAGCGCGTCGTCCGGACCACGCTGCGGTTCTCGGACCTTGCCATCGATGTAGAAGAAATTCTCATCCTGGCCGTAAACGTTTCCAGCATCGAGAAAGACGACGCCGCGGATCTGCAGGACCTCCAAGAGCGGAAACTCGAGCTCGAGATTCGCAATGAACTCCTTGTTGCCGCCTTCCACGAATACAAAGGTGCCGGCAAAGGGGTCCGGATCGTCGCTTCCGGAGAGGTTCGGGATCGCTTGACGCTCCGGTCCCACGCTGAGGACCGGATACCCACGGAGGGTTTGAATGCCCCCAATGATGAAGTTCTCCGAGGGGGCGAACACGCGCTCGTTCTCCGGGTTCAGCCACGACGTACGGAGCTGCAGACGCCCCACGACCTTCCAGAATATCGGCTGATAGAAGCGAGCAAAGACGCGTAGGCGCTGAAAAGACCGGTTCTCGGTGGCCCCCAGGAAAGGGGTCGAAACGTCGAAGGTCACCGTGTGGAACATGCCGCGCGTCGGAAACAGGCGGTTGTCGCGGTTGTCCCAGTTCAGGATCGTACGGATCTGGGAGATGCGACCGCTGTTGTTCAGCGGGAAGAACAGGGGCGTCCCCGAGCCGAACGAGTCGGCGCTGTTGACGAACTCCAGGCGATAGCCAGCCGATATCCGCAGGTAATCGGAGATGAACGTCAGCGGATGACCAAACAGGACCTCACCACCCCAAGCGCTACGAGAGAAGTTCGTGAAGCGCAGCTCATTGTTGAACGCCGATACGCTCAACAGCCATGTCGAATCGAGAAAGTATGGTTCGACGAAGCGCAGGTTAAACAGCTGACGAATCGAAGAGATCGAAGCCGAGAGCTGAAAAGACTGCCCTCGGCCCAAAAAGTTTTGCTGAGCAACCTGCGCGGTGAAGATGAAGTTCTCCACCGACGAGAATCCGGCTCCCACCTGAAACGTGCCCGTCGAGCGCTCTTTCACCTCGATATCAACGACCTGCAGCTCATCATTGGAGCCGCGGCGCGTTCGCACGTCGACCGACTCGAAGTAACCGAGAGCGGTTACTCGTCGCTTCGAAAGCTCTCGTCGACTGGCGCTCGTGAGTTCGCCCTCGAAGATCCGGAGCTCTCGCCGAACCACCTTATCCCGGGTCTTCGTGTTTCCTAAAACGTTGATCCGCTCGTAGTAGACGAGATTCCCCTTCTGAATGTCGAAGGTGAGGTCGATGATGCGAGTCTCCTCGTTGACCGATGTGAGCGGCGTGATGTTCGCATACGCGTAGCCTTCGTCTTCGTACCGGGTTTTGACGCCCAGAAGATCCTGGCTCAGTCGCGTCCGACTGAAGACGTCCCCCTGGCTGAGGCGTAGTCGAGAGAAGAGCTCCTCCTTGGGGACGATCAGGTCTCCCGAGAAATCGAGATTTCCCACGAAGTACTGCTCGCCCTCTTCCAGGCGAAACGTGATGTAGATGAACTTGCGGTCCGGCGAGATTTCGATGTCCGGCGGATCGATCTTTACGTTGATGTACCCCTCGTCGAAGTAGCGGCTCGTGATGCGGAGGATGTCCAGCTCCAGGGCATCCTTTCGAAACGTCCCCGATTGATCGATGAAGGAGATGATGCTGCCTTCACGCGTCTGCAGCCCCTTTTTGAGGGACGCGTCGTCGAAGGCGGAGTTCCCGACGAAGCTGATCTGCCGGACTCGGACCTTTGCGCTCTCTTGAACGGTGAAGACGATGTTGACCTCGTTATCGCTGACCTTCTCGACTCGATGGTCGACGTCGGCCAGGTAGAAGCCCTTCTCGTTGTAAACCTCACGGAGCTTCTCCACGTTGCGAAGCACCCGCGCTTCGTCGAAGATCGTGAACGGTCGAAGGTCGAGTGCCTCCTTGAGGTCTTCGGTGGTGACGTCCGAGTTTCCTTCGATTTCGATCTTTCGAATCGCGGGCTTTTCGACCACGCGAACCGTGAGCACGACACCACCGGAACGGCTCCGTTTGGCGTAGACCTCGACGTCCTCGAAGAACGTCATCCCGTAGATCGCCCGAACGTCCTCCGCCACCTTGGGTAGGTCGAGGGGCTCGCCCTCTCGGGTGTTCATGACCACCCGGACCGCCGCTGATTCCACCCGCCGCAACCCCTCGAACACGACCTCGTCGACGACGATGCCGTTGAGGGCTTCGGCCGAGATCTGGGCCTGCGCCGATACCGCCGGGAAAACCAGCAGAAAGACGGAAAGACCAAGGCTCAGCGCCGCCCGAAGATGAGGGGAGGAGAAGCCCATTCGCCGCACGGCGCTTCGCCGCCGGGGGGCTATAGCAGGATCAGCTCCGTCGAGACACGGCTAATTTGGCGTGGCCTCGGTCAACCGGACGCTGAGATCACCGCCCACGGCGTCGACGGTCGCAATACGATGGGCCGACTCCGGTTGCTCGATCATGGCCATCGCGAGCGGGTCGGCAACATCCATCTGGATCGTCCTTCGCAAGGGCCGTGCTCCAAACAGCGGGTCGTAGCCGCGCTCGGCCAGCACGTCGGTCGCCGCGTCCGAGACCTCCAGCTCGATGTTCTGCTCCTTCAGTCGCTTGCGCAGCTCGGCCAGCTGGATCGGCACGATGGCTCGCATGTCTTTGCGACTCAGACGGTGGAATATGATGACGTCGTCGATGCGATTGAGGAACTCCGGCCGAAAGAAGCCGGCGAGCACTTCTTCGATCTTCGTGATCATCTGTTCGCGATCGCCCTCACCGTGAGCCTGAATGAGGTCGGAACCCAGATTCGAGGTGAGGACGATGACGGTGTTGCTCATGTCTACGGTCCGACCCTGCCCGTCGGTCAATCGGCCATCGTCGAGAACTTGGAGCAAGACGTTGAAGACATCCGGGTGAGCTTTCTCGATCTCGTCGAACAGCACGACGCTGTACGGGTGGCGCCGCACGGCTTCCGTCAGGTAGCCGCCCTGGTCATAGCCTACGTATCCGGGAGGGGCGCCGATCAATCGAGCTACCGCGTGTTTCTCCATGTATTCGCTCATGTCCACGCGGATCACACGATGCTCGTCGGCGAACAGGAGCTCGGCGAGCGCCTTGGCCAATTCGGTCTTCCCTACGCCGGTGGGGCCCAAGAACAGAAAGCTTCCGATCGGTCGGCGTGGATCCTTCAGTCCCGCGCGGGCGCGACGCACCGCTCGGCTCACGCTGGACACGGCCTCGTCCTGCCCCACGACGCGCTTCTTCAGTAGGTCTTCCAGGTGCGTGAGCTTCTGAGCCTCGCTTTCGAGCATCTTGCTCACCGGAACGCCCGTCCACCGAGAGACGACCTCCGCGATCTCGCGGTCGGTCACCTCCTCGCGAAGGAACGAGCCGTCGGCCGTCGCCCGGTCGAGTACGGCCTCCGCTTCGGCGAGGCGGGCCTCGGCGCCAGGCAGGCTGCCGTAGCGAATCTCGGAGGCCCGCCCCAGGTCGCCCTCTCGCTGAGCCCGCTCCTCGGCGGTGCGGAGCGCATCGATCTCTTCCTTGGTCTTGGCGATGGCCTGCAGAGCGTCCTTCTCCACCTGCCATCGAGCCTTCATTGCCCCCGCCTTCTCTTTGAGCTCGGCGATCTCGCGCTCCAGGTCGGCGAGGCGTTCCTTGGCTTCCGAACCTTCCTCTCGCTGAACCGCTTCTCGCTCGATCTCGAGCTGCATAGCGCGCCGCTCGATCTCGTCGATCGGCTTCGGCAGGCTGTCCACTTCCAGGCGCACGGAGGACGCGGCTTCGTCGATCAGGTCGATCGCCTTGTCCGGCAGGAAGCGGTCCGGAATGTAGCGGTCGGATAGCTGGGCCGCGGCGACCAAGGCCGTATCGCGGATACGGATCCGATGATGAACTTCATACCTCTCCTGCAGACCGCGCAGAATGGCGATGGTTTCGTCGACCGAGGGCGGTTCGACCAAGACCGGCTGAAAGCGACGCTCGAGTGCGGCATCCTTCTCGATGTACTTTCGATACTCGTTGAGGGTGGTCGCCCCGATGCAGTGCAGGTCGCCGCGCGCCAGGGCGGGCTTCAGCATGTTGGAAGCATCCATCGAACCCTCGGATGCCCCGGCTCCGACCAGCGTGTGAATCTCATCGATGAAGAGGACGATCTGCCCCTCGCTAGCCGTCACCTCCTGCAGGACGGCCTTCAGTCGCTCCTCGAACTCGCCCCGATACTTTGCACCAGCGATGAGAGCCCCGAGGTCCAAAGAGAGCAGTCTCTTGTTGCGCAGCGACTCGGGGACGTCACCGGAGGCGATCCGTTGAGCGATACCTTCGACGATGGCGGTCTTGCCTACTCCCGGTTCGCCGATCAGGACCGGGTTGTTCTTCCGGCGCATGGCGAGGACCTGCATGGTTCGGCGAATCTCGTGATCGCGGCCGATCACCGGGTCGAGCTTCCCCGTTTTCGCCCGCTGGGTAACGTCGACGCAGTACTTTTCGAGCGCTTGGAACTTGGCGTCCGGGTCTTCTTCCGTGATGCGCTGGTTGCCGCGCACGTCTTTCAGGGCCTGAAGGATGGCATCCTGGGTGAGGCCCAAGCCCGAGAGGAGAGAGCCGGCGGGCTGGGATGGGTCATCGGCGGCGGCGAGGAGGAAATGCTCGGCCGATACGTACTCGTCCTGGAGTTCCGCTGCCTTGGCTTCGGCGCGCGGCATGAGCTCACGGAGCGTCGCGCCAACGTAGATCTGGCCGGCGCCGGACCCGCTCACCTTGGGTAGACGGTCGACCTCCTCCAGCATGCGCCGCAAGACCGCTTCGGGGTCGGCCCCGACCTTGCGGGTGATGGCTCGCGCCAACCCTTCCGGATCCTCGTACAGCGCAGCAATGACGTGTACGGATTCGACCTGCTGCTGACTCTTCTCATGCGCCATCTGTTGGGCGCGCTGCAGTGCTTCTCGCGATTTAACGGTGTAACGGTCCAGATTCAATCGGTTCTCCTCGGCGGCCTGCCCGCGTCGAGGACCCTAAGGACCACCGGCTCGGCGTCAATCGGCGGCGACGATCCGGACTCTGGAAAAACCCACGCTTGCGATACAAGCGCATGACCATGGATCTGCTCTTTGGCCTGATCGATCCCGAAGCACCTCTGGCCGAGCGCATGCGGCCCCGGACATGGGAGGACGTGCGGGGACAGCAGCGACTCCTCGGCCCGGAAGGGGTTCTCCGACGCCTGGTCGAGGCCGACCGGATTCCGTCCATGGTCTTGGTCGGTCCGCCGGGCAGCGGTAAGACCACGATCGCTCGGATCATGGCGGAGAAGTCTGTGGCCCAGTTCGAGACCCTGTCTGCAGTCTTGGATGGCGTCGCCGATCTTCGTCAGGTCCTGAAGCGCGGCGCGGACAGCCGGCGCGCGGGCGGTAAGCGCACGATTCTCTTCGTGGACGAGATCCATCGCTGGTCCAAGAGCCAGCAGGACGCTCTGCTCGACGCCGTCGAGCGCGGGACCGTCACATTGGTTGGCGCGACGACCGAGAATCCGTCGTTCTCGTTGAATCGAGCTCTGCTGTCCCGGTGCCGAGTCTTCGACCTCGAGCCTCTGGAGCGCGACGATCTCGTGGCCGTTCTTCGGGACGCCCTAGCGGAGCCCCGTCGAGGCCTGTCGCCTCTCCCCTTCACCGTCCATGCCGATGCACTCGAGGCCGTCGCTCAGCAGGCGGATGGCGACGCCCGCCGAGCCCTGCAGGCGCTGGAAGTCGTTGTGCGTGATGCACTGACCGAATCTCCCGTACCGGCGGAACTGAGCCGGACTCGTGTCGAGAAGCACCTCGATCGTCGTCTACTGGACTACGACAAGCAGGGTGAGGCGCACTATGGATTGGCCTCGGCCTTCATCAAGTCGATGCGGGGCTCGGATCCCGACGCGGCAACGTACTACCTGGTGCGGATGCTCGAGTCGGGGGAGGATCCGCGCTTCTTGATCCGTCGCATGGTCATCTTTGCCAGTGAAGACGTCGGCAATGCCGACCCCTCTGCGCTGCAGGTCGCGACGTCCGCGCTCGCCGCCTTCGAACTCGTGGGAATGCCGGAAGGCGTTCTTCCGCTGACCCAGGCCGCGACCTATCTCGCTCTCGCCCCCAAGTCGAACGCAGTCCTGCAGGCCTACGGACGTGCTCGCAAAGACGTGCGAGAGCGCGGCTCGCTGCCCGTCCCGCCTCATCTGCTCAATGCGAGCAACGCTCACGCGCGCGCCCGAGGCCACGGACGCGAATACCGATACCCGCACGATTTCGGGGGCATCGCCCCCGGAGCCCGCCATCTGCCCGAGGCGATTCAGGACCGAACCTACTATCAACCCGGCGAAGCGGGCCGCGAAGCCGACCACCGACGACGCCTGCTACACTTACGTTCTCTCGTGGACGCGGCTAAGCGATCACCTTCTGACTGAGGAGCTCGGATAGTATCTTGAGCGTATCGAGCCGCGGCATTCCCGACAGCGACAGAAGGTCCTCGAAGGTCACCGTGCCGTCGATCTGGGCCAGGAGGAAACCGGCTCGATGGTTGAGGTTGAGCCAGATGACTTCCTCGGGGCTGACCAGTAAGCGGGGACAGTGATCGGGGTCGCCGACCTTGGACTCGTACATTTTCATGAGCTGAGCCCGGGCTTCCGCCTGCAGCTGCGCCACCTCGACGGCGAGTGCGCCTTCTGCGGAGACGTTCTCCAAGACTTCCAGGACACCGGCGAAATCGTGCAGCTGAAACTTGTCCTGGGCCCAGCGAAGGCGCTCCTCGACCGAGCCCGGGGGCGGCGCATCTTGGGTCGGGAGGTCCCCCGTAGCCCGGAGGTAGGTTTCGATCTCTTCCTTCGTCTCGACGCGGCCAATCACGTCGTTCGTGTCCACGACCGGGAGCGGGGTGGGGTCGGGCATGGCGTCGTATCCGCTTTCGTCGGAGACCAGCACGACGCCGGTCCGGGCGGGCCCGTCGTCCCACGGGTTCGGTGAGGACTGCGGGCCCGCCGATAGATCGGAAGTGGGTGGATAGTGGTCACCTTGCGACGCGAACTCGAGCGGGTCGGTCGTCAGTCCCGGGCGACTCGGCTCGAGCGTCCGTGCTCGGCCCTGGGTCGTGATGGTGGCCAGATCGAAGGGCTCGTCGACCACCGCTCGCGGAACATGCGTCGGTCCCGACTCCAAGACCTCCAGGGGGCCGGTGTCCGGCGGCGGAGCACCGAGGCCACTCGTATCGACCTCGATGCCGATCTCGTCTTCGGGACGAGGATCGAGATAGGGGCTCTCACTCGCCTCGGGCGCCGATTCGTTGACGAATGGCGATGCCGCACCATCCGGAGGGACATCGCCCACGGACCAACTGCTACTCTTGTACCCCGTGGTCGTGCTCTGGCTGAGCAGGCGCAGGCATTCGTGCGCGCGGACGTTGGAGGGGTCGAGCTCCAGGGCCTTTCTCCACCAGGACTCTGCCGAAGCGAAGTCGTTCCGACCAAACCAGTACATGCCGGCCCGTATGCACTGTTCGGCCCCCAGCTCGGTATCGGACAGCGGCTCGTCGGCCACGGCCTGACCTTACATCTTTTCTTGGACTCCGCGCAGCATGCGCAGAGCCCTTTCCAGCGGTTCCTTCTTCTGCAGAAGACCTTCGAGGTCTCCCATGTCGATCGACTCACGAGCCCGGTCGATGGCGCCTTTGGCTTTGTGTAGGGCCTCCCGACCGAAGTCGGAGCTCGACATGAATCCCTCGACCGCGGGGAGCACGGCGTTGATGTCGCGAATGATAGCCGTGACCTCGGTCTTTGCCTGCTCGAAGGCGTTGGTTCGCTTGACGTCGAGGGAGTACTCCTTCGCTTCCTCCGCCATCTGTCGGATCTCGTCTTCGGTCAGTCCCGACGTCGCCGTGACGGTGATGCTCTGCTGCTGGCCGGTTTCCAGATCCTTGGCCGATACGGAGACGATCCCGTCGGCCGAGATCTCGAACATCACCTCGACTTCGACGACGCCCCGCGGCGCTTCACGGAGGCCCGACAGGATGAATTCCCCCAATAGTTCGTTCTCTTCCGCCCGTTCGGACTCGCCCTGAAACACCATGATGCGCACGGAGGTTTGGTTGTCGCGGACCGTCGTGAACACGTGGTCGGCGCTGGTGGGGACCGTGGTGTTCTTCTCTATGATCGTCTGGAAGTAGCCACCGACGATCATGATGCCCAAGTTGTGCGGCGTGACGTCCAGCAGCAGGACGCTGCTCCGCTCGTCCATGAGCGACGAACCCTGAATCGATGCCCCGAGCGCGACGACTTCATCGGGGTTGACGGACTTGGAGGGCGCCAAGCCAAAGAAGTCTCGAACCATCTGCTGGAGCTTGGGCGTTCGGGTCTGACCGCCGACGAGCAAGACGTCATCGAGGTCCTTCTTCTCGATGCCGGCGTCCTTGAGCGTTTTTTCGCAGATCTGGATGCAACGCTCGCAAAGGTCGATGACGAGGTCTTCGAACTTGTCCCGGCTCAGGGACCGCTGCAGGTGCAGTGCGTCGTTCTTGCCGGTAGAAATGATGAAGGGAAGATTGATCTCCGTCTGCTCCGTACTCGAGAGCTCGATCTTTGCTTTTTCGGCCGCGTCGCGGATCCGCTGCAGCGCCATGCGGTCTTTGCGAAGATCGATCTTGTGCTCTTTGAGGAAGCCGAAGACGAGCCACTCGATGATGCGATTGTCGAAGTCTTCGCCGCCCAGGTACGTATCGCCGGCCGTCGCCATGACTTCGAACACACCGTTGCCGATCTCGAGTATTGAGATATCGAACGTACCCCCGCCGAGATCGAACACCGCGACCCGGCGCTCGACGTTCCGGCCATAGCCGTAGGCCAAAGCTGCCGCCGTCGGCTCGTTGATGATGCGAACGACGTCCAGGCCCGCGATCTTGCCCGCGTCCTTGGTCGCCTGCCGCTGTCCGTCGTTGAAGTACGCAGGGACGGTGATCACGCACTTGGTGAGCTCGCTCTCCAGGTACTGGTCCGCGATGAGCTTCATCTCGCTCAAGATCATGGAGCTGATCTCGGGGAGGCTATACACCGAGTCCCGGAGCGATATGCGTACGTCGTGATGCGGGCCCTCGATCAACCTGTAGGTGCACGTCTCCAGCGCGGCCGCCACCGCCGGACTGTTCCACTTGCGCCCGATCAACCGCTTGGAGGCGTAGACCGTGCCTTCAGGATTCGTGATCGCCTGTCGTTTGGCGATGTGTCCGATCAGGCGGCGACCGCTTTCGGCGACGGCTACGATCGAGGGCGTCGTGCGATATCCCGCTCGATTGGGGACAACTTTGGGCACGCCTTCCTCGACGATGGCCACGCAGGAGTTCGTGGTACCCAGATCGATACCAATGATCGCTTCCGTCGACACCCCGCCCCCTCAAAAGCCCCAGCGCAGCTTACTCAAGCGCTTCTTGGCTTCGACATAGCCGGGCCGGATCTCGACCGCCTTGTTGTGCGACCGAACCGCGGCCTTGGTCATGCCTGCCTTCTCGTAGCACAAGCCCATGACGTAGTGTGCCTCGGCGTCGTCGGGGCGCAAGGAAACGCCTTTATGGGCGTGCGGAAGAGCGTCCTGAGGGTCGCGCCCACCTTGGACCAGGTTGTAGGCAAGGCGGACGCGGAGCTCGCCGTCGTCCGGCGCGATCTTGACCGCCTGCTCGAAACACTCGATCGCCTCGTCCCAGCGGAGAAGGTTTTCGAGGTGCGTGCCCTTCTTCAAATAAGGACCGATCCGCTGCTCGGCAGCCTGCTCGGCCAAGTTCGCGGCCAGTCGCTCGTACTCCTCGTTCTTGCTGTCATGGGCGCTCGCCAGCTTGGCGCTACGCAGCGCGTCTACGAGCCGTCCCTCCTCCAGGAGATGGAGAGCCTCGTCGTGATACTGCTTCGCCTTGTCCAGCCGCTTGCGAACCGGGTTGCGCTTCTTCCGCCGCTCGAGCTTCTCTTTGTCGCGGAAAGCTTCCCGCGCTCGTCGACGGCGCTCGGCCTCCATCTCCGCGATGTCGTGCTCGTCGACGAGGAAGTCGGCGTTTTTCTCGTCGTAGTCGGCCCGCGCGGCCGGGTCGGACAACGTCGTAATTGCCAGCTTGATGCGCTTGAAGATGGCATCGATCATCGGGCCGAAGGGCCCGAGGTCGCCGCGGGGAAAACGGTCGGGGTGCCATTCGAGGCTGCGCTCTCGGTAGGCCCGCTTGATCGCCTTCACGTCGTCTCGGCGGTTGAGTTGAAGCAGCTCGTAGTGGGTCAACTTGTCGAGGTGATGATGAAAGTGAATGATTCGCTTTCGGTCGTCGGAACTCAGAACCGAGTCGGCCTGCATCAGATGAGGAGGAAAGACGAAGCCGCCGTACGGATTAGGCTTGCGGGCTCTTTCGGAGGAAGCGCCCGGTCGCGGCACGACCCCTTTGTCTTGGAGGCGCTCGACGATCGCCTGAACGTCAGACTCCGGCCAGGTCAGCCGCATCGCGATCTCTCGTAGGGCCGAGTGCCCGTCGACCAGCGCCGCAACCTGCCCTTCTTCCATGGACAGATCGCAGCGGGCCAGATCGATCCCCGGCACGAGTTCGAGAGGCGGGTCCTTGGGTGCTTGGACCAACGGGTCGCTCCGTCCTTTTAGTGGTTTCACGCTACGGCGGTACCGTCAAGGCCTCCGGCCGGTCGCGGACGCGCCCCTTCGTCAAACATCGTGTGGCTTCGGCGGTCGCTCGAGAAGGTTATGGATGGTGTTCTCCAGGCGCTCCAACCCCTCGGTGGCCTGCAGCGGACGGAGAACGAGGGGTGGAACCATTCGCAGCGTCTGCGGGCCAGCGACATGAACCAGCAGTCCGTGATCTCGAGCAACATCGACGATGTCTTTCGCGGCGAAGGGCATCTGCGGTGATACGGATGCCCCGATCATCAGTCCTGCTCCGCGCACGTCGTCGAAGGCGCCGGTGCGGCGACCGATCTCGGTCAGTCCGGCCCGAAGCTGGTCGCCCACCACCCGCACGTTGTCCAGGAAGGGGTCGGTCCGAACCTCGTCGATGACCACGCAACCCGCGACGCAGGCGAGCGGGTTGCCGCCATAGGTGCTGCCGTGGGTGCCCGGGATCAGCGCCTCGGCCACCGGCTGGGTCGCCACCACCGCGCCTAGCGGAACGCCCCCGCCCACGCCCTTCGCCACGGCCATGATGTCTGGGCGCACGTCGGAGTGTTCGTAGGCGAACATGCGCCCCGTTCGACCGACTCCGGCCTGCACTTCGTCGACGATCATCAGAGCCCCGTGGCGATCGCAGAGCTCCCGGATGCGCGACAAGAAGCCCTGCGGCGCGGGATACACGCCTCCCTCCCCTTGGATGGGCTCCACGATCACGGCCGCCGTTCGCTCGTCGATGGCGTTCTCGAGAGCATCGACCTCGCCCAGCTCGAGGTGGGTGAAGCCCTCCAGCATGGGACCGAAACCCTCCCAGTACTTGGGCTGCCCGGTCGCAGCCAGGGCTCCGTAGGTCCTCCCGTGGAACGACCGGTGAAAGGCGATGATACCGGTGCGCTCCGGCTGCCCGCGGGCGAAAGCGGCTCGGCGGGCCAGCTTGATCGCCGCCTCGTTGGCCTCCGTGCCCGAATTACACAGAAAGACCCGGTCGCCGAAGGAGACTTCGACGAGCCGTTCCGCAAGCTCGATGGCCGGTCGATTCCAGTAGAGGTTGCTCGTGTGCAGGAGCCGCCCGGCCTGCCGGGCCAGGGCTTCGACCAGACGTGGGTGGTTGTGACCCAGCGCACTCACTGCGATCCCGGAGACGAGATCGAGGTACCGCCGACCGGCACGGTCGTACACGTAGACCCCCTCGCCTCGCTCCAAGACGACCGGAGCCGGACGATAATTGGGGGCGAAGACCGCTCGGGCCCGTTCGATCCAGTCGCTCTGTTCGCTCATCGCTCGGGACTCTACAGAACGTACTTCGCCAGGTCTTCGCTTTCGAGAATCGGCTGCAGCTTGTTCAATACGTCGGACGCTCCAAGCCGCACGGAAGTCTCTCGCATTTCGGGCGCGTCGAAGCTGACCTGTTCGAGAAGCGTCTCCAGGACGGTATGGAGCCGCCGCGCCCCGATGTTCTCACGTCGCCGATTCACCTCGGCCGCGATGCGAGCGATCTCCCGAATGGCGTCTGCTTCGAAATGAAGCTCCAACCCCTCGGTCGCGAGCAGGGCCGTGTACTGCCGGACCAGTGAGTTACGAGGCTCCTGCAGGATCCGGACGAAGTCATCCTCCCCCAGGTCGTCGAGCTCGACCCGAATGGGGAATCGCCCCTGAAGCTCGGGAATCAAGTCCGAGACCTTGCTCGTGTGGAATGCGCCGGCCGCGATGAACAGGACATGGTCGGTCCGAATCCGCCCATACTTCGTCGACACGGAGCTGCCTTCGACGATCGGTAGGAGGTCGCGCTGCACGCCCTCACGGGAAACGTCCGGGCCGCCCTGCTTGCCACCACCGCCTGCGACCTTGTCGATCTCGTCGATGAAGATGATGCCAGTTTGGGCGGCGACCTCCAGCGCATCCCGCTGGATCTGCTCCATGTCGAGGAGCTTCTCCGCCTCCTCTTGGCGAAGATGCTCCCGCGCCTCGTGCACGGGCATCTTGCGTCGCTTCTTCGGACCGCCCCGGCCACTGCCCCCGCCTCCGATCATGTCCTGAAGCTGAAACACCATGTCCTGCACGCCCTCGGCGCTGAAGTTCTGCACGAACGACATGGGAGCTTTGCTCGAGACCTCGAGCTCCACCGGCCGGTCGTCCAGCTTGCCGTCTCGAAGCATTCTCCGGAAAGAGTCGCGGGTCTTCGAATCCGCCTCCGCGGACGGCGCCTGTTCTGCCCGCTGTTCGTAGCTTCGGCTCGGTGCCGGCAGCAGGAGATCCAACAGCCGTTCTTCGGCCGCCGCCTCGGCCCGCGGCTCGACGGCCCGTTCCGCCTCTTCTCGGACGAGGTTGACGGACACCTCCACCAGGTCTCGAACCATGGATTCCACGTCGCGCCCCACGTAGCCGACCTCGGTGAACTTGGAGGCCTCGACCTTGATGAAGGGAGCCCGGATCAGCTTGGCCAAACGACGGGCGATCTCCGTCTTGCCCACACCCGTGGGCCCGATCATCAGAATGTTCTTGGGAACGATCTCATCTTTCAGGTCGTCGGCGACATGCTGCCGACGCCATCGGTTGCGCAAGGCGATGGCCACCGCTCGCTTCGCCCCATCCTGTCCTACGATGTACCGGTCGAGCTCGCCGACCGTCTCCCGCGGCGTGAATCCTTGGCGCTGAAGAAGTGCCTCACCCATGGGTTAGCTCCTCCACGGTGATCGACCGGTTCGTATACACGCAGATATCGGCCGCGATCTCCAGGGCGTGCCGCACGGTCTCCGCGGGGGCCAGCTCGGCGTGCTCGACGAGGGCGCGGGCGGCGGCCAGCGCCATGGGTCCCCCGCTGCCGATCGCGCACACGCCGTCATCAGGTTCCAGCACGTCACCGGTGCCCGACAGAAGCAGCGTGGTGTTGACGTCGGCGACGACGAGCATCGCCTCCAGACGACGCAGATACCGATCGGTGCGCCAATCCTTCGCCAGCTCGACGGCTGCTCGGACGAGATGTCCGTTGTGTTCGCGGAGCTTGCCCTCGAACCGCTCGAACAAGGTGAAGGCATCGGCCGTCGAGCCGGCAAAGCCCGCGAGCACCCGGTCATCCAGGAGCCGACGGACCTTCTTGGCCGTGGCCTTGAGGACCGTCTCGCCCAAGCTCACCTGCCCGTCGGACCCGAGAGCGACTCGGCCCGCCTTCCGCACACAGACCACGGTGGTTCCGTGCATCGACATGAAGCCGTCTGGACACCACAGATCGAACCTGCGTCAAGAACCATCGTCCGAGTCGGAGCCAAGTCCGAAGGGATGGGCCTCATCGTAGACGGCTCGTAGACGGTCGATGGAAACCGCGGTGTATCGCTGCGTCGTGCCCAACGAGGCGTGCCCGAGCATCTCCTGAATGGCGCGGAGGTCGGCCCCACCCTCGAGCAGGTGGGTCGCAAAGCTGTGCCTCAGCATATGGGGCGTCACGTGTCGGCCTAGAGCCATCTCCAACGTGCGCCGTCGAAGGCGGCGTCGGAGCGTACGAGTGCAAAGCCGTCGGCCACGTCCCCCGACGAAGAGGGCTGACTCGCCCGCAGCGGCTCTATTTTGGCGCTGGTCGAAGTAGAGGCGGAGTGCAACCTCCGCTTTGCGGCCGAACGGGACGATTCGCTCCTTGTTCCCCTTGCCCAGCACGCGCGCCTCGCGGCCATCGAAGCTGACGTCGGCGACGTCCAGGCCGACGATCTCCGCCGCCCGCAGACCGGACCCGTACGCAAGCTCCAACATGGCGCGGTCTCGATATCCCTCGAACGAGTCCTCGCCTGGCGCATCGAGCAGTCCGACGGCCTCGTCGGGCGTGAGAGAGCGGGGCAGTGTTTGGGGTCGCTTCGGCGACCGAACTTGGACCGCCGGGCTGGACTCCACCAGCTCGGTGCGCAGCCAGTATCGACACCAGCTGCGAATCGCGGAGAGCTTGCGTGCCCGGGTTCTGGCCGACGTTCGGCTCGAGATCTCGGCGAGAAATGCCTTGATGTGCCGGGGCGTGACCTCAGCGACATCGTCGGTGAAGCCGGAGTCTTCGAGATGCTTCAACCACTGGCGAAGGTCCGTTCGATAGGCGCGAACCGTGGCCGCGGAATAGCGCCGCTCGAGCTCCAAGTGTCGGAGGAAAGGCTCCAGCGTTTTCTGCGGCTCGGGCACGCTGCGACGAGCGTAGTGCGGATGGGGGGTGCCGGCAAAACTCCGGGCGGTCGGGCGGTCGCTTCAATCGTCGGCCGACTCGATCTTGTATTGGATGTCGGCCCCGCGGGCGGAAAGCGCGTAGTAGTCGGAGGACGAGCCCACGAGCGCAACGAAGTCGAGATGAGGGGGATGAAACGTCCGCTCGGCCACGCTTCGAAGCCGCCGGTCGGTCAGGTCCGGTCGCTCGGCCCAGCTGGCCACGATCGCTTCCGGCGACAGGCCCAGCGCGCGTTGGGACGCAACCGACCGGGTGAGGTCTCGCGGGTCGGCGAAGCGCCGTGCCATCTCGGTCCGAACCTGTCCCCTGGCTGCGGCGAGACTCTGGGCGTCGATCTCGCCCCTGCGGATCCGATCCAGCTGCTTGACGTGCTGCTCGACCGCGCGAGCGACCCTCCCATCCTCGAACGTGCCCCTCCACATGCACTCGCTGGCCTCCCGGAACGACGTCATCGAGCTGTGCACGCCGTAGGTGGCGCCCCCTTCGTGACGGAACTCTCGTCCGGCCTCGGAGAGCATGCCGCCGAGCAGGTGACACAGCGCGGTGAACGCTGCATGGTCTGCACTCTGCACCCCCGGCCCCACGTGCATGACGAACAGTGATGACTCGTCGGGGGTGGACCAGAGCATGTGAAAGCGCAGCTTACCCCGCTGCCGCGGGTCGGGGATCATCACCAAATCCGGCCTCGCGGCCCCCTCCCCTCTCCATTTCATGAGCGGCTCGAGACCCTGCGCCTCCCAAACGCGCGTCGGTCCCGAGTACACCAGGTGGGTGGTATCGGGAGAAATGCGGCGACGCACGGCGTTCACGAGTTCGTCGGCGTCGAGCTCACCCATGGCCTGGACCTGACTGATCGCATCTCGGCCCCACGGATGCTCCTCTCCGTATCGCGCTCGGCGCAGGATCGTCGAGATGAGCTGCCCTCGACGCGAAGCGCTCGCCCGCTGGCGCATGAGCCTCAGCCGCGCCTTCTCGATCGTGTCCTTGGGCAGGCCCTCGGTGACGGCTTTCGTAATTTCCTCGAGCGCCTCGGGTATTGCATCCGGCGTGGCGTCGACCAAGACCCCCAGCCCGCCGGCACCCTCGAACCGACTCACCCAGCAGCCTACGGACGTCGAAGCGTTCACCTCGCGACGAATGGCCTCCACGACGATACGGTCCATGAGGTTGGCCCCAGAGAGGGATCCGAAGAGCACGGCCAGGGTGGGCAGCTTCTGAGCTGGACGCGCGATCACGGTTTCTTGGATGCCGTTTTCGAGCCGTCGGGTGGTCAAGACCGGCTGCTCGTACGGAACATCTCGCGTCGGTTGCGGCGCCCTCGCACGAAAGCCCGCCTCGAGGGGCGGTGAGCTCGCCGGAAGCGGGGGCAGCGCCGGTCTCGGCGCGGCGCAAGCGAAGGCCGAGGCGACGATGGCGCTACGGTAGGCAGGCTTCAAGGCCATCGATCTTCTCCCTTTTCGCCTTCTTGTCGTACTCGAGGTGCAGGTCGACGTGCTGGCTCGTACGAAGTGCCTTCAGCACCGAAGACACATCGGCTTCGGTTACCGCGCGAACGTTCCCGGTCCATCGTCCAACCGGACGCCCGAGCAGGTGCTCGGTCGCGAGCCACTCCGCTCGGTCGAGACTGGACCGCCACTGTCGGATCTTTGCGAGCTCACTCCGCGTTCGTGCGAAGCCGACGCGTTTGGCCTTCACCTCTTCGGTGAGAGCCTCGTCGAGAGCAGCCTCGAGCTTCTTGCTCAAGAGCTGTTTGACCTCGTCCGGAGGAAGCTCCACCGATAGCCAGAACTCGTACCCGACCCGAAGGCGTTCGACGCTGCCCTGGACCGTCGGCTGGAGCTCGGCCTTTCGAAGATGACGATAGATGCGGTTTTCCAGGTAGCGACGCGTCACCTCGAGCTGGGCCGGTGTGAAGCGAGGCGGCAGATACCATCGCATGCTGCTCTCCCGGCGGCGCAACGAGGAGCGAACGCGAATGGAGCTCGATGCGCACGTGCGCACCGCTTCAGCCTCGACTCCCAGCGCCGGACCGGCGGGCAGGTCGTCGAAGTACCGGCGGACCCAGCCCTCGACGCGGTCGTGAGGATAGGGGCTGACCACGGCCAACACCGCGGCCACCGGCCCGTAGTGCGCACGCAGGAACCAACCGACGTCCTCCACGGTCATGCGACCGACCTGGTCCTTCTCGTTGCTCGGAGCGTGATAGCGGCTGTCGGCAGGATAGAGAACGCGTGACTGCCGGTCGACCACGCGCGTATAGATCCCGTCGCGCTCCGCCAACTCCCGCTCCACGACCTTCTTCTCCGCCTCGACGTCGTCCTCGGTCACGCGCGCAAAGCCCATGCGCTCACTCTCTATCCAGAGCCACTCCTCGAGCCGCGCGGCGGGGGCTTCGATCTGATAGACGGTTCGGTCCGGCGCCGTGTACGCGTTGAGCGACCCACCCGAACCTTCGACTCGCTCCCAGATTTCGAGTTCGCCCAGATGGGCGGTCCGGCGAAATGCGAGGTGTTCGACGAGGTGGGCCAGCCCCGCTCGTCCTCCCGGGTCATCCGCCGATCCAACGTCGTAGGCGACGGCGACCCCGGTCAGCGGACTGCGGCGGTCCGTTTCCAAAACGACGCGGAGACCGTTATCCAACTCGAAGACGTGGGTCGCCGTGGAAGTGACGACCGTCGTCGCGACCAGCCCCCAGAGCACCGCGGTCACGAACCAGGTGTCCTCGATCGGAAAGCAGGTTTCAACCCGGGCCGAGGGTCCCCTACCTTCCCGAAGCTAGGATGCAACGGCGAGATTCTGTCGATTCCACCAGGCTTCCGCCTCCGCCACGGCCCGCTCGCCGAGCAGCCGCTTCTTGTCGCGCTTCGGAACCCGACCGGGAAAGGGGGCCACCATTCCCCAGTGTACGTTGGACGGAACGTGCGCATGACTGACCGACGCTCGGTCGTGCCCGAGCACGTGCCGGTACAGCGCTCCGAGGGCCGTCGTCGCGGGCGGAGGCTCGAACGTTCGCCCGTCCCGCTCGGCGACCAGCATCAGCGCCACCAGCAGACCGCTAGCCATCGACTCCACGTATCCCTCAACTCCGGTGATCTGACCGGCGAAGCGAACATCGGGACGCGACCGTAAACGAAAGTGCTCATCGAGAAGCCGCGGGGCATCCAGGTAGGTATTGCGATGAATGCTGCCCATGCGGAGGAACTCCGCACCTTCCAGCCCCGGAATTCGGCGGAAGAGCTCGGCTTGCGGTCCCCACTTGAGGCGAGTTTGGAAGCCCACGAGATTGAAGGCCGTCCGGGCTCGATTCTCGGCCCGCAGCTGAACCACGGCGTGTGGCCACCGGCCCGTGTTCGGATCGGTCAAGCCGACCGGCTTCATGCATCCGTAGCGCAGGGTCTCCCTGCCCCGCGCGGCCATGACCTCGATGGGAAGGCATCCTTCGAAGAAGCGCTCGTCCTCGAAGTCGCGCGCCGTAGCCCGGTCGGCCTCATGAAGTGCATCGATGAAGGCCTCGTACGTGGGTTCATCGAGCGGGCAGTTCAGGTAGTCGGCCCCGTCCCCTTTTCCATACCGTGAGGCTGCGAACACGATCCCGCGGTCGATACTGTCAGCGGATACGATCGGTGCGATGGCGTCGTAGAAGTACAGCCGATCGGCCCCGCCACAGGCGGAAACGACCGAATCGGCCAGCGCGTCCGAAGTCAGCGGACCGGTCGCGACCACCGTCGGTCGAGTCGGGTCGGGGTCGAACAGCTCGCGCACCTCACCGACGTGGACCTCGATACTCGGGTGCTCGCGAAGCTGCCGTGTCACTTCGGTCGAAAAGCGGTCGCGGTCCACGGCGAGAGCGCCACCCGCTGGAACCGCACAGGCGTCGCCGATCGGAATCAGACGGCCTCCGAGCCTTCGCATCTCCTCTTTGATGGCTCCGACTGCGTTTTCGATCGAAGCTCCGCGGAAGGAATTGGAGCACACCAACTCGGCGTACCCGTCCGATACCTGCGCCGGAGTGCGACGCGTAGGCTTCATCTCGTGCAGCTCGACGGGGATTCCACGGTCGGCGAGCTGCAGAGCAATTTCGGAACCGGCGAGACCGGCCCCGACCACTCGGACTTTCATGCCCAAGTCCCTAGCAACGAGAGCTGCGGACGTCATGCGGGGACGACGTCCCGGGCCATGCCATCGACCACGCGACGCGTGACGAGCGGCGTAGGTCCCTCCGACCCCGACTACCCTCGTGGGCTGAGGGACCTCGACGAGCCCGACCTCGACATCGTCTTCCGAGGCACCCTACCGACCGCTCCTCCCGCGGTCGCGATCGTCGGTAGCCGCCGAGCCACGCCGGAAGCGCGGTCTTTCACTCATGAGCTCGCTCGCGACCTCGCGCGCGCGGGGGTCGCCGTCATCTCCGGCGGCGCTCTGGGAATCGATTCGGCGGCGCACGAAGGAGCGCTCGCCGCCGACGCCGCCACCTGGGTCATTCTGGCCACGAGTCCGGAGTCACCTACGCCGCGGACGAATCACCGTCTCTTCCGCCGCATCCTGGACGGCGGTGGCGGTCTCTTAGCCGAGTCTCGGCCGGCGCCCGGGCGCTTCGCGTTCGTGCGCCGGAACCGCCTCGTGGCAGCCCTCTGTGACCTCGTCGTCGTCGTGCAGGGAGACGAGCGGTCCGGGACCCGGCACACCGTCGAATTCGCTCGAAGCCTCGGCCGGGTGATCGCGGCGGTTCCCTGGTGTCCGTGGGACGCGCGCGGACGCGTGCCGTGCTCGGCGCTGCGACAGGGGGGCCTTCTCGTCACCGGCGCCGCTCCCATCCTCGAGCGACTGGGGCTGCCCCAGCCGCCCCCGGAAATCCCGTCGGACCCGGTCCTGGAAGCCTTGGGCACCGCGGCCATGACGCTCGACCAGCTGGCCCGAACGCTCGGAATCACGCCGCGTCAGACCCGCATCCTCCTAGGACGACTCGAGGTGGAAGGACGGGTGCAGCAGCGGGCTGGCCGCTACCTACGGTCGTCGTGAAGGGCGAGGCAAAGGTTCAGTTGACGGTCATCAGGACGCGATCACCGACGGTGATCCCCCGAAGCGAGTCGGTCACGACCGCGGTGCTGCCCGTCTCCTGGACGTCGACCACCAGCAGCGTCCCGATCTGCTCGTAGGGCAGACCGTCCGTTCGTCCGGTCACCTGGTCGCCGCGAGCCAAGACCCGCATCGTATTGCCGATCTGGACGCCGTCGGCGCGTCCTCGATCGAGATAGACGAAGTGGTGCTCGCCTACGAGCGCCACCACATCGCCCACGGTCTCGACGACGTAGCCGCTGACTTCGGTTTCGTTCGGCGCTTCCCGCACCCGCTCGCCCCAGTAGGCGGGCAGCTCGCCTACGTAGTCGCCGCGTTCGATGACGCGATAGGCGCGGGTCACGCGAACGACGGTCACGGTGCTGGTGAGGCGCTCGACTTCGGCATGGCCGATGAGCTCGACCACGTTACCCACGAGCTCTCCGGTGGCGGGATGGCGGATGTCCTGGCGTTTCCGGTAGAGGGCGAGAGGTTGACCGACCTCGGCCGAGGTTTCCAGCTCCACGTACAGCCGGGCATACAGGTCGAGCTGCTCGGTCTCGTTCTCTGCGGCAACGATCTGCCCGGTGAAGCGACTGCTGCCCTGGTCCACGAAACCGATGAACGCCGTCCAGATGGAGTCGGGTGTTCCGCGGGCGGTCTCGATCTGACCGATCGTCTTCACCAAGTCTTCTTCGTCGAGCGATCCGGGAATCGTCAGATCCTCGTCGGGGATGTCGAGCTCCGACGAAGCGACGTCGACCGCGGTCGGCAGGTTCTCGTCGGAAGGATAGAACCGCACCTGGTTTCCCGGGAAGATCCAGTGAGGGTTCGTGAGCTGTGGATTGTAGCTCCAGACCTTCGGCCAGTACCACGGATTGTTCAGGTACTCGGTGCTCAAGTCCCAAAGCGTATCGCCGGACTGAACGGCGTGGGTTTCGCCGAGCTGCGGCTCGGGAGCTCCCTCGAAGCCCGACTGGTCCTCGAATGCTGCTTCACCCTCGAACGCGCCCTCGTCTTCGAACTCCCCCTCGTCTTCGAAGCCGAGGTCGTCCGTCGGGACCTGGTCTCCACCGAAGCCCTCGTCTTCTTGAGCCCACGCCGGCAAGGCAGCGAGGGCCAGGGCCAAGGTCAGCCCACCGTAGCGCCTCATCACATGCTCTCCTTCCCCGCGCGCACCTTGGCGAGGAGGCGTCGGGCGTCATCCGCTGCCGGTGACTCGGAATGGTGACGAACGACCAGCTCCAGGCGCTGCACGCCGTCGGCCGTCCGGGACAGCCTCAGCTCGGCCTCGGCCCAGCGGACGAGAGCGAACGGAACCTTGTTCGATCGCGGATAGCTTCGGGTCATGCGCTCGAATCCCTCGGCCGCCTGGGCGTAGGAGCCCTGCTCGAAGTCCGCCATGGCCGCCCAATACGCCGCGTTGTCGGCGAGCGCCGACTTCGGATGCTCGCGCTCGAAACGAAGGAACATCGCTCGGGCGTCCGCCGGACGATCGTCGTCCCGCAGCGTGCGCAGGGCTTCTGCGTACTGCTCTTTGGGCGGCGGGGAACCGCCCCCGAGAACCGGGTCGGGGCGAGCGAGAACGGCCGTATTCACCTGAACCTTCTCCTTCGCGGATGGCCCCAGCTTGATCATGATCGGTGGGCTGCCGTCGTCGAGCGCTCCCCGCTCGTCGATGTCTCCGTCGGAGCCCTCCGCCGAGACGCGCACGACGGGCAGCTCGCGCGATGGCATCAGATCGACTTCGGGCGCCTTGGCTTCCGCCAGTCGGCGGCGAGGCGTGCGACGCAAGGCGCGAACGTCGTCACGGAGCTCGCCGATCTCGTCCTGGGCTTCGTCGAGATCGCGCCTCAGGTCGTACATCTCCCGTCGAAGCCGCGCCATCTCGGCTTCGGTGGGCGCCGTGTCGTGTGCGCAAGCCACCGCGAGTCCCAACATGCCGGTGACCGTGAAAACTCGCCACATGGGCCCGAATCCTACGTCGAGCCCAGATCCAGTCAAGAAACGCAGTTCGAGACCGCGCTTGTCGAACCAGCCCGAAGTCGACACATTCGGACGGTGGCGAGGTGGCTCGACCCGGCCCGGATCAGTCTGGCCCTAGCCCCGATGGAGGGTATCTCGGACGCCATCGTCCGCGACCTTCTGTCGCGCCAGGGTGGGATGGACCTCTGCGTAACCGAGTTCATCCGGGTCACATCGGGTCCGGTGTCGCCAAAGGTACTTCGCCGCGAGGTGCCCGAGCTCGAGAGCGGCGGGCGAACCCCGTGCGGGACGCCGGTCATGCTGCAGCTGCTGGGCGGCCGACCCGACGCGTTGGCGGAATCGGCTCGGGTCGCCGCAGACATGGGCGCCTACGGGATCGACCTGAACTTTGGGTGCCCCGCGCGGCGAGTGAACGGCCACGACGGTGGAGCAGCCATCCTCCGCGCACCCGACCGCCTGGAGGCGATCGTCTTTGCCTGCCGACGTGCGGTTCCCGACAGCCTTCCCGTCTCGGCAAAGATCCGCCTGGGATTCGACGACGCCGACCAGGTCGTGCCTCTGGCGATGGCCGCCGAACGCGGCGGAGCGGACTGGCTCACGATTCACGGCCGGACGAAGGTCCAGATGTACAAGGGCCGGGCCGACTGGAAGCGCATCGCCCTCGCCCGAGCCGCGGTCGACCTACCCGTCGTGGCGAACGGCGACCTGTTCGACCCTTTTCGCCTCGGAGCGTGCCGCAGTGTGACCGGATGTCGGGCCTTCATGCTCGGTCGAGGCGCCTTTCGCATTCCCAACCTGTTCCGCTGGATGCGAAGCGAGGACCCCGGTCCCGCGCCGCGCTCCGAGGTCGTCGAGCTTTTGCAAGAGTTCGTCGGTCGGGTCCGTACCGACCCCCGTTTTCGCGATCCGGACCGAGGGGCACTGAATCGACTCAAGGGGTGGGTCCGAGCACTGGGGGAAGCCGATCAAGGCTTCGCCGTCCTGTTCGGCCGCCTGAAGCGATCCCCCGACATCGGTCAAGCGCTCGGCTTGTTGGCGTCCTTCGCCGCGGACTCGCGGGCGTTCGGCCACCCGGCGAGCACGTCGGAAAGCAGTCGGCTCCGCCCCTCGCGCCCGAACGTGTAGGCCACCAACCTCAGGATTGGGGTGCCGTCCGGCCGCTCGGCCACGTCGACCTCCGCTTGGCTCGAAAGGATGCACCACGGCGAGCTGAGGACGAGCTCGTGAAGACGCCCTCGAGCCGCGGCAACACTGTCCTCCGGCGGCACGAGGAGATCCAAGCGTACGGCCACCGCGGTCCGCTGGGGCGCGGAACGGATCCGGATCTCGCGGAGGAAGCGCCGATATCCGATACGGAAGACCCAGCCGTCCGAGGATTCCACCTCGACGAAGCGCAGACCAAGCCGCTGGATCCGGCCTTCGACATCCTCGACGCGGACCTGGGTGCCCTCCGCGAGCATCGGGTCGAGCCGGGCAGCGAGTCCGAAGAAGAAGTCGACTCCCAGGCTGGCCACGAACACGAGGGCAATGCCGGTCAGCGGAACGAGGATCCAGGGCCTTAGTCCGGGCTCGAGCTGGGCGACGCGCACCAGACTCCCCACGATCACCACCGACCAAGCGAGCGCCTCCGGTCCCGGTGCGGAGCGGCCTCGTACTCTCCGGGCCAAGAACACGCCGAGGAGTACGACCATCGCGACGACGGAGAGCTCCGCGGCCACCCCCAACACGGTGGGGCCGGGCGGCGAAGTCGGCACCGTCGCGGACGCCGTCGTCGACGAAGCCGTGCCGGAGACCGAAGTCACGTGAGGAGCCCCTCCTTCCGCAGTGCCTCCAAGACCAAGCCCTGGAGCATGGGATCCAGCTCCCAGACTCCGCCGCGCTCGACGACGAGTTCGGCGCGCCCTAGGTCCTGCAGAATCGATTTCGCCTCTTCGCGTGATGTCCGCATCACCCGACCGAGCTTCGCCGGAGACACCGAGCGATGCAGCGCCACTGCGGCAAGCACGACCCTCCACGTGTCCGGTAGTTGCCCCAAGACTGAGGCATCGGGCGGCGGACGCACGTCGATGCGTATCTTTCTCTCCGTAACGTCGGTCACCGACGCACGCCAAAGATCGACGGCGTCTCCGACGTTGCCCCGCGTGCGCGCATGCAGACGTTCGAGCTGAACGCGAGCGACCCGAGGTGAAGACCGGGCCGAACCGAACTGAACCTCGAAGTCGGCTGTCTTCTGGCGCAGCAGGAGCAGGTCGGCCAGGTCGCTCGAGCTCATGGGCCCGGGCCGGACGAGGCCGAGTGCGGCGTGGCTCAGGGCGGCGATGCCATCCGCCAAGTCGAACGCGGACTGCGTCGCCGTCACGATGAAGAGGTGACGCTGACCGAGACGGCGAATGAGGCGGACCCAAAGACGCAGCGCTTCGAAGCCTCCCGGGGACCGCTCCAACCAAGGCCCGAGCTCATCGAGAATGACGACCGCACCGGGCGCCACGGCCCGCAGTGCACCCTCTGCACTCTGCCCTTCTCGGCCGCCCAACGCGCTCGCGATCGCAGCATTGACGTCGGCCTCGGCGTTGTCCGGCGGCGACCCGACCCGAATGACGGTTCGATCGGGACACGCCAAACGAGTCCAAACGTTGACCAGCGTCGAACGCCCGGATCGCTGCGAGCCAACCACCAAGAGCGCTCCGGCCGAGCCCTCCTCCCAGAGAGCGTACAATCGGTCGAGGGCCTCCAGCTCGGCATCGCGACCGCGAACCAGGTCTGGTGTGTCGAGCGCCGTTCGCCCGAACATGCGCCGATAGAGAAGCGGCAGTTTGGCTTGCACATCAGGGTTGGGAGTCAGCGCTTCCCGAAGGCCCCGCACACGGTCGACGACGGTTGCTCGTTCCGCCGGTCTCTTTCGCGCTCGGGGGCGACGGGCGGTGGCAGCGGCGTCGCGAACCAGGGTCGTCCAGCTCTGGACCCGCTGCGCAGCCCTGCGCAGAAGCTCCCGGCCGGTCGACGGGGAAGGGCCGGCCGACCCCGCACCCGTGTGACCGCCGAGAACGGCCCCTCGCAGTTCACCAAGCGCAGCCGGCGTCTCATCGAGGAATACGAGATCCAGCTTGGTCAAATACTCGATCAGCGCTTCGCGGGCCCGCCGCAAACGCTGGATCCGCTCCTCGAGCATCCCTCCCAGCGCGAGGGTCCCCGCCTCCTCCACATCGTCGTCGCGCTCGCTCCCTTGAGCCGAGCCAACCTGCTCGAGTTCGAAAGCGACGAGGCGCACGGCATCCACCAGCGTATCCCGACCCGAGCGAGTCACTCGGGGAAGCTCGTCGAGTTCCTTCTGGGCGGGACTCGCCACTCGCCTCTCCAAAAAAGACTGGGCGAGCTTCTGGGCCGGGACGGTGTAGAAGCCCCGCACCGGCTGCCCTGCGAGCGCCCGCTCGGTCGCGGCCTCGGTGGCCAGCGTGGCCGACTTCGATATCCGCTCGGCCGCTCGACCGAGGCTTCCGAGAAGCACGTCGACGAGTTCCGCCGCCGAAGGCCCCGATTCGAGCTCGAACGTCTGACGAAGGTCGTCGGCCGCCGCGAGGAAAGCCGCCTGAATCGTCGTTCCTTCGATACCCTCGGCTGCAGAGCTCGTCTCGGCCGAAGGCGCTTCGCTGGTGGTCTCCTCGTATCTCTCGCGAAGCTCCACGACGCGCTCCATGACGGCCAACGCTCGATCGACGGCCTGCAGTGCCCCCTGCTCGAGTTCGCGGCGAACGCGCAGGGCCAGCGTGGACAGCGTGCGTCGCGCCTCGGCCGCCGCACCCTCCAGCTGCAACTCCAGCCGAATCGAAGCGACGGCTGCCCGCTGATGCTGCGCCCAGATCGGGGTCGCATCCGGAGGTATCGACGCCGGCGCGTGTCTTCGCTTCGCGACGCGGGGGCTGGCCCAATCTCGAGACTGTGCCTCGGCTGTATCGCGCAGGCGTTCCGCGAGCCCCTGGCCGGCCTGGCGACGCGCCTCGTCCAATCGGTGTCGTTCGGCCTCGAGCTGATCGACCAACTCGGACAGCTGACGGGCGACGACCTGTCGCAGAGCCTCGACGTCGAACTCGTCAGCTCGGTCGATCTCGGCCAGCAGATTGTCGAAGAAGCGCGAAGTGTCGACGGTCGCGCGTCGAATCCGGTCCAGGCAAGCCAGGCGTCGGCGAGCCGCGATCGAGAGCACGACGTCGAGGTCGGCGTCGATTCGGCTTGCGAAGCGCTCGGCCGCTGGTCGCCGCAGCGCGACTCGTCGGGGTGGATAAGGGCCTCCGAACAGCCGGCGTCGGAGACGCACCGTGAGCTTGCGCAGGCGGCGAATCGGTCCGTCGACCGGGCGAGCCGTCCAGTCGAAGGCCTCGGTCGGGACCTCGACCGACTCCGGAAGCGCCGCCACTGCGTCTTCGATGTCGCTACGAGCTCGCCCGCGTGCGGTGCGCATTCGACGCTCCCACGTATTCGACTCCTCACGTCGGCGCCCATCGGGAGCGAAGGGCGCCTCCAAGCGGTCGGAGAGCGTCGCCGTGAAGCGACTCCGCGCCCACTCCACGAGTCCGCGGGCCGTCGAAACTCGGTCTCCGCGCTGGGACAAGCGACGCTCGAGCTGTCGGATTTCGGCCACGGCCTCCTTTACGGCCCCGGCGAGCGCGACTTCCTCGCTCCAGCTGGGCTCGTCGGCGGAGACGGCGAAGCGCTCGGCTGCGTCGGACAACCTCTGCTCGAAGGTGAGCAAGGGCTCGAGCAGGGCGGGTACCGGTGCCGAAACTTCGACGCGGCTGTATTCACGCGACCCGGAGATGTCGACCGTCCCCGGATCGAAGACCTTCGCCTTCTGCGCGAAGAACTTCGACGGCCGAACGAGGAGCGTCGTGCCCAAGGAAGACATCAGCTCGTCGTTGACCTGCACGAATCCGAGGTCGCCCTCGGATTCGAGGGCGTGGACCATCACCAGGTCGGCTCGGCTGGACTCTTGGCGAATGCGGTCGGCCAGCGCCGCTCGAGTGCTGGCCGGCGGCAAGATGACGCCCTCGGCGCGAATCCGGGAGTCCTGGATGATCTCGGCGAGCGCTCGTTCGGAACGGGACGAATCCTGTTCGGCGCGACCATTGACCAAAACGCGGACGCGGGCTCGCTTCCAGCGCGCTCCACTCGCGAGCAGATGGGCCAGCGTCAGCATCAACGGCCCGGTCGGCGCTTCCCCGTCCCACCACACGTCGATCTGCTCGCGCTTCCCGAACCCCCGCTTCTCATCGTAGCGGAGCATCAACACCGAAAGGTCCAGGTCGAGCAGACGGTCGATCATCGCACTGTAGCGCACCCGCTGACCGGCCTCCCGAGGCCAGCCCACCAGCACGGTGTTGGTCTCCATCCCCACCAGTCCATAGTTCGCGGCCAGATTGGGGATGGCCTCATAGATGTCCTCGACCCCCTGAGTGCGACCGAATATCCCGGGATAAGCGTCTTCGACCTCGCGGTCGACGCGCGGGCGAGCCGCCTCGCCTTGCACGAGGTGGATGTGGGTCAGAAGCCCGCGATCGCTGACGAGATCGTGACCGAAGTCGAGCAGCGGATTCTGTCCTTGATTGCGCCCGGCGACGAGCATGTTCGGACGCCAGTTACGCTGCGCACTTCGACTGCTCGACTGCCGAAGCCGCATGAGGCCCATCCGCACGACCGCGGACCACACTCCACCCCAGGTATCGCCGGCCCCCAGGACGAGCTGCCTTCGCTTCAGGTACGCGTAAGTCGCAGCCATGATCACGATCGCCGCGAACATCGCCAAGGCGTTGATCTGAAACATCACGAGGAAAGAGGCGACAGCTCCGAGAAGACTCACCCATATGGGAACCCGAAACTGTGGGCGGAAATCCGGGCTCGCCCAGCGCTCGAGACCGCAGGCCAGACACAGAAAGCCATAGCAGGTCAGAAAGAACATCGAGATCACTGCGCCTACGACGGCAAGCTCGGCCACGAGAACGCCGCCTTCCGCGATCAGCAGCGTGACGGCCAGAGCGATACGCGGCTCCTTGCCCCGACCCAGCCACTCGAATACGATCCCGTCATAGGCCAGCGCCTGCAGAGTACGCGGCGCGCCGAGCATACTTCCCATCGCGCTGCTCAGCGTGGCGGCGAAGACCCCGGCCGTAACCAGCCAGGGCTCATAGGAGAGCCGCAGGAGAACGTTATAATCAGTGGAGAGAACATCCGCCGAAACCCGCTCCGAGATTACGAACGTCAGCCACACGTAAACGACCAGCCCGGTCCCGATCGCGGCGATCGTCCCCACGGGGATCGCACGCTTCGGATCTCGAAGGTCGCCGGACATGCCGACTCCCGCCGTAAAGCCCGTGACGGCGGGGAAGAAGACCGCGAAGACCGTCGCGAAAGCCGAGCCATCGAGTCGCTGATTTGACGCAGCCTGGACCGGCTCTGCGAGCGAGGGCCCCCAGGCGATCGCCAGCAGAGAGGCGATGATCGCGGCGAGCACGAAGAGCTGGCTCTTCAGGGCAAGGCTCGTGCTCCAGAGGGTCAAGCCAGCGAGGGTGAGCAGAGCAGCACTCCCGATCAGGCGAATCGAGTCTCGTGGGTCGGCGACCGGCGTCCATCCCGTGGCCGCGATGAACGCCTCGGCAAAACCGATCAGATAGAGTGACACACTGAGCGCCAGTGCGACGTACAGCGCGAGGCCGATCGCACCGCCGATGGACAGGCCCAGCGAGCGGCTGATGATGTAGTAGTTGCCTCCGGTCTGAACGGTACGGTTCGTCGCAATGGAGGCGACGCTGAGGCCCGTCGTCACGGAGATGACGTGAGCGAGGGCAATGATGGCGAGCGCCCCGAAGAGGCCCGCCTCTCCCACGACCCAGCCCAATCGCTGGTACATGATCACGCCAAGGATGGTGAGGACCGACGGCGTGAATACCCCGAGAAAGGTACCGAACTTCTTGGGCTGGTCAACTCCGACGGGGACGGAGTCCAGGGTCAGGTCGCGCATGAGAGCTTCAGCGCCAGTGGTTACGGCCACCGTCGACGACGCCGGGATTCGTCAGCACATCGGAAGGCACGTCGCACTCGAAGAGAACGACCCGACCCGGACTCTCGCCGTCGACGACGAGAGGCTGACCCATGGGGGCTGCTTCGAAGCGAACTCGCTCGAGCTCCAAACGAACACCTTCGGTGCCCGAATCTCCAACCCAAGCGACCTGACCGCCGGAGGGTCGTAATGCTCGAGTCCGTCCGAAGGTGACCGAACTGAGAACGACCCGGGCGTCGCCGCTGGCATGGACGGCCCCGCCGACGCCGGCCTGCGTGTCGTGGCATTGTCCATCGTGCAGCGTGAGTCGACCATCGGCTTCGACGGCCACTGCCCCCCCGCGGTCGGAACTCAAACCGTTCAAACGAAGCAATCGAGCTTGCACTTCTCCGCCGCCGACGAAGAGGCCGCCGCCCGATCGCCGCGCCTCGCAAGCTTGAACCAGCACGTTGAAGAGTCGCACTCGCCCCCGGCGTACCGAGACCCCACCGCCATCCAAAGCTCGCCCGCCTTCGATGGACAGCGACTCGAGAAAGACGAGCTCTGGTTCCGGAACGTCGATGGTGACCACGGAAGCGATGTCCGTGCCCACGATCCGCGATAGGTCGCCGGCCCCTTTCAACGTGACCGGCCGGGTGATGTGCAGCGGTCCCTCGAATCGGCCAGGTGCGAGCTCGATGACGGCGCCGGAGGGCGCGTCGGCCAGGACGTCGATGAGCTTGCGACCCGAGTCATCGGGAAAGCGAATCGAAGTATGCGGAACATGCGATTCCACGCCCCAGGCAGCGTGGCATGAAGCCGACTTCATCGCCATCCTGCTCGAATCCCGCTCGATTCGACGAAGAGCGACCGCCTTCGGTAGACGGAAGTACGACGGTCGCGCCTCACATCGGAGCGCACCGCGTCCATCACTGGGCCGAATCAGGCTCCAGCACGAACTCGTAGCTTTCCTTGAGTTCACCCGGTTGGATGATCTGCTCGGTCTTCAGGTAGCCCGACGCTTCCACGCGTATCCGATGCTCCTTGGTCGGATCGAGATTGGGTACGTGCAGCAGACGTACGCCGTTGTGGGTCTCCTCGTTGACGGTGATGGTCGCGGCGATCGGACTGACGCGTACGGCGACCGTCAAGAGTCCGGGTCGACTGACCGGCACGAGATCGACGTCCTTTCGCGCATCCTGGCCCCCCTCGACCTCGACGCGGACCGTCTGCGTCTCGAAGCCTTCCTTTTCGAGGCGAAGGTCGTACCCGCCTTCGTTCAACGTGAGCTTTACCGGCGTCTTCTGCGGACTCAACTCACCGTCGATGAACAGGGTGGCCTGCGAGGGATTCGTGTGGAGCTCGAGAGCGCCGCGTTCACCGCCGCCCACGCCGAATGCGAGTCCGGCGACGACCACAACCAGGACCAGAGCCGCCGCCGCCCAGCGGATCACCTGGGCCCGACGGGCGGCTGGACTCGGGGGTTCGAAGAGGCTGTCCTGACCGACGGGGGGTGATGGCTGCGCGCCTCCCGGCGGTACCTTGGCCGGCTGCATCCACATCAGGGTGTTCTCGCCGAAACCGGTTTGGCCGGCGGTCGGCGCTGGGGCATCTTCATCCCCAGGTGCCGCAGGTGCCGCAGGTGCCGCTGATTCCGATGGTGGTCGCTCGGTCTTGGGGACCTTGATCTGGTCGAGCGTAACGTTGCTGTCGAAGGACGGCAGCGGCCGTCGCGCGGCCGACGGTGGAGGCTCGCCCTTGTCCTCCGCTCCTTCCCCGCCGATCACGATCTGGTGCTTGATCGCGCTGGATTTCTTGCTGGCCGCGGCCTTGCGCGCGGCCTGCATTCGCTGGCGGGCCTCACGCAGCTTCTGGAGCTCGTCATCGCTGAGCGGGTCCAGCAAGGTTCGGTCATCGGGAGGCGGCTGACGCCCACCGCCATTGCCTTCGCCGTTGCTCATCGCCTGCTTTCACGGAGTTAGCACAGCTCACCGAGGGGCGACAGTTCTGCCCCGAGGGACCTCCTTTGTCGTGTTTTCCTGGACACTTGCACGCCACGCTCACCGATGGCTCGAACGCTCCAGCCACAGGGTCACGGGCCCATCGTTGACCAGATGGACCTGCATGTCGGCCCCGAATCGGCCTCGGCCTACCCGGCCCAACGCCGCCGCGACCGCGTCGGCAAACCGATCATAGAGCGTCTCGGCATGGTCCGGTGTCGCCGCCCCGACGAAGCTCGGGCGATTTCCCTTGGACACGTCGCCGTAGAGCGTGAACTGGCTGACCACGAGCGCTTCGCCCCCGACATCCTTGAGGGAACGATTCATCTTTCCTTCCTCGTCCGGAAAGATGCGAAGGGCCATGCACTTCTTGGCCAGCCACTCGGTCTCCTCCAGCCCATCGCCGTCAGTCACCCCGACGAAGAGGAGGATCCCTCGGCCGATGGCGCCTACCACTTCCCCTTGGACCTCAACTCGTGCTTCACGAACTCTCTGGAGCAGGACCCGCACCGTGGCGTCCTAACAGGCCCAACCCCACTCGGGAAACTCATGAAGGTCCTCCTCGTCGACAATTACGACTCCTTCACCTTCAACCTGGCCCAGGCCGTGCGCGCCGCCGGCGCCGCCGTAGATGTCGTGGTCAACGACGAGCTGAATGTCGCGGCCGCTCGGTTCGGCTCGTACGACTCCGTCGTGCTCAGTCCGGGACCCGGGCGAGCCGACCGAATCCGCGACGTTGGCGCGTGCCAGGGTCTCCTCGCGGCGCTCGACCCGCGCATGCCGCTCCTCGGCGTGTGCCTGGGCCATCAGCTGCTCGCGCTTCGATTTGGAGGCTCCATCGTGCGCGCCCCTGTCGTCATGCACGGAAAGACCAGTCGTCTCGTCCATCGAGGCTGCGGACCGTTTGCCCGAGTCCCTCAAGGCTCGGAGGTCATGCGGTACCATTCGTGGGTCGTCGACCCCGGTCGTCTGCCGCGCGTGCTCGAGCCGACCGCCTGGTCGGACGACGGCACACTCATGGCCCTGGCTCATCGGGAACGACCGTGGTGGGGCCTGCAGTTCCACCCGGAGAGCATCGCTACGCCCTACGGGTCGCGCATGATCAGGAGCTTCCTGGAGCTGACTTCAGCAAAACGGCGTGCGGGAGAGGCGCACGTCATGCTATGACGATGCCTTGGCCGAGCTCGAAGCAGACGAACGCCTGGACCATCTGCGGTCCTACGTTGCCCAGAACGGCCTCAAGTTTACCCGCCAGCGGGAGCTGATCGCCGACGTCTTCTTCAAGACGGGCGGGCATCTGAAGGTCGAAGACCTGCTGGAGCAGGTTCGAGCCGAGGACCCACAAGTCTCCTTGGCGACGGTCTATCGGACGATGAAGCTCCTGACGGACTGCGGACTGGCGGAACCCCACCGATTCCACGACGGTCACGTTCGCTACGAGCCATCCGAAGGCGACGACGAACACCACGACCATCTGATCTGCACCGAGTGTGGACGGATCGTCGAGTTCTTCAACCCTGCCCTCGAGGAGCTCCAAGAGCGGATCGCCGCCGACCACGGCTTCACGGTCCACACCCATCGCATGGAGCTCTACGGAGCGTGCGGCGACCCCGCGAGCTGTGAATACAACACGGACGCAGACGAATCCGAGGCCTGAGGCCCTTCGCTCCGTTGGGCCGATACATCGCGATCAGTTCTCGGCGACCTTCACGTACGCCTCGTACAGATCCTGAATGCGTCGGACGTACGCGACCGGCTGTTGCCCGCGACAGTAGCCGTGGCGCGCCCGTCGCGCATACTTCGCCTCGGAGAGCTTGAGCATCGCTTCCTCGACGTTCCCGAACCACACTTTCGGGTCTAGCCCAAGGTCGTCGGCCAGGCGGATCGCATCGTAGACGTGCCCGAGACCGGCGTTGTAGGCCGCGAGCGCGAAGTAGATTCGCTCGGACAGCGGGAGCTGGCCGTCGAATCGGCCGACCAATCGGTCCATGTATTTGATGCCGGCATGGACACCCGTATTCGGATCTTCAAGCCGCGTGAAACCCATGCTGCGGCCCGTAGCAGGCATGACTTGAAAGAGGCCCTCGGCGCCCACCCAGCTGCGGGCCTTCGGATCGAATTGGCTCTCGACGTAGCACTGCGCCACCATGAGGCGCCAGTCGAAGCCGTAGCGCTCCGAGTACTTCTTGATGATCGCGTCGTAGGGGCTGATCCGACCCGTCGTCGACGTGCGCTGCTTGCTACGCTCGACGGTTCGCCGGCTCTCCCCGAAGTAGCGGCGCTTGAGGATGTTGTAGTGTCGCCCGCGATACACTTCTTCGATCCAGGAATCGACCTCGGCTAACAGGTCGGGATTATCAGGACGCATCGCGAAGGCTATCGGAATCCCAGAATCCTCCGAATCCGCATCGACTGTTCCTTCGGCGGCGTCCTTCGCGCCTTCGCTCGCGGCGGAAGGCGTTTCTCCGTCGAGGGGGAAAGCAATCTCGATTTCGACGCCTTGGGCGATGGCCACGTCGAAGATGTGCTCGTCGGCCACGGTGAGCGGAATCTGTTTAGCCGCAACCTGGTCGAGAAGCATTTCCGTCTCGATCTCTTCGTCGACCGGCACCAGCTCGACCTCCACTTTAGACTCGACGAGCTCTGACAGCGACTCCCAATAGGAAGACGACCGTCGCACGTGAACCTCTCTTCCGGCCAGATCCGTCGGGCTGGTGGGGCCGTCCGCTCCCGCCGGTCGAACGACGACTTCGCGCGTGTACAGGTACGGACGGCTGAAGCTCACCAGCTTCTTACGCTCGGGCGTGACCGTAAGCGAAGCCGCGGCGACATCACCCCGCCCGTCCAGCAGCCAGGTGACCAACTCACTGCGTTCGGGCACGACGACCATCTGGAGGCGGACCTGAAGTCGGTCAGCCAGGAGTTGAGCCAAGGAATACTCGAAGCCGTACGGTTCGCCGCGATACAGGAAGTAGCTGAGCGAGTTGTTCCGGGTGAGGACTCGCAGGACGCCCCGGTCCTTGATTCCCGCCAGGTCGGCGACACTCGTCTCATCAAGGCGGCGCGTGAGGGATCGCTCGATGAAATAGTCGTTGAGCGACTTCTGAAGCTTCGAATTGTCGGGTCGTACCGCCCAGGAGACCTCCTGCCCCGCGGTGATGACCAAGCCTTCCTCGACGCGGGTCTCGAACTGGCGGACCGCGGTCAAAATGTCCCGGTCGGCGGCGGTCGCGGGGATGACGCCGTCGGCCACGTCGAGGATGAGGTCGATGGTCGTTCGCGTCTCGTCGGCTTCGACGAGAGTGAAGGACTCCTGCAGCTCCTCTTTCCGCTTCTGCAGGCTGGAGAAGTAGCTCGAGCTGGGCCGGACGTGAACCTCGAAACCATCGAGGGTGGTCGCCGAGGTGCTCGTCGGAATCACCAAGACCTCATCGACCGCGCGACGTCGCGGCGTGAACGCCACTCGCTCCGAGCGCTCCGGCGTTATGGCGATCGAGGCCGCGACCAGGTCGCCTCTTCCCTCCAAAAGGAGGTCGAACACGTCGGCTTGACGCTCGACGGGCACGACCAGGGGCTCGACGCCGAGGCTCCGCGCGTAGGCCACGGCCAGCTCCTTTTGTAGAAGCGCCGGATCACCCCGTCGGGGAAGCATGCGACCTTCTCCCGCGAAGACGAGGATACGCAGCTGCCCGCGGTCGCGGATTCCAGGAAGGTCGGAAGTATCGGGTTCGAGCTCCGCCGCGGCGAGCGTCGCGACCGGCGGAGACTCGCTGGTCGCATCAACCGACGTCTTTGAAGCGTTTCCGCGCGGACACCCGGCCAGCGCCACGGCGATCGCCGCGAAACAAATCCTCCCCATCGTCGACGCTTCGCATCTCTGTCGATACCCTGTCGACCAAGAGCGCCAGTCGAGTTGACTCGTCGACGAGTGCCGTAGCCGGAGGGAATCGAGGTCGACGAGTCCGCCCGCTCAGTAGGGAAACTCGACGAGATAATCCCGGCACGAGGCTTCGATGACCTGGATCGCTTCTTGCCTTCCGTACCGCTCGGCGATCTCGATCGCCGGATCGCTGCGTCCCGGGGGCAACTTGTACGTCAAAAAGTAGTGAGAAAGCCGATCGACCAGCGTCGGAGGACACTGCTCGAGCTCGGTCAACGAACCGAAAACGGCGTCATTGACGAGCACGGCCACGATCTTGTCGTCGGCTTCACCGCGGTCGATCACGCGAAACCCTCCGATCGGGATGGCGCGGAGCAAGCAGTCCCCGTGGCTCAGCGTTTTCTCCGTGAGCACCAAAATGTCTAAGGGGTCCGCGTCTCCCGCCAGGTCCTCGCGTCCCGAAGCCTTGCGGGCGCGCGCCGCAACCTCGCTCCCGCAGAACGTCCGCGGCAGAAAGCCGTACAGCGCCGGGCAGAAGTTCGAATACTGCTGCGGCCGATCGACCTTCAGATGCCCGGTCGCCTTGTCGATCTCGTACTTGACGGTGTCGGTCGGCACCATCTCGACATACACGCTGACCACGTTGGGAGCATCTTCACCCAATGGGACGCCGTGCCAAGGGTGAGCCTTGAACAGGTGTTTCGTGGCCATGGGCCCTGTCTACCGTTCGACGGGCGGCCAGAAAAGCCCACGGCCGCGGATCTGAGCAGCTTTGCGCAGCCCGCGGGTGGCCACGGGTGTACAGTCCGGGTCGAATGACCGAGGACCATTCGACCGTCACCGAAGAAGCCCCACCCCCCAGCGTCGAGCGACGAGCGCTGGTGATCGTCGCCGCCGGCTTGATCTTCGTTTTGGGCGTCGTCGCTTTGGTCCTGGCCATCGCGTCCTCGATCACCCGCCAGCTCCCCGAGCTCCGGTCGCTCTCCGATTACGCCCCCCCGCAGGCGACGGTCGTCTATGGCCGCGAGGGGCAGGTCGTGGCCCGATTCGCCCAGGAGCGGCGCACCGTCGTCCCGTTCGAACGGATTCCCCGCGTGATGGTGGACGCGGTGCTGGCCGCCGAAGACTCCGACTTCTACGAGCATGAGGGCCTCGACTATCTCGGC
>CAYYOT010000028.1:0-52675 GCA_964473255.1 uncultured Myxococcales bacterium | reverse complement strand
TGAAGTCGCGCTCCAGCTGCGTGAACGTGATCTCGTCTCGCCCGCTGACCATAGAGACCGCGGTACACTTCTTGCCCGCTCGACCCGTTCGACCAACGCGGTGCAGATAGAACTCGGTATAGACGGGCAGAGCGTAGTTTATCACGTGAGATAGATCCGAGATGTCGATTCCCCGCGCAGCGATGTCCGTGGCGACCAGGAACTGCAGTTCGCCCGACTTCATCCGGCGCATGACTCGTTCTCGATCGCGTTGCGTCATTTCGCCCGAAAGGCCGAGCGCGTGGAGGCCCTGACGCCGGAGAAACGCCGCGACCACGGAGACGTCGTCACGCTTGTTGCAGAAGATGACGGCGTTGTCGGGGCGCTCGACCTCGAGCACGTACAGTAGATTCCGCGGGCGCGGCAGCGTGTCGTCGGCCCGATAGGCGATGTTCGTGATGCCTTCGACCGTGAGCTCATCGCGCGAGATGTCGATGCTATCCGGGTCATTCATGTAGGCCCCGGCGGTGCGACGGATCTGGTCGGGAAGGGTCGCCGAAAAGAGGAGCGTCTGGCGCCGACTTCGCTCCGGCATCTTGTCGAGGATGCTGGTCACATCCTCCCAAAAACCCATGGAGAGCATCTCGTCTGCTTCGTCGAGGACCGCGATGTGGGCGTGGACGAGCCGCAGCGTGCGCCGGCGAATGTGGTCCAAGACTCGGCCGGGCGTTCCGACGATGACGTCACAGCCCGCCTTGAGGCTTTTGAGCTGCGGCCCCATGGGCGCGCCGCCGTAGATCGGCAGCACGCGAACCCCTTTCGGATCACCGAGCTCGGCGAGCTCTTCCGCCACTTGGCTTGCCAACTCCCGCGTCGGACAGAGGATGACCGCCTGGGGATCGGGGCCCTGGCCCGCCTGGATCCTCTCGATTACCGGAAGGCCGAACGCCGTGGTCTTGCCCGTACCCGTCTTGGATTGGACCATCAGGTCCTTCCCCTCGACCGCCGCCGCGTACACGGCGGCCTGGACCGGGGTTGCGATCTCGTATCCCAGCGCGCGGAGGCCCGCTTGCGCCTCCTCCGACAGGGGCATGTCGGCGAAACGGACCGGTTCGGGAGCTGTCCCATCCATGGGGGCGGAGGTATCGACCTCGGCCGAGCTGGGAGTCAACCGTGCGCTGGGAATTTCCCGAATGAGCGTGAAAGTCGCGCGAGCACGCCCAAACGAAGCCGGATCCGGTAGAACCGAGTCGTGTTGCGCTGGTCCGTGCTCCTCGCGCTAGGCGTCCCCCTGCTTCAGGCTTGCGACGATGATACGTTCGCCGTGATTCCCGAGCCGGAGTTCCTGGTCGACGAATTCGAGCAGGTGGCCGCTTCGGAGGTCGACATCCTGTGGGTCGTGGACAACTCCCAGTCGATGGCGCGCGTCCAGGACCTTCTGGCAGCCAACATCGATCGCTTCATCGAGGGCTTCACGACCTGCGGCTCGCCCAGCGACCTGTGCGACCTCGAGACCCAGCGGTGCAGTGAATCGGGCGCCCCCTGCCAGGCCCCCGATTTCCATCTGGGCGTGATCTCCACCGACCCCCGGGACGAGGGTCGACTGCGGGCGGTCGGAGTCTGTGCGCCGGGGCCGAATGCCGCGCCGGCGAACGGAAGGTTTCGATACTGCAGCGGTCGACCACTGGACTGCACCTTCGACCCCGACGACCCGACCGCCGACCCGGAGAACTCGATATGCTCCTTCGCGGACCCCTTGCGCTTCGTGTCGACGATGACCCCCAACCCGACCGGCGCCTTCGGGCAGATGGTGCGGTTTCAGCTCCAGGGCGGCCAGGCAGCCCGCGAAGAAGGCATCACGTCCGCGACGCTCGCTCTGGGCTCGGGTCCGATCCGACAAGACGACGGAACGCTGTTCACGCCGTCGCCCCCGCCCGAGAACGCGGGCTTCCTCCGGGAGGACGCGGCCCTGTTCGTCATCTTCGTATCGGACGAAGAAGATAGCTCCTTCGGGTTCGTCTCCCACCACTACCGGGCCTTCGAGACCTTCAAGCTCCCGGGGAACGAAGCGAAGGTCTCTCTCTCTGCGATCGTCGGCGACCCGGACCCCGATGGCGTAGAAGGACGGGAGGAAGGCGGCTGCGAAATCGACGGAGAAAACGCCGGACAAGCCGGTCCGCGCTACGTTGCTTTGGCCATGTACAGCCGCGGGCGCGAAGCAGATCTCCGGGTATGTGACGGAGAGCGCTTACTGTGCGGGGGCTCGCAGACCTGCTCGGCGCCGATCCCCGACGTGCCGGGTGTGTGCCTCCCCCGAGAGTGCAGCCGGGACGACCAGTGCGGGGGCGACCTGTGCAACGGCGAACCCTGCGCACGATGCGGCGACGACGGCACGTGCTCCGTTCAGGCGGATGCCATCCTGGCTCTTCTAGGGCAGAACGGCATCTTTCAGTCCATCTGCTCCGACGACTACGGACCGGTTCTCGACGCCCTCGGCTTCGGCGCGGCCGGCCTGTCGCGAAAGTTCTCCCTGAGCCAGAACCCGGACTGCCGGGAGACGGTACCGTGCTGCGGCGATTCCGAGCCCGACTGCGATCTCGAAGCCCCGCTGTGCGTGACCGTGGACGGCGAAGTCGTGCCGAACGACCGAGAGACGGGCTGGATCTATGATTTGGGCTCGAACTCGGTATTCTTCGACGGTGACGAAGTTCCGGGCCCGGGGGCCCGCGTGGTCCTTCGCTATCGACTGTTCCCCGCGCTCGGCGCTCCGGGGTGCGGACCTCTCGTCTCCCCTTGATGACCGATCACGGGTCGCATAGGCCCATTCCATGTCGACACGCGCTTGGCTCTCGATCATCGCCCTTGGCGTGAACCTGGCCTGCGGACAGCAGGACCGGATCGCGGCGGTGGTCCCCTTCACCGACGACTTCGAGCGGGAAGAGCTCGGTCCGAACTACTTCGTCTCCGGAGGCCAATGGATGCTCCGCGACGGAAAGCTCGTCACTTACGGAGGGAACAACGCACCGGTCTTTCTCAAGGCTCAGCTTCCCGCCGACGTCGTCGTCGAGGTCGACGTGGCCAGCGAGACGCGCACCGTGGACAGCAAGCTCGAGCTCATGACCGACGGCCTCCGGCACCAGTCGGGATATGTCTTCATCCTCGGTGGGTGGGACAACACGATTTCCACGATCGCTCGCCTCGACGAGCACGGTCGCGACCGCGTCGAGAAGAAGCCCACCGGCGTCACCGGCCCGAGCTCGGCGCGCTGGCGCATCGAGAAGTCCGGCGGCCGCATCGACTGGTATCTGGACGGAACGCCGTACCTATCGTTCGACGATGCTCGACCGCTATCGGGGCCGGGCCATGATCGCCTGGCCTTCTCGAACTGGCAGAACATCGTTACCTACGACAACCTGGCCGTCTGGCCGTACGACCAGGCACCTCCGCGTCAGGAACGAGCTACGCCATGAAAGAGCTCGAGGCGCTATGGTCTCGGCTGGCCGAGATTCCCTATTTCGCCCCGCTGTTTTCGGTGGCCGGGGTGCTGGTCCTTTGCGTGGTCGCGTATTGGGTCGCCCGCCGGGTCATCGTCCGTGGGCTGGCCGCCATCGCAAAGCGCACGCAAACGAGCTGGGACGACATCTTCATCAGTCGTGGTGTCTTCGACCGCCTGGCCTGGTTGGCCCCGGCCATGGTCATCCACCAGTTTGCCTACGTCTTCACCGACGATGCGCAGGGGCTCGTCCATCGATTGGTCTTCGCCTTCGTGGTGCTGGTCGTGCTGAGCGCCTTCAGCCGTTTTCTGGACACCGTCAACGTCATCTATCAGACGACGCCTCGGTCCCGAGAACTTCCCATCAAGGGCTACCTTCAGATCGTTCAGCTGCTCGCGGTTCTGATCGGGATCATCGTCGTCGTTTCGACGATCTTGGATCGCTCACCCTGGGGCATTCTCAGCGGCCTTGGCGCAGCCACGGCGATCCTGCTGCTCGTCTTTCGAGACACGATCCTGTCTTTCGTAGCCAGCATCCAGCTGGCGACCAACGACATGGTCCGGATCGGAGATTGGATCACCATGGACCAGTACGGGGCAGACGGCGACGTCATCGATGTCGCGCTGCATACGGTGAAGGTTCAGAACTGGGACAAGACGATCTCGACGATCCCCACGCACAAGCTGATGGGCGAGTCCTTCCGGAACTGGCGGGGCATGAGCGAGTCCGGCGGACGGCGAATCGCCCGGGCAGTGAACATCGACATGACGTCGATTCGATTCCTGACGCCGCAAGACCTCGAGAGCTATGCGAAGGTAAAGCTGCTGGAAGACTACCTGAAGCGAAAGCTGGCCGAGCTCCGCGAATGGAACGAATCACGGCAGGTCGACCCCGACTCGCCGCTCAACGCTCGTCGGCTGACGAATCTAGGCACGTTTCGCGCCTACCTGGTCGCCTATCTGCGAGCGAGTCCCGTGCTCCGACAGGACATGACGCTCATCGTTCGTCAGCTACCACCGACGGCCGAAGGTCTTCCCATCCAGATCTACGTCTTCTCCGCCGACCAGGTCTGGGCGAACTACGAAAACATCCAGTCGGACATCTTTGACCACGTTCTCGCCTCGATACCGGTTTTCGACTTGCGGGTATATCAGTCGCCGTCGTCGTACGACGTGATCGCTCTTCAGGACGCTCGTCGCGATACGTCGCCGGTTCCCACGTCGGTCTGATCTGAGGTTTCGATCTCGGTCCCGACCATCTTTTCCCAGTAGGGGAAGAGGTCGAGCTGCAGGTCGAGCCGCTTCAAGAGCTGGAAGAGACCACCGAGCTTTCGGTGCAAGAACAGCAGTTTTCGCGGCGGGGGAGAAAATCGAAGACTCAAGGTGAAGTCGCGACCGATGGCGCGGGCCCGCGCCGCGTAGTCCTGGTTGCGGAAGCGGAACGGCTGAACATCGGGACGGAACGGCTCCAGTGCCGTCTTCAACAGGAGGGCAAAGTTATCGCGGGCGTCCTGGCCCTCCCGAGGGTCGAGCAAGTCGAACTCGATTCCCGCCTCGATGATCTCTTCGTCGCGCTGGCCGCCGATGGTCCTCAAGAGCGCAACGTAGCGCCGCCGGAAGTCGTCGTCGAACTCGAGAGCCGCGCCCAGGTCGAGAAGCACGATGCGCCCGTCGGGCGCCATCAGATAGTTGCCGTGGTTCGGGTCCGTCTGCACGAAGCCCCAATCGAAGAACTCGTGGCAGTAGAGGTCGAGGGCAGCCCGACCGAAGGATTCTCGGAGGTGAAGCGAGGGGCTCCGGCGTATCCAGGCGTGCAGGGGCTCACCAAGGGCCCATTCCATGGTCAAAACGCGCGAGGCCGACAACTCCGGCAGGGGCCGAGGAACGACGAAGCGACGGTCGGCCGACACGAGCTCTCCGTATCGGGCGAGACTCTGCGCCTCCCGCTCGTAGTCGGCTTCGAGTTTCAGGACCCGCGCCAGCTCGCGAAAGGTGTGGTCGAGTTCCACCTTCCGGCCCGACATCCGGAGGAATCCTCCCGCCATCTTCTGCAGGGCCGCGAGGTCGGAGTCCACCGACTCCACGATGCCCGGGTACTGCACTTTGACGGCCACGTCGACGCCGTCGACCCGACCGCGGTGGACCTGACCGATGCTCGCCGACGCGGCCGGCTCTTCGTCGAACGTCTCGAATCGGTCTCTCCAGCCGGCTCCGAGGTCTTCTTCGAGCACGCCCCGCATCACGGCAAAGTCGACGGGCTCGGCGTCCGACTGGAGGCGCGCCAGCACGTCGACCACTTCCGGAGGCATGATGTCCGACGCGTCGAGAGAGAGAAGCTGCCCGGCCTTCATGACGGCTCCCTTCAATTGACCGAGGTGCTCGACGAGGATCTTTGCTTGGTCGACGCGGGTCAGGAGCTCGCGCTTCCGCAACTCGTCGACCGACCGCTCGAGGCCGGCCTGCACGCGCTGCTTGACCTCTCGGCCGGCGAGCTGAGCCCCCATGTTGAAGAGCTGGCTCGACCGAGCGAGCCATCCGGTCTTCGGAGCGCGCGTACCCACCCCAGCTTCATGACGATTCTCGGTGCCCGATACGAGAAAAAAGCAACCAACCGCCAATACGACCAATTCGACATCCTGACAGTTCGGTCATGGTTCGCGCAGATCCTCGCGCAGGAGCTAACAGCATGAAATCACTGGTATCGACCGGATTGGGCCGGATTCCTCGAAAAATCCGCATCCGCCCGTACCGGCTGCTCGAAAGCCTGGTCGACCGAGCCCACGTGGCTCGCATTCACCTGCTGCAACGAAAGTTGCGGCAGATCACATTCAAACGAATCGGGAGGAATCTATGTTCAAAATGAAACACGCCATGTGGGCGATTCTGCCTTTCGCCGTCGCCTGCGGTGACGATGGCGACAGCGGCAATGGGGGCGACCCAGGCCCCGGCAACATCGTCGAGGTGGCCCAGGAGGCCGGTGGCTTCGACACGCTGCTGCAGACGGCCACCGACTTGGGGCTCGCACCCACTCTGACCGGCGACGGCCCGCTGACCGTCTTCGCCCCCAACGACGCCGCCTTCAGCGCGCTCGGTGACCTTTCACCGGTGAGCAACGACGTGCTCACGAACATCATCCTGGCTCACGTGGCCGCCGGTGAGCTGAGCGCCGCCGACATCACCAGCGCCGGCACCGTGACCACCGTGGCCAACATCAGCCATACCTTCGACGCTGGCGCTCTCACGCTCCGCGGAGCGGCCATCGACACAACCGACGTGGACGCGTCGAACGGCATCATCCACATCATGTCCGACGTCATCATTCCTCCGACCATTCTGGAGGCGGCGGGTGAACTGGGCTTCAGCGAGCTGGCGAACGCGGTCGGCAGCGCTTCGTCGGCCACGCAGGGTGCTCTCGCGCCGGACACCTTGGCCGGCGACATGCCGATCACCGTCTTCGCGCCCACCAACGAAGCCTTCGGGTCCGCCGACCTTTCCGCCGAGAACCTCGACGACGTCCTCGGCTACCACGTCGTCATGGGTCAGGTCCTGTCGAGCGACCTTTCCGATGGGCAGGTCGTCACCACCGTCCAGGGCTCGGAGCTCACCGTGAACATCGACGGCAGCTCGGTCACTCTGACCGACGCACGCGGGAACGTGATCAACGTGGTCACTCCGGATGTCCGGACGCTGACCGGCGTCATTCACGCCATCGACGGCGTCCTGCTTCCGGGCGAGCCTGGGCCCGGCAACATCGTCGAAGTCGCGCAGGAAGCCGGTATCTTCTCCACGCTCCTCACCGTGGCCACCGACCTCGGCCTGGCCGACGTCCTGACCGGCGCGGGTCCGCTCACCGTCTTCGCCCCGACCGACACCGCTTTTTCAGCGCTGAACGTCGACTTCGAGCCGGTCAGCAGTGCCGTCCTCGAGAACATCATCCTCGCTCACGTAGCCAGCGGTGAGTTGGACGCCGCAACCTTGACCGGCGAAGGCTCGGTCGACACTGCCGCCAACATCAGCCACGTCTTCGATGCCAGCGTGACGCCGCCGACGGTGCGCGACGCCGACATCGAGACCGCGGACGTCGACGCCTCGAACGGCATCATCCACATCATGGGCGAGGTCATCGTGCCTCCCACCATCATCGGACTGGTCGGTGAACTCGGCTTTACGGGTCTCGCCGGCGCCGTCGGCGCGGCCTCGGAGGCCATCGGCGAAGCGCTGAACCCGGACACCCTCGGGGGCGACATGCCGATCACCGTCTTCGCTCCGAACAACGAAGCATTCGATGCGGTCGACCTCGACGGCGCCGACGTTGACGCGATCCTCAGCTACCACGTGGTCATGGGTCAGGTTCTCTCGACCGACCTCGAGGACGAGCAGGTCATCACCACCGTGCACGGCGACACGCTCACCGTCGGCAAGACCGAGTCTGGCGTGACGTTGACCGACGCCCGCGGAAATGTCGTCAACGTGACGACCGCCGACGTCCGCACGCTCTCCGGCGTGGTCCACGTCGTCGACGCCGTGCTTCAGCCGCAGGGCAACATCGTCCAGGTGGCGACCGATGCCGGCAACTTCGAGACGCTGCTCGCCGTGGCCACCGACCTGGGTCTGGCCGACACGCTGGCCGGCCCCGGACCGCTGACGGTCTTTGCTCCGACCGACGATGCCTTCAGCGCGCTGAACGTCGACTTCACCCCGGTCAGCGCCGACGTTCTGGAGAACATCATCTTGGCCCACGTGGCTAGCGGCGAGCTCGATGCCGCCGCCCTGACGGCCGAGGGTTCCGTCGGCACTCTGGCCAACATCAGCCACGAGTTCGATGCGAGCATGAACCCGCCCACGGTCCGGGGTGCAGCCATCGGTAGCGCCGACGTGGACGCGTCCAACGGCATCATCCACATCATGGACGCGGTCATCGTGCCGCCGACCATTCTGGCTGCCGCCGGTGAGCTCGGCTTCAGCGAGCTGGCCGGCGCGGTTGGCGGGGCGTCGCCGGCCATCGGCGAGGCGCTGGACCCGGATACGCTGACCGGGGACGACCCCATCACGGTCTTTGCGCCGACGAACGCGGCCTTCCAGGCGGCGAACCTCGGCTCGGAGAACGTCGATGACGTCCTCTCGTACCATGTGGTCGCTGGCCAGGTGCTGTCGACCGACCTGCCGGACGGGCAGCCTCAGGTCGTGCCCACGGTCAACGGAGCCAACCTGACCATCGTTCGCAATGGCACCCAGGTGATGCTGACCGACGGTCGCGGCAACAACTTCATGGTGGAAACGGCCGACGTTCGCACGCTGAGCGGCGTCATTCACGCCATCAACGGCGTGCTGCTGCCGCCCGCCGTTCCCTGAGACCGCGTCCGCTGAGCGCTTCGGGAGCCGGCTCGCTCGGGCCGGCTCCCAACCCACCTTCCCCCACCATGCGAAGTTCCGATTGCCGCTCGCCATCGTCTCGGTCGAGGATGGTCGACATGCGACGAGCCCTGCTGGTCTGTCTGACGGTGGCTGCCTGCTCGAATGGCGCCGTGACCCAGCCCGACGCCTCGATCTTCGAGATCGTGTCCCAAAGGGCGGACCTCACGACCCTCACTCAGCTCCTCGAAGACGCCGACCTCGAATCAGCGCTTTCGGACCGCGCCCTCCGGGCAACTCTGCTTGCACCCTCGAACGCCGCGTTCGATGCCGTCGATCCGGAGCTGCTGGCGTTCATCAGGCTGAACCCCGAGCTTCTCCTCCGCCTGCTGCAGTATCACGTCGTTACGGAAGTCCGTCCGCTCGGGTCCTTCAACCTTAGCCAGGGCGAAGCGCTTCCGACCCTCGAAGGGACCGATGTCTTCGTCGCCGGGACCCAGCCCACCATCATTCGCCTCCAGGACGCCGTCGGACAGCTCGTGGACTTCGTCGTTCCGGACGTCTCGGCCGGGCTCAGCGTCATCCACGTCGTCGACCGGGTGCTGTTGCCCGAGGTCATCGAGGTACCCCCGGGGAGCATCGTCGAGGTTCTCACGGCCGCGGGCACGTTCGACACGCTCCTGGAGGCAGCCTCGACGCTCCACGTGGGGGACACCGCGCTGGCTTCGGTCTTGGACGCTCCGGGGCCGACGACCCTTTTCGCCCCGACCGATGACGCCTTCACCGACCTGGGGCTAGACCTGTCCACCCTTGCTTCGGACACCGACCTCGGAGACGTCGTGACCAACATTCTACTGGCCCACGTGGTGCCGGGATCGTGGGACCTCCAGCGGATCGCGACACGGGGCGTCCTTCGACCGCTCGGTGGTACCGCGCTCGAATTTCAGGTCGGGAGTGACCAGCCTCCAAACCCTCAGCCGCCGACCATCGGGGGCGCGGCCCTGCGCAATCCGGACGTGCGCGCCGACAACGGACGGGTCCACGTGCTCGGCGAGGTGATCCTCCCCCGGCGTACGCTCGACGTCGTGACCACGACCGCCGCCTTGAGCCGTCTGGCGGAGATCATCGTTGGCGACGCATCGGTGGCGACGCGCGCCGGCTTGGCGCCGGAGGTTTTCGCTGGAGACCGCCCCATTACCGTCTTCGCGCCGATCGACGCTGCGCTCGCAACCGCCGCTCTTCCCGCCGAAGACCTCGATCGCATCCTGCAGAATCACGTGCTCGACGGTCAGCTCGACGCCGAAGATCTCACGGGTCGCGCCGACGGGAGTCAGCTCCAGACGCTCACCGGAGATGTACTGACCGTGCGAAAAGGCGACGATGGGTCGCTGCGACTGGCGGACGGCCGAGGCCAGCTCGTCAACGTCATCTCGACCGACCTGCGAGCGCTCGACGGCGTCATCCACTTCATCGACGGCGTACTCTTTCCCAGCGAGGAACCGCCGCCGGACATCGTTGGCGCCCTCCACCGCTTGACCGACGACCCGAGCGCGGAGCTCTCCTTCGACCGCTTGCTCTCCGCGGCTACGGTCGCGACGGTCGAAGCCACGACCGTGGCCAACGTCCTCGGCGGACCCGGTCCCTTCACGCTCTTTGCCCCGACCGACGCGGCGTTCGACGAGCTAGGGCTGGATCTCACGACGGTCGCGACGAACGTTCACCTCCAGCGGGTGGTCGCGAACATCCTTCTCACGCATACCGCCAGCCGGTCGTTGTCTGCCGCCGACCTCGAAGGTCTTGCGGCCGTGCCCACCTTGGCCCGGACGACGATCGCCGTCGATTCCGAACGGACGCCGACCCGGGTCGGGGGCGCCGACCTCGGTCTGACCGATCTCGTCGCCACGAACGGACGAATCCACGTCGTACAGGCCGTCATCCGGCCGGCCACGGTCGCTCAGCTGATCGCGAGTACGTCGACCCTCACCGCACTGGATTCGGCCGTGGAGTCGTCCAGCGCGATCGTCCAGAGCGCGCTCGCGCCGGATGTCTTGAGCGGTGACGCCCCGATCACGGTGCTCGCCCCCAGGACGCGAGCCTTCGGAGAAGCCGACCTCGCGAACGAAGACCTCGACGACGTCCTCGGCTTTCACGTGCTCGAGGGCATCGTGACCGAGAGCGACCTCCGAAGCGCCACCGATGGCGCGACGTTTCCAACGGTCTTCGGCGACACGGTGACGGTACGCCAAAACGGGGGGTCGACGCTGGTGGAGGACGCTCGCGGCAACCGCGTTTCGTTCATCCGGACCGACATCCGCGGTCTCAACGGCGTTGTGCACGTGCTGGACGGCGTGCTTCTTCCCCCGGTCGACCTCTAGAGCCAGTCTTCGCCGCTTGCCCCTCGTGTCCGGTGGGCATAGGCGTCGCTCCGAGCCTTCGTTGCCGTGCGCATTCTGTTTGGAACCCAGGTCTCACTCGAGCAGAGCCACGGCGGGGCCCGCCATGTCTTGGCCGTGGCCCGCCAGCTCCGCCGTTTGGGACACGAGCTGGCATTGCTGGCCCCCGGCCACGAGCCCGAACCCATCGACGGAGTCCGCCGGATCCGGCCACCGTACCGCGGAGGACCGGGCCTGAGGATGGAGGCGGCCCTCGCCGCTGCCGCGGCGCCCGAAGTCCTCCGGGCCGTGCCCCACGTGGCCTACCTTCGTCTATCGGCCACCAGCTCGCTGCTGCCGCGTTCGGTCCGACGACTCGGCGTACCGATCGTTCTCGAGCTCAACGGCCGCATCCTCGAAGAGCTCCGTCAGCTCGGCCGCTCCGAGGTGGCGGTTCGCACCGTCTCGCTTAACCTCCGTCGGATCATCCGCCAGGCGGAAGCGGTCGTCGCAGTGGAACCCAACATCGCCGCTCACGCCAAAGACGAACTGGGTGCAAGGGACGTCCACGTCGTCCTGAACGGAGCCGATATCGACATCGCCGTCCCCGGACCGCGAGACGTCGCGCGAGAGCGACTCGGGCTACCCATGGACCGCCCGATCATCGCGTTCGCTGGGTCGCTGGTGCCCGAGCTCCGCCTGGACCTGCTCTTCGAGGCGCTGACCACGGTCGACGCCCTCTTCGTCGTGGCGGGCGACGGCCCCCAGGGCGCTCTCGTGCGCCAGCACGCGGCTCGGTTCCCGGACCGGGTTCACTTCCTGGGCAGCCGCCCCCACGCGGAAGCGGTCGCTCTGCTCCAAGCGGCCGACGTCTGTGTCAACGTGCGCGACGGCGACCTGGGTATGAAAGCACTCGAGTATGCGGCCGTCGGGCGCCGCATGGTGGTGTTCGACGTGGCTGGGAGCGAGCGTTTGTCGAGCCTGTACCCCGAAGACCGAGCGGTCTTTCGCGTGGTCGAGCGCTCGGGTTCGGCGCTCGCTGCGACCCTCCGCTCCGCGCTCTGCGCCGAAGCCGAAGACGGCCCTCTGCCCGAAGCCGCGGTCGACCGGGCGCGTGAGTCCGTCTCATGGAGACGGACCGCCGAGCAGATCGAAGGGATCCTGGAAGCAGCTCGACGACGATGAAGAGGCGGACGACGTCAGACGTTGAATCGAAAGTGAACGACGTCGCCATCCTTCATGACGTAGCTCTTGCCTTCGAGCCGTAGGGCCCCCGCGTCCTTGATCGCCGCCTCGGTGCGGAAGCGCATCAGGTCGTCGTAGTGATAGACCTCGGCCTTGATGAACCCGCGCTCGAAGTCCGTGTGAATGACGCCCGCGCACTGCGGCGCCGTCCATCCTGCTCGGAACGTCCAGGCCCGCACTTCCTTTTCGCCGGCGGTGAAGAACGTCTCCAGCTCCAAAAGCGCATAGCCGGCTCGAATCACGCGGGCCAGGCCCGGCTCGGCCAAACCTACCTCCTGCAGGAACTCGAGCTTCTCCGCGGGTTCGAGGTCCGCGAGTTCGGCCTCGATCTTTCCGCAGATCACGAGGATCTGCGAGCCCTCGTTCGCGGCGTGCTCTCTGAGAGTCGCGTAGTACGCATTGGCTTCGGGCTCGGCCAGGGATGCCTCGTCGACGTTCGCCACGTACATCACCGGCTTGGCCGTCAGGAGATGGAGGTCCCGAAGCTGACGCGCATCGTCTTCGGTCAGTCCCAAGGCCCGCACCGGACGGCCCTGCTCCAGGCCTTCCTTGACGGGGCGGAGCACCGAGATGAGGCGCTGGGCTTCCTTATCCTGAGCCTTGGCTTTCTTCTCGAGGGTGGTGAATCGTTTTTCGATCGTCTCCAGGTCGGCGAAGATCAGCTCGGTGTCGATGATCTCGACATCGCGGATCGGGTCCACCGACCCATCGACATGGACGACATTGTCGTCGTCGAAGCAGCGAACGACGTGAGCGATCGCGTTCGTGCTTCGGATGTGACCGAGAAACTGATTACCGAGTCCTTCGCCCTGGGACGCGCCCTTCACCAGTCCTGCGATATCGACGAAAGTCATCGTCGTCGGGATGATCTTCTGCGGCGGAATGCACTCGGCAATGTTCTGGAGCCGCGGGTCGGGGACCTCGACCACGCCGGTGTTCGGCTCGATGGTGCAGAATGGGAAGTTGGCCGACTCGGCGCCGGCCGCCGTCAAGGCGTTGAAAATCGTCGACTTGCCCACGTTCGGAAGCCCGACGATGCCGCACTGGAAACCCATGGAGGGCCGCTACCGAATCGCGGCGGTGGTCGGCAAGGGGGAATCGGTCGACGCACCGGCGGCCTCGAAACGGCGGGCCAGCCGCTCGGCCAGCCCGCGGTCCATCTCCATCTCGCGGACGACCGGCCCCTCGTGGCGCGGATCGTAGTATCGAACCATGAGGCCATCCGCGATGCGTCCGTACCTCTCGACCGTGTCATAGAGAACGACCTCGTGATCGATGACGAAGTACCCTTCGTGACCGGCGACCCGGCGTGTATGTCGCCCCTCCCGGGCTGACCCCGTGAATATGGCTCCCTCTTTGCGCACGCGCCGCACCACGAGCGGCGCCACGAGCAGTGACAGGATCAAGAAGCCGACCATGCCCCAGACGACCTCGAGGGGCTGCATGGGGATCGGTCCTCGCCCGTGCCCCAAGACGAAGGACGCGAACAGGACCTGGCCGACGGTGACCGTGGAAACGGTCGCCGCCGCAGCCCGCAGACGCAGACCACGCTCGGCGTCACCGATACGGTCGACGGCCTCCTCGACGGTGATGCTGGCCAAAGCGGCTCAGTTTCTACCGACGACCGAGCAGGACAGTCCAGCGACGGGTGCGCAGTTCTGGCCGAGAAAACACAGCCCGTCTTCGCATGCGATCGGTGGACAGTCGCTCGGTTGGAGCCCCGGTTCGCACGGGCGCCCGGAGAAGAGGCACGTGCTCGTGCCGGAGTCGCACGAGTCGGCCGGACAGTCCCGGTCCCGCGTGCAGGTGCAAAAGCCGGTCAGGCGTCCTTCTCCCACGACGCATTCGCGCCCTTCGCGAATCGCTCCCGTGCAGCAGTCTCCGCCCACGCAAACCGCGCCATCACCGCACTGGTCGTCCGACGAACACAGGCACTGGCCTTCGGTCTCGCCCGCGCGAATCACGCAGGCCGAAGGACCGCCCACCGTTCCGCCATTGCAGTCGGGCAGCCCCTCCACCACGCACACTTCCCCGTTGGGATCGGGCTGACCGTCGGGGCCGATGACCTCACAGGGAGCCTCGAGCGTACACGAGCGGGTCCGAGGAAGTACGGTGTCGCACTGGCACTCGGCGGTGCTCTGGCAGGTTCCTCGCGGAGGGATCGTCACGCGACTGCACCCATAGCCGTTGGGACATGCCTGGCCTTGAGAGCAGTCGACGCCGCAGAAGTTGGTCACGCCTCCGAGTTCCTGGCTGTTGACCAAGCAGAGATTTCGACGGCCATCGCACGGATCGACGTTCTGGAGCGTTCGGACGGAACACAGGCGACAGTACGGTCCGCGGAAGTCTTCCCGGCACTGGCCGTCCGTGTCGCAGAACGAGCCGTATGGGCAGTAGGAGCTATCCGGGCAGCGCCCCGGCGTGGGGTCGCAAACCCCGTCCACGCAGACCGCATCGAGACCGCAGTCGCCGCTGTCGAAGCAGCCGCCGCGACACGCGCCGTCCACGCACACCGTGCCCGACGGGCAGTGGCTGGCGAGCCCGCATAGGCTGGTCGCGGTCAGCGGGGGACCATCGAGGCAGCGGCCGGTGTCCAGGTCGCAAAAGGATTCGTCTTCACAGTCGGCATTCGAGGAGCAGCCCGTCGAAACCTGACAGACACCCGAAGAGTTACAGAACGATCCCTGAGGGCAGGCATCGTCGGTCACGCAGATGCACTGCGACGTCTCCTGGTCGCATCGGGCGCCCGCCGGACAATCCTGGTCGGCGGAGCAGCGCCCACTGTCGCCCTCCGTGCACGCCGTCGCGAGGAGAAGCGCAAACCACAGAGCTCGACGCATGGATCAGTCGGTCACTTCCTTGATGACGACCGCTCCCGAGACCGACGTCCAGCTCTCCCAAAAGAGCGCCGAGAACTGGGTATAGTTGAACTCGGCGAAGGTGAACCGGGGCGCGCGGGCCTGTTGGATTCCGTACCCGATGAACTGCGGTCGGTCGAAGGCATCGACGCCGGGCGGCAGGCGCGGAAGTTCGATGCTCAGACCCTCGCCCGGCCCGTACAGGGACCATCGAGTGAACGGTACCGGTCCTCCGCCCGGGTTCTCGACGTCCGAGTCATCGTCGCAATCGCCGTCGGGATTGCCGTCGAGCGCCCCGTCGAAGCAGCAGACGCTCGCTACGAAGAGCGAATCCGTGAAGTCGGTGATGCTGAGATCGGGAACGAGGCCTTCCCGTTCGAACCGGATGACGCCGTCGTCCAGGACCTCACCAAACTTCGGCGTCAGGTTCTGCGGGGGCTGCAGGAAAGGTCCCAGGTCGGTGCCTTCGTCCGGGTCCTGGACCGCGGGCTGAATCGCCAAAGAGAATGGAGCCCCGAGCCCGGCCCCCGCCTGGGTCAAAGACCCCGCCAGGTAGATGAAGTCGGACGAAGCCAACCGCGGCATGTTTTGGAGGGTGACCAGGTCGGACGACGCGCCCTGAGGGGGAAAGGGGATCACGCCGTCGGATCCGACGTTGAGATACGGGAACACCGCGTTGAGCGACGGCCCGGGCGACTGGGTCGGGGGCTCGTCCAGGCGAATGTCGACGGTCTGGTCGAGCTCGATGGAGAGCTCGATGTCGACCCCTTCCGTGACCTGGTCGGCGACCGCCGGGACACCGCGGACGATACCCATTCGTCGCCGGGTCCGGATGGCCGGATTGGTCGTGTCGACCTCTTCGAGAACCGCATACACGGCCACGGTGCCCTGCCGGGCGGTCACGATTTCGAAGATTGCGCCTTCGCGGTCCACGGTGACGATCTGGCCTTCGGGTAGGGGCGGATTCGTCTGAAAGACGTTGGGCTGGCTGTAGGTGATGGTCACCAGCGGCACGATGTTCGGGTCTTGGTCGGGGTCGATCTCCGATTTGAGTCCGAAGACTCGCCCGCGGATCCGGGGAGGCTCGCCCGAGGGACACGGAAAGACCGGTGCATCTTCTTCTCTCGGCCGCGGGAAGGGAGCCGAGATCGCGGTCAAGTTTCGCGTGTTGATGTCATAGAACGTCGTGAACTGAGTCCCGTTGGCGCCCGCGGTCACCGTGAGCGGCCCGACGACGTCGGGACTCGAGATCGTCGCCAACCCGTCGGCGTCGGTCGTACGCCGCAGGCGCGGGTCGGCGTCATATCCCAGCTGGACCGCTGCTCCCGGGACTGCGTTCCCTTGGCTGTCGAGCACCGCGACGTTGACATCCCCGCGGATCGGTCCTCCGAATCCTCCGCCCACGATGAGGCGGGGATCGAAGTACGCGTAGCCCTCGGGAAGACTGAAGGACTCGCCGGAAACGTCGACCTCCAGATTGACGATGCCGATGTCGCCGGGCGGGGCCCGCACGGCGAGGACGGACCCGTTTTCGAGCCGAACGTCGGTTCCCGGTTCGGAACCGAACTGGACCGTCGCTGGCCCCTGTAAGCCTCGGCCAAAGACGGTGACGTAGGTGTTGCCCGCGATCGAGCCGTCTTCGGGCTCCACTCGGATGAAGGCGAACGCTTCTTCGAAGCGAAACGCGGCGGGCAGGATGTCGCGCTGACCGTCGGGCGCTCGCACGACGACGTCAGCGACGCCGCCCGGTCCCCCCGGAAGCGTGCCGACCAGGACGTCGTCGGCCAAGACCTCGACCTCCTGAAGCAAGACGCCACCGATCCGCACCTCGACCCCTTCGAGGAAGCCTCCGCCGGTCACGGTGAGCAACGTCGATGCGTCGGCGGCAGCCGACTCGGGGCTGACCGCAGTCACCAGCAGCTCGGGACGCACGTCGAGCCCTCCGGGAACGTCGACGGCAACGCCGTCGCTGACCAGGCGGACCGATACATCACCGACAGCGAGATTGACCGGAGTCTCGAAAGCCACACGGTCGGCCGATCCCGACGTGTCGGCGGCGAGAATGGCGACCGGCTGCCCGGCGACCTCGACATCGAGGCTCGCGCCGAATCCTCGGCCCACGATGTCCACTCGGGTCGCGCGACCCTGCACGACCGTCGACGGGGCGAGGCCCGCGACGGCGAGCCCGGGGATGTCGTCGACGACGTAGAGCGGTTCCGGGACTTCATAGACGACGTCGGGCGAGCGGAGTTCAATGACCGCCGGCCCCTCGCTCAGGGCCGGAGTCTCGAGCACGAGGCGCTCGCGGGAAACGTCGACCAGTGCGGCCGGCTCGCCGCCGATGCTCGCCTGATCGATCTCTTCGAGCCCGGTTCCGACCAGCGTCACGAGGTCGCCGCCTCGGGCTCCGACCACCGGCGGCTCGAGGGCATCGACTTCCGGGGTGGCAAAGACCACCAGCAGGTCCGATGAGCGATCGTCGGCCAAGGGCGAAAGCACGCGGATCTCCGGACGCCCCGGCGGCAGACTCGGGGCGAGACCTCGCATCTCGATGTCGCTCACGAGCACCCAACCTCCGAGGGGCGTGCGGTCGATGAGGGCGAGCGTGTCCTCGGTGAAGCCACGCCCGCGCAGCACGAGTTCCACACCGCCCTCCTCGGGGATTCGGTCCGGCTCGACCGACGTGATCTCGAGAACCGGGACGTAGCGAAAAGCGTCCTCCAGCGTGGACTCGCCTCCCGCGGTGACCACCGTGACGTCGATGAACCCGACTTCGCCGGGCGGCGAGAGGACTTCGAGGCTCGTCTCGTCGAGGAAGGTGACGTCGTATTCCGACAGCGTCAGCTCGCCGAAACGGACCTGGGCCGACTCAGTGAAGCCTTCCCCGCGAAGCGTGACGAACGTGCCCCCTTCGACCGAACCCTCTCCGGGTCGCAGCCGAAAGAGTTCCGGGGCTGCAGCGACCTGGGCGTCCGGCGCAACGGACGCATCCGGTCGAGGCGCGGCGGCATCGGGCGACGAAGCTCCGGCGTCTCCACGGTCGAGGGGCGCCGAAGGGTCAGAGCACCCGGCGGCGGCCAGAACCAGCCATGCGATTCGTGTGTTCCTGATCATGATCGAAGCCCTCCGTCGCACGCCCCTGAACTCTACCTTTTGGGGGATGGGTTGGGCGCACGCAAGAGCTCGCTGCGGTTCGGGATTTGGACATGCACGCGGATTACCCCGAACCCTAAAAAGGGACGGGCGCGCGGAGGCAGCAAAAGAGGTGGAGAAAGCGGGGCCCGCCGCTCATGCCGCTTCAGAACGGCGGAGCGACGGGCCTCGAGTTCGTCTCAGACGTCGCTGGCGCGAGCGGTCTTCCGGCCGTTGGCCTCAGCTCGCTCGACTGCCTTCTGGAGCATTTCAGCAACCTCGTCATTGAGCTGGTCGATGAGATCCGACGAGCACATGAACCCCGCCTGACGGACGTGATCCTTAACTTTGCTCTGCACGAGCAGCATTTCCTTGGGCTTCTTTGCAGCCTTCTTCTTGGTAGCCATCCGATGTTCCTCCCACTGGAAGTCGTTCGACGAAAGTTCGTCGATGCAGGCGGACGCTAGCCCAGTAAAAAGAGGCGTGCAATAGACTGCCTTCGAAAATCGGCCTCCAAACCCCTATTTTGGGCCTTTATTCGACACCCGCTTGACGAGAAGCGCCGGAATCTCGTGTTTCGAGGGCGTTCATGAACCGCCCCCCGAAAAACGCCACCGTAGCCCGGAATGCGTCGCGGATCGCTGCCGGGACCGGGGCGAGAGTCCATCCCGGGGAGTGCAATCAGGGTTGCATTGCAATGTAGCTTTCGTTTGATCACTCGACGTTTCCTCGGCGCGACCGCACCCTCATCCCGTCGAGTTCGCGGCGCACGCCGAGATCGAGGTCGTTCATAAGGGCCCGAAATTCCAGAGCAATGACGCGAGCCCAGGTCTCGGCGACCGCGGTTCGAGCTCGCCAGCCGTAGCCTTGTTCCCGGCGACGACGCGAACCGTGAGCCGTCGGATCACCTCGCAAGCCAAGCTGCAGCCGTTCCCAGGCGAGCAGCTTGCGGGATCGTTTCGCGTATTTTTCGAGCAGCGGTGCAGCCATGCGGTCGATCCGGATGCTTGCGTCTCGCGGGGGGCCAACCCCCGGCCGGTAGTCCCCACCCGGCCCGGCATGCACGGACGCTCCCGTCGCGATGACTCCTCCGCCCCCCCCGTCGCCCTGGTAGGTCACCGTCCCCTCGAGAGCCTCGACCCGGAGCCATCCGCTGGCCTCCAGCGTCGCTGCCATCCGACCGGGCCTGGTCAGCGACACCTCCCCATGCGGCAGGACGAGGTGAACGTCACGCCCGGCAACCTCCACGCGACCCGCCGCGAGCCCGAACCTTCGAGGGGCCCAGTCGGAAGGAAACAAGACGACGTGCGTTCCGGGGCGGGCCAATAGCTCCGCCCGGGGAATGGACCACGTCAGGGTCGCCGTCGACACCCGTGCCCAGACCCAAGGCGGACCGGCCTCGACGGTGACCAAGGGAAGGGGATCGGCGGCGACCGCCAAAGCCAGGAGAAGCGACACCACCGTTCGACTGTATCAACCGGCGAAGCTTCACTGATACACACGACACGGTGTGGTCTCTGGCTGCTGCGGCGATCGCCGCCACTCCGATCACGACGACGACCGCAACCGCATCGATCCCCGAAGTCGTGGCTCGCGCCACGACCCCAGCCGCTCGTCTGAGAGCCTGGGAAGGCTTGGCCCGGGACCGCGACCGCAACCGGGTACCGCCGACCTGGTATGGACCTTCCTACGGAGCCGACGCCGAATTCCTTCACACCGAGGACCGGGCAGCGTGGCTGTTCGACGACGGGGATGTCGTCTTCGTCGATCTGTCCGACGGTCGCGCTCGCCAGCGGACCACGGTGGGCCTTGCCGAGCCCCGCCTGTGGTCGCTCCCCGGCCGACGACTCCTGATCACCGAAGAGGACGTCACGGCATTCGGCACCGACGGAGCCGTGCGCTACCGCCTCGAGCTGTCCTCTCCCCTGGATCCGTTGGCCGTGGGACCCGACAGTTTCTATGTTGCGACGGATGAAGAGGTGCGGTGCGTCAGCGCCGACGATGGTCGGATTCGATGGCAAACCGAACTCATCGAAGGCGCGATCGGCGGGCCCCTCCTCATTCGCGGCCGACTGATCATCCCTTCGCGCCGACTCCTGCAGGTGGTGCGAGCGACCGACGGCCGGGTCGTACGTCGTATCCGGCTTCCCGAGCCTCCGACCGCGCCGATCATCGAGGGCCCGAATCACGAGGTTTGGGTCTTCAGCGGCGTCGAACGCGCGCGGGTGTTCGACCCGGTGGCCGGCATTCAGGTCGGTCGGGTCGATGATGCTCCTTCGCGCTTCATGGACGCCCTCTCCATCGGTTCCCGTCGGGTCCTGACCGTGCGCACGTCGTCCGGGCTCGAACTCTGGCAGCTCGCGTCTCCGGACCGCCTCAGTCCTTGGGTCAGAGACGCAACCGAGCCGCTCTTGGTCCTCCCGAACTACCGCGGCTTCGTCATCGGGCGTCCGAGCGTCGCCGAGTTCCGTCAGGTTACCGGAGAGGTCGCGGTCCGTACCCGACTCCAGAGCCGACCGCTGCTGGCGGCGGGATCGACCGAGTGGGTAGCCCTCGCCGGCGCTCGAGCCGTCTGGATCCTCGACGGGCGGAGCGGCGCCCTCCGGTTGACGGTGCTTCTTCCCCGGGCGCCCAACGCGCTGATGCTCACCGAGGTCGGCGGGATGGCGATCCTGGAAGACGGGCTCTCGGTCGGCCTGCCCGTCCCGCGGGACCCTCGCCTGGAGGCCCTCGACGACGCGATCTGGCGAGGTCGGCTGAAGGCCCTCGCCGAGCTGGGACGCGACCGGCAGCGCTGCGCGGTGCTGGCCGAGCGATGTTGCGCGGCTCGGAGGCGCGCTCCCCTCGCCTGCTCCGGCATCGAGGCTTGTCCGAATGCCTGCTCGCGCTAGTGTTCAGCGACCGCCGGGCTTCCACAAGACTTCGCCGTGACCGGTGGCGATCGCCGCCTGACGTCCCATGACGAAAAGCCAGTCCGATAGTCGATTCACGTACTGGAGCACTTCGTCTCGCTGAGCGTCGCTTCGCTGAAGGTCGACCAGACGCCGCTCGGCGCGGCGGCACACCGTGCGCGCCACGTGCATGTGGGCACTGACCATGCCACCGCCGGGAAGAACGAAGGAGCGAAGGGTCGGAAGGTCGGCGTTGACCGCGTCGATCTCTTCTTCGAGCCGGGCCACGTGGTCGGGCGCGATGATCGCCTGCTGGGGATGACGGTCTTCGGCAAGGGTGGCGAGCTCGCCGCCGACGTCGAACAGTTCGTTTTGGATCCGGCGGATGCGCGTTCCCAAGAGACGGGCCGCATCGCTCGGGTCGGGCTCCATCGCGAGGGCTTCGACGACCACGCCCAAACAGGCATTCAGCTCGTCGAGCGTTCCATAGGCTTCGATTCTCGGGTCCGTCTTGTCGACGCTTTGTCCACCCGCCAGCCGCGTCTGCCCGGAGTCGCCGCCTCGGGTATACACGCGGTTGATGATGACGCTCATGGCGTGGCCCTACCGTTCGGACTCTCGACTGAGCAAGGCTTCCGCGACGACCACGTACTGATCGACGGCGTCGATGAGCTCCTGTTTGCCGATCCGCTCGTGACGGGTGTGCGCGTCGTGGATCGAGCCCGGGCCGACGAGGAGGGTCGGCGCGATCTTCGACAGGTACGGAACGTCCGAACCAAAGCGCACGACCTCGGCCGGCTGCCCGGCGACGACCCCGATGGCCTGGGGCTCACTGCGCGAGAGCACCTCGACGTCGACTGCGCCCCCCAGAGCGTTCTGCACGATGTCCTCGACCGTCGACGACGGCGCCGCCAATCGGATCATGACATCCGCGGTGGCCGCCGGCGCGACGACGTTCGGCGCGACACCGCCGGCCAAGGTCCCGACGTTCAGCGTCGTCGAGCCGAACGCGGCTTCGGCCGGTAGGTCCAAAGTCAGAAGGCCGTGAAGGCTCTTCACGAGCGCGTGGAGCGCCGAGTCCCCGAGCTCGGGGTAGGCGGAGTGCGCCGCCCTCCCCTGCACCGATAGCCGAAGAAGCAGGATGCCTTTCGTCCCCGATGCCATCCGTCCTTGGGTCGGCTCGCCGTCCACGATGAATCCAGCGGCCGGCAGCAGTTCCGCCGCGCACTTGGCTCCCAGGGAGTGCGTCTCTTCGCCGACCACCCCGAGGAGAGCCACCGAACGCCCCGCTGCTCGGAGTCGCTCGGCCGCCACCCACTGGGCGGCGAAGATGCCCTTCGCATCGCACGTACCCCGTCCGAACAGATGAGCGTCATCTTCGGAGAGCGGAATGTGGGGGGGCACCGTATCGAGATGCGTCGTGAGGACCACGCCCGGCGGCTCGTCCGCACACGTCGCGAGAACGTTCATCCGGCCCGGCGCCGCGTCCACACCCGGATCGGGGGGGACCGCCTGGGTCCGCACGGTCCAACCGCGTTCGGCGAGTCGGTCCGCCACGAACGAGCAGACCGGCCCTTCCTCGTTCGTGATGGACGGGATCGCGACGAGCTCCTTGGTCAGCTCCACGACGTCGAGCGGCGCCACGCGCCATAGCGAGCTCGGACGCCGCTCGCTTGGCAAGCTGCGATGTACAGCCCAACATTCACTCGGTGGTGACCACGTATCTCGCCCTCGGCTCGAACCTCGAAAATCCGCCCGAACGGATCCAGGAAGCGATCGAGCGGCTCCGGGTTCCGGGACTGGCTCCGCTGCGCCGAGCCCGTCTGTATGTTTCGAAGCCGGTCGGGCCGCAAGACCAGCCGGACTTCGTGAACACCGTCCTCGAAGCGGAGACTTCGTTGGCCCCGCTCGACCTCCTCGACCTCGCCCAGGAAGTCGAAAACCGGATGCGCCGCATCAAGACTCGGCATTGGGGGCCCCGCACGATCGACATCGACATCGCGCTCTACTCGGACGTCGTCTGGCAGGACGATCGGCTGCACATCCCTCACCTTCGTCTTTCCGAACGGACCTTCGTGCTCCGTCCGCTCGCCGAGCTCGCCCCCGACCTTCGGGTTCCGGGGCTGAGCCGAACCGTGGCCGAGCTCTCGGCGGACTGCCGAGAGCCTCCGATCGAAGCTCTGGACGGCGGTCCGGACCCACTGCAGGTCGTGTCGTCTTGACAGTCGAGACCCTGGTCGAGAGGGAGCTACCGTGCGTTGTCCCTTCCCGGGAGTGGCCCTCGTCGTGTCGGTGGTCGCCTGCGAGCCGCAGCCCCTCGATCCCCGATCCCGCTCGACGCCGGAGATCAAGGCGCTCGAGGATCGTTTTGCCGAATCGAAGTCGGCGACCGTAGCGCTCCAGCTGTCGGCCGTCCTCGCCGACTCCGGCCGCGGGTTCGAGGCCGCCGACGTTCTCCTCGAAGCCGAGCTCGCCGGCCAGGCCACCCCGAAGATCCACGCGGCCTTGGCGCAAACCTACGCGGATCTCGGCTACGGCCGTGCCGTGATCCGTGAGCTCGGAGGGTGCCTGGAGCGGGCCCGGCGCCAACCCGATTGTCTCTACCTGCTCGGGCGAATCCTGGAGGAGGACGGGACACCGAGCTCGCTCCGCGAAGCCCGGCGCACCTACACCCTGTTCTTGGAAGTGGCCCCCGACCACCCGGAAGCCAATCGAGCGCGCAGTGCTCTCGAGCAGCTCGGGGGCCCTCTCCGCGAAGCGGCCTCCCGGCCCAGCTCCGCGCCCGCCGCTCCGGGACTGGCCGCGGCCCACCCCGGGGGCGAGCCGGCGGCCCGGGCCGGCGGTCCAGCTCGCGGTAACCTGAATCCCTTTGGACAGGCGCTGGCCGAAGCCTTCGCCGCACTCCGGGACGGGCAGCCCGCGAGCGCGGAAGCCGCGTACCGCCGAGCGCTCGACCTGCGACCCGACCACGCGGGCACCCGAGCCGGCCTGGCCCAAGCGCTGTCGGCCCAGGGCAAAGAGGCGGAGGCGGTCCGAGAGATCGAAGCCGTTTTCGCGGACAGCCCCACGGACCCTCAGGTCCGCTTCGTCTTTGGGGCGCTCATGCTTCGGTCCGATGAACGGCGCGCGGAGGCGATCGCTGCCTGGGAGGCCCTCGTACGCGACACGCCGGACATCGCCGAAGATCTCGGCCTTCCCGAGCGACTCGCCGCCCTACGCCAGATCGACGGCGAAACGACCGTTCGTCCCCCGATTCGGGAACGCTGACCCTCACGGAGAAGTTACGTGCTCGCTCATCTCGTCCCTGGTCCTCTGGTTCGCTTCTTTGCTCGACCGTACGTCGCGGGCAGCAGCCTCGCCGAAGCGCTGGACCAGGTCGTGGCGAGCCATGAGGACGATGGGCTTCTCAGCACCCTGGACCTGCTCGGGGAAAGCGTAACCACCCCGGAGCAGGTCGAGCGTCAGCGCAAAACCTACGCGTCGGTCCTCGAGCAGGCGGCCGCCGATGACCGTCTGAAAGACATCCGTCCGAGCGTATCCGTGAAGCCGAGCGGCTTCACGTGCGGACGGAACCACGAAGCCAGAGAGCCGCTGTTCGCACTCGCCGAGCAGGCGCGGTCGCTCGGCGTTCCTCTGACCATCGACATGGAGGACCGCAAGTGGACGGATCTCACCCTTGACTGGTCGATCGAACTCTTCGCCTCCGGTCTCGACGTGGGCACGGTTCTTCAGACTCGCTTGAATCGAACCATGGACGATGTCGAGCGGATCCCGGCCGGCATGCGCGTCCGCCTGGTCATCGGCATCTACCCGGAGCCGGCGGCGGTCGCGACGACGAACAAGGTCGAGATGAAGGACCGCATGCTCGTGGCGGCCCGACGACTACTGGCACGAGGGGCAAAGGTGGAGTTCGCCACGCACGACGAGCTCTATCTCGAACGGTTCGCTCGCGAGGTCGCTCCCCTGGCTCCCGAACGCTGCGAGGTCCAGCTCCTTCTGGGCGTACCCCGTGAACGTATGCAGGAGCGCCTCGCAGCCGGCGATTTCGGCGTTGCTCTGCCGGTCCGGCTCTACACGCCCTTCGCGACCAGCTGGGACGACGCCACCGCGTATCTACGTCGTCGAATGCAGGAGAGTCCCAGCATCATCTGGCTCGTTCTCCGCAATTTCTTCCACCGGCGGCCACGCCGTCGCGCCCTTCCCGGCAAAGGGTCGCCGAGCCTGCCCGCCAAGACGCACTCGAGCTGAGGTTAGCTACCCTCGTCGCTCGTCGCCGCGATCATCGGCCCCGCCACCGCCAACCGAAGGACGGCCGGTGCGATGAAAGCCTGGAAACGATCGCGTTCGTCGTCGGAGATCGGCGGGGCTGGCGGCACGACCAGCGATAGCGGATTCACGTGTCGTCCGCCGCGGAGCACCTCGAAGTGCAGGTGCGGTCCGGTCGCCATGCCGGAAGACCCGATGTAGCCGATGACCTGTTTCTGGCGAACGCGGGCACCGCTGCGCACGCCGCGACCATACCCACTGAGATGAGCATATCGACTCCGCAGACCGTTTCGGTGGCGGATCTCGACGAGTCGACCGTAGCCGCCCCGACGACCGGCCCGGAGCACGACCCCGTCGCCGACCGCCCAGACGCCGGTTCCGCGCGGCGCACCGTAGTCGACGCCCTTGTGGGCGCGCACGTACTTGAGAATCGGGTGACGACGCAGGCCGTAGCGGCTGGTGATACTCGCGAACTTGACCGGCGACTTCAGGAACATCTTCTCCACCGCCGTCCCGTCTTGTCGGTAGTAGCCGACACGGCCGTCCTCGAATTCGTAGCGGTAGGCGCGGAACACATCGCCATCCGTCTGTGCGTACTCCGCCGCCATGACTCGGCCGTAGCCGACCAGGTCGTCATCGAGCGTCTTCTTTTCCACGAGGAGCCGGAATCGGTCGCCGGCGCGAGGCTCGGTGAAGAAGTCGATGTCCCACGCGAAGATGTCGGCCAGGGTCAAGGTGAGCCAGGGCTTTTCGCCCAGGGCCTCCATGGTGAGGTAGAGCGAGATTTCGATTTCCCCTTCGACCAGTCGAGTCGCGGTCTCGACCGGCACGTGCTGTTGATAGCCGATCATCTCGGAGCCGGAGCGCACCGCCACGAACCGGTCTTCCCGGCTCATGACATACCGAAACCACTCGACTTCGCCGGCGTCGCTGACGAGCGCCTCGATCTCGTCCCCCACGCGGCTCTTCGTGAAGTCGACCAGGCCGGCGAGACCACCTACGACCTTGTCGACTTCGAGGGGTCCGACGTCCATTCGGCCCATTACGACCGACAGCGAATCACCGCGACCGATCGCGTCGACCTGAACCTGGGATAGGTCGAGCGGATCCGGCCCGATGGGCTCCGGATGGTCGGGCGGCGGAGGAGGCAGGGGCTCCGGTGCCGTCTCCGGGGGGCTGCAGGCCCAGAGCGTGCCCAGCAGGAAGGCTCTAAGCCGGCTCCTCACGCCAACTTACATAGGCGCGACGGCGATCGCTGTCGACCCTTCTCCGACACGGAGTTCCCCTGAAAGACAGTCGCCGCGGTCGTGATTCGTCGGTCGGGGGGAGCATTGGGCCGGGTGGATGTGTCTATGATGGCGGAAGGAAGAAGGATGGAAGAGCGACTGCCGAAGCCGATGCATGGAAACGAATCGCCGTCGAATCTCCCGGCGCGCCTCGAGCCGATGATGCTCACGCACTTGGCGCTCTCGGGAGATACGGCTCAATACCGCCAGTGGCGGGATCGGGTGGAGGCCATCCTGCACAGCCAGGCGGTCGCCGACGCGCCCGACACGGAGAGTCGCGAAATCCTCTCCGAGCGCCAGGCCTGGCTGCAGATGCGGACCGTCGGTAGCCTGGGAACCGCTTTCGGCACCGGTTTGGCCCTCATGTGGCTGTCCGTGTTTCTTCCCTTCTTCGCCACCCATTTCGGCTTGGCGTGGTGGCAGGTGCTTCCGCTCCTCTTGCCGCTGCCCATCGCTTGGCGCGTGGGCAGCCACCTGTGGGAGGACGCATCGCTCGCCGGCATGCGCGACGTGGGCAAGAAGCCGACGATAAAACGACGGCTGAAGGCTCTCTTTCGCGGCTTGTTCCGGGGGTATGGCGCCGGATTCGGGTTCGGATTCTCGCTGCTCTCGCTGCAGGGCTTGGTGAGCCTACTCTTCGGACTCAATCCCTCCATCAGCCTCATCGAGGTCCTCCAGGGCGGGATCATGGGCGGAGCCATGGCGGGCACGTTCGGGATGCTGCTGGCCCCGATGGTGGCCCGCGGCGCGCCGAGCGTCGAGGACGACGAGCGCCCCGCCTTGACGGCGCCGATCCGCGACTGAGAGCTCCCATCATCGAGCTCATGGACCGTTCGGCACGCCTTTGCTACGGCGGCGGTCGAATGTCTGCGTGGACTCGGGTCACCGCGCTCCTGCTTTTCCTCGCTTGCCGGCCAGAGCCGCCCAAGGCAGCGGACCCGAACCGTCCGTGGGGCCATCGCCTCGAGCAACAGAGGCTCGCCGGGCAGGCGCGCGAGTCTCTGGACCCGAGGCGGTTCGGGGACGACCCGCAGCTGCGGGCCCGGATCCTGGGTCTCTCGTTCGCCGAGGCCGAAGCTCGCCTCGGTCCTGTCCGCTATGAGGGTAGCGCACGGTTTCGCCTCCAGCGGAACGGACACGACCTGAACGTCGTCGAGCATTCGGTGATCGAGTCGGGCCCGGGCGGGGACGTCCGGGTGGTCCAGACCGACGCTGACGATCGCCTCCTCCGGGAGGCGATCCGCGTATCCGACCGATGGTACGTGCGAAAAGGACAGGGGGACCTCCACCCCGCCGACTTCGTGCAGCGTCGGAACCTCCGCGTTCACGAGGAAGCGTACGAAGCCTTGGCTGCTTTCATGAGTGCCATGGGTGGGCGTGCCGCCTGGAAGCCGCAAGCGGACCGCTCGGTGGGCGGACGGCCGGCCGTGGGCTTCGCGGCCCATCTCGCGGGAACGGGCCCCCCCCACCAACTGTTCGGAGCGTCGGCCCGGGCGGAGGAGCTGTCCGGTCGACTCTGGCTCGACGCGGAGACCGGCGTCCCGGTGAACGCCGATCTCCGCGGCCGGCTCCGCCTCACCGACGCCGAATCGCCGGGCACCCTCGAGGCTTCGGTCGAGCTTCGGGTGAGACCGTCCTCGCCGAAGACGTTCGATGTGGCGGACGCACGAGCGCGACCGCCCCGGCCCGAGATCGATCTCGATCCTTTGGCGTTCCTCGAACGACTGACGCGGACCAGCACGATCATCGGTGGCGATGAAGCCCCCACCGAGTGACGCCGCAGCCCGGCGCGCGCTGTCGACCCGGGCCCGCCGCGGACGAACGGTGGTGAAAGTGGGGAGCTCGGTTCTCACCACGCGAACCGGGCGGCTCGACCCCAAGGCGCTCCGACGACTCGCGTCGCAGATCGGCCCTCTGATCGGCCGACGGCTTCCCTGCGTCGTCTCCTCCGGCTCGATCGCGGTGGGCGTGGGTGCGCTCGACCTGGCCGGGCGCCCCCGCACGATGGCCGGCCTGCAGGCCGCGGCCGCGGTCGGCCAAAGCAAGCTGGTGGAGGCCTGGGGCCGGGCCTTGCGCCCCTACCAGGCACCGGTCGCCCAGGTCTTGCTGACCCACGCCGACCTGGAGCATCGCGGTCGCTTCTTGAACGCTCGGCGCGCGCTGGGCGAGCTGCAGCGGCGGGGGGCGCTGCCCATCATCAACGAAAACGACTGCGTCTCGTTCGACGAGATCGCCTTCGGAGACAACGACGTCCTCGCCGCGCAGGTGGCCAATCTGGTCGATGCCGACGTCCTCCTCCTGGTTTCGGTGAGTGACGGTTTCGCGGACGCCTCCGGCGAACGCGTTCCCGTCGTCGCGGCTCACGATCCGAATCTCGACGCTTGGATTCGTCCCGAGCGATCCGCTTTCGGAAGCGGAGGCATGACGTCCAAGCTGGCTGCCGTCCGTGCAGCAGCCGAGCGCGGTGCCCACGTGCTCTTGGTCGACGGTCGTCAGTCTGATGCGCTCACCCGGGCTCTGGCCGGCGACGACATCGGAACCCTCTTCGTGCCGCCGTCGGGTCGCGCGCTCCGCAGCCGGGCGCACTGGATTGCCCACACCCTTCGTCCGCGCGGTTCCGTCGTCGTCGACGAAGGAGCGGCCCGAGCGCTTCGTCAGCAGCGAAGTCTGCTCCCCAGGGGAATCGTCCGGGTGACGGGCGACTTCTCGCCTGGCGACTGCGTCGACATCCGCACGGAGGAAACGAGGCGCCCCTTGGCGCGAGGCCTCGTTCGCTACTCCGCCCCCGACCTCGACCGGATCGTGGGTCTGGAGAGCCGTCGGATCGCGCCGACCCTCGGCTTTTCCGCCGGCGACGAGGCCGTTCATCGAGACGATCTGGTGATCCTGGGCGACATGTAGGCAGCATGGCGGCATGGATGTGGGGTCGAAGCTGGACGAGGCGAGGACGGCGGCCCGGAGCCTACGGCGCGTAGCGGGCGCGGTCCGCAGTCGCGCCGTCCACGCGATGGCCGACGCCGTTGCCCAAGATGAGGATGCGGTCCTCGCCGCCAACGAGCAGGACATGGAGGCGGGAAAGGAGCTGCGAAGCTCGCTTCGCGACCGGCTCCATCTCGGGGCCGAACGGCTCGAGACGCTGGTCGAGCTCATGCACGCGGTCGCCGACCTTCCCGACCCGCTCGCCTCCAATCATCCGATCCAGCGAACCGCGTCCGGACTTCGCGTGTCCAAGCGTCGCATCCCGCTCGGCGTCATCGGTGTCGTGTACGAAGCACGGCCCAACGTCACGGCCGAGACGGCGGCCCTGGCCGTGAAGTCCGGCAACGCCGTGGTCCTCCGCGGCGGCAAAGAGGCGCGTGCGACCAACCAGGCCCTCGGAGCCGCGCTGACGCGAGGACTCGGGGCATCGGGTCTGGATACGAACGCGGTCCAGGTGTGGGCCGACGTCCCGCGAGAAAGCGTGGTGCTCCTGCTTCGAGCAGCCGGTCAGGTCGATCTGCTGATCCCCCGGGGGGGGCCGAACCTGATGGCGCTCGTCGACGAGGAAGCGCGCGTGCCCGTGGTCCGGCACGGCGAAGGCGTGGTCCACATGTACATCGACGAACACGCCGACGCCGAGATGGCGGTGCGCCTCGCGTATGATGCCAAGGTCGATCGGCCGGGCGTGTGCAACGCTCTCGAGACGCTTCTCATTCATCGCGCCCGGCTGCCGATTTTGGACGGTCTGGGCCCCCGGCTCAAGGGCGCGGGCGTCGAGCTCCGAGCGGACCCCCGCAGCGCGCAGGTGCTGGCCGCGGCGCAGGTGCCTCACGTGAGCGCCACCCATACCGATTGGGCCACCGAGTTCTTGGACCTCCGCCTCGCGATTCGGACGGTCGACAATCTCGAGGCGGCCCTCGACCACATCGAGGCGTTCGGAACCCATCATACGGCCGCGATCGTGAGCTCCGATGCCGGCAACGCCGAGCGGTTCTTGAGCGAGATCGACGCCTCCTGCGTCCTATGGAACGCCTCGACGCGCTTCAACGATGGACCCCAGCTGGGTCTGGGGGCGGAACTCGGGATCTCCACGTCGAAGATGCACGCCTACGGTCCAATGGACCTCAATTCTCTAACCAGTGAAAAATTCGTCGTGTTCGGAGACGGCCACACCCGGGGACCTCCGGTGGCGTGACGCACGAGCGAGACCGGTCCTCCGTTGCCGCCAGCGGGCCGGCTACGCTATTGGAAAAACGCTGTGGAAACGGCAGACGCCAGTGCGCGGGCTCGAGTGCAGGACCACTTGACGGAGGTCTTCGGTCGTCCGGCCCGTCTACTCCGGATGGCACCGCTAGCCGCCGGAGCGTGCCAGGAGAACTTCAGTCTCGACTACGAGCTGCAGGGCTCGGAAGGAGCTCTCGCCCGCGTCGTGTTGCGGAGTGACGCCCCAACATCGCTACCGGGCAGCCTTTCCCGCCGCGAAGAATTCGCGGTTGCCGGTGCGGCGGTAGAGGCCGGGGTTCCCACCGCCCCCGTCCGCGGCCTTCGGCAAGGATTGGTCCGGGACGGGGCGTATGCCTATCTGATGGACTGGGTGGAAGGGGTCAGCCTCGGGGTCAAGATCGTCCGTGACCCGGCTCTGGCTCGGGCGCGGGCAGTTCTCCCCGGGCAACTCGCCGCGTGCTTGGCGCGCATTCATGCCCTGACCCCGGCCACCGCCCCGCTGCCGCTCGACGTTCCCGCGTCGGGACCCGTGAATCGAGCGCTCACCCAGCTGCGCGCGACGCTCGACGGGCTCCCCGAAGCTCGACCCGGCATGGAGCTCGCGTTTCGCTGGCTCGACCGGAACCGACCGACGACCGAAGAGGTGGTCTTGAACCACGGCGACTTCAGAACCGGCAACTTCATGATCAACGCCGACGGACTGGTGGGCGTCCTCGACTGGGAGTTCGCACACTGGGGCTGCCCGGAAGAGGACGTGGCGTGGCTCATGGTCCGAGACTGGCGCTTCGGTCAACTTCACTTGCCGGTCGGAGGCTTTGCGCCCCGAGACGCATTTCTGCCGGTCTATCAGGAAGCGACGGGACGCGTCCTGGATCCCGGAGCCCTCCATTTCTGGGAGGTTCTCGGCAACGTCCGCTGGGCCGCCGGCGCCGTGGCCCAGGGCCAGCGCTATCTCGCGGGCAACCTGGATCTGGAGCTCGTCGCCATCGCCCGCCGCAGCGCCGAAATGGAGTACGAGGCCCTCCGCCTCATCGAGGTGGGGCCCGCGGCTTAGCGAGGAAGACCGACATGCAGGTACTACCGGACAAGGAAGACATGCTCGACGCGGTGGCCGTATTTTTGGCCCAACAGGCTGCCCCCGCCGCCGACGATCCGGCGCTGGCGTTCCGCCTCAAGGTCGCCGCCCATCTGGTGCGCAGCGCGGCCGAAGAGTGTCGGGCCGAAGGGGAACAGGACTCCGCCGAACTCGGGGCCCTCACCGCCATGCTGGAACACAGCACCGAGCCCGCCTCCGCGGTGCCCACGGCGCGGCACGCGCAGATCCGCCGCCTGTATTCGGAGTTGGCCGAACGGATCCGGGCCTCGAGGTGGAGCGACACAGAGCTGGCCGAACTCCGCCAACGCTTCATGCAGCTCTTGGCCAGCCAGCTGCGCATAACGCAACCACGGTTCCGTCTCGAGATGGACATCGAGCGCCCCCCGGAGGTCTGAGTGGATTTCGCTCTGTCGAACGAGCTCCGCGCGATACGAGCGGAAGTGCGCGAGTTCGTCGAAACTCACATCATCCCCGCCGAAGACGCGATCCTTCGCGAGGACGCCCAGGGCGAACGCTCCACGCTTCAGGGGCTGCAGACGGACGCACGCGAGCGTGGTCTTTGGGTACCGCACCTGCCCGAGGAGCTCGGAGGGCGAAACCTCGGGCTCCTGGGCATGTGTACCCTCTTCCGCGAGATGGGCCGTTCGCCCTTCGGCGCCAAGGTCTTCAACTGCGACGCCCCGGACCAAGGCAACATGGATCTGCTGCTGGCGGTCGGAAGCGAGGAGGTTCGCGACCGGTACCTCCGTCCGCTCGTCGCCGCGGAGATCACGAGTGCGTTTTGCATGACCGAGCCGGCCCCGGGGGCCGGGTCGGACCCTGCGAACCTTCGCACGGCCGCGAGATCCCAGAACGGTGTATGGGTGATCGACGGACACAAGTGGTACTCCACCGGTGGCTCGAAGGCGTCGTTCCTCATCGTCATGGCGCGCACCAGCGACGACCCCAAGCGGGGCGCCACGATGTTCCTCGTCGATCGTCACGCCCCAGGCGTGGAGGTCGTGCGCGACGTCCCGGTGATGGCGCCGAACGTTCTCGACCATGTCGAGACCGAGTTTCGGTTCCGCGGAGTGCGCGCCGAGGCGATCCTCGGCGACGTGGGCTCCGGCTTTCGGCTTGCCCAGGCCCGCCTGGTTCCAGCCCGCCTCACCCACTGCATGCGGTGGCTCGGGCTCGCGGATCGCGCGCTCCACATGTGCAAGAACTACGTTTCCGAGCGCCAGAGCTTCGGTCGCCGCCTCGCCGACCACCAGGCGATCCAGCAGAAGTTCGCCGCCGCCGCGACCGGACTCCACGCGGGTAACCTGATGACGTTTCACTGTGCGCAGATACTGGAGGCCGGCCACGAGTCCGTCGCCCGGGCGTACTCGTCGATGACCAAGAACCATGTAGCCCAGCTCCTGTGCCGCACGCTCGACGACGCCATCCAGATGCACGGCGGGTTGGGCTATTCGCACGATCTCCCCTTCGCCCGCTGGTATGCGGCGGCCCGAGCAGCACGCATCGCCGACGGCCCCGATGAAGTGCACGACATGCTCGTCGCCCGCGAGTTTCTCCAGGGTCGCCTCGACCCCCTTTCGTGACGGCCGCACCCTACGTCGGGCGTCTCGCCCCCAGTCCGACCGGCTTGATCCATCAAGGGATCGCCCGAACCAGTCTGGGCGCATGGCTCGACGCTCGCTCGATCGGCGGCCGGCTGATCCTACGGATCGAAGACGTGGACACGGTTCGCACCGTTTCCGGAGCTGCCGATGCCATCCGTCGAGACTACGAGTGGCTCGGTCTCGATTGGGATGAAGGGCCCGATATCGGTGGTCCGTCCGGCCCTTACGTCCAGTCCGAACGTGCCGAACACTATCGCCGCGCCCTGGAGCAGCTGTCCGCGCGGGGGCGGACCTTCGAATGCTCATGCAGTCGCAAGGAAGTCCTGGCTGCGTCGGCTCCCCACGGCCCAGGCGACGAGGGTCCGATCTATCCCGGAACCTGTCGCTCGGGCGCCCGCGTGCGACCCGGACGAACGCCGGCCATCCGCTTTCGCACCGAAGACGACGACGTCGTCGAAATCGTGGACCGTCTTCGCGGCGTGGTTCGCCAGAACGTCGCAAAGACCGTCGGCGACTTCATTCTCCGACGCTCCGACGGTCTTTGGGCCTACCAGCTCGCGGTCACCGTGGACGATCTCCGGCAAGGGGTTACGACGGTGGTTCGTGGCTCGGACCTCCTCAGTTCGAGTCCCCGTCAATCCCTCTTGCGGTCGCTGTTCGATCCGACGGCCGTCCCTCTCGAGTTCGTCCATTTGCCTTTGGTACTCGGTGCTCACGGGGCGCGCCTATCGAAGCGCGACGGTGCCGTCCCCATCGCCCGCATGCGGGAAGCCGGTTGGCGCCCGGAAGTGGTGGTCGGTCGGCTCGCTCACTCGCTCGACCTCGTCGAGGACGACCGCCCGGTCCGCGCGAGCGAGCTGCTCGACGCTTGGCGGGATGCCCGTCTCTCGACCACGGACGCCGTATGGCCATACGCCGAGTGAGCGCGCCCTCGTCGTCAGCGACCGCCGGACCGCACCCCATCGACCCAGAGCGCCCAGGCATGACGGGTGGCGGGCCCGACCGAGCCGTCGGCAACGCGGCGGCCGTCGAGCTGGGTGATGGGGAGAACGCCGCGCACGCTCGAGCTTACGAAGATCTCGTCCGCGCGGCGGAGCGATGCCGTCGTGATCGGCCGGATCTGCACGCGATGACCCTCGACGGCAAACTTGGCCAGTAGTCGTCCGCGAGTAACGCCGGCTCGCACTCCGGCGACGACGGGCGGCGTCGTCAGCACCCCATCGAGGACGGCAAAGAGGTTGGACGTCGCGCCTTCGTAGACGCAGCCATCGCGGTTGACCCACAGCGCCTCATCGAGGCCGCGGTCCTTGGCTTCCGTGCGGGCGAGCGCCGACCAAAGGTAGGCGTGGGTCTTGAGTCCGGTCGGTCCCAGACCTTCGGGCGCCCGCCAAAGAAACGCCGCACCTCGGTCGGGCGGCTTCGCACCGTCCAACGGAGGCAGCGGGCCCTGCAGCAGAATGACGCGGCTGGCCGAACCCGGACCGGACCACATCCCGGTGCGGGCCGGCCCCGCCGTGACCGACATTCGAGCGGCCAGCGAGCCCTCGCCAAACGCAGAAATCGCGCGACTCAACTCTTCGTCGAGTCGAGCCCAAGCCACTCGAATCCCGACCCTTTCCGCCGTCTTCCGAAGTCCGGCCCGGTGATGCTCCCAGTGCACCCGAAGGCCGTTCTCGACCCGAAAGGTGATGAACGCGGCCCATCCGTAGAGAAAGCCGCGGTCCAACGTAAGGATGGCGGGTGCCTCGGGTGGGACCTCACGCCCATCCACCCACACGCGTGGTTGGTGGGCTGTAACTTGCCGTCTCGGGTGGAAAGAGCCCATGTCTTCAGCCATGACGATCGCACATCGGTGGGCGGCTGGGCTGGGTTTCGCCGTGATGGCCGCGTTCGTCACGGTACCGGTCGCATCGCATACGGCATCGGAGGCCCACGCCGCGGATACGGTCCGCAAGTCGAAGAAGACCGGAATCGATTTTCAGATCTCGCCGGGCGACGTGGAGATCCATCTCGACGGCAAGAAGATCGGTACCGCTGCCGATGTCTCGTTCCGAGCGACGAAGCCCGGGACCCACAACGTGCGCTTGGTCCGTGGTGGCGACGAGTTCGAGGTCGAGCTCCCGGTGAAACGCGGTCAGGTCGTTTCGTTCGCTTACGACTTCGAGTAGTCCGAGACCTGCTAAAACGTTGCGCCGTTCGGGGCCGGGTGGTTCCATCGGAGCATGCCGGGACCTACGCGGAGAGTGATACCTCTTCTGCCCCTTCGCGACATCATCGTCTTTCCTCATCAGGTCGTGCCGCTCTTCGTCGGCCGCGAAAAATCGATCGCGGCGCTGGAGGAGGCCATGTCGTCGACGAAAGAGATCCTCCTGGCCGCCCAGAAGCGGGCCAAGACCAACGAGCCGGGTCCCGAAGACATCCATGAAGTCGGCACCATCGCCCACATCATCCAGCTGCTCCGCCTCCCCGACGGCACGGTCAAGGTGCTCGTGGAAGGTAAGCATCGAGCTCGCATCATCGACCATGCGGATACCGAAGGCTACTACTCCGTCACCTGCGAGGACGTTCCGGTCGAGTCCGACAGCGGGGTGAAGATCGACGCGCTCGTACGTTCGGTCCAGAGCGCCTTCGAAGCCTATGTGAAGCTGAACAAGCGCATTCCCGCGGAGACGCTCTCCGTCGTAGGTGCGATCGGCGACCCCTCCAAGCTCGCCGACACCATCGTCTTCTATCTGACGCTCAAGCTTCAGGACAAACAAACGCTACTCGAGAGCCCCTCCGTCGTGACTCGTCTCGAGCGACTCCACGAGCTCATGCAGGGCGAGATCGAAATCCTCCAAGTCGAGAAGAAGATCCGCACCCGCGTCAAGAAGCAAATGGAGCGGACGCAGAAGGAGTATTATCTCAACGAGCAGATGCAGGCCATCCAGAAGGAGCTGGGTGAGCGCGACGAGTTCAAGAGCGAGCTGCAGGAACTCGAGGAGAAGCTTCGAAACAAGCGTTTCACGAAAGAGGCCGAGCAGCGCGCGCGCGCCGAGATGCGAAAGCTGAAGATGATGTCTCCGATGTCGGCGGAAGCAACCGTGGTTCGGAACTACATCGACTGGATGATCGCGCTGCCTTGGGGGGACGTCACTGAGGACAATCTCGATATCGACCATGCGGAGACGGTTCTCGACGAAGACCACTACGGTCTGGTGAAGGTGAAGGAGCGCGTGATCGAGCACTTGGCGGTGCAGGCTCTGGTCAGTCAGCCGAAGGGGCCCATCCTGTGCCTGGTAGGTCCGCCGGGCGTCGGCAAGACCTCGTTGGCCCGGTCCGTCGCTCGGGCCATGAATCGGAGTTTCGTACGAGTCTCCCTCGGTGGGGTGCGCGACGAAGCCGAGATCCGCGGCCATCGACGCACGTACATCGGGGCACTCCCCGGAAAGATCATCCAGTCGCTGAAGAAGGCTGAGTCCAGTAACCCGGTGTTCCTTCTCGACGAGGTCGACAAGATGTCGATGGACTTTCGTGGCGACCCGTCTTCCGCGCTGCTCGAGGTCTTGGACCCCGAGCAGAACTCGACGTTCAACGACCACTACATGGACCTGGACTACGACCTATCGCGCGTCCTGTTCATCGCGACCGCCAACACGACGGCCAGCATTCCCCCGCCCCTTCAAGACCGGATGGAGATCATTCGCATCGAGGGCTACACCGAGCTGGAGAAGCTTGCGATCGGTCATCAGTACCTGGTGAAGAAGCAGCTGGAGAATAACGGACTGGCCGACAAGAAGGTCGTATTTCCCGAAGAGGGATTGCGACACATCATCCGGTTCTACACCCGCGAGTCGGGAGTTCGCGGCTTCGAACGAGAGATCGCGAGCGTCTGCCGCAAGGTAGCCCGGCAGGTGGTCAAAAAGCCCACCGACCGGGCGATCAACGTCACCCCTACGCGTGTCTCCAAGCTCCTCGGCATCCCGAAGTATCGAGCCCATCAGACCGAGGAGCGCGACCAGGTCGGCCTGGCTACCGGATTGGCTTGGACCTCGGTCGGCGGGGAGCTGCTGCAGATCGAATCCACGATCATGCCCGGCAAAGGAAAGCTGATCATCACCGGCAAGCTCGGCGACGTGATGCAGGAATCAGCCCAGGCCGCCATGAGCTACGTTCGCTCCCGCGCCGACCTTCTCGGTCTGGAGCGAGACTTCTATTCGAAGATCGACGTGCACATCCACGTGCCCGAGGGCGCCATGCCCAAAGACGGTCCGTCGGCCGGCATCACCATCGCCACCTCGCTCGCTTCGGCGCTCACGCGGATCCCGGTTCGGCGCGAGGTGGCCATGACGGGGGAGATCACGCTGCGCGGGCGCGTCCTGCCCATCGGCGGTCTGAAGGAGAAGGCCCTCGCGGCCCATCGTGCCCAGCTGCAAACCGTCCTGATTCCGAAGGACAACGAAAAGGACCTGCCGGAGATCCCCAAAGCGGTCGCCAAAGACCTGCACCTCGAGCCGGTCGAACACATGGACGCCGTGCTCAAGCACGCGCTCGTCCTCGAGGACCCGGAGGCCTTCTACATCAAGCTGCGGAACCGCCCACCGATTGTGAGCGAGACCGCGGCCGACGAGCTGCCCGCCATCCACCACTGAGCCCCTCGGCGAAGCTGCTGGCCGGTCCCCGCCCCCCGTGTTAGTTCCCTGGCTCTCCGGGCGGGTAGCTCAGCTGGTTAGAGCGGCGGTCTTACACACCGTAGGTCGTAGGTTCGAATCCTATCCCGCCCATCAAGGCCCCGGGGCCGACTTCGGCTCGACCTGACTCAGGCGGCGACGAACGGGGTGCCCGTCGGACGAGACTCACGTTGTGCGTTTAGCTGCACATGGCTCGCGTGCAGTCGCATGAGCTCTCATGAATTGGTGCTCCTTTCCGTCAGCGGACGCGGATGGTGCCGTCGATGGAGAGTTCGCCGGAGCATGAGGATGGGGTGGGCGCCTCTTGAATGAACGTCGTGAGCCACGGAAGAGGGTAGATGCCGGGCGGTGTCTCGGCGGCGATGCGAAAGCGCAATATGTCTTGCACACCCTCGCTATAGAGCGGCGAGCACGAAGGGTCGTCTTCCTGTGTTCTCTGACTCCACGTAATCAGGTCTCCGTCCTGCGCGCGGAGCGTGCATCCTTCGCTCTCGGGGTTGAGAAGCGTGAAGAAATCGCCTTCGGCCATCAGAGCTCCGGACTGCCGCCCCACACCCTCGCATTCGGCGGGGACCAGCACCGTAACCGACAGACTCACGTCCGCCCCTGCGAAGCCTTCACGCTCGGTCAGGCACAGCGTCGCAAGCTCCACGGTTGTCGTGCAGGACTCGAAGACCGATGCGTCGGGCGGCGCGATGCCGGCGTCGGGGTTCCTAGCATCGGCCAGTCCTCCGGCATCCACGGCCGCATCGGCTCGACCGACATCCGGTCGGGCATCGGCGGAGCCAACGTCGACCGTGAGGACGTCCGGCCGTCCGCCGTCCAGCCGTACATCGGCGTCACCCGCGGGTCGGACGACGACCAGCTCCTGGACGCATCCGAGCGTCGCTCCAAGGAGCACCACGCCGACCCGCTTGATCACCGCTTCGCTCTCCCGAGCCCGAAGGCGCCGACCAGCCCGAGACGGGCCCGGAGCGGCCCAAGGTCGACGTCCGTCGTCGACCCGGTGCTCGATTCAAAAACCGCGCGCGGGGTCGGCAGTGCGACGCCGAACTCTACGAAGGCCCCGATGCGCTGAGCCCCGGGTCGCCCGAGGAGGGCGGTCCGGAGGAACGGTTCAGCGGTGAAGAGGCCGGCCGTACCGCCGACATCCCCGGGCCGACGGGCTTCGGCCCGGATGTGCTCCCAGCCGACTGTGGTTCCGAGCGCCGGCTCAACGATCAGGCGCGAGCCCAACCTGAAGCCTCTGGCCACGAGCACGGTCCCCCCGACGCCCGTGGACCGAAGGAGTGCCTCGTCCAGCTCCCGGCGAGCGGCTTCGAGCTCCACGCCCAGCCGAAGTTCCATGTTTCGAACCCGTCGCGCACTCCAAACCCGACCACCTCCGCCGAACACTACCGTTTCCGTCCCGTTGGTCGCCGCCCAGCCGTCGGCCCCGAGCCACCAAAGGGCGCTCGCGTCGATCACCTCGATGGTCGCCTCGACGCCGGCACCGACCTCCTCCGGAGGGAGCGGTAACGTCGGCGGACCGGCGCGCGCCAGCTCGCCGGCGATCGATGCCACCGAGCGCTCCAGCGGCTCATTGGTCACCGGAGCCAAGGTGCGACTCCGAGCCTCGGATCCCGACCACCGAACCTCAACGAAGATGTCGCTGTCGCAGCGGACCGTGATCGCGGGGACGGCCGCCATCCCGGCTAGCTCAGCCTGAAGAAGGCCTTCCAGGCGGCTACGGTCGAGGGAGGGGCAACCCAGGACCTCCGCCGCGCTCAGCCGGCCGGGAGCCGCCAACATAAGAAAAGCGGCCAGTCCCGCTCCCGTGATCCCCGATGCACGCACTCCCGGAGAGTCCTCCCGGAGATCGTGCAGCGAACCAAGCCCAGACGCTCAGATTTCGGTGAGAGGCGACTCGATTTTCGAGCGGGCGTCGGCGGGCGCCGCCCTAACGGCATTCGACCGTCGGACATCGGAGCCGTCCGCTCCAGTCGAGGTCGTATGCGTCGATCCCGCATCGCTCATCTTGATCTGACTGTTCACGGAGTGAGAGGCTCGAGCGCTTGAGTGGAACGCCGGCAATTGAGGCTTCGGGCAGGTCGCTCTCCTTCTTGAGGCTCGTCCTTCGGGACGATCGAGCGGTGTCTTTCGAGCTGAAAGGCGGCCCAGGACTGTGGTCAACGCCGCCAGCGCCCCGTGGTTCCCCTAGGATATCTCGGCGCGGCCTCCGCACGGCGACAGCGAGCGGAGACGTCCTGACGGCATGAACCGGTGAATCTTGGCGGGGCGGCGAAGATTTTTGAGCCTTGAAGAGGCCGTCGAGGCACGAAGGGGACAGCGGCATGCGTGCGCCCGAGGCCAGGAGTGACCCGTCCGACGCCGAGCTGGTCGAGCTCGTGCGGGGCGGGGACCGACGGGCCTTCGAGCGCCTCTATCACCGCCACGCGCGTCGGATCGCCGGCCTCGTGTATCGGCTGTACGGGCGCGACGGCGACCTCGACGAGGTTGTCCAGGATGTGTTCGTCGCCGCCTACGACGGGATCGACCGGCTTCGCGACCCGAGCAAGTTCGGCGGTTGGCTCTCCAGCATCGCCGTCCATCACGTCCGCCAGCGGATTGCGAAAAAGAGGCGATGGCGCAGCGTCGTCGAGCGCATCGCCGTGCCGCCGCCGTACGAACAATCCAGTGGAGACGCCGAGCGAGCCCTGCACGCCCTCCCCGCCAAACTCCGCATGCCTTTCGTCCTGCACAGACTCGATGGCTTTTCCGTCGCGGAGACCGCCCACCTCTGTGGTGTCTCCGAAGCCACGACCAAGCGGCGCTGCGCCGAAGCCGCGCGACGTCTTGCCCGGAGGTTGACGTGACGCAGCCGAACGGCCCCGACTTCGACCGGCTGCGAGAGGAGCTCGAGCCGGAGTGGAGCGAGCTGCGTGAGCAGAGGGTCCTTCATCGCCTTCGCGCTCGGCTCGATGCGGATCGCTCACCACCGACCGCAGCGCCCGTCCGCTTTCCGGTCTGGATGGTGGCGAGCGCGGCCGTCGCCGCTGCCCTGCTCGTGGTTTGGATGCTGCCCCGCAGCCCATCCCCCACGCCCCGCCGGCTGACCGATGGCGCCGCGGCCTGGATTGCCGACGGAGCCGAGCTGCACGTGGTCTCGGCCAGCGAAGGGGTGAGCCGATGGATGCAAACCGGAGGCGAGGTCCGCTACGAGGTCGATCCCGAGCGAACCACCCAGCTGGAAGTCGTGGCCTCGGGCGTCCGAGTGCGCGTCGTGGGGACCGTCTTCGCCGTGCGCGACGGGGCCGAGGTCGAGGTCGAAGTCTTCGAAGGAACCGTCGAGGTCGAGCACGTGGGCGGCTCGGATACGCTGTCCGCCGGCGGAAGCGGCCGGTTTCCCGCGGGCTCGGCAGCGCCTCCTCCTGACGTCGCCTCGCCGGCGACGACGATCGAGGCGTCACGGCGCGAGCTGCCCGTGCCAGAGTCGCCGTCGCGACGACAGGTGTCGAGGCCCTCCCCTCGCCCGGAGACGGCATCGTCCTCCTCCCGCTCGATCTTGGAGCCCCCGGAGGCACCGTCGCCGGCCGAGCGCGACGAGCCGAGGACGGTCGAAGCACCGAAGTCCGCCCCTCGACAGACCACGCTCGACCTTCCCGAGCGGATGCGACCGGCGACGAGCGGGTCGGCGCCGACGAACGACGACCGGGCACCGCCCGACGACGGATCCCGTCCGATGGGGCCCGAGCCCGAGAAACCTGCCGCAGAGGACTTCGCTTCGCTCGTGCGGTCCGCCGACCTCGCCCGCGCCACCGGTGCCCTGGATGAGGCCGCAGAACTCTATGCTCGCGCCGTACGCATGCCCGCCGCCCCCGGGAAGCACGCGCTTGCCGTTTTCACCCTGGCCGTACTCGAAGAGCAGCGCGGCCAACACGAAGCAGCGGCTCGGCGGTTTCGCGCCTACCGCCTGCGAGGCCAGGGCGCCCTATTCGAGGAGGCGCTCGCCGGCGAAGCACGCAACTGGCGAAAAGCCGGTCACGACGAGAAAGCCGCCGACGCTCGAAAGCGGTACCTCGAGACCTTCCCCAACGGCGCGTACGCCGACGCCTTGTGACGGCGGTCGCCCTGGTCGGCGACTCGAAGTTGGGCAAGATCTAACCGAACCCGTGAGCCCAAGGACCGCCGGCGCTCCACTAACGCGCACGATGACAGTCCTTCGCTTCGCTTCTTCTTCGAGGCTCGCCCTGGCTTCGGTTCTCGCCTTCGCCGCCTGCACCGACGATGGCGCCGCTCTGCCCAAGGGGTCTTTGGACGCCGGCCCTCCCGGCGCACCTCTCGACGGCGGAGCATCCGACGCCGCCGCTCGGCCGCCCGATGCCTCAGCCCTCGACGGCGGGCCGGATGGCGGGCCAGGCGGCGGTCGACCGGACGGAGGCCATCCGGATGCGGGCGGCACGCCCACCGATGGGTGCGACGACGGCAATCCGTGCACCATCGACACGGTGCTCCCTTCGGGATGCCTGAACGAGCCCGCACCCGACGGCTCGCCGTGCGATGACGGCGACTTCTGCACCTTGGGCGACCAGTGCGAACGCGGCGTCTGCGAAGCCAAAGTCGACGCATTCGGCCCCCTGGAAGTTCAGGGACGAATCCACGGATTCGCCACGAGTCGCGGTGGTGCGCTCCCCCTCGCGAACGGCCGATTCCTGTTCATGGACTCGCCGTGGCTGGACAGCGCGGCCACCGTCGTCCGCTTGGGTGCCTCGGGCGTCGACGTCCAGCGGCGGACGCCCATCCCCGGGCTGGCGCTCTACGACTACACCGAGTTCAAGGCAGCTCACCTGGGGAACGACCGTGTGGCTTGGATCGAAGGCCAGTTCTTCGACCAGGAGCTCGTCATCGCCGACGTCCTGCCCGACGGAAGGGTCGAGGAGCGCGGCCGCCACGTCCTCGATCCGGCGCTTCCCGCCCCGCGGAGTGTGGTCCACACCGGCCAGCACCTTTGGATGTGCGGCAACGACTTCTTCACCGGAGGGACCTTGGTTCGGTTCGACGTCGCCGATCCGGATGCGCCAGCCTTCTCCGGACAAATGCTTCTCGGCTCCGACATCTGCGGAACGCTCGCCGCCAATGAGTCCGGCAGCCGAATCTACGTGAACACCTCGAGCGGCGTGCGCTGGGTGGACACCACCGGTCCGGTGCCGAGTTTGGAGGATCCGATCCACGGCGTGGCCGCGCCCTTCGTCGACGGAGACCGTCTGTACCTGAACGCGAGCGACCGGATCGTCGTGCTCCGCGAATCGGACTGGTCTCCGCTCTCGGAGCTGGACGTTGCTGCCGATGGCATTCACCCCGGCCCCTCAGGCTTGTGGGTCGAACTCACGCGGACGGTGTCGGGCGGGACCGAAAGCGTCGTTGCGCTGTACGACCCGTTGGCTGCGCCCGACTCCAAGCCGATCGATGAGGTCATCCTGCAGTTCTTGCCTCTTTCAGCGACAGGCGAGCCAACGTCCCTGGTCAGCAACGGGGAGTTCCTCGTACACAGCTTCATGAAGCGGATCTTTCGCTTCGACGGAACGAGCATTCGCGAGCTGAGCCACCCGGCACAGGGAGGTCTCGGGCGCCTCGACGGTCGCGGAACTTCGATCCACGTGCGGAGTCGATTCTCGGCGCATCGAGTGGATGCAGAGGATCCGACGGCACCGTTTCTCGCCGCCGGAGGCCCGCACGGCGCCGACCCCCGCCTCACCTGGGAGCTCGGCGGTGTGCGGCGACTCGTGCCGGAACTCGACCCGCCGGGTTTTCGCGACCCAAACTTCGCTCACCTGGGATCTCATCGGTCGTCGTACGAGGTGCGCTTTCGTACCTACGACGCGAGCATGCGCCCGACGGACGTCGGCGCGTTCGACATCGAGGGTGGGAAGGCGATGCTCGGCTCATCCGGCGACTGGCTCTACCGCATCGAAGCGACCTCCTCCGAGCGGGCCGCAGCCCGCTTCGACCGGATCGCCCCTCCGGTTCCCGGCAGCGGTTCGGGGCCAACGATCGTACGAAGCTTCGTACTCGAACCGACTCCGGAGATCCCGACTCTCGACCGGGGAACGGGGATCGCGTTCGCCGTCGATCCTCACGCGCTCATGGCCACGGTATCGGTGGGTGTTTTTCGCGGCATGGATGACGCGGAGGCCGAGCTCTATTGGATCGATCTGGAGCGCGGCGAAGTCATCGCCACCGAGCGGCTCGACCATGAACCACGGAGCATGCAGCTCTCCGGCGCTCGACTGTTTTACACGACGGGTCTCGAGGCGGTGTTTCGGGAGCGACACAAGGGACAGATCTCTCGCCTCGAGTTTGGCGATTACCTGAGCTATACGTTGGGCTTCGACGGTCGCAGCGCCTACTTCACCAAGTCGAACCAGCTGGTGAGCCTGCCCTGGGCCGCCACGGATCCCGCGGACGCGACGACGGTGACCCTTTCGGGCCCCCCCTCGTCTGTCACATCATATGCGGAAGGAATCGCTGTCGGGTCGCCGGCCGAAGTCGTGCTGGCCGCGCCCGCCTGCAATTGAAGGGTGGACTGAAGGAGCTTTGCGTCAGGCGTCGCGACGACGCCGGCGCGAGAGGAGGTAGGCGCCGCCGAAGAGCACGACCGCGGCAGATCCGAAAGCCGAGGGGTCGAGTTCGGGAGCCTGCGCCGCCGCCTTCCGGGCTGCTCTCGCATCTCGACGGGCTTGGCGCTCGGCCTGGCGCGCCTTCCGAGCGGCGATGCGGTCGGCCCGATCGCTTTGGGCGACCGCCGTCGATTCGGCGGCGGGGATAAGGCCCAGGACGAAGGCGAAGAGGGCTCCGGACAGCAGTCGAGAAACGAGAACGCTCATAGGGTCACCTTTCATCACCCTAGCGAAGACCACCCGAATTGAAAAGGGGCGACCGATTCGGACCTCTCGACGTCACACAACCGCCGTCTTCTGCCGGCGCTTTGGACGATTATCGACAGAGCACGAGACGCTCAGCCGGCTACACTGTGACCGATCTCACGCAGACGGGAGGAGAGGCTCAACGGGAGGAGAGGCTCAACGGGAGCGCAGATGGTCCAGCATGGTATCGGCGTCGGAGACTTCGAACGGATCGGTGGGACAGTCGTCGGAGTAGCCCGGCTCCGCGAACAGAGCCTCGATTTTCTTGTCGTTCACCAGCATCGCGTAGCGCCACGAGCGCTGGCCGAACCCGAGGTTCGACTTGTTGACCAGCATGCCCATCTTACGAGTGAACTCGCCGTTCCCGTCGGGCAGCATCTTCACTTTCTCAACCCCGAGCTTCTTCGCCCACTGAAACATCACGAAGGCATCGTTGACGGACAAGCAATACACGTCGTCGATGCCGAGTTCCTTGAACTCCTCGAACTTGTTCTCGTAGCCGGGCAGGTGCGTCGACGAGCACGTGGGCGTGAACGCGCCCGGGAGCGCTACCACGATCACCCGCCGGTTGGCGAAGATGTCGTCGGTCGACACGTCCTCCCATCGAAACGGGTTGTCGCCGCCGACCGACTCGTCGCGGACCCTGGTTTTGAAAACCGTATCTGGAACGATTCTATCCATAGACCGAGTCCTAGCAGGATCGGCCCCGCAGCGTCCAGCCAAGGGGGTTTCGAGTGCGTGTTGACCGACCCGACCTGGAGTGGGATCGGCGGTCCGTGACGCAGGCCTGCCCCATCTGCACGTGCCCCGACTTCCGGCCGGTACTCCGAAAGGACGGATACACGTACGTCCAGTGTAGCGCTTGCCGGCATGCTTGGCTGTCGCCGCTGCCGACGGAGTCCGAGGCCGCCGGGCTCTACACCGAGGACTACTTTCGGGACGGCAGCAAGGGCGGCTACTTGGACTACGAGGCCGACGAAGCGATCCACCGAGAAAACGCACGAGCCCGCCTCGCGTTGCTCGACGAGGGGCACACCGGGCCGCGAGGCGCCCTCGTCGACGTCGGCTGTGCGGCCGGGTTCTTCGCCGACGAAGCGCAGAGGCAGGGATGGACGGCGGTCGGCGTCGAGGTTTCCGACTACGAACGCGAACGCGCACAGAGCCGGCTCGGGCTCCGCTGCGTACGGCACCTGTCGGAGCTTTCTCAAGCCGACCCATTCGACGCCTTCTGTCTGTTTCAGGTCCTCGAGCACATGGTGGACCCGATGGATGTCCTCGGCCACGCTCGGCGCCTCGTGCGGGACGGAGGCTCCCTGATCATCGAGACCTGGGACCGCTCGAGCGCCATCGCGCAGGCCATGCAGTCCGCTTGGCAGCAGGTCACGCCACCGTCCGTGATCCACCTTTTCGACCGCTCGAGCCTCACCGAGGCGCTCCGAAACGCCGGCTTCGACGTTCGTTTCATCCGCTCGACGTCCAAGCGGATCAGCCTCGGCCACGGATTCGGGCTGCTCGCCGAAAAGAGCCCCGGCCCCCTCGGGGCCGCCTTTCGCCGCCTCTCCGAGTCCCGCATCGCAAACGTCGTGGTGCCCTACCAAATGGGCGACCTGATCACCGCCGTCGCCACCCGCCAGCCCGATCGTGCATGATCGAAACGCCGCAGTCGGCGCACCCCGGTACGACGGATATCGTGCGCGAAATCGTCCTTCAGCCCTAGAGCACGCAAGACCTTCCAGGATCGCCCTGCGCGACGCCTCAGGTTCGCCAGGCGAACTTTCCCGCCCTTTATCCAGTGACCCCGATCACAAGGCCGGCGATTTGGTCGTGCATCGGCGTGGAAGCTCGTTTCGAAGTAGATTGTGGGGAATGAAGTTGCGTCTCGCAGTGATCGCGACGGCCGTGATTGTCGCGTCCTCCGCTTACGCTTCGAGTTCGGGGTCGCTCACCGCTCGGGTCTCCGGCATGCGCAGTGACGACGGCATCCTCGCCTGTCTCCTATTTCGAACCGCCGACGGCTGGCCAGGTGACCACACCAAGGCGCTGGACCATGCCGAAGGCTCCATTCGAAACGGCGAGGCCGCGTGCGTCTTCAAGGGCATACCTCCCGGCGACTACGGCATCGCGGTTCTTCACGACGAGGACGCCAACCACAAGCTCAAGCGAAACTTCGTGGGCATGCCTCGGGAGGGCTACGGCGTATCCAACGACGCATCGGTCGGATTCCTTTCCGCCCCGCCCTTCGAAAAGTCGCGGTTCGCCTTCGACGGCCGCGGGCTAGAGCTGTCGATTCGCGTGCGCTACTGATCCGATGGCGGCCTGAAACCGTCGACCGGATGCGCCTGTTTTTGGCAATCACGCCCCCCGACCTCATTCGTCAGCAGCTCGGGTCCATCCGCGCCGACATCCCGCGGGCGCGCTGGGTGCCGCCGGCAAACATGCACGTCACCCTGCGGTTCATCGGTGAGGTGAACGAAGCCGTCGCGCAACGGCTGCAGGCGGCCTTGACCGAAATCCGCCATCCTTCCTTTCAGCTGCGCCTGGAGCGACTCGGAACGTTCGGTCGCCCTCCGCGCACGCTGTGGGTTGGTCTGGAGCCGGCGGGCCACGTTCGCTCTCTGGCCGCGGCGACCGACGAGGCCGCGCAGTCCGCGGGTCTCGAAGGCGAATCCCGTCCCTTTCGAGCGCACCTCACCCTGGCCCGCCTCGACCACCCGCCTCCGCACCGAGTGAAGGCGATCGTCGAAGCCCACGAAGATCTTCGGTCACCGCCGTTTCACGTCGGTCGCTTCGAGCTCGTGCGGAGTCATCTCGGACCTGAAGGTCCACGCTACGAAATCTACGACGCGTTCGAGCTGGAAGACCGGGGCGCAGCCATACCCGACCCGTGAGTCAAGCGGCGGCGAATCCACCGATCCAGAAGACGCCCACGATGATCGACACCGCGCCCGCCGCTACGAGGCTCGTGGGCACCCACGCCGGACGGCGCACCAATCGCCCCGCAACCAGGGCAAAGCCGCTCATCGCGGCGATACCTCCGAGAAGGTAGGCCGAAAGATAGGCGACGGCCGACGCCCCGCTCAGGGCGAGGAGCGGAGAGGCGACGACCAGGTGCCCCACCCCGGCGACGCCATGAACGAAACCGAACCCGAACGACGAGTGATGGTGGTGCTCGTGCTCGCCGCGCTCCGCGTGGTCCGGCCGCCCCACGCTATCGTCCTTCAGGTGGACATGCGGGTGCACGTGATCATCGGCTTCGTGAGCGTGGTCGTGGTCGTGCGTGTGGATCACCAGCAGGCGGCTGCGGCGAATAGCCCACGCACCCAGGGCCACCAGGAGCACGCCCACGAAGAGCTCGGCGCCATGAGAGATGGCGTCGACGTCGACCACGTCGCGCACGAACATGAAGACGGCGCCGAGGACCAAAACGCCGAGGCCGTGGCCCAAGCCCCACGTGACCCCCACGCGCAGTGCGCGCCGCGGCGACGCCACGGCAAAGGGCAGCACCGCCGCCAGGTGGTCGGGCCCCGAGAAGACGTGCACGACGCCGGCGACGGCACCCGTAACGGCGGCCAACCACATGCTCGGGTGCCTACCGCGTCGGTCCGCCGGCTGTCGACGCCATCGAGTCCCGTCGACCCTCGATCGCGCGCGCCGCGGCGACCACCGCCTGGCCGAGAGCGATGCTTCCGTCGTTGGTCGGGAAGCGCTCCGGCAGCAGAACCCGCAGACCCCGCTCCTTCAGCCCCGACGTGACCGTCTCGAGCAAGCGTCGGTTCAAAAAGCACCCGCCGGCCAAGACCACGGTGTCGAGCTCGGCTTCTCTGGCGCGCGCCGAGTCGACCAAGCGCACCAGTCCCTGGGCGAGTCCGGCGTGAAAACGGCCGGAAACGACCGCGGTCGAAGCGCCGGAACGCAGATCGTCCAGGAGCTCGGCCCACATCCCAGCGAGGCCGAGCTGCAGAAGTCCGTCGACGGTTTCGACGGTGAGCTCATACGGTCGTCGATCGTCGACCGCTTCATCCGCCAAAGCCGCCTCGAGCTCGATCGCTGCCTGCCCTTCGTAGTCGGTCGCGCCATCCTGGAGGTCCGCCGCCGCGGCCACGGCATCGAAGAGACGACCCGCAGAGCTCGATGGGGGCGAGGCCATTCCGGTGGCTAGCATCCGGTCCAAGACGGCGCGCGGCCGCGCCTTCAGCTTGGCCACGGCCGAGAGCTCGCCGAAGCGCGCCTCGAGCTCTGCCCAAGAGAAGTGCGACCTCAGGTGGGCGTACAGGTTCCGCCAGGGCTCACGGGCTGCGGCGTCGCCGCCGAGCAAAGGCGTGGGCGGCAACCGACCTTGTCGCTCGAAGTCGGCGTAGGTCACCCGCAGAAGCTCGCCACCCCATAGCTCTCCGTCGAGGCCCATCCCCAGGCCGTCCAAGGTGAGACCCCAGACCGGCGGGGCGTCCCGCGGTACGCCGTGCTCGGCGAGGACGGCGGCGACGTGCGCGTGATGATGCTGGACCCCGACGATCGGCAGGTCCCGCCCTTCGAACGCTTCCTGGGCCCACTGCGTCGCCCGGTAGCCGGGGTGCAGATCGACGGCTACGAGCTCCGGTTCGTGGCGATAGAGATCGCTCATCAGCGCGAACGTGTCCTGGTACGCATCGAAGGCGCGAACGTCGTCGAGATCGCCCAAGTGAGGCGAGAGCACGGCGCGCCGATCGTCGGCCAAGCAGAACGTGGCCTTCAGATGGGGTCCGGCGGCAAACACCTTGGGCGCGCCTTCGAATCCCGGCGGAAGACGCACCGACGTGGGCGCGTATCCGCGAGCGCGCCGAACCGCCCGCGCGGCGCCGGCGGTGAAGCGGACGACCGAGTCGTCGACGCGATTTCGGATCGGTCGATCGTGAAAGAGAAACGCGTCGGCGATCGCGGAAAGCTGCTCGCGGGCGGCGTCGTCATCGATGCACTGCGGCTCCTCGCTGCGGTTTCCGCTCGTGCAGACGATGACGAAGGGGAGCTCTTCCATCAGCAGCTTGTGCAGCGGCGTGTAGGGCAGCATGAAACCGAGCGTCGTCTGGCCCGGGGCCACGCCTACGCGCCCGTCGTCGACGTCGCGGCGCTCGAGAAGGACGATCGGGGCCTCGGCGCTTTCGAGCGCAACGCGCTCTGCGGGCGCCACGTGCACGTATCGTTCGATGGCCTCGAGACCGACGGCCATCAGCGCGAAGGGCTTGGCCGGTCGACGTTTGCGCGCCCGGAGCCGCGCGACCGCGTCGGGGTTGGTGGCGTCGACGCACAGGTGGAATCCGCCGAGCCCCTTCACGGCGACGACGTGGCCCTGCGCGAGGAGCTGAGCCACGGCACGGATGGGGTCGCCATCGGGCACGGTGAGGCCCGAAGGGGATTCGACCCAGAGCCGTGGCCCGCAGACCGGACAAGCGACGGCTTGCGCGTGAAAGCGTCGGTCGCCGTCGTCCGAGTATTCGACGGCGCACGCCTCGCAGAGGGGGAAGCGAACCATCGTCGTCGCGTCCCGGTCGAAGGGGATCCGGGTGGCGATGCTGAACCGCGGCCCGCAGTGCGTACACGTCGTGAACGGGTAGCCGCTCCGCCGGCCTCCCGGCGCACGCACCTCGTCCCAGCAGGCGTCGCACATCGCGGCATCGGGCGGCACGTCGGTTCGCGGGGCACCTCCCTCACTGGCGACGATGGAAAAGCCATCAAAGACGCCGAGGTCGGCAGCCGGAGTTCTGTGGACCTCATCGACCCGAGCCAGCGGCGGAAGCTCGCTCATGAAGGCGTCGAGAAACGCGGAGGTTTCGTCCGCCGGGCCGACCAGTCCGATCTCCACGCCGTCGGCGTCGTTTCGTACGTAGCCACGAAGCCCGAGGCGTCGGGCGACGCGGGCCACGGCGGGCCGAAAGCCGACGCCCTGAACCGTTCCCCGGATGCGGATGCGCTCGCCGTCGAATTCCACGCTCATGACGACCTCGACGGAACCCTAGCACCGGTCGCGCCTGTCCAGCGGAACAGTTCCCACGAGATTGGACTCGACGACGGGCGGTTCGGCAGGTTTGGCTGCAAGAGCAGGGACCTTCATGCGCCTTCGTCATCGCTGCATGGCCGCCATGCTGACCGCCGCTTTCCCACTAGCCTGCACGAAGGCCGAGCCGCCTTCGCCGAAGGTGGACACGCCGCCCTCGCCGGCCCCGTCCTCCGCCGCGCACGAAGCGACAACCGGACCGAAGAGTCCGACCACAGTCAGACCGAAGGGTCCGGCCACACTCGGACCGAAAGGTCCGGCCACGACCGGACACGTGGTCGTCCCCTGGTTCGAGGGCACGGTCGAGGAAGCGTTCGCCGCGGCGCGCGCGGCCGACAAACCGGTGTTTCTGTACTGGGGCGCGGTGTGGTGTCCGCCCTGTAACGAGATCAAGCGGCACGTGTTCACCCGACCGGAGTTCTTGGACCTGATGTCCAACGTCGTTCCCGTCTACCTCGACGGCGACACTCCGGAGGCCCAGGTGTGGGGCGAGCGCCTGGCCTCGGCCGGCTATCCGACGCTGCTCCTGCTTTCACCCGACCGAACCGAGCTGATGCGGTTTTTGGGCGTGGTCGATCTGACCGCATTCATCGAGTCCTTCAAGGCCGCGATCGCGGCCTCGCGTCCGATCGACGAAACGATCGATCTCGCCCTCGAAGGCAAAGCCACTCCGGCGGACTGGTCGCTCCTCGCGTATTTCTCCTGGATGCAGGCGCCAGAGCTGGCGCGATCTGGCGAAGACCTACTGGCGGCCAAGAAGGGCATCGCCGATGCCGTGCCCGCGGACCTCGCCGACGAGTCGGCCTTGCTCTCGGGGAACCTGCTCTCCTCGGCGGCGGCGATGGCGAGCGGAGCGGAGGAGGTAGGGCCGACGGCGACCGCGGTTCGCGCCGCCCCTCAGCCATACCTCGACGCGCTTCTGAAGGGGGGCGCGGCGAGCTTCGCTGCGCGCGTGTACGTCTTCAACGAGCTGGAAGAGATCCTGACGTTCCTGCGGCCGGCGTTGCCGCCCGAGAATTTCGGGGCCCTGACCGAGCGATGGATCGAGATGGCCCGGGACCTCGGTCGGATGCCCGACGCACCGCTGGAAGTCGTGTTGAACGCGCTGAGGCCCGAACTCGAAGCACTCCGCATGAACGGTGAGCCCGTTCCCGATGAGCTCGCAGCCCGGGTATCGGCCGCCGCTCGCCGAGCGGATACCGAGGCCCAAGAGAAGTACGACCGACAAGCGGTGATCTCGGATGCCGCCTACCTGCTGATGCTCGGGGCCAATCCCCTCGAGTCGAACGGCAGCCTCT